>CAVRTZ010000024.1:0-212233 GCA_963724215.1 uncultured Ignavibacteria bacterium
TCCGCGAGGGCCCGCCGGGTCCTTGCCGGGGAGGCCGAGACGTTCGCGTGGCTCGCCGGGGCCGAGGGCCTGGGCTGGCACCGGGATGTCTCCGCGGCGGCCGAGCCGGACGAGCCGTCCTCCACGGTGATCGTCGCTGGCGAGCTCGGCGGCGGCCCTCCCGCGGACACGACCGGCGATCGAGCGAGGCTCGTCGTCCGCGCTCTCGGACGCGGCTTCGGGCTGGTCGCGACCGCTCGGGCGTCCCGTCTCGAGGACCTCCTCGCGCTGCTCCGGCGCCGACCGGTCGCCTGACCGACGACGAGCTGTCCAACCTGGGCGTCGTCCTCGTCCTGGCCGACCGCCCGATCGAGGGCCAGCGCACCCGGGCCCCGTCCCGGCTCTCCGGCGGGTCGTCGCCGCCCACTACCTCCGCCCGCTGGCCCGCGACGTCCACGGTCACCCGCAGCGGCTTCGGCCGGCGGTCCTCGCGACATGGGACGAGCGGATCGCGCGGTTCGAGCACTTCGCCTGGGGGGTCGCGGCGAGCTCGCCGGGCGGGTCGGACGGCGGACCGGCGACTTCGAGCGCGAGTGCGAGCGACGGTCGGCGACGCTGACGGCGCTGGCAGCGGAGATGGACCGGCCACGGCCGGATCGCACCGCGGTCCGGACCGCGCTCGAGCGGGCCCGCCTCGGCGATGAGCACGGCGGGGGCGGGCCGGAGCACTGATCGACGGGTGGTCGATGCCGTATCCTCGGGCTGCGGCGAGCCGGTCACGCCGTCCCCCAGCGACGGCCCGGCCCGACCCGAGGAGAGACCAGCGATGCCCCGCTCGTCCCGTGGCTCGTCTTCCTCCACGTCCTGACGGCGATCGTCGCGTTCGGGCCGACCTTCGCGTTCTCGGTCTACGGGGCGCAGTCCGGCAAGGAGCCGCAGCACGCCAACTTCATGGCCCGGGCGAACCTCGGGTCGCGAGCGGGTCGTCCTGCCGCTGGTCCTGTCGATGCCGGTGACCGGGCTGCTCATCGTGTGGGCCGCCGGGCTCGACGTGACCAAGGCCCGTGGCTTCGTCGTGGCGATCGTCCTGTACGTCATCGCCCTGTCGTTCTCGTGGTTCGTCCAGCGTCCGGCCACGATGCGGCTCGTCGAGCTGACGTCGACGCCGCCGCCGCCCGGCGCCACCGGCCCGTCGCCGGAGCTCATGGCCACCGTCGGCGGATCCGGCGCGGCGGGATGATCCACGGGTCTCCTGATCATCCTGATCGTGGCGCTGATGGTCGTGAAGCCGGCGTTCTGAGCCCGGCGCCCGACGCGGCGCGGTACCATCGGTGCAGCGTCCACCGCCGCCCGCTCCGGAGTCCTCCGATGCCGACCGTCGCCGCGTCCGTCACCCAGCTCCTCGACCTGCTCGCCGGCGTCGCCCGTCTCGACGGCGAGCGTCTGGCCATCGATGACGTCGCCGCGTTCCGGGATCGGACGATCCGCGACCTGGCCTGGACATCGGCGTTCTCGGACGACGACCGCGACGGTCGACGTCGCCCGCTGGCTGATCTGGGAGGCGAGCCAGCAGCTCGACGCCCGCTCGGCCAGCATCCACGACCTGTACATGGCCCGCGCTCGCGGCGAGGTCCACGGGTTCACCGTCCCGGCGATCAACCTCCGGGCCCAGACGTTCGACATGGCCCGGACCGTGTTCGAGACGGCGGCGGCTGCCGACGTCGGCGCGGTGATCTTCGAGCTCGCCCGGAGCGAGCAGACGTACACCTGGCAGCGCCCCGTCGAGCTACATCGCCAGCGTCCTCGCCGGGGCGATCGCGGCCGGCTGGAGCGCGCCGGTCTTCGTCCAGGGCGACCACTACCAGTTCAACGCCGCGAAGTACAAGGCCGACCCGGAGAAGATGACCGAGGAGATCCGGGGGGCCTGCCGCCAGGCGCATCGACGTGGGCTACCGCAACATCGACATCGACAGCTCGACCCTCGTCGACCTGTCCCAGCCGAACGTCGACCTCGAGCAGCGCGAGAACTACCACCGCGCCGCCGAGCTCACGGCGCTCATCCGGGAGCTCGAGCCGTCGGCGATCACGGTCAGCGTCGGCGGCGAGATCGGCGAGGTCGGCAAGCAGAACTCGACCGAGCCCGAGTTGCGGGCGTACCTCGACGGCTATCGGCGCGAGCTCGAGGGGCGCCGGCCCGGTGCGATCGGGATCAGCAAGGTCAGCATCCAGACCGGCACGAGCCACGGCGGCGTACCGCTGCCCGACGGCTCGATCGCGGCGGTCAAGCTCGACTTCGACGTCATCCGTCGACTCGGCGAGGTCGCCCGGAGCTACGGCCTGGCCGGCTGCGTCCAGCACGGCGCGAGCACGCTGCCGGACGAGCTCTTCCACCACTTCCCGGCGGTCGAGGCGGCCGAGATCCACCTCGCGACCGGCTTCCAGAACCTCCTCTACGAGCATCCCGCGTTCCCGGCCGAGCTCCACCGGGCGATCCACGCCTGGTGCTTCGACAACGCCCTCGACGAGCGCAAGTCCGACCAGACCGACGAGCAGTTCGTCTACTCGAGCCGGAAGAAGTCGATCGGGCCGTTCAAGCGCGAGCTGTGGGACCTCCCGACCAGGGACGAGATCCTGGCGGCCCAGCGGCGCAAGATCGGGTTCCTGTTCGCCGAGCTCCAGGTGACCGGCTCGGCGGCGATGATCGAGCGCTACATCCACCCGATCGAGGAGCACCGCCCGCTGCCCGAGGCGCTCGCGGGCCGTCGTCGGCGGCTGACCCGTCGCCGCACGGCCCGGCGAAGCTGGCCCGGCACGGTCGCTCACGGGCGGAGACGGTAGAGCCGGAAGCCCTCGTGTTCGATCGGCAGGATCTCGAACCGATCGAACCCCGCCTCCCGGGCGTAGCGCTCGACCGTCGACGGGCGCATGACGGTCCCGGTCCCGGTCGAGTCGGGCTTCGGACAGCCCGGCCGGCAGGCAGCACAGGACGCTCCAGCCGTAGAAGGTCCGTTCGAGGCGGATCGCCGATCGGCCCCGAACGTCTCGGCCGCCCGCTCGTCGATGACGATGACGTGGCCATCGGCGGCCAGCATGTCGCGGACCGTCCGGAGCGCCTCGACCGGGTGGGCCATGTCGTGGAGGGCCTCGAGGATGATGGCCGCGTCGTAGTCGCCGGCGAGGAGCGGGTCGGCGGCATCGGCGAGGTGGAACCGGACACGGTCGGCGACGTCGGACCCGAACCGGGCCAGGTTCTCGCGGGCCAGCTCGATCGAGGCCAGCGTCGATGTCGAAGCCGTCGACCCGGATGCCCGGGTAGGCCCGGGCGATCGCCATCGTGGACCACCCGCCACCGCAGGCGATGTCGGCGACGCGGGCCGGTGGGTCGGCGCGCAGCCGGGCGTCGAGGTCGTCGATCGCCGGCAGCCAGACCGATCCGAGCAGCTGGTCGCAGACCGGCCGGTTGAGGTCCGCCTGGCCCTCGCGCGCGTCCTCGCCGTAGACCTACCAGGGGACCCCGTACCCGGACCGGAACGACTCGAGCAGCGGGTCGAGCGTCCGCCCGACGGAGACGACCATCCGGCTGAGCGGGGCGAGATAGGCCAGGCTGCTCCGATCCAGCAGGACCTCGGCGTGACCCGCCGGGAGGCCGAACCGGCGCTCCTCCGGGGCGCCGTCGCTGGCGACGTCGAGGATCCCGCTGATCGCCTGCTGCTCGAGCCACTCGCGGACCTGGCGCGGGTCCGTGCCGGACCGCCGCGGCGAGCTCGGGGGCGCTCAGCGGACCGTGCTCGGCGAGCTCGCGATACAGCCCGAGACGATCGCCGACGTAGATCGTGAACAGGTCGAAGGCGGCGATCGTCGCGTCGCCCAGACGGCCCGCGAGCGCGTCGCGCCGGTCGAGCTCGGCGGCCGGTAGCTCGTTCGGGATCGCCATCTGATCCTCCTCCGGCGGACGGCGGCCTGGGGACCGGCTCCGGGCGTCCGCGCCGGAACGATACCGCGAGGCGGATCCGCGCGACCGAGACGCTAGCGGCCCGGCGCGGCGAGTCGCGTTCGAGGACGCCGCTTCACGTCGGAGCGCGAGATTCGTCGTTGACGGGCGCGATCCGGCGGTGCTATCCTCCGGCCCGAGCTCGACCGGTGAGGGAGTCGGATCGAGCGACGGGTGTGCCCTCGCGTCTTCTTCTCAGAGGTCAGTCTCGCCCGCGGCGTCCCCCAGTCGCGGCGCGGTGGTGGAGGAGGGTCGTCGTGGCGGGTCCTGTCAATGCCTCGGACCAGGCGGCGCGAGACGACGCGCACCTGCAGTCGCTGGGCATCAAGCCGGAGCTGAGGCGAACGCTCGGCTTCCTGTCGAACTTCGCGATCGCCTTCGCGTTCATCAGCGTCTCGACCGGCTCGTTCGGGAACTTCGGCGTCGGGATCGCGCTCGGTGGTCCGGCGATGTTCTGGACGTGGTTCGTCATCTGTGGCGGCCAGCTCCTCGTCGCGCTCGTCTTCGCCGAGCTGGCCAGCCACTACCCGGTCGCCGGCTCGGTCTACCAGTGGTCGAAGCGACTGTCGAACCGGGGCCTGGGCTGGTTCACGGGCTGGTTCTACTTCTGGGCGCAGGTCGTGACGGTCAGCGCGGTCGCGGTCATCGTCGTCGTTCGTGGTCGAGCAGTCTCGCGGCGGCGGCCGGCGTGGCGCCCGACGCGGCGACGGTCGCATTCCTCGACTCGCCGGACCCGGCGGCTTCACCATCGATGTTCATCGTTCGTCGCCATCGGCGCCTTGGTCATCACGACGATCATCAACGCCTACGGCGTCCGGCTGATGTCGATCCTCAACAACATCGGCGTGGCGACCGAGATCCTCGGGATGCTCGTGTTCGGCGTGGTCCTGTTGATCTTCGCCAACGTCCAGCCGCCGTCGGTGCTGACCGACGTTCGAACGGCGCCGAGGCCGCCCAGAACGGCAACATCCCGGCCACGTTCCTGCTCGGGATGTTCATGGCCGTGTTCATCGTCTACGGCTTCGACACGGCCGGGACGTACGGCGAGGAGACCCTCGACGCCGGTCGGCAGGCACCCCGCGGCGTCCTGTCGTCGATCCTCGTGTCGTTCCTCGTCGGCGCTGATCTTCATCCCCGCGGTGATCCTCGCCTCGCCGGACATCAACGCGACGATGGCCGAGGGCGCAGGCCGGCGGCTATCCGATCGGGACCATCATCAGCGAAGGCCTTCACGCAGGAGATCATCGTTCGGGATCAGCTTCGGCGAGCTCTACCTGGTCGTGATCCTCGCCTCGGTGTTCGTCTGCACGATGGCGATCCAGGGCGCCGCGAGTCGGCTGATGTTCTCGATGGCCCGCGACCGCCACCTGCCGGCTCGGCGGCTGGCTGGGCCACGTCAGCCCGCGTTCCAGACCCCCGCCAACGCGACGGTCACGGTCGGGGTCATCGCGGCCCTGCCGATCCTCGTCGTCGGGCCGCTCGCGGCGATCTCCCTGTCGATCGCCGCGACCGGCCTGATCTACGTCAGCTACTTCCTGTGCAACGCGGGCGTCATGCGCGCCCGGACGAAGGGCTGGCCGCACGCGCGGCCTGGTTCAGCCTCGGCCGCTGGGGCAAGCTCGATCAACATCGTCGCCCTGATCTGGGGCGGCGCTGATGATCATCAACATCGCCCTCTGGAACGACCCGGCCCTGTTCGGCGACTTCGGCGGCGACGGGCGCGGCTATACTGGAACCCGTTCATCAACACCTTCATCAAGCCGTTCGGCCAGGAGATCGCGGGCTGCCGGCCTGGCCGACTCTTCGAGACGCTGATCGGGCTGATCGTCATCTTCGGTGCGATCTACTACTTCGCGGCGGTGCGTCGCCAGGCACCCGACGTCGAGGGGGCGGACACCGACCGGCGAGGCGGTGATCGGCTAGCCCGGACGCGGCATGCGAGACGGCGCGGTGAGCGATCGCCGCGCCGTCGGCGTGTCCGGGCGCCGGACGGCGAGACCGGCGATGAGCGGCGAGCCCGACGGGACCGGTCCGGGCCACGGCGAGCTCCATGACGAGCTCGTCGCGGCGCTCGGCCGGGTCCCCGACCTGGCCGGCCTCGAGCTGAGCCTGACCCCGCGTCGCGGCGGGATCACCAACCGGAACTTCCTCGTCGCGCGCCGACGGCACGACCGACCGCTGGGTCCTCCGGCTGGCCGGCAACGACACCCACCTGCTCGGGATCAGCCGCGAGGTCGAGCTGGCGGCGACGGTCGCCGCGGCCGGGGTCGGGGTCGGCCCGGAGGTGACCGCGTTCATCCGGCCCGAGGGCTACCTCGTCACCCGGTTCATCGAGGGTGTCGCCGGTCTCGGACGAGGCCGTCCACCGGCCCGAGACGATCCGCCGCGTCGCCGACTCGATCCGGCGCGTCCACGAGGGCCCGGCCATCCCGGGCCTGTTCATCCCGCTCCGGATCGTCGAGGCGTACCGCGCGCTGGCGGTCGCACGGGGCGTGCCCGATCCCGCTCGAGTACGACCTCAGCCGGGCGATCGGCCGGCGGATCGAGCTGGCCATGCTGGCCGACCCGATCGAGCTCCGCCCGTGCCACAACGACCTGCTCAACGCGAACTTCATCGACGACGGGTCGCGGATCCGGATCGTCGACTGGGAGTACGCCGGGATGGGCGACCCGTTCTTCGACCTCGGCAACTTCAGCATCAACCACGAGCTCGAGCCCCGACGAGGACCGCGAGCTGCTCGAGGCCTACGACGGCGGGCCCGCCCGCCCCGACCGGCTCGCCCGGATCCTCCTCATGCGCGTCGTGTCGGACTTCCGCGAGGCGATGTGGGGTGTCCTCCAGCAGGGGATCAGCACCCTCGACGTCGACTTCGTGGCCTACGCCGGCGAGCACTTCGAGCGGCTGCTGGGCGGCGCCTCCACGCCCGCCTTCGAGCGGGCCCTCCGGGAGGCCGCCGGGGACTAGACCCGTCGGCCGTTGACCGGCCGTTCACCGCCCGACGAACGCTTGTTGATGGGGAGCGTCGCCATCGGGGGTACGATGTCCGTCCGCCGCCCGACCTCGCGTCGTGTGCGGCCGGCCCGGAACGCGGGAGATCCGTCTCGATGTCATCGTCACCAGGGCTCGTCCGGCGCGGTCTCGGCGCCCTCGGCGTCCTGCTCATCGTCGCCAGCGCGGCCGGGCTGCTCGGCGGGCGGCTTCCTGCTCGGCCAGCGCCTCGAGCGACGTGCCGACAGCGGCGGGTCGGCGCCTTCAGCAGCGACCCTCGCGACCCCGGGTCCGGCCGCGGGCGCGAGCGGTCACCGACCACCTCCGGCCCGACGGCGCGGCTGATCGGCGCCGGCGACATCGCCGACTGCCGATCGGTCCAGGACGACCGGACCGCCGCGCTCGTCGCTGTCGATCCCGGGGATCGTGTTCACGGCCGGCGACAACGCCTACAGACCGGGGCGACCCGGGCCGAGTTCCGGAGGTGCTACGACCCGAGCTGGGGCCAGTTCAAGGACCGGACCCGCCCGGCGATCGGCAACCACGACATCCGCACGAACGACGGCGCCCCGTACTTCGCCTACTTCGGGGCGGCCGCGGGCACGCCCCTCGACGGCTGGTACTCGTATGAGGCCGGGACGTGGCACGTCGTCGTCCTCAACTCGAACTGCCTCGAGGGCGGTCGACTGCGGCGAGGGCTCGCGCCAGCTCGTCCTGGCTGCGGGCCGACCTGGCGGCCCATCCCGACCGCCTGCACCGTCGCGATCTGGCATCACCCGCGGTTCAGCTCGGGCGCGCACGGCAGCGACGTCCGGTCGGTCGACCCGTTCTGGAACGTGCTCTACGACGCCGGGGCCGAGCTCGTCCTCAACGGCCACGACCACGACTACGAGCGGTTCGCGCCGCAGACCCCGACGGTCGGCTCGACCCGCACCGCGGGATCCGCGAGTTCGTCGTCGGGACCGGCGGGGCCGCGCGCGCGCTGTTCAAGCGCCACCGGTGGCCGAACTCCGAGGTCCGCGACGCCCGCTCGAACGGCGTCCTCGTCCTCGACCTGGCGCCGGGCGGCTACCGACTGGCAGTTCCTGAGCACGGCCAGGCGGGCGTTCAGCGACACCGGGATCGGCGACCTGCCACTAGGGGCGCGTCCCCACGCGCGCGACGCGGCCGCGGGGTCACCCGAGCCGGTACGCTACCGGCCGGGACGCCCCGCCGGGGCGGCGAGCGGAGTTCGCGACGGGATGGACCAGGCTCGGGCGGTCGTCATCGGCGGCGGCGTCGGCGGGACGAGCGTCGCCTACCACCTGGCCGAGCTCGGCTGGACGGACGTCGTCCTCGTCGATCGCGCCGAGCTCACCTCGGGCTCGACCTTCCACTCGGCCGGCCTCGTCGGCCAGCTCCGGTCGAGCGTGACCCTGACGAGGATGATGATGTACGGGGTCGAGCTCTACCGGCGACTCGCGGCCGAGACCGGCGTCGACCCGTCCTGGCACGAGGTCGGCTCGCTCCGCCTGGCCTCGACGCCGGAGCGGCTCGAGGAGCTCACCCGCCAGGCCGGCTGGGCGAAGACGTTCGGGCTGCCGCTCGAGCTCATCGGCCCGAGCGGAGGCCGGCGCGCTCTTCCCGCTGATGTCGCTCGACGGCGTGCTCGGCGCGGTCCACCTGCCGACCGACGGCTGGCTCGACCCGTCGGGCCTCGCCCAGGCGCTCGCCGCCGGCGCCCGCCGGCGCGGGGTCCGGATCGAGACCGGGACGCCGGGTGATCGCGATCGACGTGGCCGACGGCCGGGTCACCGGGGTCCGGGTCGTCAGGGACGGCGAGGAGCGGACGATCCGCGCCGAGGTCGTCGTCAACGCGGGCGGGATGTTCGCCCCGGAGATCGGCCGGCTCGCCGGGGTCGACGTCCCGATCATCCCGATGGCCCACGAGTACCTGTTCACCGAGCGGATCGACGGGCGTGACGCCGACGCTGCCGACGATGCGCGACCCCGACAACCTGGTCTACTTCCGCGAGGAGGTCGGCGGGCTGTGCATGGGCGGCTACGAGCGCCACCCGGCCCCCTGGTCGCTCGACGGGATCCCGCCCGACTTCAACGGCCGGCTCCTGGCGCCCGACTGGCCGCGCTTCGAGGAGATCATGGACGGCGCCGTCCGCAGGGTCCCGGCGATCGGTGACGCCGGGATCAACCGGATGATCAACGGGCCCGAGGGGTTCACCCCCGACAACGAGTTCATCCTCGGCGAGAGCGACGTCCGCGGGTTCTTCGTCGCGGCCGGGTTCTGCGCCCACGGGATCGCCGGCGCCGGCGGGATCGGGCGCCAGGTCGCGACCTGGATCGTCGACGGCGAGCCCGAGCTCGACCTGTGGAAGATGGACATCCGCCGCTTCGGCGCCCAGTACCGCAGCCAGGCCTACACCCTGGCCCGGACCGTCGAGGTCTACGCGACCTACTACGACATCCACTACCCGAACGAGGAGCGCCAGGCCGGCCGGCCGCTCCGCCTGGCCCCGACCTATCCGCGCCTCGTCGAGCTCGGAGCGGCGTTCGGCGAGAAGTCCGGCTGGGAGCGCCCGAACTGGTTCGAGTCCAACGCGGCCGGCGGCGACGAGGGCCTCCGACCGCGCGGCTGGGCCGGTCGCCACTGGTCGCCGGCGATCGGCGCGGAGGCCGCTGGCGACGCGGACCGCGGCCGGGCTCTTCGACGAGTCGAGCTTCAGCAAGATCGAGGTCGCCGGGACCCGGGGCGACCGGCGTTCCTCCAGCGCCTCTGCGCGAACGACATCGACCGTCCGGTCGGCTCGATCGTCTACACCCAGATGCTCAACCGGCGCGGCCGGATCGAGTGCGACTTCACGGTCACCCGCCTGGCCGCCGAGCGCTACCTCATCGTGACCGGGACGGCGTTCGGCAACCACGACCTGGGCTGGATCCGGAAGAACCTCGACGACCTCCGGTCCGAGGTCGGGCCGGTCCTGGTCGAGGACCGGACGAGCGGGCTGGCCTGCCTCGGCCTGTGGGGCCCGCGCGCCCGCGACATCCTGGCCGCGTGCACCCGCGACGACGTCTCCGACGACGCCTTCCCGTACCTGACCGCGCGCCGGATCACGGTCGGGAGCGTCCCGCTCCTGGCGCTCCGGGTGACCTACGTCGGCGAGCTCGGCTGGGAGCTCTACCCGCCGACCGAGTACGGCCTGGCCCTGTGGGACACGCTGTGGGCCGCCGGGCGCGAGCACGGCCTCGTGGCCGCCGGCTACCGGGCGATCGACGCGCTCCGCCTCGAGAAGGGCTACCGGGTCTGGTCGAGCGACATCACCCCCGACGAGACGCCGTACGAGGCCGGGCTCGGCTTCGCCGTCCGGCTCGACAAGGAGGTCGACTTCATCGGCCGCGAGGCGCTCGAGGCGGCCCGGGCCGCGGGTCCGACGCCGACGGCTGCGCTGCCTCGTCCTCGACGACCCGCGCTCGATCGCCCTCGGCAACGAGCCGGTCCGGATCGACGGCGCGATCGTCGGCCGGGTCACCAGCGGCGGCTACGGCTTCGCCGTCGAGCGCTCGATCGCCTACGCCTACCTGCCGCCGGACCGGGCCGAGGTCGGGACGCGCGGCGAGGTCGAGGTCTTCGGGCAGTGGGTCGGCTTCGAGGTCGCGGCCGAGCCGCTCTACGACCCGCGGGGCGAGAGGATCCGCTCGTGAACGACGGAGGCGCCGGCCGCTCCGGCTCGCCGGGCGACGGGAACGGATCGAACGAGCTCCCGGCGTGGGAGCCGGGGCGCCGGTCGAGGCGGCCTTCGGGCCGGCCTGGAGCGCGAGCTGGGCGCGCGCCTCGGCCGACGAGCTCGACTACTGGCTGGCCTTCGCCCAGGCGGCCTGCGACGCGGCGGACGAGATCGCGCTGCGCCACTTCCGGCGCGACATCGAGGTCATGACCAAGCCCGACCGGACCTTCGTGACCGCCGCCGACCAGGCGATCGAGCGGCTCGATCCGCGAGCGGATCGCGGCGGCGTTCCCCGATCACGGGCTCGTCGGCGAGGAGTACGGGAGCGAGGCGGGCGACGCCCGGCTGCGCTGGTACATCGACCCGATCGACGGCACCCACAACTTCATCCGCGGCGTGCCGCTGTTCGGGACCCTGCTCGCCCTCGAGATCGACGGCGAGCTCCAGGTCGGGGTCGTGTCCGCGCCGGCGCTGCGCGAGCGCTGGTACGCCCGGCGGGGCGGGGGAGCGTGGGCCGTCGGCGCGGCCGGGATGGACGGGCCCCGGGCGATCCGCGTCTCCCGGGTCGCCGGCCTGGCCGACGCCCAGGTCCTGTACGGCTCGGGCCACGACATCGAGACGTCCGGTCGGGCCCCCGGCTTCCACGCCCTGCTCGGCGACGGTCTGGCGCGAGCGCGGGTTCGGCGACTTCTGGGGCTACACGCTGCTGGCCGAGGGCGCCGCCGAGGCGATGGTCGAGGTCGACCTGTCGACGCTGGGACCTGGCCGCGCCGCTCGTCCTCGTCGAGGAGGCCGGCGGCCGGGTGACCGACTTCGACGGGCCGGCGGCTGATCGACTCGGGCACCGTGCTCGCCTCGAACGGCCTGCTCCACGACGAGGTCCTGGCCCGCGCTCCGAGCGGCTGAGCCCGAGCGTCAGGGCTCGTCGCTGCCGGCGCGGCCGGTGCGAGCCCATCATCCGCTCGAAGGGCTCGAGCAGCTCTCGGCGGTCCTCGTCGGCGATCAGGCTCGCGGGCGACCGTGCCGAGGACCGCGTCGTCGACCGCCATGAACACGTCGATCCGGTCGGCGACGGAGCCCAGCGTCGCGCCGCGGGCGACCTGGATCACCTCGAGATCCGAGCGGATCCGGTTGAAGGCGCCTGGACCCAGTCTCGGAACCGCCGCCGGGCGTCGGCGAGGAGCCGTCGAGGCCGGCCGGCCGTCGCGCACTCGGCCGATCGGCGCAGGGCCTCGCGACCTCGGCGATCGGCCTCGGTCAGGACGACCACGCCGGCCAGCCCGACCCGCTCGAGCTGGCGGGCCAGGATGTCGAGCCGCTGGACGGCCCGGTCGAGGACTCGCGGTCGGTCATCGGTCGCCCGGCGCGCCGACCCGGCCGTCCCGGTCAGGCGCCGGCGGCGGCCAGGCTCTCGTCGAGGATGCCGAGGGCCAGCTCGACCTCGTCGCGGTCGTCACGAGCGGCGGGATGATCCGGACGACGTTGGCGTAGGTCCCGGCCGAGAGCACGATGAGCCGGCGCTCGAGCGCCTCGGCCAGGACCCGCTTCGTCAGCTCGGGGTCGGGCACCCGGCCGTCGCCCTCGCCGGGCTTGACGAACTCGAGGGCGAGCATCAGCCCGAGGCCGCGGACGTCGCCGATCGAGCGGTACCTCGTCGCGAGGCGGCGCAGCCCGGTCAGGAACTGCGCGCCGCGGTCGGCGGCGTTCGCCACGAGGCCCTCGTCGCGGATGACGTCGAGGGTCGCGTTCGCCGCGGCGCAGCTGACGACGTTGCCGCCGTAGGTCCCGCCGTGGGTCCCCGGCGCCCAGCGGTCGATGAGCTCGCGCCGGGCGATGATCCCCGACAGCGGCAGGCCCGAGGCGATGCCCTTGGCGATCGTCACGATGTCCGGCTCGACGCCCCAGTGCTCGACCGCGAACATCCGGCCGGTCCGGCCGAAGCCGGTCTGGACCTCGTCGGCGACGAGCAGGATCCCGTGCTGGCGGGTGATCTCGCGGAGGCGCGGCAGGAAGCCCGGGCGGCGGGACGATGTAGCCGCCCTCGCCGAGGACCGGCTCGATGATGATCGCCGCCACCTGGTCCGGGTAGATGAACTGGTGGAACGTCAGGTCGAGCTGGGCCTCCCAGTCGCAGGTGCAGGCGTCGAGCGGATGGGCGCCGCCCGGCCGCCCGATAGCAGTACGGGTAGGCGGTGTGGTAGACGGACCCGGGCAGCGGCTCGAAGGCCGCCCGGTAGACGTCCTTGGCGGTCGTCAGGGCCATCGTCTGGGCGGTCCGGCCGTGGTAGCCGCCGCGGAACGCGATGATCGACCGGCCGGCCGGTCGCGACCCGGGCCAGCTTGACCGAGGCCTCGACCGCCTCGGCGCCGCTGTTCGACAGGAAGGCGCCCCAGCCGTCGCCCGGCAGGACGTGCTGGAGTCGCTCGTAGAGGCGCAGGCCCGGGCTCGTGGTAGACGATGTTCTGCTGGCCGTGGAGCAGCTTCTGGGCCTGGGCCGCGACGGCCGCGGCGACGCGCGGATGGGCGTGGCCCGTGTTCGTCACCCCGATCCCCGACGAGTAGTCGAGGTAGCGCTCGCCGTCGGTGGTGATCAGCCACGATCCCTCGCCGCGCTCGACGGTCAGGTTCGTGATCCGGCTCCAGACCGCCGGCACGACCGATCGGTCGGGCAGCTGGCTCGCGGCGGGCATCGGTCGGGCCGGCATCGGTCGGGGTCGGGCGCGCGTCGATCATCCTGGCGGACTCCTTGGGACGGTTCTGACTCGGTCGGGTCGTCGGTCAGCGACCGGCCGAGGATCGGCGCTGGAGGAGGACCGAGATGACGACCAGGCCGACCGCGCTCAGGAAGATGATCGACCCGATGACGTTGACCTGGACCGGCACGCCGGTCTTCTGGGCGCCGTAGATCCAGAGGGGGAAGGTGGTCGCCTGGCCGGCGGTGAAGTTGGTGACCACGAAGTCGTCGATCGACAGGCTGAACGCGAGCAGGGCGGCGGCCAGGATGCCCGGCAGGATGAGCGGGAAGGTCACCTTCCAGAAGACGGTCCACTCGTTGGCGTAGAGGTCGAGGCCGGCCTCCTCGAGGTTGCGCGGGAAGCCCTCGACGCGGGCCTTCACGGTGACGACGACGAAGCTGATGTTGAACATGATGTGGGCGATCAGGACGGTGTGGAGCCCGAGCGGGTAGAACGTCCCCTCCGGGACGAACGCGTACTGGTTCGTCGCGATGAACAGGGTCAGGAGCGACGAGCCGAGGACGATCTCGGGCGTCGCCATCGGCAGGAAGATGAGCAGGTTCGTGGCGCCCCGGCCGCGGAACCGGTGGCGGACGAGGGCGAGCGCGATGAGCGTCCCGAGGATCGTCGCGATGATCGTCGCCAGGAATGCGACGATGAGGCTGTTGAGGACGCGCCGGGGCGAGCCCGGGCGGGCCGAGCGGGTTCTGCCAGGCGGCCAGCGAGAACTCGCGCCAGACGAAGTTGAACTTGCCGGCCGGGTCGTTGAAGCTGAAGACGATCATGACGATGACCGGCAGCATCAGGTAGAGGACGGCCATCACGGCGTAGATCGGCAGCAGCCAGCGATCGAACACCCGGGCGATCCGCTGGCTGAGCGGCCGGCCGGCCGCCTGGACCGCCGGGACCGCGGCGCCCATCAGACGGCCCCGCCGGTCAGGTCCTCGGTGCCGAGGACCCGGGCGTAGACGAAGACCGCGATCGAGGATCATCGCCATGAGGGTGAACGACAGGGCCGACGCGGTCGGGATGTCGTTGACCTTCAGGAAGCGCGACTGGATCACGTTGCCGATCATCTGCGCCGTCGGCGTGCCGAGCAGCTCGGCGTTGACGTAGTCGCCGACCGCCGGGATGAACGTCAGGAGCGACCCGGCGAACACCCCGGGCAGCGACAGGGGCAGGATCACCCGCAGGAACGACTGCGACACGAACAGCGTCCCGATCAGCCCGCCGAGGACCCCGCCGAAGACGACGCCGGCCGGGACCGACCACTCGAAGATCCAGGTCAGGACGCCGACCAGGCCGGCCCCGACCAGGATCCCCGACGATCGTCCCGCCGGGCCGCCACGGACCGGCGTACAGGTCCTCGGCCGCCTCGACCAGCCGCCGGTCGATCTTCTCGAGCGCGACGTACAGGGGCAGGCGTCATGAACGGGAGGAAGTTGTAGGTGATCCCGGCCACGACCGCCACCGGGGTGGCCAGCAGCCGGAAGTCCTCGGGGACGATGCCGATGTCCTTGAGCGGGCCGAGGATGATCCCGTTGTCGGACAGGATGATCTTCCAGGACAGCGTCCGGAGGAGGAAGCTCGTGAAGAACGGGGCGATGACCAGGAACAGCATCAGGTTCTTGTAGCGCCCCGCCCGGAAGGCGATCGCGTAGGCCAGCGGGAAGGCGATGAGGAAGGCGATGATCGTCGCGGCCAGCCCGTAGGCGAGCGAGCGGATGAACTGGTCCGAGTAGCGCGTCAGGCCGTCGACGTAGTTGTTGGCCTGGAGCGTGAGGGTGAAACCCGTCTCGATCGTCCCGATCGAGATCGAGGCGAGGAACATCTGGAACGCCGGGAAGACGTAGAAGATGGCCAGCCACAGGAAGCCCGGGGCCAGCAGCAGGTAGGGCGCCCAGTGACGATGGCGGAACGCAAACTCGCCCATCGCCGCGCCGCTCCTCCTCGGTCGGTCCCGCTACAGGCCGATGACGGTGTTCCAGGCGTTGAGGTACTTCTTCTCGGTCGCCTCGTCGAGGCCCCGGAACACCTTGACCCGGGCGAGGACGTCGGCGGCGGGAAGATCAGCGGGTTGTTGGCGTTGTCGGGGTTGATCGCGAGGAGCGCCTCCTTGGCGCCCTTGACCGGACAGACGTAGTTCACGAAGTCCTCGACCTGGGCGGCGATCCCCGGGTCGTAGTAGAAGTCGATGAACGCCTCGGCCTGCTTCTTGTTCGGCGCGCCCTTCGGGATCATCATGTTGTCGGTCCAGAGCATGCCGCCTTCCTTGGCGACCGCGAACTTGAGGGTCGGCCTTGTCGAGGGCGAGCTGGACGATGTCGCCCGACCAGGCCATCGAGACGACGACGTCGCCCGAGGCGAGGTCGGTCAGGTAGTCGTTGCCCTTGATCGTCCGGACCAGCTTCGAGTCGATCGCCTTCTTGATCTCGGCGAGCGCCTGGTCGAACTGCGTCGTCGGTGATCGTCGCCGGGTCGAAGCCGAGCCGGATCGCCGACAGGCCGATCGCGTCGCGCATCTCGGAGAGGTAGTCGACCTTGCCCTTGTACTTCGGGTCCCAGAACGCGTCGAGGCTGTCGAGCTCGCCGGTCGACGGCGCTGTCGTAGCCGATGCCGGTCATCCCCGACTGCCACGGGGCGGTCATCTTCGCCCCGGGGTCGAACGTCCGGTCCAGGTAGACGTCCTCGAGGTTCGTCGGGAAGTTCGTCATCCCGGTCGTGTCGATCGTCTCGACCCAGCCGAGCCGGATGAGCCGGGCCGGCCATCCAGTCGGTCATGACGATGAGGTCCCAGCCGGTCGGCTGGTTCTGGCTCAGCGGCCCCTGGAGGTCGGTCCCGAAGAACTCCTCGTTGTCGTTGACCGCCTCCTTGTAGTTGACCTCGATCCCGGTCGCCTGGGTGAACTGGTCGAGCGTCGGCGACGGCAGCACGTACGCGTCGTCGTCGGTGCCCGCCTGGCCGTCGGCGCCGGGGTCGACCGTGAGGTCGATGTAGGCGGTCCAGTTGGCGAAGTTGAGCTTGCCGCCGAGCTGGCCGGTCGAGGGCGGCGGCGGCCGAGCCGCCGGTCGACGGGGCCTCGGTCGGGGCGGTCGACGCGGCGGCCGTCGGGCTGGCGACGCCGCCCCCGGCCGGTCGACAGGCGGCGATGAACGCCCCGATCCCCGACCAGGGCCGCGCCCTGGAGCAGGCGGCGCCGGCTGATGGCGCCGGTCAGGGGGCTCGAATCGCGCTCGGTCATGGATCTCCTCCGGGGGCGTCCGCCGACCGTTCGGCAGGCCAGGCCCCGATATCGGCCGGCTCACCGGCCGGCGGTTCGGTCTGGGTCGGGTCGGAAGGCCCGGCTGGTTCGGTGCGCAGGACGAAGGTGTGCTCGGGAGCCCAGGTCAGGCGGACCTCCTCGCCCGGGGCCCACAGCTCGGACCGCGTGGCGCGTTCGACATTCTGCTCGTAGACGGTCAACCGCGCCCCGCCCCGGATCTCGACGATGTACGAGGTGCTGACGCCGAGGTACGACGCGTCGCGGATCGTCCCGAGCAGGGTGTTGTGGCCCGGCTGGCCGTCCTCGTGGGCGTCGCGCAGGCGGATCTTCTCGGGTCGGACGCCGGCCTCGACGGTCGTCCCGTCGGGGCGCCCGTGCGGGGTACTCGGACCCGGCTGTCGTCGGCCAGCTGGATCACGGTGTAGCTGTCGGCCCCGCCGTCGACCGACCCGGGGAGCAGGTTGCTGACGCCGAGGAAGCCGGCGACGAAGCGGGTCGTCGGCCGCTCGTACAGGCTCTCCGGGTCGCCGAGCTGCTCGTAGCGGCCGCGGTTCATCACGGCGATCCGATCGGACATCGTCATCGCCTCCTCCTGGTCGTGGGTCACGTAGATGAACGTGATCCCGACCTCCTGCTGGATCCGCTTGAGCTCGACCTGCATCTGCTTGCGGAGCTTCAGGTCGAGCGCGCCGAGCGGCTCGTCGAGGAGGAGGACGGACGGCCGGTTGATGAGCGCCCGGGCGAGCGCGACGCGCTGGGCCTGACCACCGGAGATCTGGGTCGGCTTGCGTCGCTCGAAGCCGGGCAGCTCGACGAGCTTGAGCATGTCGGTGACGCGGGACTTGATCTCGTCGCCCTTGACCTTCTTGCGGCGCAGGCCGAAGGCGACGTTGTCCTCGATCGTGAGGTGGGGGAACAGCGCGTAGTTCTGGAAGACCGTGTTGACGTCGCGCTCGTAGGGCGGCAGCCAGGTGACGTCCTTGAGCGCCGTCTGGCCGGTCGACGGATCGGTGGTGCGCAGCTCGATCAGCCCCGAGGTCGGCTCCTCGAAGCCGCCGATCATCCGCAGCGTCGTCGTCTTGCCGCAGCCGGAGGGACCGAGGAGCGAGAAGAACTCGCCGTCCTCGACCTCGAGGTCGATGTGGTCGACCGCGGTCGCCTCACCGAAGCGCTTGACGACATCGACCAGACGCACATCGACAGCGGGCACGGGCCTGCGAGCTCCTGGAATGGAGGGTTCCGACCCCGACGCGACGGGGATGGCCGGCGACGACGAACCGACGCACCCGCGGGCACGCTCCCGACGTGCGGCAGGTGGCCGGATGGTAGGTCACGCTGGAAGGGGTGTCAACGTGTCCGTCGGCGTGCGGACTTCGTGCGGTCGAATGCCGATTCCCGTGCGAATCTCGTCGAAATCGTGACGCTCGGGGAATCGGCCCGCCCCGGGCCGACCGGCGAACAGTCGGCCGGTCGGCGGCGGGTCTGCCGGACCGGCGCTAGGATATCGACGCGCCGACCGCCCGAATGGACGCCGTCGGCCGCGTCACGAGGGACCACGATCTCCATGCCGACTCTCACCGAAGGCGCCATCAACGACGCCCTGCGGACGGTCCAGGAGCCCGAGCTGGGCCGGGACATCGTCACCCTCGGGATGGTCAAGGACCTCGCGATCCACGGCTCCGCGGTCTCGCTCACGATCGAGCTCACGACGCCGGCCTGCCCGCTCAAGGACGAGATCGAGCGGAACACCCGCGAGGCGCTGGCCGCGATCGGGGCCGAGTCGATCGACATCACCTGGGGGGCGATGGTCCGGCGAGCCAGCCCGGTCCAGGCCGAGGCGCTCCTGCCCGGCGTCAAGAACGTCATCGCGGTCGTGTCGGGCAAGGGCGGCGTCGGCAAGAGCACGGTCAGCGTCAACCTGGCCGTCGCGCTGGCCCAGGCCGGGGCGACGGTCGGCCTGCTCGACGCCGACATCACCGGCCCGAACATCCCGCTGATGATGGGCCTCGAGGGCCAGCCGGTCGCCAGCCCGAACAACAAGATCACCCCGCTCGAGCGCCACGGGGTCAAGACGATCTCGATCCAGTTCTTCGTCCCCGAGGGCCAGCCGATCGTCTGGCGCGGGCCGCTCGTCGGCGGCGCGATCCAGCAGTTCCTGCGCGACGTCGAGTGGGGCGAGCTCGACTACCTCGTGATCGACCTGCCGCCGGGGACCTCCGACGCCCAGCTGACGCTGGCCCAGGCCGTCCCGATCAGCGGCGCCGTCCTCGTGACCACGCCCCAGGAGGTCTCGCTCCTCGACGTCGCCAAGGCCCACGCGATGCTCAGGCGGATGAACGTGCCGGTGACCGGGATCGTCGAGAACATGGCCGGCTTCGTCTGCGCCCACTGCGGCGAGGTCACCGAGATCTTCGGCCGCGGCGGCGGCGAGCGCTTCGCCCGCGAGCACGGGATCGAGTTCCTCGGCTCGATCCCGCTCGACGTCACGGTCCGCCAGGGCGCCGACGTCGGGGATCCCGGCCGTCGCCCAGCGCGAGCCCGGTCCGGCCGCGGCGGCGATGACGACCCTGGCCAAGACGGTCGCCGCTCGGATGAGCGTCGCGGCGGTCCGCTCGGAGGCGCCGGTCCTGTCGATCTCCTAGCGGTCGCCGACCGCCCGGCGTGCCGCGAACGGGATCGGGTCGGTCGAGCGACGTCGGGCCACCGGCGGCCTCGACGTCGGCGCGTCCGTCGTTGAGGCCGACGTCGATCGTCGAGACCGGGCCGGGCCAGGGCGACCGTCCCGTCGAGTCCCGCCAGGCGGGCGCCCATCGCCTCGCGCCGTGCCGACGGATAGTGGGTGATGAGCAGCCGCGCGGCCCGGGCGGCGCGTCCGTGTCGATCGCCTCGTCGAGGGTCAGGTGGCCGCGGCGGACCGGGTCGTCCTCGTCGACCGAGCCGAGCGTCGCTTCGCAGACCATGAGGTCGGCCCCCGAGGCGAGCCCGGCGAGCTCGGGGTTCGGTCCGGTGTCGCCCGCGTAGACGATCCGCGTCCCGTCCGGCGCACTCAGGGCGATCCCCCAGGCCGGGCACGTAGTGAAGTCCCGGCACGTACGCGACGTCGAGCTCGCCGATCCGGTCGACGGCTGCCGGGTCGTACTCGCGGACCTCGAAGGCGTCGTCGAAGAAGCCGGGGCGCTCGCTGACGACCGCGGCCAGCTCGGCGAAGCGGGCCAGCCCACCCGGCGGCAGGAGGACCGGGAGGCGGGCTGCGAGCGGCTGCCCCAGGGGAACCGGTAGCGCAGCGCGGACAGGTCGATGAAGTGGTCGGCGTGCATGTGGCCGATGATCACGGCCGTCAGCCGGTCCGGCTCGAGCAGGCGGACGAGCCGACCGGCGACGCCCTGGCCGCAATCGAGCAGGATGGCCGTGGGCCCGGGCTCGACGAGGAGTCCGGATGCCGGCGTGTCCGGCTGCGGCGCCGCTGGGCCGCAGCCGAGGACGGTCAGGCGCATGGTTGGGCGCAGGCCGACGGCCGCGCGGCTGGGACTGGCAGGTCACCCATCGAGTATCCCGTTCCGGCCGCCGCGCGGCAACCGCTGACCGACGCGAAACCTGTCGGTCCGCCGACAGCCGCCCATGTACCATCCCGCCATGGATGGGGCGGCGGCGGTCGAGGCGCTCGGACGGGTCCAGCTGTTCGCCGGACTCGACCGCGTCGCCCTCGAGCGACTGGCGACCGGTCTGCGCACCCGCCGGTTCCGGCGCAACGAGGTCCTCTTCCACCAGGGCGACCCGGGCGACTCGCTGTTCATCGTGACGTCCGGCGCGGTGAAGATCCTCCTCCCGTCCGAGGAGGGCGACGAGGCGATCCTCGCGACGGTCCGGCCGGGTGCGTTCTTCGGCGAGCTGGCGCTGCTCGACGGTGCGCCGCGCTCGGCGACCGCCGTCGCGCTCGAGCCGACCGAGACGCTCGTCCTGCCGCGCGACCGCTTCCGCCAGCTCATCGACACCGAGCCGGCGACGCGCGACGCGCTCCTGGCGGCGCTCGCCGGCGAGCTGCGCCGCCTGACCGATCACGTCGAGGAGCTCCACTTCCTCGACATGACCGGCCGGATGGCGGCCCGCCTCCTGCGCCTCGCCCGCGGATCGGGCGTCGACCGGCCCCGACGGGACGATCCGGCTCGACGGGTCGTACACCCAGGGCGACCTCGCGTCGATGATCGGGGCGACCCGCCAGAGCGTGAACAAGCTCCTCGGCCAGTTCGTCGACGACGGCCTCATCCGGATCGAGCGCGACGCGATCGTGATCGTCGACCTCGACGGCCTCGAGCGGACCTCCCGCCGCTAGTCGCCCATCGGGCAGGACGGTGGGGGGGCCGGCGGCCTCGGGCTACCCCTCGCCGCGGAGCGTCTCGAGGAGCAGCGCCGCCGCCGGCGAGCGCCGACCGTGACCGGCCGAGCTCGCCGCCGAGGAAGACCATGCTCCGCCGACGGACGGTCCGGCGCGGGGTCGCGACGACCGACCGAGACCGCCGTGTCCTGCCGCGCGAGCGGCCGGCGACGGCGAGCCCGACGTCCGCCCCGGCGGCCGCCCGGATCTCGCCGGCGTCGCCGGACGGGATCGCTCGGACCAGCGTCGCGCGGGCGCGCGAGGACGACCTCGGCCCGGGCGAGCCACGCCGGCCCGCCGAGGAGCGTCGACGAGCGCACCGCCGGTGCCGAGCTCGCGGGTCGCGAGCGACCAGCCGAGCCGGCCGAGCTCGGCTCCGATCGCCTCGCCCCAGGTCGGTCTCGCCGCGTGCCCAGACGTGCTCGCCGACCGCGGCGAGGATCGACCGGCTCGATCTCGTCGAGCAGCTCGTCCGCCGAGCGGGCCGGCTGCCCGCTCCCGGCCGGCCGGGCCGCCGCGGCGAGCCGGACGTCGACCGCGTCGGCGCGGGCGTAGGTCGCGACCTCGGGGTTCTCCGCCCGAAGGATCGCCTCGCCGAGCCGGTCGGCGACGAGCGATTCGCCGATCCCGGTCAGACGCAGGGTCCGGACCGCCCGGTCGCCGCCGAGGCCGCGGGCGCGCAGCCTCGGGAGGGCCTCGTCGCGCCACATCGGCCGCATCTCGCGCGGCGGGCCCGGCAGGATCACGACGACGCGACCGTCGGGCCGGTCGACCCACCAGCCCGGGGCCGTCCCATTCGGGTTGGCGCAGGGCGCGGGCCGACGGGATCGAGCCAGGCCTGCTTGAGGTTCATCGGCGGGAACGGCAGACCGCGACGCTGCCACAGCCCACGCAGCCAGGCCTCGAGGTCGGGGTCGACCGCCGGCGTCTCGCCGCAGACCGCGGCGACCGACTCACGGGTCAGGTCGTCCGGCGTCGGGCCGAGCCCGCCGGTCGTGACGACGAGGTCGACCCGGCCGAGCGCCGATCGGAAGGCCTCCTCGACCGCCTCGCGCCGGTCGGGCAGCGCGGTCAGGCGGACGACCTCGACCCCGGCGGCGGTCGAGCGACCGAGCGAGCTCGCCGGCGTTCGTGTCGCGGGTCTCGCCGCTCGTGAGCTCGGTCCCGATCGACAGGATCTCGGCGGCCACGAGCCGTCGCTCGGCGTGAGTCGCGGATGGGGTCCATCGACCGAGCGTAGCGCACCGTGCGAGCGGCGTTGACCGACGTGGTACCCGTGGTACTTGCGGGCAGGTGCGCCGACGGTGCCGCGGGCCCCAGCTCCTGCCGACACCGGCGGATCCGCTACCGCGTTCGCGGGCCCGCCGACGATCGGACACAATGGGGTCGTCATGGCGCGCAGCGACGGCAGCGGGTTCTCCGAGTTCGACCGGCTGCTCGAGCTGGTCCGCAGCGACGCGCGTCGTGCTCGACTGCGGTGCTCGGGGCGGGCGAGCTGCCGGCCGGCGGGGCCGACTTCCTGGCCCGCTCGACGCTGCCCCACGTCGAGGCGATCGAGGCCGGCGTCCGGGGCTGGCTGCGCTCGGACATGGCCGGTCTCGAGGAGCTGCGCTACCTCGTCCTCCGGGTCGCCGAGGCACGCGTCGGGCCGCCCGGAACCCCTGCCGAGATGGCGGCCGCCCGGCGCCGAGGCCGAGCTCGAGCGGGTGCGTCTCGCCGAGCTCGGCAGCCGTCTCACGCCGGGCCGACGCGTTCTCGCTCGCTCGCCCTCGCCCACGCGCGGCTCGTGTTCGCGTTCCTGCCCCGGCTGCCCGACGGCGGAGGTCCGCTTCCCGGCCGGTCGACCGACCTACGCCGACATCCCGACGCCGCGCGGGCCGGCCGAGCTCGTCGAGCGGATCGAGGAGCTCGAGCGCGAGCTGTGGCGGATCGCCAGCGGCCGGCCCGTCCGCCCGGTCGATCCGGCCGTGCGGCGGACCTACGGCTTCTTCGACGCGGCCGAGCGGCTCGACCGGAGGACATTCCCGCCGCCGGCCTGACGCCGCTGGTATCATCGGCGGTCCCGACGGAACCCGCCCGGAGTCCCGACCCCTGGACGACCAGCCGCCCAAGCCCGATCCGTCCGGATCCGGATCCGGCCTCGAGCCGCCCGAGCCCAGCCCGGAGCCCGATCGGCGTGCCGCCTCCGCCGCGGACTCGGCTGACGCCGTCGGACGAGAGCCGGCGGCTCCCGCTCAGCCGGCCGCGACCCGCCGACATGGATGCCGCCGGCGGCGACGAGCCGCCCCCGCCGCCCGTCGCGCCGTCGGCGGCTCGCCACCGCCGCCGACGGGACGCGGACCGCGGCCCGGCTTCCGCGAGCAGCTCGGGGCCACGAAGGACGCCGCGCTACCGGCTCGCGATGGCCCACATCGAGCTGGCCAAGGCCGAGCTGGCGGACATCCTCGAGGAGGTCAAGCGGTTCGCCGGCGCTCGTGGGGCTGGCCGTCGCGGCCGTCATCTTCGCCGTCCTCCTCGTCACGTCGGGACGAGCCTGTTCCTCGGCGAGTGGCTGTTCGGCTCGATCGGCTGGGGCGTCCTCCACTTCACGGAGCTCGTCGTCGCCGTCGCGATCGTCGCGGTCCTGATCGCGTTCGACGTGCCGGCGCGGAACCTCGTTCGCGGCCTGCTCGTGGCGACCGTCCTCGGGGTCGTGGTGGCGATCGTGGCCGGCCTCTGGCTGTTCAACCGGCTGTGGGAGACGATCGGAGTTGCGGTCGCCCCGAACCTCGATCCGGCGACGCGGCCGCTGGTGGTCGGGACGGTCGTCGGGGCCGTGCTCGGGGCGATCGTGGGGCTCCTCGGCCTGACCGAGACCCGCGGCCGATCGGCCGGCGGGGTCATCGCCAGCGCCATCGGGTCGCTGCTCGCGGGGGCGATCATCGGCGCGGCGCTCGGGGCGTTCAGCTCGATCACGTTCAGCTGGCAGGTGGCGGTCGCCCTCGGGATCGCGGCGACGCTCGGGACGTGGATCGGGCTGTGCGCGCTCGAGGCGTCCCGGAATCAGATCGACTTCGAGGCGTGGGGACGCAAGTTCTACCCGACGCAGAGCATCGATAGCGCGAAGGAGACGATGGAGTGGCTGCGCGAACGGACGCCGCTCGGTCCGAAGTCGTAGCGGCGCGCGAGGCCTTCGCCGCCGAATACGAGCACCTGGGCCCGGCGACCCGCACCGCATTCGACGTCCCGGCCAAGATCCGGCAAGGCGCCCGCCCAGTCGGCTGCCCTGGCCGGCGGCGCGGCGTTCCTCCTGCTCGGCGGGCCGAGACGGGTCTTCGGCCGGTTGAACCGGATCGTCCGTGGCGAGCCGGCCGCCGCTGCCGGAGTCGATGCTGCCCGAGGAGGTCGAGCGAGCCGTGCGCGCCCTCGGATCGGACGGCGACCGGGTCCGTGGCGCGCTCGAGCGCTCATTCGCCGGATACCTCGACCAGCAGGGCAGCTTCACGGAGCGGACCGTCCGGGCCGCCGGCGGCGACGCGCTCGCGACGGTCATCCGCTACGTCGGTCGCGGGGTCGGCATCACGCTCCTCCGCAGGATCGTCGCCGGGCCGGGGCCGCTGCCCGCTCCGGGCGGAATCATCGCCGGGGAGAAGGCCAAGTTCGCCGCGGCGGTCGACAAGGCCCACCAGAGCGTGGCCGACCAGGCCGCCCCGGGGAACGAGGGAATCGACCCGAAGGCCTGACCCGGCGCACTTGAGGCGCCGCGTACGATGATTGCGCCATGGCCGTGCGTCCCGCTGATCCAGTAGCGATCCGCCCGATGGACGCTCCGGCGAGCCAGGAGATCCGGTTCTGCCGGGCGAGCGACGGGGTCCGCCTGGCCTACGCGGTCCACGGCAGCGGTCCGCCGCTCGTCGTCGTGTCGTGCTGGCTCAGCCATCTCCAGTACGACTGGCAGAGCCCGGTCTGGCGTCACTTCCTCGAAGACCTCGGCGCGATCGCAACCGTCGTCCGCTACGACGAGCGCGGCTTCGGGATGTCCGACTGGGACGTCGAGGATTTCTCGCTCGAGGCACGGCGTCGGCGATCTCGATGCGATCCTTGCGGCGACCGGCCTGGAGCGCTTCGCGCTGCTGGGCATGTCCGGCGGCTCGGCGGTCGCGATGGCGTATGCGATCGCCCACCCGGAGCGTGTCAGCCGCCTGATCCTGTACGGCACCGTCTGCGGCGAGCCCGTCACCTGGTCACCTGACGAATGGGCGGAGGAGGAGACCTACCGGAGCATGATCCGGGTCGGCTGGGCGAAGGAGGACGCTGACTTCCGGCGCGTCTTCACGACGGCGGTTCATCCCCGATGCGACCGAGGAGCAGATGCGCTGGTTCGACGATCTGCAGCGGATGTCGACGTCGCCCGCCAACGCCGTGGCCAGCCGGGTCGCCCGCCAGCAGGTCGACATCGAGGACGAGCTGCCCCGGATCACGACTCCGACGATCGTGCTCCAGGCGATCGGCGACCGGTCGACGACGTTCGACAACGCCGTGAGCGTGTCGTCGCGGATCCACGGCGCCCGCCTCGTCCCGCTCCAGAGTCGCAACCACATCCTCCTGGCGGACGAGCCGGCCTGGAGCGGTATTCATCGACGAGGTGTCGGCGTTCCTCGAGCCGGAGCGTCGAGCACATGCCGTCCTCGCGCCCGACCGGCGACCGCCGAGGCGCTGTCGGCCCGCGAGCTCGACGTCCTCCGCCTGGCCGCCGACGGCCGGACCAACGACGAGATCGCCATCGCGCTGACCCTGAGCGTTCGGACGGTCGAGCGCCACCTCTCGAACGTCTACGCGAAGCTCGGCGCTGACCGGCCGTGCGGCCCGTGCGGCGGCGGTCGCGGAGTACCTGCGGCAACAGCTCGCCTGACGGCCGCGCCTGCGTGTTCGCCGCCATGCGGCGGCCTGACGCGCCCCGTCGATTGGGTGGTGGCGCGGTTCCCACGACACCGGCCCCGCTCTACGTTCGCCCTGACCGCTCGCCAGGTGCGGAGCGGCATGATCGGAGGAACCGACGATGAGCGCGACGACGATCGCCGATACGGAAGCCCGCTTCGAGCCGATCCCGACAGCTGCGCAGGTCGACGCCGACCGTCACGGCGACGCTCGCCAATGGGCGGGCCCGCCTGTCGGCCGGGCCGTTCAACTGGGACGCGGACCTGCCCGCGCCCTCGGCGGCGAGAACCTCGCGCCCAGCCCGACCGCCTACCTGCTCGGCGCGCTCGCCGGGTGCGCGGTCGCGTTCCTCCACGACACGCTCGCGCCCGAGTTCGACGTCCAGATCGACGACGTCACGGCCGTCGCCCGCTGCTCGACCGACCTGCGCGGCCTGCTCGGGATCGACGGCGTCGCGCCCGACCTCGGCGACATCGAGCTCGACATCACGGTCTCGTCGCCGTCGCCGGACGACCGGATCGAGGCGATGCTCGACGCGTGGCGCGAGCGCTGCCCGATCTACCTGGCCCTGCTCAAGCCGCAGTCCATCGCGCTCACCGTGAGCACTGGCTCGTCCGCGTGACGGGTCCCCGGGTATGCTCCCGGTGGGCGAGTGGCGGAATGGCAGACGCGCCGGCCTTAGGAGCCGGTGCCGCGAAAGCGGCGTGTCGGTTCGACCCCGACCTCGCCTACCAGGCCCGGGCGAGGGCCTGGTCCGCGGCGCCGGTCGCGACGGCCGGCCGGCGCCTCCCGCACCTATAATCTCCCGGCGATGCACGTCACCACCACGCCTGCCCCCAAGTCGTCCGTCCTCCTCGAGGTCGAGCTGCCGCCCGAGCGTCTCGACCGGTCGATGGACGAGGCCGTCCGCCGTCTGGCCCGGCGGACCAGGGTCGCCGGCTTCCGGCCGGGCAAGGCGCCCCGGTTCATGCTCGAGCGCGTGCTCGGCCCGACGGCCGTCCTCGACGAGGCGGTCGACATCCTCCTCCAGGACGCCTACCGCGACGCGCTCACGGAGCAGGGCATCGTGCCGCTGACCCAGGCCAGCGTCGACGTCGTCCAGGCCGAGGAGGGCAAGCCGTTCAAGTTCACGGCGACGGTCCAGGTGCCGCCGGACGTCGTCCTCGGCGACTACGCCGGACTTCAAGTTCGCGGCCCGAGATCGAGACGGTCGACGACGCCAAGGTCGCAGACCGTGATCGACGAGCTGCGCGACCAGAACGCGACGCTCCGGCCGGTCGAGGAACGGCCCGCCCAGACCGGCGACTACGCGGTGATCGGCTTCGTCGGGACCCGCGACGGCGTGCCGTTCGAGGGCGGCACCTCGGAGCGGATGCCGCTCATCCTCGGTGAGGAGCGGCTGATCCCGGGCTTCGAGGCCCACCTCGTCGGGTTGTCGGTCGGCGGCTCGACCGAGTTCGACATCGACTTCCCGGAGGACTACGGCGAGCCGACGCTCGCCGGCCAGACCGCCCATTTCGCGGTCGACCTCAAGGAGCTCCGCGAGAAGATCCTGCCCGACGCTCGACGACGACTTCGCCCGGTCGATGGGCGACTTCGCCGACCTCGACGCGCTCCGGGTCGAGATCCGCCGACGGCTCGAGCGCAATGCGCTCGATCGGGCCCGCCACGGGTTCGCCGACCGGATCATCGAGTACGCAGTGGCCAACGCGACCGTCGAGCTGCCGGACATCCTCGTCGACCAGGAGGTCGAGGTCATCCACGACGAGTTCCGGTCGAGCCTGGCCCGCCAGGGGATCGCCGAGGAGGCCTACCTCAAGGCGGACCGAGCAGACCGAGGCCGACCTCCACACCGAGTTCCGGCCGCGCGCCGAGGGCCGGGTCAAGACGCTGCTCGTCCTGTCGAAGATCGCCGAGGTCGAGGGGATCGAGGTCTCCGAGGCCGACGTCGAGGCCGAGGTCGCCACGGCCCGGGTCCGCTACGCCGACGACCCGCGGACGCTCGCCTACTTCGACTCGGAGCGCGGGCGGAACTTCATCCGAGCACGCTCCGCCGGACGCGGACGGTCGAGGGCCTCGTCGACGGCTGGCTGGCCGCCCATCCGGATCATCCGGCGCTGCCCCACTTCGAGGAGGACGATGAGCGGGCGGCGGTCGACGCGACCGCAGCGTCCGCGGCGGCGATCGGCGCGACCGACCCGTCGGTCGTCCTCGATCCGGAGACCGCGTCGCCGCCGGCGCCGTCCACCGAGCCCGACGAGGGAGAAACCGCCGATCAACCAGGGCCGGAGCGACCGGTCGCCACGAAGCCGAAGGACCCGGCCGCCGACCGGGCGTGGACCCAGACCAGCCGACCGTTCCATAGCGGAACGCGCGTGGGCGGGAAACGCGGATGGCGAACGCGCCGGGTCGGAAGTGGGGGGTTCCCCTCCTTGACAAACGATCCGATATTCTCTACCATGAATCGATTCCCGTCCCTCCTCCGGGATCGGGGAGCTACCGATCGTGGAGCGGGAATGGGTCGTGAGCGTCGCTCGTCTCGGGCAGTCCTCCTTGTCGTCATCCTCGCGCTCCACGCCCCCGGGTCGTACCCGGGCGCGGGGGCAATCGCCGGACACCGGCGCGGTGCAGGCCGTGATGACCGATCCGTACCGGGGGGCCGACGCGGAAATCCACCCGGGGAGGACGCGGCTCTTCCTCACGCCGACCGCGCGACCGCTCGGAGCGGGGCAGGGGTACGTGGCCGTCTCCGAGCTCTTCTTCCCGTCCGTCGGGGTGGGTGTCACCGACTATCTCCTGCTCGCCGGCGGCATCTCCCTCGGTGCCGGGGGCGGACAGGCGATACATCATGTTCGCGCCGAAGATCACCGCCGTACTGCGACGGACGATTTCGCCGCGGCCGCGGGATTCCTGTACGTCGGTCGGACGGACGGTGACGGAACCGGGATCATCTACGCGGACATGACGATCGGCGAGATCGACCGGTCGGCGACACTGGGCCTCGGGTGGGGAATTCGGGTCCCGAGACCGCCAGGCAGGCCGATGGTCCTCGCGGGGTTTCAGGTGCCCCTCGGCGGCGGAATGGAGTTGGTGAGCGAAAACTGGTTCCCGCCCAACCTCGATCCGCTCCTGGCGTCACTCGGGACGCGGGTCTTCTCCGGACCGGTATCGGCGGAGTTCGCCGTATGGTTGCCCCTGGGTGCGGACGATTCGGGCGTCCCCGCGTTCGTACCCTGGGTTTCATTCACATTCGGATTCTGAACGTTATGTTTCTCGGACATTTCGCCGTCGGTTTCGCCGCCAAGAAGGCGGCGCCCCGCGTCTCGCTCGGCACGCTCTTCATCGCCGTGCAGCTGCAGGACCTGCTCTGGCCCCTGTTCCTCCTGCTCGGCCTCGAGCACGTGCGGATCGACCCCGGGAATACGGCGGTGACGCCGCTCGATTTCTATGACTATCCCATCACCCACAGCCTCGTCGGCGCGTTGATCCTCGCGGCGCTCTTCGGCGGGGGATACTGGTTGCTCCGGCGCGACGCCCGCCCGGCCCTCGTCCTGTCGCTCGCGGCATTCAGTCACTGGCTGCTCGATCTCCTCACCCACCGCCCCGATCTTCCCCTCACCTACGGGGGCGAAATGAAATTCGGCCTCGGCCTCTGGAACTCGGTCGCCGCGACGGTCGCCGTCGAACTCGCCATGTTCGCGGCTGGCGTTCTGATCTACACCGGGGCGACGCGGACGAAAACGAAAGCTGGCCGCTACGGCCTTGCGGCGCTGGTCGCCATCCTGCTGGCCATTTACGCGGCGAACATCATCGGGCCGCCGCCGCCCGGCGTGGAGATGATCGCCGTCGCGGGGAATGCGATGTGGCTCTTCGTGCTGGCGGCCTGGTGGATCGACAGGAACAGGGAGCCGCGGACCGTGCGGCCCACCGCCGGTTGAGGGGCCTCCCCCGGACCATCAGGGCCCGGAATCAGTCGTAGTATTCGAGTCCCAGGTGGGTTATCAGTTCCTCGCCCTTGAGGTACCGGAGCGTGTTTTTCAGCTTGAACAGCTGGATGAACAGGTCGTGCTCGGGGTACACGGTTGCGGCGTGCATCGGGCTCTTGTAATAGAATGAGAGCCACTCCTGGATCCCTTTCATCCCTGCGCGCCGGGCGAGGTCCATGAAGAGCACGAGGTCGAGCACGATCGGCGCCGCCAGGATCGAATCGCGGCAGAGAAAATTGATTTTCACCTGCATCGGGTAGCCGAGCCAGCCGAAGATGTCGATGTTGTCCCAGCTCTCCTTGTTGTCCCCCCTCGGCGGATAGTAGTTGATGCGGACCTTGTGGTAGAAATCCCCGTAGAGTGAGGGGTGCTTTTCGGGTTGCAGGATGCCGTGCAGCACCGACAGCTTGCTCTCCTCCTTGGTCTTGAACGATTCCGGATCGTCGAGCACCTCGCCGTCGCGGTTGCCAAGGATGTTCGTGGAGAACCACCCGTGCAGCCCGAGGAGCCGCGCCTTGAGCATCGGCGCGATCACCGTCTTCACCAGCGTCTGGCCGGTCTTGAAGTCCTTCCCCGAGACGGGCACGCCCAGGTGCTTCGCGAGTTCGACGATCGCCGGGACGTCCACCGACAGGTTCGGGGCGCCGTTGGCGAACGGTACCCCCTCCATCACCGACGCGTACGCGTAGAGCATGCTCGGGGAGATGTCCCTGTGGTTCTTCTTCATCCCCTCGACGAATTTCTTCTCGGTCGAGTGCACGTCGCCGGGGGGGATGAAGATCTCCGTGCTCCCGCACCAGACCATGACGCACCGGTCCACCCTGTTCTTCGAGATGAAGTCCCGGATGTCCTTCCTGATCAACTCCATCAGATCGTACTTGGTTTTCGCCTTCTTCACGTGCTTCCCCTCCAGCCGCTTCACGTAGTACTGGTCGAACACGGCCGTCATCGGCCGGACGGCCGCGAGGTCCTTTTTCAGGGGGGCGAGGTGGTGGGCCTGGAGCACGCCGGCGGCGGTCGCCGAGTCGAAGCAGTTCTCGTTCCGGATGTCCCATCCCCCGAACACGAGGTCCTTCAGGGGCGCGAGCGACACGAACTCCCTGATGAGCGGGGAGCGGTGCTCGGTCCTCTTGCCGAGCCGGATCGTCCCCATCTGCGTGAGCGACCCGAACGGCTCCCCCAGTCCCCTGCGCGCGGCGAAGACGCCGGTCAGGAAGGTGGTGGAGACGGCGCCGTTCAGCCCGGGGATCAGGACGCCGAGCTTCCCCGTCGCCTTGCGGATGGTCTGTCGTTTCTTCATCGGGGTTCCTTTCGTTGGGAAATGGTGCGTGTCGCGTCCCTTACGGGAGCACGATCGCTTTGAGGGTTTCCATGGTCGTGATCGTATAGTCGGCCGCCTCGGTGCTCTTCGGGGTCGTCCAGCTCCTGCCCTTGAGCCAGACCGTGGTGCAGCCCAGGAGTTTCGCCGGGACGATGTCGCGTTCGTACGAGTCGCCGACGACGAAGGTCTCGGCGCCCGCGACCCCGAGGCGCCCCAGGGCGATGGAGAAGATCGCGGGGTCCGGTTTCCTCACTCCTTCGACGGCGGAATCCACCATCACGCCGAGGAGGCCGTCGAGCGAGAATTCCCTGCAGACGACGGCCAGGTTCCCGTAAAAATTCGAGACGACGCCGAGCCGGTACGCTCCGCTGAACGCCTGCATCAGGGTCCGGGCGCGCGCCACGATCGCCGCGACCTCGTCGTAACATTCATCGCCCATCGATTCCGCGGATCCTCCCGCGACCGGCAGGCCGAGGGCGGCGAACTGCAGGAGGAACTGGCGCCGGAGGAGGGTCCGGAAGTCGAGCGTCGCGACGTCTTCCTGCGCGGCGATCGTCTGTTCCGAATTCACGAACGCCCTTTCGAAGTCCGCTTTCGCGACCCGGATGTGCCGCCGCTGGTAATGGTCCCAGAACATCTCGCTCCAGTGGACGCCGTTCGTGTCGATGGTCCCGCCGAAATCGAAGAGGATGGCCTTCATCGGAACTCCAGCGTCTTCCGTTCGGCGCCGGACCGGTAGCTCAGGTCGAGGAGTTTCATCACGTTCTCCGATTCCCGCAGCAGGTCGTCGCCGTAGTTCCTCGCGCGGATCCGCGACGAAAATTCCCCGAGCAGCGAGGCGTACCACCCGACGTACTGGCCCTTGTCCGAGACGTCCGGCATCGGCAGGCGCCCGGCCTTTCCGTCGCGGGTCAGCACCAGTTCGGTCCCGTCGTAGCGGAGGCTTCCCTCCGACCCGGCGATCACCATCGAGTTGGCCCTCGCGTCGGCCGCCCACGTGAGCGAGATCTGGACCGCGGCGCCGTCGTAATCGAGCGTGACGAGGGCCGTGTCCTCGACGCCGTACCCGGCGTGCCTGAGCGTCCGGAGCGAGGCCTGCACCGACACCGGCAGGCCGAAGAAATGCTGGACGAGGTAGAAGTAATGCGCCCCCGTGTCCGCGAGGATCCCCCCGCCGCTCTGCGCCCGGTCGGTGCGCCAGGCCGGGTTTCCCGCGGCGCTGCCGGTGTCCGCCTGCGTCCGGTACACGTTGAACTGCGCCAGCGCGACGCGGCCGATCCTCCCTTCCGCGATCACGGAAGCCACCGACGACCAGAGCGGGGAATAGCGGTACTGGTGACACGGGACGAACACGATGTCCCGGCCCGCGAGCGACGACGAGATGCCCTCGATCGCCGAGTACCGGTCGGCGAGCGGCTTCTCGCAGAGGATATGGGCCCCGGCGTCGGCGCCGGCCCGGATGTACCCGGCGTGCGTGTATGGCGGGGTGCAGATGTCCACGAAGTCGGGCTTCTCGGCGGCGAGCATGGCCCCGATCTCGGGATAGAACGTCACGCCGGGGAGCTCCGTCCGGCAAATCTCCGGGGCGGAGGGGGAGATGTCGCAGGCGGCGACGATACCGAGTTCGCCGGAAACGCCCGGCCGGCGGTACGCCGGGAGGTGGCCCCGGAGGGCGATGTTCCCCAGCCCGATCAGCGCTCCGCGGAGTTTCACGCGGCCGCCCTCCGCTCGTCGATCGCGACGGCGAGCCCGGCGCACAGCCTTTCCTGGCGCGCGATCACGAGCAGCATGAGGGCGTTGATGCCGACCACCTCGATCGTGAAGTAGAGCCAGGGGACGTCGAGCAGCACGCAGACCGACATGACGATGATCCTGGTGTTGGTCGTCAGGATCGCGTAGTATTTCATCAGCGGAAGGTTGAGCGCCCGGTAGGAGTCCGAAAACCACGCCGGGATCTGCGGACCGAACTCCGAGGCGACCTTCTTCCGGAGCACCTGGAAGTTCTTCGAAAGCGATTCCTGCTGGATCGTGTAGTTCAGGTACACCCGCATCAGGAATTTTTTCACCGGCTGGTCCGAAAACCTCACCGATTCGTACTCGCGGCGGACTTCGTCGGAGCCCTCGAGGTCCGAGCCCGACGGGTCCACGACGAATTTCAGGTACGCCATCCGGTAGTAGTCGGCGAGCGAACTCTGGAGCGAGTGGCTCATCCCGGCGGCGAGCACGAGCGCGAAGAACCAGGCCGCATGGATGTCGGGGTAGGTCTGCGCCATGCGGACCAGGAGGTGCAGGTAGATGCTGACGAACATGATGTTGCCGCCGAGCCCGTCGAGGATCCGCCCCACCTTCGACTTGTGCCCCGTGATCCTGGCCAGCTGGCCGTCGGCGCTGTCGAGGATGTCGGCGACGACCCAGAGCGCGATCCCCCACACGTTGAGCGTGAAGTCCCGGTAGTAGAGCAGGTGCCCCCCGGCGACCCCGATGAAGATGCTGACGATCGTCACCGCGTTGGGCGTCACGCCCAGCGGCACGCACGCCCGGGCGACGAGATAGCCGAGGGGACGGAAAAACCAGACGTCGATCGTCTCCTCGACGTCGCGGGTGCTTATACGTTGATGCGATCTGCGACATGAGCGAACACTTCGTCCATGATGGAGAGGCCTTCGGCCGCCGTGGCTTCGTCGATCACGAGCGGGGGGTTGATCCGGATGTCGGGGTTGTAGCCCATCGTGATGAGGCCGCGCTTCAGGCACTCCTGGAAGATGAGCTTGCAGGTGCCCTTGTCGAGCTTCTCCTTCGTTTCGCGGTTCTTCACCAGTTCCACGCCGAGCAGCAGGCCCTTGCCGCGCACTTCGCCGATGAACGGGTACTTCTCCTTCATCGCCTCGAGCCGTTTGAGCATGAACGCGCCCACCTTCGCGGAATTTTCCACGAGGCCCTCCTCGAGGATGGTCCTCACGGTGACCAGCGCCGCGGCCGAGGCGAGCGGGTTGCCGCCGTAGCTCGACGAGCTGCCGCTGGGATTGCTGAACGGCTTCGCCATGATCACCTCGTCGCGCGACATGAGCCCGGTCATCGGGTAACCGCCGCCGAAGCTCTTGCCGATCGTCATGATGTCGGGTTTCACGTTGTCGTGCTGGCAGCCGAACATCTTCCCGGTGCGGCCGAACCCGGTGATCATCTCGTCGACGATCAGGAGCGCGCCGATCTCGTCGGCGATCTTCCTCAGTTCGAGGAGGAAGCCGGCGGGCGGGACCACGTTGCCGTTCGTTCCCTGGATCGGTTCGACGATCAGGGCGGCGACGTCGTTGGTGGTTTCGATCCGGATCTTGTCGCGGATGAATTTCACGCAGGCCCACTCGCACCCGGGGAAGGTGTGGTTCAGCGGGCACCGGCGGCAGTTCGGCGTACGGCGTATTATAGATGCCGAAGGGGAGCGGGCCGAGCTCGTGCTTGAAGCTGTCGCCGATGAGGCCGACCACGCCGAGGGTCTTCCCGTGGAACCCGCCCCAGAAGCCGATCACCTCCGTCTTCTTCGTGTACGACTTGGCCAGCCTGAGGGCCGCCTCGACGGCCTCGGCGCCGCCGCTGTAGTACTGCGTCCGGCGGAGGTCCGCCACCGCGTTCTCTGCCAGGAGCTTCGAGAGGTCGGCGCGCACCTGCGTGACGAAGGACCCGACGTGGATCTTCGCCACCTGCTCCTGGACCGCCCTGACGTATCGGGGGTGGTTGTACCCGAGGCTCGCGACGGCCACGCCGGCGAAGAAATCGATGTACCGGTTTCCGTCCACGTCCTCCACGACGCACCCCTCCCCCTTCTCGAGGGCGAGCTGTGAGAGGGTCGCGATGGTCTGGACGCCGGGTGAGATGTACCGCTGCTCCAGGTCGAAAATCGCCTTCGATTTCGGGCCCGGGATTGACGTTTTCACGTGTGCTTTCTTAGTCATGGGATTCGAGGTAGTGTTGGGCTTTGCTGAACACGAGTTGCGCGATCGCGCGGCTCGCGTCCTCGCGGACCGGCGCGAAACTCGGCCAGTCGTTGATGTCGATGATGGACAGGGAGCCGTCCCGGGCGACGATCGCGTCGCCCCCGTAGACGTGGAGACCGAGCGTCTCCGCCGCCACCGAGGCGATCTCGCGGAGCGTGCCGGTCGGGAACGGGGTCCTGTGGACGCCGTTCAGGTAGTACCAGTGGAAGAGGTCCGAGCCCCGGACCGCGTAGAATTTCACGGTGTCCCCCTCCAGGTGCTCCTGCAGGATCACCTGGCGGATGTCGCGCGCGTAAAACTCCCGCAGCAGCGTCAGCTCCTCGTCGACGGTGGACGCCAGGCGTGACGTCTTCCTTGTGCACCGCGTGCACGTCGCCGCGTTTGATCCAGATCTTCGATGACGTGAGTCCCGCGTGGCGCGGGTTGACGCCCGCGTCGGTCGAGACGATGACGCTCTTCGGGAACGGTATGCCCGCCGCCGGGAGCAGCCTCACCATGCTCGTCCGGTAGCAGTTCATCACGCTCCGGGGCGAATTGATGATCAGCGCGCCCCCGTCCTCGATCTTCGCGAGGGTGGCCGACCCCGCCGGGCCCTGCGCCATCGAGAAGGCGACCCTCTCCGGGAAGGCGTCGGGGGTCACGGTCCCCTCGTCGTACCAGGTGACCTCGGCGCCGAGGGCGCGCAGGGCGTCGCCCGTCCGGTGGATGATGAGCGAATCGTTGACGACGTGGTTGGGCGAGAATTCAGTTTTTCGCCTGATACCGGCAAGACGGATGGTCATGAGAACAGTTTCGAGAGAAAGGTCGGCGGATCGTCGGGCTGCCGCGCGATGCCCGACCCGATTTCGAATTCCCGCCGCGCGATGGCCGCGGAGTCGACCTCCCGCTGGAAGCGGTAGTCCGCCATGATCGTTCCCAGCGCGAAACCCGCGAGGTTGGCGAAGAAGACGACGTTCAGCGCGATCTCGAAACCGGGGACCCCGGCCCACGCGTACAGCGCGTACCCGAAGTACATCATGAACCGCTTGAACCCGGGATCGAATCCGGAGGCGCGCTCCCCGAACGTCACCAGCAGCACGGCGACGCACGCGAGCAGCGCAATTTTCGCGGTCGCCAGTCCCGCGGCGGCGAGGGCCAGGAAAAACGCGATCTCGCAAGTCCTGTCCACGACGGCCTCGATGAGCCGCCCGCGCTCCGTCTGGAGCCCGTAGCGGCGGGCCACGCCGCCGTCGAGACCGTCCACGATCTGCGAAGCCGCCAGGAGGACCATCCCCGCCCCGAGGTGGCCCGTCGCCGCGAGGAGGGCGGCCAGGAGCCCGAGCACGAGCCCGATGCCGGAGAGCTGGTTCGGCGAAAGGCCGAGCGATTCGTGGGAAAAAACGATCAGCGCCGTCAGGGCGCGGTCTGCCGCCTTCTTCATCCGAAGAGCCTCCCGGCGAGGTTCCCGATGAAATCCACGATCTGCCTGTACCCGAGGGCGAACGAGCCGGCGAGGCAGAGCGACGTCACGACGATCTCTTTCGCCGTGTCGGTGTATCCGGTGAGGACCCCCTCCGTGGACCAGGGGCTGAACGGGGCGAACGGCCGCTTCTCGTAGCTCACCATGTAGTCCAGGGCGAAGTGCGATATGAAAAAAAGCGCGGGGACGGCCGTCCCGAGGTAGATCGAGAGGGGCACAATCCAGAGGAGGGCCACCGGCTCCTGCAACGGGGTGCGCCAGTGGTAATGGGTCTCGTTTTTCCGGCCGTTCTTCCGGGTGTACAGCGGGAGCTTGATCGGGTGGTCCACGAGGTCGATGCCGTACCCGAAGGCGTACGCCAGCGCGATGTCCCCGCCCTCAAGTCCCATGGCCTGGATCCCGAGGGTGGTCAACGCTAGATGGGGCAGAATAGTCACGGCGGTTGAATGACCCTCTAAGCGATCAGTAAAATTGGCGGAACAAAAGGGTTTGGACGACAGGACGATCGAAAAAACCTAAAATCACAGGGGAATTTAACCATAAATGCCAAGATTACCAAAACCTCACCCCCGGGCGGGGGGATTCTCGCCGCCCCCGCCATCCTTCAGGCCGGGGGCGATGACGATAAAAAGCAGTCCGATGGCGATCCACGCGAATTCCCTGATCCGGAGGATGATGCCGACCGAGACACCGGTCGCCGGGTCGGCCACCAGGCCTTCCATCCCGATCAGGATGCCGCCTTCGCGGGCGCCCACGTTCATCGGGATGAAGAAAAAGACGTTGATCACGATCGAATACATCACGTATACGTACACGGCCGCGCCGAGGGAGACGTCGTGGCCGAGCGCCCTGAGAAGCACGTAGACTTCGACCCCCATCAGGAGCCTGCTCAGGAACTCCAGCGCGACGCTCGCGATGAACGCAGGCCGGTCGTGCCGGTAGACGTCGGTGATCACGCTGTCCATCCCGGCGAGCTCGCCCCGGTACCGTTCGACCGGTCCCGAGAGGAACCGGAGGAAACGCCGCTTCGCGACGACCCCCGCGATCCGGTCGAAGACGCCGTCCCTGGTTCCCCGGAGCGTCAGGAAGACCACGACCACGACGACCAGGCCCGTGGCGGCGAGGGCGGCGGAGACCGCGGGCCGGAGCGGGACGAACAGGAACGCCGCGGCGATGCCGGCGAGGAGGAAGGTCATGTGGCCCAGGAGGTGGACCATCCTGTAGAGCACCACCGAGGAGATCGCCCTCCGCGCGCCCATCGCGCCCGAGAGGGCCCCGGCCTTGTACGGTTCGCCGCCGAGTGCCACGATGGGGGTGAGGTAATTGATGACGAACCCCGAGACGGTGATCATGAAGAGCCTCGCGCTCCCGACCCCGCCCCGGTTGGCGCCGAGGGCGAGCCTCCACGCCGTCGTGTTCAGGACGTAGATGACGAACCAGAGGAGGAACACCGCCAGGAGTTGCCAGCCGGCGGCCGCCACGTGGGCGACGATGGTCCCGGCGCCGAAGCTCGCGACCAGGTAGACGAAGAGGCAGAGCCCGAGGAGGAAGAAGAGTGCCGATATCGCGACGCGGCGCGACACCTCAGAACACTGAAACTTTGACGTACCGGTCGGGGTTTTCCTTCAGGTCGATCAGGAGGAGGTCCAGGTCTTTCAGGAGTTTGGACACCCGGGAATAGAATTCCGGGTCCGAGACGAGTTTCGAGACGTTGCTCGAGTCCGCCCCCGCCTTCGCCATCAGCGAGTCGGCCCGGGCGCTGAACGACGAGAGGCTCCGGTAGAGCGAATCGTCCATGATCAGCCTGCCGGCCGTCCCCTGACCTTTCCGGAGCTGGTCGGTCACCGTCCGCAGGTTGCCCGCGACGGCGGAGAGGTCCTGCGAAAGGTCCCCGTCCGCGACCATCTGCCCCAGCGCCCCCTTCCCCGATTCGATCCGGCCGGCGATCCGGTTCATCGACGCGACGAAGTGCTCCAGGTCATTGCGCGAGGTCGGGCTTCGTGACCAGCCGGCCCACGGATCCCTCGCCCCTGTTGATGGTCGCCGTGATCTGCTTCGTGTTCGAGACGAGCTCGCTGAAGTCCTCCAGGGTCTTGTTCAGCCGGGGCCCGGCCGCCTCGAAGTCGAAGGTTTCGATCAGCGGAAGCAGCGACCCCTCGGCGAGCTGCTGTTCGTTTTCCTGCCCGATCGAAATGTCGATGTACCGGTCGCCGAGCAGGCCGATCGTCTTGAACTGCGCCACGGACGACACGGTGATCGAGCGGGCGTATTTCGTCATCACCTTCATGGTGACGTCCACCCCGGTGGTGTCGCCCCGCGTGACGAACTGCATGTCGGTGACGTAGCCGATCTTGAGCCCGCCGAGGGTGACCATCGCCCCCTCGACGAGACCGCGGACGTTCGGCATGAACAGTTTCAGCTCGTACGTCGAGGTGAAGATGTTCTGCTCGGTCCCGACGATCGAGACGATGAAGACGAAGATCACCAGGCCGATCAGGACCACGATCCCGACCTTCAGGTTCGACCAGCGGAGTTGTTGATCCTTCATGGGTTTCCCGTTTCAACTGTTCTGAATGAGACTGGCTTCCTCCCGGATCTCCGACAGGAACTCCTGCACGAAGGGGTTCGGGCAGGCGAGGAGGTCCTTCGGCGTCCCGTCGAAGACGATCCGGCCGTCGTCCATCAGGGCGAGCGAATCGCCGACGGCGAACGCGTCCCTCAGGATGTGCGTGACGACGACGCTCGTCACGCGCCGTTCCTTCTTGAGCCTCATGACGAGCTCCGTGACCGTCTTGGCGTTGATCGGATCGAGGCCGGTCGTCGGCTCGTCGTAGAGGATCGCCTCCGGGTCGAAGGCGATCGCGCGCGCGATCGCGACGCGCTTCTTCATCCCCCCGCTGATCTCCTCCGGGAGGAGGTCGTTGGTCCCGGGGAGGTTGACGAAGTCGAGGCACGCGTTCACCCTCGCGTGGATCTCGTCCGGCCCGAGCTGCGAATGCTCCTCGAGGAAGAATCCGACGTTCTCCTCGACCGTGAGGGAGTCGAAGAGCGCGTTCCCCTGGAAGATCATCGACATCCGCCTCCGGACCGGCATCTGTTCGCGCTCGCTCAGGTGGGTGATCTCCGTGTCGTCCACCCATACCGAGCCCGAGTCCGGCTTCCAGAGGCCGAGGATGATCTTGAGGAGGGAGCTCTTCCCCGCGCCGCTCGGCCCCAGGACCACCTTGGTATGCCCGGTCGGGACCTGGAACGACACGCCGTCGAGGATCTTCCGGCCGTCCATTTCGACGTTGATGTTTTCGAGCCTGATCATCAGAGCACCGCCCAGACGACTTTGGTGAGGATGAAATCGTTGAAGAGCACGACGATCGAGGAGACGACGACCGCGTTCACCGCCGACCTGCCGACGCCCTGGGTGCCGCCCGTGGTGTTCAGCCCGTAGTAACAGCTGATGGTTGAAATGAAAAACGAGAAGACCACCGGCTTCGCGAAGCCGACGACCAGGTCCTTGACCTTGAGGTCGGTGATCGCCGACTGCCAGAAGTAGGACATGTCCACGTTCAACCAGAGGTCGGACACCAGCATGCCCCCCACGAGGCCGACCAGGTCGGCGACGAGCGTGAGGGGGAGGAACATCACGAGGGCCGCGACGAGGCGGGGCGCGGCGAGCTTCTCGACCGGGTTCGTGCCGAACGCGCGGAGGGCGTCGATCTGCTCGCTCACCTGCATCGATCCGAGCTCCGAGGCGTTCTTCGCGCCGGTGCGCGCCGCGAGCATCAGCCCGGTGATCACCGGCCCGAGCTCCCGGAAGAGCGCGAGCGAGGTCGTTCGCCCGACGAGCATCTTCGCGCCGAAGGTCTCGAGCCGGTGCCCGCCCTCGATCGCCATGATGATCCCCATGAAGAGCCCGGCGAGGAAGACGATGATGAACGACTGGGCGCCGATGAGATACATCTGCTCGAGAGTGTCACGCCGGTAGCGCCAGGCCGCCGGGAGCGAACGGACGGTCTCCCAGGTGAGGATCGAGTACTCCTGGAGCCGGAGGATCCGCGATTTGATGGTTCCCGCGACGACCATCGGTCAGCGCCCCCCGCCGAGCATCTCTTCGGCCGCGCGGATGTCACCCGCCCGGTCCACGTCGATGATTTTCGAGAAGGGAAATATCCTGAGGTCGTACCCGGCGCGGACCAGGTGCGCGAGGAAATGCCTCAACCGCGCGATCCCCGCGAGGCGTGCCGGTTCGATTTCCTGAAAAATCCGCGGCGACAGCGCGTAGAGCCCCCCCGTCACCCAGCGGGAGCGGTCGCTCTTCGAGAACGAGAGGATCCGGCCGGCCGTCCCGGCCTCGACGTAGAGCGGGCTCTCGTCGTCGACGTGGTCGGTGACCGCCAGGAGCCCGTCCGACGCCCGGTCGCCGGACGCGGCCCCGACGAGCGCCCGGAGGTCGCGCTCGTCGAAGATCGAATCCACGGTGGTCAGCAGGAACCGTTCATCGCCCAGGAACGGGGCGAGCTCGAAGAGGCTGTGCATCGAACTGGGAGTCGATTTCACCAGGAAGGAGACGGGGATCGGAAGTCGCAGGCCCAGGACGTAGTCCCTGACGGCCGTCGATTCTTCGTTGACGATGCAGTGGACGGCCCGGATCCCGCAGCGCGAGAGGGACACCAGCAGGCGTTCGATGATGGGGATGCCGCCGACCGGGACCAGGGGCTTCGGGGTCAGGATCCCTTCGGCCTTCAATCTGCTCCCCTCCCCGGCCGCGATGATCCCTGCAATCATTGGTGTGATGTATGGAAAAATGCCTGAAAAGATACCGAAATGGGGGGAGATTTCCAAGGATGGAGGCATCCAGGTGGACGCCGGCGGCCGGCCGGCGGTGGTGGACGGAGAGCCGGTCTTCCGGGGGTGGCCTATTTCCTGACGAAGATGTAGAGCTCCTGGCCCGGTTTGATGGAGATCGACTTGAGCAGGTTCCACTTGAGGATCTGTTCGACCGTGACGCCGTACGATGTCGCGATGCTCGTCATCGTCTCCCCCTTCTTGACGACGTGGACCTTGAGTTCTCCCTCGTCGTCCGCGCCGCCCTGGGCGGGCGCCGGGACCTTTCCGGGAGTCACGACCGCGCCCTTCGCCGGGGCGTCCCGGACCCGGCCTGGACCGGGGTTTCGCGGGAGGTTTCACCTGCGGTGTCTGTGTTTGCGTCGCGGCGCCGGCCGGAGGAATCTTCGTGACTGGCCCGACGGCGGGGCGTCGTGACACCGGCCGGCGGGCGTTGTTCGCCGGGCGATTTTTGCTTGAAGGGGTTGACGGCGCCCGTTCCGGTGCGACGTCTCGGCCGGGGGCTTCACGACCTCCCGTGTTCCGGCCGGGACGGTCCCGGTTTTCGATGGTTCTGTTTTCGCCGGTGGAACGGTCGCGCCGCGCGGCGGGATCGCGGCGGCGCCTTCCGGGGACGAGGCCCCGGGTTCCGTCCCGATCGTCGGTGCGGCTTCCACCCGCCGGGCCGAAACGACGCCGACGGGTTTCGGCTCCCCGACGGCCCTGAAGAGCGCCGAGGCGACATGCTTTCCGACGATGTATTTCTGCGTTACGCCGGACACCTGCACGGCATACCGGTTGGTGTCGCGATCCCAGCCTGTAGAAATCCAACTTCGCGCTGACGGCGCCCGTGACCTCCACCCTGGAGGGAGACCCGGCGAACTGGACGGTGGAATCGATGAAATCCTCGGCCCGGAGGTTGGAGAGCGTCGTCAGGATCGGGTTGATCGTTTCCGTCGGAACCGTTTCCTGCCCCGATTTCCACCCGGAGCTGTCCCTGGAATAGCTCCGCGCCTTTCCGCCGGATGAAACCGTGAGGCCGCTTGATGGCCTCAGCGGGCGACGCGAAGATCGTCTTGTCCCTCCAGTCCTTCACTTCCCTCTCGAGCGACCAGGTCGTGATACCGCTCCCGAGGTAGACCTCGGACCCGGCGGGCATCCTGAAATAGACTTCGGAAAAGGACGGGCCCATCTTGCCGATCACGATCGACTGCGAGGCGCCGGAGCGGTCGGTGAGCGTCACGAGGCTGCCGGAGGAATCGACCTGGAAGAGGGCCTGCTTGGCCGCGTTCGTGGAGACGAGGCTCCCCGGCCTGAACCTCGAGAGGCCCCCGATGAGCTCGGTGACGATCGCCGGGTCGGCCGGCAGGTTGCCGTGGGAGGTGATGGTCCACCGTCCGCCGACGTTGTCGATGGCGAGCTGTTTGCCGGACCGCGCGATGGACACCTTCACGATCGAGGCCGAATCCACGCTGAAGGAGAACGCGCCCTTCGTATAGCTCGTCATCCGTTCGTCGTCCCCGGGCAATACCCAGAGGACGATCGCGCCCATGACGGCGAGGAGGGCGAGCAGCACCATGGTCGATCGGTTCATGACATGACTCCTCAGTAGCCCCGGAGTTCCATACGTTTCCTCGCCGAGATGCGCCAGCGCCATCGGACGATGCCGACCAGGACGACCACGAGCGGCGGGACGACGAGGTTGACGCCCTTCAGGAGGTTGCGGGAATCGTCTGAAATCTCGTCGAGGGGCCTGTCGCCGCTGTTCCGGGCGCGGATCTGCGCGAGGCCGATGTCATCGGCCAGCCAGTCCACGAGGTTCCCCGCGAGGAGGAAATTGTCGGGGTTCCCCCCCGAATACTGGTCCTGCATGAAATCGCCGTCTCCAACGACCGCGATCTTCGACAGCGTGCGGCTCGTCAGCACCTTTCCGGCGGTGTCGATCGGGGTGGTCACCGTCGAGTCCAGGAGCACCGGCGCCGAGGCGAACGAACTGACGAACGAACCCTCCACGGTGACGACCAGCGGGATGCCTTTCTCGGCGAACATCTCCGGCGGTGACGGGGGCGGTCGGATCGACCATGAAGACGTTTTCCTGCCTGCCGCTCTCTCCCGACGATCGCAGCAGCACGTTCGCGTTCAGCCCCTTCGACCGCGCCAGCGCGGTGTCGATGGAGCTCGCGAAGTAGAGGACCACGGAGTTCAGACCGCGCACCAGGGGGTTCGATTCCTCGAAGTTGCTGGCCCGCGGGAGGTAGTAGAACGGTATCTGGTTCTGGATCACCATGAACCCCGCCTGCTGGCTGACCGTGACGTACGCGCAGCTCCTGTCGCGGACGAGGTCGGCGCTCACGCGCACCCCGTAGGAGGCGAGCATGTCGTCGAGGCCGAGGTCGAGCGGCCTGCCCATCTGTCCCTGCAGCGTGATGCCGACCTTGTTCAGGAAGAAGGCCGCCCTCCCGCCCTTCATCAGGTACTGGTCGATCAGGTATTTCTCCCAGGAGGCGAATTTCCTGTCGGGCGCCGCGATCACGAGCACCGCGACGTCGGCGGGGATGGCCCTGCCGCCGGTCATGTCGACCTTCGTCACCTGGTACTGCCGGGCGAGGATTTCCTGGAGACGCTTGAACTGTTCGAGTTCGGGTTCGCCCTGGCCGGCCAGGAACCCGACCTTCTTCAGCTCCTTCGACGTGAGCTTCTTGATGGCCGAGGAGATCTCGTATTCGAGGTTGGACGTCGAGCGGATCACCGGGATCCGTTCCTGCTTGTCGCCGTGGAGGAAGACGAGCCCCATGTAGGCGTTGTCGACCTGGAACTTGTCTTCTTTCAGCACCTGGACCTGCACCGGCGGGATGCCGTACCGCTGGGCCTCCTGCTCCGCCTCCTCCGACGATTTCGGGTCGATGAACTCGTACTGGAAGTTGCCGCCGGCGTACGCGCGGTACTCGTCGAGCTGGTCCTGCAGGTAGCGCCGGTTGTTGTTGTAGGGGGCCGGCATGTCGGCGGTGTAATACGCCTTGACGAGGAACTTGTCGTCGAGCGACGCGACGAGGTTTCTGCTGGCGTCGGAAAGGGTGTAGAGCCCTTCCTCGGTGAGGTCGAGCGCGCGCGAAATACCGGAGCGAGACGACGTTCACCAGGACGATGACGACGACCATGAGGACCGTGTTGAGGGATTTCTGGCGCCCGCTTTTCATACCCAGCGCCTCCTCTGGAGGACGGCGGTTCCCGCCAGCAGCGCGATCGTGACCGCCGACGCGTAGTAGATGAGGTCCCGCGTGTCGATCACGCCCCGCTCGATGTTGGAGAAATGGTAGTCGATGCTGATGTACTCGAGGGTCGAGACGACCTGGTTCGGCAGGTAGAAGAGCACCTTGTCGAGCATGAAGAGGCCGAACACGATCAGGAAGCTGACGATGAAGGCGACGACCTGGTTCTCGGTGATCGACGACCCGAACACGCTCACCGCGAGGAAGACCGCGCCGACGAACAGCAGGCCGAGGTACCCCCCGATGACGGCCCCGAAATCGAGCCGGCCGATGAACGACACGGTGACGTAATAGCAGAAGGTCGGCAGGAGCGCGAAGAAGTAGAGCGCCCACGAGGCGAGGAATTTCCCGACGATGATCTCCGACTCCTTCACCGGCTTGGTGATGAGCAGTTCCAGCGTGCCCGCTTTCTTCTCCTCGGAGATGAGCCGCATCGTGATCGCCGGCGCGAAGAACAGCAGGAGGAACGGGGTCATCTCGAAGACGGTCCGCAGCGAGGAGAGGTTCGCGATGAAGAGGTTGCTCGTGAAGAACCACCCGAGGATGACCAGGAACACCACGATGACGATGTACGCCACCGGGGAATTGAAGAACGACCGGAGTTCCTTCAGGAAGATATGCTTGATGTTTGAGAAGCTCATGGTCAGGATTGCGTGGTCAGTTCCCGGAAAATGTCCTCGAGGCTCGTCTGCTCGCGGTGCAGTTCGAGCGCGACCCACCCCTTTTCGACGCAGAGCCGGAAGAGGTCCGCCCGGATGTCGTGGGACCGCGAGCTCCCGACGCGGAACTTCATCGACGCTGTCGGTCTCGCCCGCCAGCGCGGCGGACTCGACCTGCGGGATGTTCCTCAGCACGGCGGCGACCGTCTGGGGCGTTTCGGATTCGGGGACGCGGACTTCGAGCGACGATCGTGTCGCCCCCGCGGAGCCCCTTGTGGAGGTCGCCGATCGGCGCGTCGGCGACGATCTTCCCCCGGTTGATGATGATCACCCGGGAGCAGGTCGCCTGGACTTCCGGGAGGATGTGCGTCGAGAGGACGACGGTCTTCTCCTGGTGCCCAGGTTGTGGATGAGCGTCCGGATCTCGACGATCTGGTTCGGGTCGAGGCCGCTGGTCGGCTCGTCGAGGATCAGCACCTTCGGGTCGTGGATCATCGCGGCGGCGAGGCCGACGCGCTGGCGGTAGCCCTTCGACAGCTGGCCGATGTCCTTGTGCATCATTTCGCCCAGGCCGCAGACGTCGATCATCTCCCTCCGCCTCCGGGGCACCAGCCTGGACTCCACGCCCTGGAGCTGCGCGGCGTAATCGAGGTACTCGGAGACGTTCATGTCGAGATAGAGCGGGTTCTGTTCGGGGAGGTACCCGACCAGCTTCCTGACCTCCAGCGATTCGGCGACGATGTCCCTCCCCTCCACCAGGACCGTGCCGGCGGACGGGGGAAGGTAGCAGGTGATGACCCGCATCGAGGTGGTCTTGCCGGCGCCGTTGGGTCCCAGGAAGCCGAGGATCTCCCCCGAATGGACCTCGAAGGAAATGTCGTCGACGGCCCTGGTCTCGCCGTAGTGTTTCGAGAGGTTCTTAACCTGGATGGACATGAATTCGATGAGTCATCAAAATCAGATAAAAAATATGCCAAATTTCCCAAATATATGCAAGATGGCGGCTCTCGCCGGCGCCATGGCGGCGGACCGCATCGGGCGGCGCCGGGTGAAATTCCATTAAATTGACGCTACATTCAACGAATATGATCGAAGGAAAGTTCGACCGCCGGACTCGCCATCCTCTCACGTGCCGAACGCTCTCCGACCCGCGTCGACGGGACACTCCCCGCCGGGGGTCCGGGAGTGTAACCTTTCTCCTTCACGATCCGTCTAATGATTGTCACGATTACCACGGAGCCGGATCCATGAAAGCCGCAGCACAGATCATCGTCCTCTCGTTCGCTTACGACGGCCGCCTTCGCGGGCGGCGGACGATCCCGACAGGGACACCACGCTCAGGCGTCCGACCGTGACGGCTTTCCGCTCGTCGGGCCCGATCAGCATCGACGGCGTCCTCGACGAACCCGGATGGAGCCATCCTTCCGTCGGCGGCTTCACGCAGAAAAATCCCACAGAGGGCGCGCCGCCCACGTTCAATTCCGAAGTGTGGGTGCTCTTCGACGACGAGGCGCTCTACATCGGCGCGAAGCTCCACGACCCCAATCCCGACTCCATCGTCAGCAGGATCGGCCGGCGCGACGCCGACCTGAACGGCGACTGGTTCTACGTCGGCATCGACTCGTACCACGACAGGCGGACCGGGTTCTTTTTCGGCGTGTACGCCAGCGGATCGATCACCGACGGGACGCTCTACAACGACTCGTGGGACGACGATTCCTGGGACGGCATCTGGGAGGCGACCAGCCCGGATCGACGACGGGGGCTGGACCGCCGAGATGAAGATCCCCTACTCCCAGCTCCGGTTCACGCAAGCAGGACTCCTACGTCTGGGGGATCAACTTCGCCCGCCAGATCGAACGGCTCAACGAGGAAAACTACTTCGTCATGGTGCCGAAGAAGGAGAGCGGCTGGGTGTCCCGGTTCGCCGACCTGACCGGCATCGAGAACATCACTCCGCCGGCGAGGCTGGAGCTGCTCCCCTACGTGGTCCTGAGCACGCGGCGAACCTCCGATTATCTCCCGGGGGACCCCTTCCACGACGGCGCATCGGGCAGCTGGAACGTCGGCGGCGACCTGAAGGTCGGGCTCGGGAGCAATCTCACGATGAACGCGACGATCAATCCCGACTTCGGGCAGGTGGAGGTCGACCCGGCCGTCGTCAACCTGACGCAGTTCGAGACGTTCTACGAGGAGAAGCGACCGTTCTTCATCGAGGGATCGAACCTGTTCGAGTTCGGGTACGGCGGCGCGAACAATAACTGGGGATTCAACTCCGGCATACCGACCTTCTTCTACAGCCGGAGGATCGGGCGCTCGCCCGGTCGGGAGCGTCCAGCACGACGGCTACACCGACTACCCCGATGCGACCACCATCCTCGGAGCCGGCGAAAATCACCGGCAAGGTCAGCGAAGCGTGGTCGCTCGCGGCGCTCAGCGCCCTCACGCAGACGCGAGTACGCCGCCGTGCAGGACGGCGAAGATGCGCTACGACGACATCGTCGAGCCGCTCGCCTCCTACAACCTCGTCCGTTCGCAGAAGGAGTTCGAGAACGGCAAGCGCGCCATCGGCTTCCTCGGCACCGCGGCGTTCCGCAACCTCCGCGAACCGTACCTGCCGGACCAGTTCAACTCCTCCGCGCTGATGGGGGGCGTGGACGGGTGGACGGAGATCGATCCCGCCGGCGAATACGTCATCACCGGGTGGGCCTCGATGGCGCGCATCGAGGGCAACCCCGCCCGCATGGTTTCCGTCCAGCGGAGTTCCGCCCACCAGTTCCAGCGGCCCGACGTCACCCACGTGTCGGTCGATTCGACGCGCCACGTCGCTCTCGGGCCACGCGGGCGGGTCGCGGTCAACAAACAGAAGGGCAACTTCAGGCTGAACACGGCGTTCGGCTGGGTGTCGCCCGGGTACGACGTCAACGACATGGGGTTCCTCTCGAGGACCGACAACATGAACGGTCACCTCGTGCTCGGCTACCGGTGGTTCGAACCGGACGGTTTCTTCAGGAGCAAGGGGTTCAACGCCGCGACGTTCCGCAATTACACCTTCGGCGGCGACAAGACCGACGAAGGCTATTTCCTCTTCTACGACGCGGAATTCATGAACTACTGGGGCATGAGCGGGAACTTCGTGTTCAACCCCGCGACGCTCGACCGGTACGGCACGCGCGGCGGCCCGATGATGATGTACACCAACCGGTACGGGGCATACCTCGAGGCCTGGACGGACAGCCGCGACGCGGTCTCCTATTTCGTCGGGACCTCGCCGGGAAGGAGCGAATCGGGGGGCTACCGGCTCACCGTCTACGCCGGCGCGACGCTGAAGCCCTCGGACGGAGTACAGGTGAAAATTTCGCCGGAGTTCACCAGGGATGTCACCATCGCGCAGTGGGTCTCGAACGTGGAAGACCCCACGGCGACGGCGACATACGGGACGAGGCACATCTTCGGGAAGATCGACCAGCGGGAGATGTCGGCGAGCGTCCGGCTCGACTGGACGTTCACTCCGAAGCTGAGCCTCCAGCTCTACCTGCAGCCGCTCATCTCGGTGGGCGCGTACTCGGCGTTCAAGGAGCTGAAGGAGCCGCGCACCTACACGTTCAACAAATACGGCGAGGACAACGGATCGACGATCGCGTACGACGGGCTCAACGGGGAATATACGGTCGATCCTGACGGGGGGGGACCGGCGGAAACGCTCACGTTCTCAAATCCGGATTTCAACCTCTCGTCGCTCCGCGGGAACGCCGTGGTGCGGTGGGAATTCCTCCCCGGGTCGACGGCCTTCCTCGTGTGGACGCACTCGAATTACAGCAACACCGACCCGGGCACTGTCGACTTCGCCCGGGACGTCAGCAAGGTGTTCAGCACGGTGAACTACGACGACGTCTTCATGGTCAAGATCGCCTACTGGATCCATCCCTAGTCCGCCTCATCCGCCCTGGCCGGCCGGAGCCGGTCGTCACGTCATCCCGGACCCGGCGTCGTCCGCGAGCAGGAGCGGTCCCTTGCCCGCCGCCTGCCGCGCGACCGCCACGGCGATCATGCAGACCGCGGCCCCGAGAAACGCCAGCCCCATGTCCTTGATGCCGTCGAACGGATCCCCCTGCGTCCCCAGGTACGCGTCTCCCGCGCCCGGGCTGACGATCATCGCCACGCCCATCTCGATGATTTCATAGAGCGCGCTGAAGGCCAGCGTGACGTCGAGGGGGAAATAGTAGGCCCAGAACCCCCTCGCCCGCACCAGCCTCAGGAACACCTCCCGGATCGGGTAGGCCATGAGCAATCCGAACGAGAAATGGACCAGCCGGTCGAAATGGTTTCTCTGAAATCCGAACGCCCCCCTGGCCCAGTCCCCGAGCGGGACCTCCGCGTACGTATAGTGGGCGCCGACCGAATGGAGGACCATGAAGAGGGTGATCGCGATGTAACTCACGTCGGAGAGGGGGAACTTCCGGTAGGTGAAGAGGAACGCCGGCACGCAGAGCATCACGAGGATGTTTTCGAGGAGCCAGTCGTCGGGATAGACGGGATTGATGGCGGTGACGGCCCAGACGAGGGCGTAGCCGGTGACGAGGAGTTTCAGGAGAAGGTTCCGCCTGAAATCGGGGCGGATCCTCATGGTGGCGGTGGTGATCATCGTTCCTCCCTCCAATAAAAAAAGGAGCGCAGGCCGGTGGCCGCGCTCCTCGGATTCACAAAGGTTGAAACAACGACGGTCGTCGGTTCACTGCGCGCTGCGGCTCCCCCGCAGGCGGGCCCGGCGCCGGACGGATCAGGATCCCTTGAAGTTGGCGAGCGCCCGCTCGACGGTCTCGTAGGTGTCGAAGACCTTGACGAGCTGGGTGATCACGAAAAGATTCTGGACCTTCCCACCGACGTTCGCGAGCCGGAGCTCGCCGCCGCCGTTGCGGACCGTCGTGAGGCAGGCGATGAGCGTCCCGATCCCGGAGCTGTTCATGTAATTCACTCCGCCGAGATCGATCACGATCCTCTTCATGTTGTCGGTCACCAGGCTGTGAATCTTGTTCCTGACGTTCGAGGTGTCGGGTTCTCCGAGGAGGTCCCCTTTGAATGCCAGGATGGCGACGTTGTTATCGATTTTCTCTTTGATCTGCATAAATCAGCCTGTTTGGTGAGTTGTTGTCCGATGCCGGAATAGAATCCCCAATCTTACGGAAATCCCGCTAAAAAGTCAATTACTTCCTTCTGCCATCCGTTCCAGGATTTCAGCGTATTTATAGGCGCTCCCGGTATTGAAGACGACCACCTTCTCACTCCCCGCGAGGAAGCCCGAGGCGGTGAGTTCCGGGAGCGCGGCGAGCGCGGCGGCCCCCTCGGGGCAGAGGAGCAGGCCCTCGGTGAGGGCCGCGCGTTTCATTGCACTGAGGGCCTGTTCGTCGGAGACCGCCACCGCGCGCCCGCCGCTCTCGTACAGCGCGCGAAGGATGAGGTGGTCTGCGAATGCCCGCGGCACCCGCAGGCCGGATGCGACGGTCGCCGCCCCCTCCCAGAATTCCGATCGCGCGGCGCGGGCCGCGAAGGCCTTCACGACCGGCGCGCACCCGGCCATCTGGACGGAGACCATCCTCGGCTTTTTCCCCCGGACCCAGCCGAGCCGTTCCAGTTCGTCGAACGCCTTCCACATGCCGATCAGCCCGGTGCCGCCGCCCGTGGGATAGAGGATCACGTCGGGGAGCGTCCAACCGAACTGTTCCGCAAGCTCATACCCCATCGTCTTCTTCCCCTCCAGCCTGTACGGCTCCTTCATGGTCGACATGTCGAACCACCCTGCCTCCGCCCGCCGTTCATTCATCACCCTCGCCGCGTCGCTGATCAGCCCGTCGACCAGGTGGACATCGACGCCTGAGAGCCTGACCTCCTGGATGTTCACGCGGGGCGTGTCCGCGGGGAGAAAAACGTGCGCACGCATCCCCGCGGCGTTCGCGTATGCCGCCAGCGCGCCCCCCGCGTTGCCTGCCGAAGGGATGCAGACGTCGGCGACGCCGAGCTCCCTCGCCCTCGAAACGGCCACGGACAGGCCGCGCGCCTTGAATGACCCCGTGGGATTTCCGCCTTCCTCCTTGATGAAGAGGGAGGGCAATCCGGCGGCCGCCCCCTCCCGCTTCAGGTGGATGAGGGGAGTCCACCCCTCGCCGAGCGAGACGGTCGCACCCGGGTCGATGACCGGCAGCAGTTCCCGGTACCGCCACATGGTCCCCTCGCGCCCGTCGAGGGCCGACCGTTGCAGACTCCTCCGGGCGAGGTCCAGGTCGTAGACGGCCAGGAGCGCGGCCCCGCAACCGCGGCAGACATTCTGCGCCTCGCCGGCGGGGTGCCGGGTGCCGCAGGCGGAGCAGGAGAGGTGCGTGAGAAATGAACGTTCGATCATGGTCGTCGCCCGGTCAGGGGATGGTCGGTGTCGGAAGTCGTCCGTCAATATACCCCCGACCCCGTGAAGAGTCAATCTTTCCGGGAACCTGGACGGGCAGGCGTCCGTTACAATAGATGACTCGTCCCCCTCTGATGGATGACATGTGAGATGGTGGATCAAGGGATCATCTCATCATGGGGACGGGACACGCGCCGCCGCGGAACCTCCTGCCGCGGCGGTTTTTTTATCGGGCCCGCAGTCAATACCCCGTTTTATTGCTTTTCAGGGGCGTTTCTGTTATATTCGAAAACAAATTTTCCCCCTCATTTTAACAAAGGAATACCTCTCCCATGCCTCTGATGACCAAAATCCGCGAGAGCATGACCAAAATATTTGCGATTTTCGCGGGTGTTTTTGTCGTTTATATCGTCCTCGACTGGGGGATGGACATTACCGGAAGAAAGGACTCAAACCGCAGCGTCGACGCCCAGATGGTCGGCTACATCGACGGGGAGGGGATCGCCTACCGTGATTTCGCCGACATCGTCCAGCAAAACATCGACAACCAGCGGGCCCAGGCCGGGATCGACCCCCAGGAGTTCCAGATCCGGATGATCCGCGACCAGGTCTGGACCAGCCTCGTCACCGAGAAGCTCTACGACGCCGAGATCAAGCGGCTGGGCCTGAGCGTCAGCGACCAGGAGATCATCGACGCGGTCCGCGGCGACACCCCGCCGGCGTTTCTCCGCTCGCAGTTCACCGATTCCACGGGGGCCTTCAACCGGCAGGCCTACGACGCGGCGATCAGCGACCCGAGGAACAAGGCGATCATGGTCAACCTCGAACGGGCCATCAGGCAGCAGCGGCTCCGCGAAAAACTCCAGAGCATCGTCCTCGCCGGCGTCACCGTGGCGGAGGGAGAGGTCGCCCAGAAATTCATGGACGACAACATCAGCTACCGGACGGAGTTCATCACCCTCGACCCGAACGTCCTGGTGCCCGATTCCGCCATCACCGTCTCCGACGACGACCTCCGCTCCCACTACGACAAGAGCATCGCGGACTACAAGGTCGAGGCCACGCGGAAGCTGAAATACGTCTCCTTCCCCCTGTCGGCGTCGAAGAACGACACCGATTACGTCCGGCAGGAAATGGAGGACCTCCTCAGGCGCGTGCGGGAGGGCGCCAGTTTCGAGGAGCTCGCCACGGCGAATTCCGCCACACCCCCGACGGACGTCTTCTTCAAACACGGCGAACTCGACCCCGCAAAGGAAACCGCCGCCTTCGCCGCGAAAGCGGGAGAGGTCGTCGGCCCCGTCCTCGAACAGGACGGGTACCACGCCTTCAAGGTGCTGGAATTCAAAGCCGGCAAGGAAGATTTCGTCCATGCGCAGCACGTCCTGATCCGCGTCGAGGGGAATGACAGCGCCGCCGCCCGCGAACAAGGCGCTCGATATCCTGAAAAAAGCCAGGGCCGGGGAGGATATCGGGGACCTGGCCGCGAAATACTCGACAGAACCCGGCGCCGACGTGCGCAAAGGCGACCTCGGATGGTTCGGGAGGGAACGGATGGTGAAACCGTTCTCCGACGCTGTCTTCGCGGCGAAAACCGGCCAGATCATCGGTCCGGTGAAAACGGATTTCGGCTACCACGTGATCAAGGTCCACGCCCGCGACAACCGCGAAGTCAAGCTCCGCGACATCCAGATGCCCATCGAGATGAGCCCCAAGACCCAGGGGGACGTCTACCAGAAGGCGCAGGACTTCGCCTACTTCGCCCGCGAAAACGGGTTCGAAAAGGAGGCCGAAACGGCCAAGCTCCGCGTGACCGAGACACCGTCCTTCACCCGCGAGGGCAACGTCGCGGGCCTCGGGGCCAACCGGGGGATCAACAGGTTCGCGTTCGAGGGCAAGCCCGGCGACGTCAGCGAGGCGATGACCGCGACCAACGGGTACGCCGTCTGCATGGTCTCCGAAGTGAAGGACGCGGGGGTGAAGCCGTTCGACGAAGTCAAGCCGTCGATCGAAGTGCTTGTGAAACGGGAGAAGAAAAACGAGAAGGCGGCCGAGCTCGGGACGGCCCTCCTGAAAAACCTGAAACCCGGCGACAGCCTCGGCACGATCGCCGCCGGAACGAACGGCGCCAGGACGGAACGGATCGACGACCTCAAGATCAGCTCGACCACCTCCCGCATCGCGCGCGATCCCGCGTTCACCGGGGCGCTCGAAGCGCTCTCGCCCGGCCAGGTGTCGAAGCCGGTCACGGGCGCCCGCGGGGTTTTCGTGATCAAGCTGCTCGACAGGTCCGCGTTCGATTCCACGCAGTATAACGCGCAGCGGTCGACGATCTTCACCCAGCTTCTGACGCAGAAACGCGAGCGATACTTCACCGAGTGGACGGAAAAGCTCAAGGAATCCGTCGAAATCGTGGACAAGAGGGACCTCTTCTACAGGTAACGGGGGGGGATCACCCCCCTTGACGGGCGTACGGAGGAGTGGCCCATGCGCGCCTTACGCATGATGATCATCGTGTCGTTCATCGGCATCCCGGCCGGGGATGCCGCCGCCGCGGGGTACCGTTTTTCCATGTCCTTGTCCGGCTCGTTCACCTCTTCGTCCAAACTTTTCGCCAACCCCCACGCCCGCGACGATGTCATCCGCGGGATATTCTCCCCCATCAATTCCGTGTTCGGCGTCGGCGCCGACATCAGGGGCGATTTCCCGGTGTCCGGCCTGCGGCTCGGCCTCGGCGCGGAGTACCTCTCCAGGAGCGTCAGCAGCACCGTCCCGCACGCCTCCGTCACGATACCGGTCGAAGACGGTTTCAGCGCGATACCGGTGGAACTGACCGGGTATTTCACCATCCCGATCGGGGGAGACAGACTCGATTTTTACATGGGCGGCGGGGCGGGCGTCTATTTCGGGGAGCGCTCCTACACGTATGCCGGCGTCACGGCCGTCACGCTGGAGAGGAACCTGTCGTCCGGGATCCACGTCCTCACCGGGCTCGAGTACCAGGTGGAATCGAGGGTCGCGCTGCGGACCGAGTTCAAGTTCCGCACGATCCAGCTCGAATCCGTCCAGCGGTTCCCCTCGCCCTCGACGGTCTACGGGGGAGTCACCGTCCCACTTCCCCAGGGCGATATCGCGTCCAGGATCCAGATCGACGGAATGCAATTCTCGCTCGGCGTCGCGTACCGGTTCCCATGAACGGCCCGCATCCCACGATGAAAAGCCCGGGCGCCACCCGCATCTACCTGACCGGCTTCATGGGTTGCGGGAAATCGACCATCGCCCCCCCCCTCTCCCGGATTCTCGGCGCCGCGTGCTTCGACACCGACATGGAAGTCGAGCGGAGGACGGGCGGGACGATTTCCGGGATTTTCTCCCGCGAGGGCGAGGGGTCGTTTCGGGAACTGGAACGGGAGGTGTTGTTCGAAACAGCGGCGAAACGCTCCGTCGTCGTCGCGCTTGGGGGCGGGACGATCGCCAGCGAGGAAAACTTCGCCTTCGTGAAATCGGCGGGCGTGCTGGTGTACCTCCGCGTCGATTTCGAGACGCTCTTCGGGAGGCTGAGGCTGAAGGCGGACCGGCCGATGCTCGCGGGGGTCGACGGGGCCCCGTCGACCGCGGAGGGCCTCCGCGAAAGGATGAACCGCCTGCTCGCGGACCGCGAACCCTTCTACCGCCGCGCGGACCTCATCGTCGAACCCGACCGTGAAGACCCCGAACGGAGCGCCGCGGCCATCGCCGGGTTGCTCGGCCGGCTGAACGCCCGGGGCGTCACCTGATCAGCAGCATCTTTTTCATCTCGCGGAACGAGGACCCGTCGCGGGAGCGCGCGTCGAGGACGTAGAAGTAGACCCCCGACGCGAAGCCCGCCCCGTCGAACGTGCGCGTGTAACTCCCCGGCGCGAGCGGCCCGTCGATCAGCCGTCCCACCTCCCTGCCCGCCTCGTCGTAGATCCTGAGCGTTACATCCGACGCCGACGCGACGTCGAACCCGATGGTCGTCACCGGATTGAAGGGGTTGGGGTAGTTCTGCGCGAGGGCGTGCTCCGCCGGGAGGCCGGCGGCCGGCCCGCCCACTCCCGTGATGATGCTGCCCGTGCTCCTGAACATCCCCCTGCCGTGCGTCGATGCGATCAGGACGCCGTCGCCCCTGAGGTCGAGGTCGAAGACCGACACCCTGGCCATCCCGGTATTCTGTTCCGTCCAGGTCGTCCCCCCGTTGTTGGTCTCGAAGATGCCGAGGTCCGTCCCCACGATGATGTGGGTGTCGGCGTGGGCGGTGTCGAGCGCGACGGAAGTCACCGGGACGTCGGGGAGGTTGCCCGAGACGTTCGTCCAGGTGGTCCCCCGGTTCGTCGTCCGGAAGATGTGGCCGGGCGTCCCCGGGGTATTGGCCGAATATCCCGAGAAGCCCGCGTACGCCCGCATCGCGTTCGCCGGATCGACGGCGATGGAGCTGACCGCCCTGTTCGGGAGCGGCGATTTCGTCGTGTTCGTCCAGGTCGTGCCGGTGTTGGTGGTGACCCAGACCCTCGAGGAGGTGTCGAAACCGGTCGTGCCGGCGTAGATCGTCGCCGGCGCCGATTTCGCGATCGGCCAGCGCCGAGATCACCGACCCGGGGCCCCCGACCTGGTTGGCGCCGCTGCCGTCGCCGGGAAGATCGTATCCAACGCCGAGCGCCGCCCACGACGTGCCGCCGTTCGTCGTCCGGTACACCCTGTACGTGCCGGCGAGCAGGACCAGGGGGTTCGTCGGATCCATCGACGAACGGCGCGATGAACGCACAGCGGTCCGACGTGCCGTCCGACTGGCCGCCCCCCGACGTCGGTATGCCGGCCATCGACCTGGCCCAGCTCGCTCCGGAGTTGAACGACCTCTGGAAATTCAGGTAGACGTACTCGGTGTAGACCGTCGTCGGGCGAATTGAAGTCGACCGCCGTCGCGCCGCCGTCGCCGCCGAGCGAGGTCGTCCACGTCGTGGCGCCGGTCGTCTTGATCGTGCCGTTGTCCTGCGTCCCGCCGTAGTAAATTTCGGCAGAGGGATGCGCCGCCCCGCTGTAGAACTGCGTCACCGCCAGCCCGTTGTTGATCGCCGAGAAGCGTGGCCCCCCCGTTCGTGGATTTGTACATCCCCCCGTCGTTTCCGAAGTACATGATCAGGGGATTGACGGGGTCGAACGCCATGGCGTGCTGGTCGACGTGCATGAATGGGTACGCGGAGGGGTATCCGTTCGTCATCTGGGTCCAGCCGGTGCCGCCGTTGGTGGACCTGAAGGAGTTGATGCCGCCGACATACACGAGGTTGGCGTCGGTCGGGTGGACGGCGACGACGTTGTTGTACCAGCCCTGGCGGCCGAGGTGCGTCCCGCCGAGCGCCAGGTCCGTCGGTGTCGTCACGGCGGTCCAGCTGGCGCCCCCGTCCGTCGTCTTCCGGACGCTGTGCGTTCCGTACGTGACGGTGTCGGTCAGCACCGCGTAGAGCACCAGCGGATTGCTCTTCGAGATGGCCATGCTGATCCGGTAGAAGCCGTTGGTCGGGAAGCCGCCCGAGAGCTTCGTGAACGAAACACCCCCGTCGGTCGTCTTGTGGATGCCGTCGGTCGAGAAATTTCCGTACGCGACGTAGAAGGTCCCGGGGTTGTTCGCGTCGGCGACGATCTGCGTCGCCCTGCGGGTGCCCGTATTCTTCGGGACGTAGAGCCACGACGTGCCCGCGTTCGTCGACCGGTACAGCCCGGAATTCGTCGCCGCGAAGAGGAGGCTGCTGTTGTCCGGCCTGATGTAGATATCATTGATGTAATACGGGAAACCCGACGGGCTCGACCCGAACGTCGTGGTCAGGGCCCAGGTGGCCCCGGCGTCGGTCGATTTCAGGATCCCCGCGCCCCTCAGAGCGTCGACGTTGAAATATCCCTCGCCCGTCCCCGCGTAGATGATGCTGGAATTGTTCGGGTCGATGGCGATGGCGCCGATCACCAGGTTCGCGGCCATGTCGCTCGTCGGGAGCCAGCTCGCGCCGGCGTCGGTGGTTTTCCAGATGCCGCCGCTCACCGACCCGCAGTAGATGATGTCCGTATTCGTCGGGTCGATCGCGATCGACCGGACCCTGCCGCCGATGTTGTCGGGCCCGAGCGGCAGCCACACCGGAGCCGTGGCCGTCGCGGCGGGAGCGGACCCCTTCAAGACGGCCATCTGCGAGAGGGCGTTCTCCCGCCAGTCGGCCGGGATCCTCCCGGTGGGATGGGCGCGCAACCTGTATTGCCATTCCATCGCCTCGTAGGGATACTCCGGCTTCCATTTCCGCATTCCCGCGGGATCCTGAGAAGCAGGGAAAGGGGGACTGCTGCCGCCGGGGTAGAATCCTCGATTCCGGGTGACGTGGCGATGGGGAAGAAAACGGCGGCAAAGATTATCGACGCGGCGAAGAAGATGAGTGATTTCATGTGCCGGACATGCTATATGGTGAACAATTTATTCCGCCGATATGATCCGCCAGGAGCCCCGGCTGTCGAGCGCAGATCCTGCATCGGACTTTTTCCCCGGGACTCGACCGAAGCGAGTTCCATGAGCCGCCGGTGACCCGGGTTGTAGGATCGGGTGTCCATCGTGGAAAAACGGCCTGAGGGTAATTTTTTGACCGGTTTCCACGATCAACACGGACTCCTCCCGAAGGGAAGATGGTGAGCACCGTCGCGCCGAGGGAGAAACTATCGCCGCCCCCCCGTTCGACGCTCTCCACCAGGATTTCGGCGTCGGTCAGGTTCCGCTGCAACGCTGCGTCCTCGTCCGCCGGCGCATCGGCCCCGGCGGCCCCTCCGCCGGGCGTCCGCCCGGCCTCCGACGAGCAGCCGCAGCCGTGGAAATTGAGAGCGAGGAGGAGAACCCGACGCGAAGGATGCGGTACGGGAGGCGTTCATGTCCATTAAATATGCTCAGATCCGGGCTGAAAATCAAGGAATGGCCCTCAACTTGTTTGCACTACAGCGGGATAAACCCTATCTTATTCACCTGTGAACGGGGAAGAGGACGATCGCGTCAAATCATCTATGCCAGCCAGACCAGCCGGAACATCCAGACCAGCACTGATCACGAATTCAGGAAAAATCGCGGGCAGGCCCCTTGCGTTGACGTTCCTGATGCTGCTCACGGTCGTTTTTCCGCTGATCGCGCAGGATTCGAAGGAAAACGCCGATTTCAAGCTGGCGGTCAACCTCTACAACGACCGGATGTACGACCTCGCCTCGCAGCAGTTCAAGCAATTCATCTCGGCCTACCCGAACACGGCCCAGTCCATCGAGGCCCGGTTTTACCTCGGCCTCGTCCAGATGCAGATGAAGCAGTACGACGAGGCGAGAACGACATTCCAGAATTTCGCGCTCTCCTACGTTGAACACCCCCGGGCTCCGGAGGCGTGGCTCAACGTCGGACACGCCTTCCACGCGGTCGGAAGCGACCGGGAGGCGGCGCTCGCCTATGAACGCGTAAAGGTGTTCCATCCCGACAGCCCTCTCGTCCCCGAAGCCCTCCTCAGGGCCGGTGAGATGCGCCGGGACCTGGGGGAACGCGACGCCGCGAAACAGGTGTTCCGCTCGCTGATCCAGGGGTATCCCGACAGCAAGCAGGTGGTGACGGCCCGCCTCGCCATCGGTGAATTGTACGCGGAGGAAGGCCAGCTCGAGCTCGCCGAGGAAGAAGCTCGCCGCGTCGCCCGGAGCGACGCCCCCTCCCCTGTGCGGGCGGCCGCGCTCTTCGCCATCGCGAAATTCCAGATCGGCGCCGGACTCTTCTCGAACGCCGAGACGACCCTGACCGGGCTGCTCGGCAGGTTCGCCGAGACGGACGTCGCGCCGATCGCGACGGTGGAGCTGGGGAAACTCGAGATCCTCACCGGCAGGGCCAGGCCGGCGACGGGGCGCCTGCAGGCGATTTCGGTGCGGAAAGGCGTCGACGATTCGCTCCGGGCCGAGGCCCTCTTCCATCTCGGCGCCGCGTACGAGAACCTGAAGCAGTACACGCAGGCCGGCGAAGCGTGGGACCGTCTGATCGCCGCGAACCCGGGCCATCCGCTCGTTCTCCCGGCGCGGCTCAGGGCGGCCGGCGCCGCGCTCGCCGAGAAAAAATTCAAGCGGGCACTCGATCTCGCGGGCCGGATCCCCCCGGACACGACCTCTCCGTACAGGGAACGGGCCCTCCTTCTTTGCGCTCAGGCGGCGATCGGCCTGAAGCGGCCGGCGGAGGCCGCAAAATATCTGAAACTCTACGGGACTGAATTTCCCGACGATCCGCGGCTCGTCGCCGCCACTTTCAGTCTCGGCGAATCCTACCGCGGGGAGCTGTCCGACTGCAAGAACGCGCTCAGGGTCTTCGAGCAGATCGCGGAACAGGCCCCCGGGTCGGCCTTCGCGGACGACGCCCTCTTCGCCGCCGCCGGCTGCCAGCAGGAACTGGGCAACGACGCGGACGCAGTGACGACCCTCACCGACCTCCAGACGCGGTTCCCCGCCAACGACCACTTCGAGGAGGCCGGGAAGGCGATCGATTTCCTCGAAACGCACCGGATCAAGAACCGCGACGTCGGCATCGGCAAACTCGCGGAACTCCTCGGGGGCGTCCTCTCCGAGAAACCGACTCCGATGCTCGCCTACCAGCTCGGAGAGATCTACTTCAAGGACCTCAAGGACTACGAAAACGCCGGTAAACAATTTGAAAACGCGCTCCGGGGCGGGCTCGGCCCGGAGGAAACCGTCACGGCCTCGTTCATGAGGGCGCGCTCCTACCATCTCCTCTCGGAAATCGAACCGGACGCGTTGATGACGGCCGCCGGGCTGTACGGCAAATTCATCGAGCAGTTCCCCGCGAACGACTGGACGGCCGACGCCGCCTTCTTCGCGTTCCAGATTTCCTCCTCGACTTCCCCGTACGAGGTGACCGTTCGTGAGGGGCGAAAGTTCCTGAAAAATTACCCCGACTCTCCCCACCGGGAGGCGGTCATCATGTCGCTCGGGGAACTTTCCCTCGCCAACGCCCAGCCGGCGGAAGCCCTCCGGTTGTTCGCCATGGTCCTTGCCGGGCCTTCCCCCCGCACGGACGAGGCGCTCTATGCATCCGGACGGGCCTACGTGATGCTCAAGCAGCCGGATTCCGCGTCGGCGCGGTGGCGCGCGGTGGTCGACAGGGGTGAGCATCCGCGGGTGACCGCGCTGGCGCTCTCGGCCCTCTCCTCCGACGCGATGGCTCGGAAGGACTACGAGGCGGCCGCCGGCTACATGCGGACGCTCTCTTCGGAATATCCCTATTCGTCCACGGGTGAGAAGGCGGCGGCGGACCTCCCAGGCGTCCTCTCCCTGGCCGGGGCGTATCCCGAGGTCATCGCGCTGCTCGGCGGCCACGCGCAGGGTCCGGCGGCGGCCGGGGACGGCGCGCCCCTGGCCGATCTCTTCACCCTCGCCCAGGCGTACGACCGGTCGGGCGACAAGGAGCAGGCGCTCGCCAATTATCACCGTTTCCTCAGAGGGGGCGGATACCTCGACCCCCGCGCGAGCGAGACGTACTACGCGCTCGGGAACCTGGCGCGGCTCCAGGGGAGGACCGAGGCGGCCTCGGCGTATTTCAGGGAGGCGTCGCTGCTGGGCAGCGGCAGCGCGCTCTCCCCCGACATCGCGGAACTCCTCTTTTCCTCCGAGCAGTACGCGGAGGCGGCCCGGCAGTTCACCGCCATCGCCGATTCCTCGAAGGTACCGGCGGAGCAGCAGGCGGCCTACGCCAGGGCGATCGTCTCGACGCTGCGGCTCGACAGGCTGAAGGACGCGGATAAGATGATCGCCGCGTTCGAGAAGAAATTCGGCAAGCCGAAAAAGACGCGGGCCGAGTTCCAGTACGAGCGGGGGCAGGTCTACTTCCGGACGAAGGATTACGCGAAGGCGAAGGACCTCTTCGAGAAGGTCGCCGACGACTACGGCGACACGCCCCAGGCCCCCTGGGCGGAGTTCTACGCGGCGAAGGTGGTCGAGGTGACCGGCGACGCCGAGAAGGCGTTCGGGCTCTACAAGGAGATCGCGAAGAAATACCCCGGCTCCGAGGTGAAACCGCGCGCCCTCCTCTCGGCCGGGAATTACCACTTCAACGCCGAGCGGTACGAGGAGGCGATCGGGCTCTACCAGCAGATCATGGCGAGCCCGGAGACCGCCGGCGACATCCTCCCCTACGCGATGACCAACCTGATCGAGGCGTACGAATCGGTGAAGCTCTACGACAACGCCCTCCAGACCACGAGGGATTTCATCCAGCGCTACCCGAACGACGCCTCGGTCGTGGACAAGAAGATCAGGATCGGGACCCTCTACACGAAGATCGGCTACTACGACCAGGCGATCTTCCAGTTCCAGGCCCTTCTTCCGGAGGCCGGAAGTTCCGCCGAAGCCGAGCTCCGCTACAACATCGGGGAAGCGTACTATTATAAGGGCGAGTACCAGCAGGCGATCCTCGAATTCCTGAAGGTCCCCTACCTCGCGTCGGGGGCGGGAAACGTCGACTGGACCGCCACCTCGTTCTACATGGCCGGCCAGTCGTACGAGAAGATGATGAAATTCGACGAGGCGATTTCGATGTACCAGCAGGTGGTCGACCGCCCGGGCATCGACGCGAACTTCAAGGCCGCGGCGCGCAAGGAGATCGACCGCGTCAAACTCCTGAACAAATCATCCAGATGACCGTGCTCGAACAGGAAACCGAACATATCGTCGGCGTCATCGCGCGCAACACGATCGGCCAGGGGGGCTCCATCTCCCTGAGGGAGATCCTCGCCGCCGACGGGATCCCCGCCGTGAAGACCTTTTTCCGGGCCGACGTGGAGGCCATGCTCCTGGAGGAGCATCGCGCGGCGGTGAAGCTCAGCAGGTTCAACCACGAGCATCCCGACGTGAAGACGGCGCAGACCCAGCTGCACTCCGCGCTGGTGATGCATTTCACCTACGTGAGGAAGGAGTACATCGCCCGCCTGACGGACGCCGTGCACCTCCTGGCCAATTACCTGGTCCGGCCGCAATGGACCCTGACCGGCGTGGTCTTCGAAAAGGAACCGGCGATTTCGATCGAATCGCTCCGCCGCCTCCTGCAGTATTTCGCCCCGTACGGATACTACAAGGACGTCATCTTCCGGTACGCCGGCGACAAAAAACTCACCGCCTTCACGAAGGAGGAGTTCTCGACGCTCCTCTGGAAGATCGACGGGGCCTTCGTGCGCCGCAAGACCGGGCAGGAGATCGCCGACGCCCTCATCCCGATGTACGAGTTCTTCGACTATCCCCGGAACACCGGGACGTACGCGATGCCCGCGAAGGCGCTCATCAAATATTTCGAGGACAAGGGGCTGACCGACGCCCAGACCCGGCTCGAGGGGGAACTGGCGCAGGGCCTCTCCGGAATTCCCGCCGCGTCGCTCGCCGCGATCCTCGAGGACGTCCGCCGGACGTCCGGCGAGTTCACGGTCGAGAAGGCCGAGCAAAAGGCGCCCGAACAGGCCCCGGGTCGCGAGGGCGCGCCCGCAGCCGGCGCTCCCGGCGCCCAGGCCACCGACGGCCGGGCGGCCGCGGCCCGGACGGGCCCGGACATCTCCGGAGCGATCCTTGAGGGCGAGAAACGGAAATTCATCCGGAAGATCTTCAAACAGGAGGAGGCGATGTTCGACGAGGCGGTCAAACAGCTCTCGGGCATGCCGGGCTGGAAAGAGGCCTCCCGCTTCATCGATGAAATCTTCATCCGCAACGACGTCGATCCCTACTCCGGCGAGGCGGAGAGGTTCATCGAAATCGTCTTCCAGCAATACCATCCCCCGAGGTAGACCCCGGTGTTCATCGATACCGCCACCGTCACGGTCCGTTCAGGCAATGGCGGCAACGGCGCCGTCAGCTTCCGGCGCGAAAAATTCATCCCGAAGGGCGGACCCGACGGCGGGAACGGGGGCAACGGCGGGGACATCGTCTTCGTCGCCGACCGGCAGCTGACCACCCTGCTCGATTTCCGGTACCGGCACGTCTACGAAGCGGACAACGGCCAGAACGGCATGGGCGCCAGGAAGACGGGAAAAAGCGGCAACCACATCGAGATCCGGGTGCCGGCGGGGACGGTGTTCCGGGAGGGCGCGACGGCGAAGGTTGTGGCGGACCTGAAGAAAGACGGCGACCGGTACCTCGCCGCCCACGGCGGGAAAGGCGGACGCGGGAATGCCCGCTTCGCGACTTCCACCAACCAGGCGCCGAGGAAGTCCGAACCGGGCACGCACGGCGAGGAGAAGACGCTCCACCTCGAGCTGAAACTCCTGGCGGACGTCGGGCTGGTCGGGTTCCCGAACGCCGGCAAGTCGACGCTCATCTCCCGCATCTCGGCCGCGAGGCCGAAGATCGCGGACTACCCTTTCACGACGCTCGTCCCCACGCTCGGCATCGTCAGGTACGAAAACTACAGCAGCTTCGTGGTGGCCGACATCCCCGGGCTGATCGAAGGCGCGCACACCGGCAAGGGGCTGGGGACCCGTTTCCTCCGGCATATCGAGCGCACGCGCGTCCTGGTGTTCCTCCTCGACTGCTCGGTCGGCGGTGTCAGGGAGCAGTACAAAACGCTCCTCGGGGAACTGAAGGAACACAATCCCGTCCTCGCCGAAAAGCCCCGCATCATCGCCATCTCGAAGATCGACACGGCGGACGCCGAAACGCTGAAGGAATTGAAAAAAACCCGTTTCGAAAAAGGGGCGGTTGTCCTGCGGATCTCCTCGGTGAGCGGCGAGGGGATCAAGCCGCTGCTGGACGAATGCTGGACGATCCTGACCGAAAACGCGGATTGAGCCCCGGAACGGGCCTCCCTCGCCGCCGCCGGATCGCTTGAATTGCCCTTCCCTCTTATTTTTCCTACATTACGCCATATTTAATCCCATTTCCCCCCGACCTGATCGATTATGAGCATTTTTGAGGACATCGGATCGCACAAGCACGAACAGGTGGTCTTCTGCTCCGATAAAAACTCCGGACTCAGGGCCATCATCGCGATCCACGACACCACGCTCGGCCCGGCGCTCGGCGGGACCCGGATGTGGACCTACAAGACCGACGAGGACGCGCTCAGGGACGCCCTGCGTTTGTCCAGGGGGATGACCTACAAGGCCGCCGTGGCGGGCCTCAACCTCGGTGGAGGCAAGGCGGTGATCCTCGGCAACCCGAAAACCGACAAGACCGAGATCCTTTTCCGGACGTACGGCCGCTTCGTCGAGGGCCTGGCCGGACGGTACATCACGGCCGAGGATGTCGGCACGAGCGTGCAGGACATGGAATGGGTCAGGATGGAGACGCGGTTCGTGACGGGGCTCGACCGGGCCCTGGGCGGGAGCGGGGACCCCTCGCCCGTCACGGCGCTCGGCGTCTACTACGGGATGAAGGCGTCCGTCAAGAAGCTCACCGGGAGCGATTCGCTCTCCGGCAAATCGGTGATCGTACAGGGCGCCGGGAACGTCGGCTCGTTCCTCTGCGGACACCTGGCCGCCGAAGGCGTCAGGATTTCCATCACCGACATCTACGAAGAGCGGGTGAAGGCCGTCGTGAAGAACACCGGCGCGACCTACGTCCCCCCCGACGACATCTATGGCGTGGCCGCCGACATCTTCGCCCCGTGCGCCCTGGGGGCGATCGTCAACGACCAGACCATACCGAAGCTCAGGGTGAAGATCATCGCCGGCGGGGCGAACAACCAGCTCGCCGACGAAGTGCGGCACGGGAAGATGCTCATCGACAGGGGGATCCTGTACGCCCCCGACTACGCCATCAACGCCGGGGGCCTGATCAACGTGGCCAACGAACTCGGCGGGTACTCGAGGGAGCGGGCCCTGAAACAGGCCGAGGGGATCTATTCCACCATCCTGGAGATCCTCACCATCGCCGAGACGGAGGGGATCCCCTCCCACGAGGCGTCGGCGCGCCTCGCCGAGAACCGCATCTCGAAGATCGCCCACCTGCGGAAATTCTACAGCGGGAAATCGGAAACCGACGGACGGTTCGGCGACCGGCAGAGCAGGACTTGACGGCATAACCGGAGAACCCCCATGGCCACATCGCGCAGGCGACAGACGAGAGAAAAGGTGCTCCAGGTCCTCTACGCCCACGAACTGTCGGGCGAGCCGATCCTTCCCATCATGGAGAACATCCTCTCGGACCTGAAACCCAACCGGGACGATTTTGAATTCGCGAAGGCCCTGGTGCACACCGTGCTCCAGCACGTCAAGGAGATCGACCGCATCATCAAGGCGAAGGTCATGCACTGGGAATCGGACAGGATCGCCGTGATCGACCGGATGATCCTGAGGATGGGCATCGCCGAACTCCTGTACTTCCCCGACATCCCCCCCAAGGTCACCATCAACGAATCGATCGAAATCGGAAAGGTCTTCAGCACCTCCAACAGCGGACGCTTCATCAACGGCGTCCTCGACGCGATCCTGGAACAGATGCGCGAATCCGGCACCCTGCACAAGACGGGCCGCGGGCTTCTCGAATTCTCGCTCCCCCACGAAGCCAAACCCACCACGCCCGGGAAGACCCGACAGGGCAGGTAATGTCCCCCCCGACGGGCCCCTCCGGTCCTTTCCGGATTTTCGCCTGGACCCTCTTCGATTTCGCCAACACGGCGTTCTCCGTCATCGTCGTGACGGTGATCTATTCCCGCTATTTCACGAACCACGTGGCCGGGGGCAGGAGGATCTTCTGGGGCATCGCCGTGTCGGTGTCGATGGTCCTCGCCGCGCTCCTCTCCCCGCCTCTCGGGGCGGCCGCCGACGCCTCCGGCAACCGGAAGCGGTTCCTCCTGGCCCTGACGCTCCTTTCGGCCGTGTGCACCATGCTCCTCTCGACCGTGCACGCCGGCATGGTGGTCGCCGGGATGGCCCTCTTCATCGCGGCGAACGTCGGTTTCGAGGGCGGGCTCGTCTTCTACGACGCGTTCCTCCCCGGCCTCACGTCCCCCTCCCGGTACGGGAGGATTTCCGGGTACGGGTTCGCCATGGGATATCTCGGCGCCCTCGCGGTGCTCCTGCTCGTCCAGGCCACGCTCAAGGACGCGGCCGATCCCGCGTACTTCGACTCGGTCCGGAACTCCTTCATCATCGCGGGGGGGTTCTTCCTCCTCTTTTCGCTCCCGCTTTTCCTCTGGGTCGGAGAACCCCCGGCGCCTTCCGCCGTCCGCAGGGGGTACATCCGCGAGGGCATGCGGAAGTCGCGCTCGACCCTGACGGCCATCCTCACGCAGGCGGAGCTCGCGCCGCTGAAAAAATTCCTGATCGCGTTTTTCCTCTACAACGACGCCATCATCACCGTGATCGCGTTCGCGGCGATCTTCGCCGCCGAAACGCTGAGGATGACCGACACCGACATCATCGTGTTTTTCGCCATCGTCCAGACGAGCGCGATTCTCGGGTCGTTCCTCTTCGGATTCATCACCGACAGGATCGGGCCCAAACGCACCATCCTCATCACCCTCACCGGCTGGGTGGGGATCGTGATCGGCGCGTATTTCGTCCAGACCGTCGGCGCGTTCTACGTTGTCGCCCTCTTCGCCGGCATGGCGATCGGGTCGACGCAATCGTCGAGCAGGAGCATGATGGCACTGCTCACTCCGGAAAACCGTGAGGCGGAATTCTTCGGCTTCTACGACGGCCTCTGCGGCAAATCCTCCGCGGTCCTGGGACCCCTCGTCTACGGCCTGCTCTCCGACACGGCCGGTGACCGGGTGGCGGTCCTCTCGATCGGCGTCTTCATCCTGGCCGGGATCTTCATCCTCAGGGGCGTCGAGCCCCCGCCGGTGCGCCGCCCGGTGTGAGGCGGAATCGGAGATTTTTTCTTATCTTCATGAGAGCATCGCCATGATTTCCGTGAAATCGTTCGCTTTCGTCATACCGGCCCTGATCGCGCTGGCCCTGCCGTCCACGGCCGTCTCCCAGCCGAAGGACGCCGAGGCCCATGTCGGCGTCGCCGTCACGTCGTCGGGCGACACACTCGCTCCGGGCGCGGCCGCGGAGATTCGCATCGCCTTTTCACCGAAAAAAGGCTACCACGTCAACGCCGTTCCGCCGGTGGCCGTGAAGTTCGACACGGCCGCCCCTGCGCGCCTGGCCGGGTCGATCGTCATCCCGTCGGACACCGCCACCGGATACCTGAAGTCCTCCCTCCCGGTCCGGCAGCCGTTCACGCTCGCGAAGTCCGCGGCCGCCGGGCGCGCCGCGCTCAAAGGCGTGCTGACGTATTACTACTGTTCCGACGCCGAAGGATGGTGCAGGAAGGAAAACCTTCCCTTCACGCTCCCCGTCACGGTGAAATGACCGCGTATTTCATTTCCGACGTCCACCTCGGGCTCGAAGGACCCGCGGCGGAGCGGGACAAACAGCGGCGGCTGATCGGCTTCCTCGACCACGCGTCTCGCGACGCCACCCACCTCTTCATCCTCGGCGACCTGTTCGACGCCTGGATCGAGTACCGCACCGTCATCCCCCGGGGGTTCCACCGGGTGCTCTCGAAACTCCACGACCTCGCCGACGCCGGGGTGGCCGTCCATTTCCTCGTCGGGAACCACGATTTCTGGGTCCGCGACTTTTTCGAGAAGGACATGGGAATCAAAACCCACACCGAGGCGTTTGGAATGGAGTTGGAAGGGAAAAAAATATACCTGCACCACGGCGACGGCCTCGACCCGAGGGACCGCGGCTACGCGTTCCTGAAGAAGGTCCTCCGGAACCGGTTCGCCGTCTGGCTCTTCACGTGGATCCATCCCGACATCGGCGTCGCTCTCGCGAGGTCGTCGTCGAAAACGAGCCGCGGCTACACCACCACGAAGGACTACGGCGAGGAGGACGGGATGCGGCGCGCCGCCGCGCGGCTGCTCGCCGAGGGGTACGACATCGTGATCATGGGGCACCGGCACGTCCCCCGGGAGGAACGGATCGGCGCCGGCGTCTACATCAACCTCGGCGACTGGATCGGCCACAACACGTACGCCCGGCTCTCCGCCGGGACGCTCTCCCTCATGCACTGGAAGCCGGCCTGAACCAATGATCCGAACCATCAAGAGGCGGTACAAGGCCATCATCGCGGCGACGATCGCCATCGTGGCGGCGGGCGTCTACTTCGTCTACCTGGTGTCGGGCCTCCCCTCCCTCGAGCAGCTCGAAAACCCCCGCGCCGAACTCTCGACCAAAGTGTACTCCATCGACGGCGAGGTCCTCGACAATTTTTTCGTGAAGAACCGGGTGCAGATCACCCTCGGCGAGCTCCCCTCGCACATCATCGACGCCCTGCTCGCGACCGAGGACAAGAACTTCCACTCGCATTGGGGCGTCGACCTCCCCCGATTCGCGCGCGCCATGGTGAAGAACATCTTCACCCTCCAGCTCCGCGAGGGCGCGAGCACCATCACGCAGCAGCTCGCCCGCAACCTCTACGACCTCAAGGGGGCCCGCGAATCGCTCTTCGGGAAGGTGACCCGGAAGCTCCGGGAGTTCATCACCGCGGTGCAGATCGAGCGCACGTACACCAAGGATGAGATCCTCGAGATGTACCTGAGCGTCGCGTACTTCGGGAGGAGCGCCTACGGGATCGCGACCGCTTCCCAGACCTACTTCAGCAAAAACGTGTGGGACCTGACGAAACCGGAGGCGGCCGTGCTGATCGGGCTCCTCCGGGGGCCGGCGGTCTACGACCCCTTCAACCACCCCGACCGCGCGCTGATGCGTCGCAACACCGTGCTGAGCCAGATGGTCAAGTACGATTACCTCCCGGAGCAGGACTACGAGAAGCTGAAGGAACTGCCGCTCGGCGTGAACCCGGCTCTCGGCGACTACCCGACCGGCATCGCGCCCCATTTCGTCGAATGGGTCCGGCAGACCCTCATCGAGAAGGCCGAGGAGTACGGCTTCGACATCTACCGTGACGGCCTCTCGGTGTACACCACGCTCGACAGCAGGATGCAGCGGATGGCCAACAAGGCGGTGGACGCGCATCTCAAGGAATACCAGGCGGACTTCTACAAGGCGTGGAAATGGGACTCCCATCCCGACATCCTGAAAAATGCGGTGACCCAGGCGATCAGGACCTCGGACGGCTACCGCGCGGCCGACAAACGCGTGCAGGACAGCCTCTTCCGGGCGTTGAGCCGCGACCGGGCATTCATCGACAGCATCAGGACCGTGGCGGCGAGGATCGAGGTGGGATTCGTCGCGCTCGACCACACGAACGGCAACATTCTCGCGATGGTGGGCGGGTCGAACGCCAGGAACTTCAAGTACGGGCTCAACCACGTGACCCAGATCCAGCGGCAGCCGGGCTCGGCCTTCAAGCCGTTCGTCTACACCGTGGCGATCGACAACGGGTATCCCCCGTCGTTCGAGATCCTCAACCAGCCGATCACGCTCGTCATGGCCGACGGCAAGCGCTGGGCGCCGAACAACTTCGACGGCACGTTCGGCGGCAAGAGCACGCTCAGGGAGGCGCTGGCCCAGTCGATCAACCTCGTGGCGATCCGGACGATCATGGAGATCGCGCCGGTCAAACAGGTCATCGAGTACGCCCGCAGGATGGGGATCCGCTCGGAGCTCCCCCCCTACGAATCGCTGGCGATCGGGACCGGCGAGGTCCAGCCGCTGGAAATCACGTCCGCCTTCGGGATCTACGCCAACGAGGGGGTCGCCGTCGACCCGGTCGCGATCCTGCGGATCGAGGACAAGTACGGAAACGTGATCGAGGAAAACCAGCCGAAGCGCCGGGAGGTGCTCTCGAAGGAGACCGCGTACCTCATGACCTCCATGCTGGAGGGGAACGTCAACTTCGGGAGCGGGATCAGGGTGAGGAACTTTTTCGGGGGACCGGCCGCCGGGAAGACCGGCACGACGCAGGAATTCGCGGACGCGTGGTTCATCGGCTTCACGCCGAGCATCACCGCCGGGGTGTGGGTGGGGTTCGACAACAAGGCAATCCACTTCACGAACAACGACGGGCAGGGGGGGCGCGCCGCGGCACCGATCTGGGGGAGGTTCATGCACGACGTCTACGCCGACCAGTCGATCGGCATGCCGATGGAGTACTTCGTGATGCCGGACGGCATCGAGCGCGACACGATCTGTTCGGAATCGAAGAAGAAGGCGACGCCGTATTGCCCCGACGTCTACGAAGAGGTGTTCAACAAGGCGTACCCGCCCGGCGACTGCGCTCTCCACACGAGCTGGCAGTCCGGACGGAAGAAGTCGAAGAACTCGATCAGTTTTTAAAAGGTGGGGGTGTCCGGGCCGGGGGCTGAGCGCTCAACCCTCGAGCTCGGATTCGAAGACGTTCCCTTCCTCGGCATACGATTGATGCGCGTCCGCGGGACGTTTCCTGCGGAGAAGCATGACGATCGGGACAGACAGAAGAGCAAGAACCCCCGTCCACGCGAGAAAGCGCCTGATATCGTTGTCGGGCTCCATGATGATACCCCGTGTGATGGACATATAGCGACCGTCGGTAATAAAGCAAATCGGGGAACCCCGGGGGGTGATCCGGATCACAGGCGGGAGAATTCAACCGGCGGCGGGATCCCCGCGCGCCGGGCGTCAGCCCTCCCTCAGGGAGGGGTCAGCTGGTGGATCCTGGCGATCAGGTACTCGAAATCGAAGGGTTTGGTGATATAATCCGCGGCGCCGTGCTTTTTCGCGTACAGCTGGGCTTCAAGGTTGTTGTACGCCGTGAGGAAAACGAAGGGGATTTCCCGGCAATTTTCCATTTTCCTTACCTGCTCGAAAAAATCGAACCCGTCGGCACCTGGCAGCTTGATGTCCGCGAGAATCATGTCGGGACGGTGTTTGACGATCTCCGCCAGGGCGTCGTCGGCCTTCGAGGTTTCGACGACCGCGTACCCCTGTTCCCGCAACAGGCTGCTCAGGGTGGCGAGATACTGCTTTTCGTCCTCGAGGAACAGTATGGTTTTCTTCTCACTCATCGGAATTTCAGCCTCAAAGCGACCTGTGATGCGCTCAATATATGGAATAAATTCGTCAATCTCAACGATTACGACGGATTCGGGAGCGCCCCGCTCTTTCGCCGCGATTTTTAATCCTCGCGGGAATTTTGTAAATTTACCCGTCTCAAGCCTTATACGGGAATCCTCCCGATAAGTTCACCGCCCGGATGGTGGAATTGGCAGACACGCTAGCTTCAGGAGCTAGTGCTCGCGAGGGCATGCAGGTTCAAGTCCTGTTCCGGGCACACTATAAATAGATACAAAACAAGGGCAGAATAACCATTCTTGCCCTTTTTCTATTGGTACCCGGCCTATCTTTTGTAACCCCGTTGTTACTTCGGGTTATGGTGGTTTATTGGAGCTAATCCATTACTACACATTCCTTTATAATTTAATCATGATTCTCGACTCTTGAAATAGGTTGAGAAACTGTTCTGCTCCCTGACCCTCATGCAATTCAGAGTGGGAAATCATCTAATCCATCGAAGATAAAAAAGTAATCCGATGATGAGGATTAACACCCCACCCACAAATGTGAGAAGGATTAAAAAATTATTATTCCTCCGAATGGCGGGTTGATGCAGGGGGTCATGATTGAGAAAATATCCATCCCTTTTTTTCCGGATAGCAAAGCCTGCGAGCATCACGGTCGTTATGAGACTACCGAGGATGATGAACAAATAACCGAGCTCGGTCAGTGACATTGATCATCCCTCCCTGTAAAATCCCATTTCCCTGAAATTCCCGGTTGTCAGGTTATGTCCCCTACAACCTCCTCAGGTACATCGCCGTGATGTCGTCGTTCTGGGGCGCCGACCCGGTGAATTTCCGGATGTCGGCGATGAGGTCCGAAATGAAGGTTTCCGAGCTGTCGGGGGTGTGCTTCGTGAGGAAATCGGTGACGGGGAAGTCGAGCTCGTAGAGCACGTGGTGCTCGTTCTCGGCCTCGGTGACCCCGTCGGTGTAGAGGAAGAGCCGCTCCCCCCGGCCGAGGGTCACCCGCTCGCTCTGGTACGGGATGTCCATGTCGATCGTGCCGAGCGGCAGGCCCCCCGCGTGCAGTTCCTGGATCGTCCCGTCCTTCCGGAGGATATACGCCGGGTTGTGGCCGGCGCTCAGGCAGTCCAGGTCCCCGGTCTCCGGGGTCAGGATGGCGAAGAAGGCCGTGATGAACTTGTCCGCGGTGGAGTCGTTGTAGAGCACCTTGTTGAGCCTCGCCGCCAGGCGCGTGATGGCGAACGATCCCTCGAGGTAGGCCGAGAGGTAGGCGTGGAGGCTGCTCACCAGGAGCGCGGCCGGCACCCCCTTCCCGGCGACGTCGGCGATGACGAGCGCGAACCTGCCGTCGTGGAGCGGGATGCAGTTGTAGTAGTCCCCGCCGACCGATTTCGAGGGGATGTTGATGCCGGAGAGGTCGTACCCCTTCAGCTCGGGGAGCGCGACCGGGAGGATCTTCTGCTGGATCGTCGCGGCGACGGACATCTCCTGTTCGATGCGCTGTTTTTCGAGCGCCTGGTCGTGCAGGTACCGGTTCTCGAGGGATGCGTGCACCTGCCGGGCCAGCGCGTCCAGCAGAAGGTGGTCGGTCTCCTCGAATGGGGTGATGCCGGCGCGGCTCTCCTTGTCGAACAATTCGAACGAGTAGGTCCTGTCGAGGAATGAAAAACTTGCGACGATGCTGGCGATCGTTTTCGCGGACCGGTCGACCCTTGTCCCGATCGGGAACGTGAATTCCTCCACGACGCTCTTCCCGGAGGTCACGGTGACCACGCCCTTCGAGGCGTTGGTGAGCGACGCTGCCCTCACGAGGGCGAGGTGGTGCGGCGCGTCGTTGTGGTCGAGCTTCGCGACCTCGATGCCGGTTTCGATGAGGCTGTTGAGCTGGAGGATCCGGTGGTTGAGGGAGAAGACGAGCCCCTTCTCGCTCCGCCGGAAGACCATGTCCTGGTAGGCGGCGTCGAAGAACTGGACGAAGACCCTGAGGGTGACGAAGTCCGCCTCGTTGAAACCGGCGCCGCCGGTCCTGGCGGCGACGATCACCGCAACCTGTGAGCGGTCGATCAGTTTCTGGACGACGAGCAGGTTCTCGTTCTCCTCCCTGATCGTGCACGCGCGCACGAAATTCTCCCCGGATATCCTCGTCAGGAGCGCCTGCGTGGCGTCCCCCCCGCCCACGATCGGTTCGAATTTCTTCGACTCGTCCTGGCGCCAGGCGACGTCGACCGACGCCCCGGGCATGATGGCCCGGACGGCCTCCCCGAACCGGTCCGCGAGGTCGGCGACCGTGGCCGAGCGCGAAAGTTTCCGGAATCCTTCCTGGAGCGATTCGATCCGGGAGGAGATGCGTTCGACGAGCGAGGCCGGCGGGGCGATGTCGGATTTCATGTCAGAACGATTTCAACGCTTCGTCCACGTCCGCGGCCTTGCCGGCCATGTTGAAGATGCCCATGATCGTGAGCATCTTGTCCACGGCGGGATCGAGGTTGCTGAAGACCAGCTTGCCGTCGGCCTCCTGCAATTTCTCGAGGATCTCGAGGAGGAAGGACATGCCGATGGAGTTGACCACCCGGGAGCCCGCCAGGTTGATGACGATCTGCCTGACGCCCCTGGCGAAGTGCTTGTCGAACTCGGCGGCGATCGCCTCGCCCCCGACGTTGTTGACGTACCCGGACGTCGCGATGACGAGCCGGTTCCCCTTCAATTCCGATGTGAGGCTGAATTCCTGGTCCATGGCGTTCACTTTGTGAGCAGCTTCCTGATCGTGATTTTGGTCCCTGACCCGTTTGATTCGATCCGGAAATCGTCCGACATCGATTTCATCAGTTTCAGGCCCCATCCCCTCTTGTTCTTCGTCCCCATCTTCGCGGCGATGTCCGGCTCTTCGATCCCGGAGGGGTCGAACCCCTTCCCGTAATCCCGGACGAAGATCACCAGTTCCCGGGCGTCGATCGTGAACTCGACGTCCACGCGCGCCTGGTCGTTCCCGCCGTGCTCGAAACCGTTGATGATCGCCTCCGTGATGAGGATCCGGGCCTCCCCGATCATGTCATCGGCGATGCCCAGGTGGCGGGCCAGCCGGTCGAGCCCCTCGACCGCCACCAGCTCGATGTCGGGGATCCTCGGCAATTCAATTTTCAACGTCACCGCGTCGGCCATGCACGTCCTGTGATGATTTCCGATGATTGTTATTCGATGTGTGGGTCGTTCAGGCGGCGGCCGCGGCGCTCCCGACGGCGACCTTCCGGACGACCATCAGCGTGATGTCGTCGTCCTGCGCGACCCCGTTCATCCAGGCGTCGCCCTCCTTCACGAGGCGGGAGATGATCTCCTCCGGCCTCTCCTGCGCGATCGTCCGGAACGTGTCGGTCACCCGCGCGTAATCGAACATTTCCTCGCCGGCGTTCTTCTGCTCCGGCAGGCCGTCGGTCATCAGGAGCAGCGTATCGCCGGCCTCCATCGATGTTTCGTAGAGCCCGTAGGGGAAACTCTTCATCGAGCCGAGGGGGACCGCCTTCAGCAGGATCTCCTCGATCGATCCGTCCGACTTCCGGTACAGATACGCCGGGGGCATCCCCGCGCTGGATAAAGATACGCTTTTTCCGTTGAATCTCGCAAGGGTGAGGGCCATGTAGAGCCGTCCCAGCTTGATCTCCTTGATGGCCCGGCTGCAGTGGTTGAAGAACTTCTGGATTTCGAACTTCGACGCCTCGGAGATGAAGAGCCCCTTCATGAGGGTCACGATCGTCCCCGCCTGCATCCCGTGGCCGGTGGCGTCCCCGAAGGCCACGTTCAGCTCGCCGTCGGGCGAGAGGTTGAAATCGTAGTAATCGCCGCCGACCTCCGTCGCGGTCTTCATGAAGACCGAGATTTCGTATCCCGGGACGACGGGGACCTCCTTCGGCAGCATCGAGAGCTGCAGCAGCCGGGCGTCCTCGAGCTCCTTGGTCTGGCGGGCGTTTTCGGCCTCGAGCGCGCGCTTCTCCGCCTCGACCGCCTTGGCGTGGAGTTCCGCCTCGCGCACCCTGGACTTCTGTTCGCGCCGGTTGATTTCCTCGCGCCTCAGGCCGTACAGGACGGCGACGATGAGCAGGACATACGACACGTACGCCCACCGGGTCTTCCACCATGGCGGGTTCACCGTGATCGCGAGCGAGGCCCCGGCCTCGTTCCAGACGCCGTCGCTGTTCGAGCCCCTGACGTGCAGGATGTAATCCCCGCCGTCGAGGTTCGTGAAGGTGGCGCGGCGCTCCGGGCCCAGCTGGATCCAGCTCTCGTTGTATCCCTCCAGACGGTAGGCGTAACGGTTCTTGTCATTGTTGAAGTAGCTGAGCGCCGCGAACTCGAAATTGGCGACGTTGTCCTTGTATGAAAGGGTGATCGCCGGCTTGACGTCGATGCCGGTCTCGACGATCGGCTTCCCCTCCTCGTCGTCCGAGTTGTACCTGGTGAACGAGCTGAAAACGATCGGCGGCACGTAGGGGTTGGCCCTGATCTTCGCCGGATCGAAGACGTTGAAGCCGTTCGGTCCGCCGAAGAAGAGCTCGCCGGTCCGCTGGTCCTTCGCGAAGGAGAACTGGTTGAACTCGTCGCCCTGGAGCCCGTCGGAGTAGTTGTAATTCCGGAACTCGCCCTTCTCCGGGTCGAGACGGGAGAGGCCCTTGTTCGTGCTCATCCAGAGCATCCCCGCGTTGTCTTCGAGTATCCCGAATATTACCTCGTTGGAGAGCCCGTCTTTCTCGTGGTAGGAGCGGAACGTTCCCGTCTGTCGGTCGAGCCGGTTGAGTCCGCCCGTGGTGCCCACCCATATCCTGCCTTTCCGGTCCTCCAGCAGGCTCACGATGATGTTATCGCTGATGGTGGATGTGTCCGTGTCGCTGTGGGCGTAGTGCGTGAACGCTCCGGTTGCGAGGTCCAGCCGGTCGAGGCCGCCGCCCAGGGTGCCGACCCAGAGGCCGCCGTCCCGGTCCTCGAGGAGCGCCCAGACGCCCGGCGCCGCGAGGCCGGCGGCGTTGCCGGGTTCATGCCTGTAGGTCGTGAATCCGCCGGTCGTCCGGTCATAACGGCTGAGGCCGCCGCCGTACGTCCCCACCCAGAGGTCCCCGCGGCGGTCTTCGCACAGGGCATAGACCCTGTTGTCGGGGAGCGACCCGGGGTTGTCGGGATCGTTGCGGTAATGTTTGAACGCGCCGGTCGCCCGGTCGAAGCGGTCGAGACCGTCTCCGGTCAGACCGATCCAGAGGTTACCCGACCGGTCCTCGAACACGCTCAGGACCTGGTCGGAGGCGATGCTCTTCGGATCGCCCGGGTGGTTTCGGTAGAGGCGGAATTCGCCGCTCTTCCGGTCCCACCGGTTGAGCCCGTTCCTCGTTCCGATCCAGACGATCCCCGACCGATCGACGCACATGCCCTGGACGTTGTTGTCCGCGAGGCTGCGGGGGTCGGCGGGGTCGTGGAGGTAGTGCGCGAAGTTCAGCAGGCCGGGATGGAAACGGTCGACACCGTTGTCCCCCAGGCCGGCCCAGATCACCCCCGACGCGTCCTGGTAGAGCGACAGGACCCGGTCCCCCGCGAGGCTCCTGGGGTTCGATTCGTCGTGGCGGAAATGCGCGAACGTTTCGGTCAGCGGATCGAAGCGGTTGAGGCCGCCCTGGAACGTCCCGGCCCACAGGGCCCCGGCCGAATCCACGAGCAGCGGCCACACGAAGTTGTCGCTCAGGCTCCCCGGCTTTCCGTCCTCGTGGCGGAAGTGCGTGAATGTTTCCGTTTTCCGGTCGAACCGGTCGAGTCCCCCCCTCGTCCCGACCCAGATCGTGCCCGACCTGTCGGCGACGACGGAATAGACCCTGTCGTCGGCGAGGCTCGACGCGTCGGCCGCGTCGTGCCTGAAGACGGTCGTCTTCCCGCCGCGGAGTTCCGCGCGCGTCAGCCCGCCCCCCCTCGAGCCTGACCCCGACCACCGGAAACCGGCGGGGTCGGTGTAGGACGGAAACGCCGAGCCCGTCCGCGCGGTGGAGAGGTCGACGCTGTCGCGGGGCACGCGGGCGAACGATTCGGTCGCGCGATCGAAGCGGTTGAGGACGTCGGGGGTGTTGAGCGTGCCGATCCAGAGGGTCCTGGCAGAGTCCTCGGCGATGAGGACGATGAATTTATCGCTGAGGGTGGTCGAGTCCGCGGGGTCGCTCTTGAATACGTCGAACTTGTACCCGTCGAACCGGTTGAGCCCGTCCTGCGTGCCGAACCAGAGGAACCCGTAACTGTCCTGGAAGATGCAATTGACGCTCCCCTGCGAAAGCCCCTGGGTGACGGTGAGATGCTCGAAGGGTATCGCCTCCTGTGAGAACGCCGGAACCAGGCCGGCCGACGCCGCGAGAAGGACGACGCACAACGCTGTCGGCCACACGGTCAGGGGTGTGGTACATGATCGACGGATGACCCGCATATCGGTGAAACCGATCGGCATCAGGGGAAAATAAGAAAAAAAGGGCTGTCGCGGGGGGATCCCCGCGGCAGCCCGAAAGGTAAGAAGTTTTATCTTCTCTTGCGAGTCCTATTTCATGAAGACCATCTTCCGGACGCTCTGGAAGGTGCCGGCGTTGATCCGGTAGAAATAGACCCCTGTCGCCACCTGCGATCCGGACATATTCCTGCCGTTCCACGATACCTCGTGGTACCCTGCGGGACGCTCGCCGTCCACGAGGCGGGCGACCTCCTCGCCGAACGTATTGTAGACGACCAGGCTCACCGAAGCGGCCTCCGGCAGCGCGAACCGGATCACGGTCGTGGGATTGAAGGGGTTCGGGTAGTTCTGCGACAGCCCGAATTCGACAGGGAGTTCCGCGGCAATGTCGTCTCCGCCCTCCTCGCCGTCGGGTGTCGGGGCGCTCCTCGGCACCGACTCGTCGAACGCCGACCCGAGCGCGACCTTCGCGTTGGGTCCGACGATCACCTCATTCCCGAAGAACGCGCCCACCGAGTAGGTGAACGAGTTCAGCATGATGGTGCCGTTCGGCGCGACGACGTTTGCGGCCAGGATCGCCAGAGACCCGACGGTCACCGCGTAGGGAGATCCGGTTGAGCCGGAACCGCCCGACGACGAGACCCCCTCCCCGCCGCCGACCATGCCGATCGCGGTCGTGCCGCCGCTCCCGTTGATCTTCGCGACGTAGAAGACGATGTCCGAGGGCGTCAGAGTGCTGCCGTACGCCGGGCCGACATACACGAGCTTGTCGACTGTGAGGCCGTCCGCGATCCTGACTTCCGACTTTCCGGGGCCCCTGAACGAGCAGAGCGCGCCCGGCCCGATTTTCAGGCTCCGCATGTGGTAGGTTCCCGGCTGCAGATACAGGATTGCCAGCGAATTGACGGTGACGTTGCCGTACGTGCCCGGCGGAAGCGTATCGATCGTGCCGCCCGGGACGTTGAACGCGGGCGTCGTCATCACGGCGGGGTCCGCGTCCATGAAGGGCGGGAACGCTCCGACAGGGAGCTCCAGCGGGGTAAACGAGGTCCCGGAGATCGTCCCGGAGTTCGTCAGCGAATTGAAGTAGACGTCGCCTCCTACGACCGCGCCCCCGGCCACCGAAATCCTGTCGGCCTTGAGGTAATAGTCGGCGGGGGTCCGGGCGTACTGCCCGATCGAGAGCTCGACGCCGGGAGCGCCGGGCGCGGCGTCCCTGTTCACCAGGATGTTGCCTGACACCACCTCCGAACTCTTACCGATGCTCACCTTGTTCTGGGCGAAGATCACCGTGTTCAGGAATGGCGGTGCGACGTACACCGATTGTTCGGCCTCCCGGAAAAATGGGGTCTGCGAACTCGGAACGAGGCCCGTCGCGTGCGCCACGATGGTGTACGTGCCGGTGGCCGACGTGTTGGCGAACGTGCCGCTGTAGATCCCGTTGCCCGTGTGCGTCAGCGTGACGACCTCGGGCAGCGCCGAACCCGGCGTGAAGACGTCCGCGGTCACGATACGCATCGATGATGGGCTGGCCGCCCTTCGGGAGATGGTCGGTGATCAGGAGCCCGCCGCCTTCGGCCAGCGCACCCTGGAAGTCTATCAGCTCTCCCGGTTTGTATGAATCATTCGCGACGGTCATGTTAAAGACCACGTCCACTTCCGAGATGACCCTGATGGAGACCGGCTCGGGCGCCGGCGGCTCCGGGTCGGTGTTGGCCCCGAACGGATGGACCTTCCACACGCCGGGCGCGGGATTGGGGATCGTGTAGAACGAGTACGCCGGGCCGCGGATGTATTCCCATCCCTGCGGCAGGTTGTTCGGGGTGATCACGCACGCCGGAAGTGTGTTTTCGGTCGTATGCTCCGTCCGGAACGTCGCAACCCGGCGGCGCGAGGAACGATATGAAATCGCTCCCCTGCCAGACGAGGCCGGGATAGAGGACGGTCGTGCCGGGATCGACCGCGCCCTGCCAGACGAGTCCGCCCTGCCAGACGAGTCCGCCCTGCCAGACGAGTCCGCCCTGCCAGACGAGTCCGCCCTGCCAGACGAGTCCGTTTTCACCCGTGAACAGGAGCGTGTCGCCGATCAGCTGGAGGCCCGTCAGCTCGTTCCAGATGTGCTGGGTGATGAGCGCGATGGTCGTGTCGGCCGCGAGGTAGTAGTCGCCGAAGGTCTGTTGCGCGAGCTGGCTGCCAGGTCCTGGCCGGAACTTCCGTCGAAGCTCATCGTAAAGAGCGTCGCTTCGGCCGCGTTGAGCGAAGGCACGACGCTCAGGCGCCGGGGGCGTGCCGATCTCCTTCGCCGGCGCCGAAGAGGATCATCGTCTTCCGGTTGGGTGCCGGCACGTTCAGCACATCGAGGCCGGTCTCGAGCCCGGTCCCGAGCGCGGCGGTTCCACCGATGGTCATCGCGTCGATTTTGTCGATCACCGAACCGATGTTCTCGGGGTTGACCGCGGTGAGCGGGACCACGACGGAATCGGGGAGCTTCACGACGGCGATCCGGTCGTTCTCCCGCAACTTGTTCACCAGCGCGGTGGCGCCGTTCTTGGAAGGACCGAAGGCGTGGTAGTTCGATTCGAACGTGGCCGTCGCGTCGAAGATGAGCACCAGGTCGAGAGAGCTCTTCGGCACGTTGTCATAGATATAGGCCAGGCCGTTGATGTCCCCCGGCTCGAGCGATTGTTTCGTGCGTCTCGCAGTCGCTGATGATGCCGTACATCGTGAGATTTTCGCCGTGGCTCCCCATCCGGATGTCCCAGCCGATGTAGCCGGGGAGGTAGATGTCGCCCAGTCCGCCGAAGTGTCCGATCTCGTGGGTGCCCGTGTTAAGGACGTCCTTGATCCCGCATCCGTCGGAAAGCGAGGGCGAGCCCGCCCCCGCCTGGATGCGGCGGCGGCCGGGCCGCCGCGCGCTGCCGGCTCACCCGGGACTTCGGTATGCGCGGTCGCCGGAGCGGAGCCGGAATTTCCGAAGACGAAATGCTCGGCGTCGTAGGCCATGTCGACGTCGGTGAACGTCCCGGTGAACGCGTTATACCGCACGCGGGTGACCGCGATCGCGCCGTCGGGCGCACCGGTGACGCCCTCCCAGTTGCTCGAAACCCATACGACGTTGTGGACGCCGTCGGGGTAACCGCCCCATTGCTCGGTCGGGAGATACGGCGCGGCGGGCGTGTACTCGACGAGGGGCGAGAGGTCGGGCCGGAGCGCCTCGGTGTTCCAGATCTGGAAGGACTGCTCGATCTCGGCCTGGAATCCGCTCGCGATCACGCTCGGCGCGAGGTTGAATTCCGCCCTGCCGTCGGGCCAGTGGAGCGGAATTCCGGACTGCGTTGTGTTGACGACGTACTCGTCCGCTTCGTAGATCCTTGTGTTGAATCCCACCGGGAGGTTGGGCGCGAATTCGGACGTGTTGCCGAACTCGTCGGTGGCCGTCGCGGAGACGAATTGACCGAATTCGAGCGGCGTCCCCGAAACGATCGAGAACCATGCGTACGCGGAATCGGCGTCGGTCATGACGGTCGTGGCGCCGAGGAACGTCTTCCCTTCCCCGCTCCCGGACGCGTCCGACTCGTCGTTCATGTACGCCTCGATCCGGAAGGTCGTGCTCCTCCAGCTGAGGAGGTACCCCTCGACCACGGAGGGGTCCACGCCCGCCGATCGTCGCGATGTTCACCGAGGGGTGGTTGACGTGGAAGTTCACCGCGTCCGCCGTACCGGGGCGGACGAGCGGCGTCGTCGGCCCGCCCGGGTACCTGTTGGGGGTGACGAGCCCGTCATCGCCGTGGTCGATGCCGAGCCCGCCGTTGCCGTAGATCGAATTGCCCAGGACCGCGTTGTTCGCGGGCGGTGGGACCTCGTCGGCGTCACTCGCCTCGAAGATGGCGACGCCGTCGTGGCCGTTGGCGAAGATCGCGTTGCCTTCCGAATGGACGCCGCTCGCGTAGGTGTCGCCGATGCTGTTGCCGTTGCCGTCGCTGATGCAGACGCCGTTGCTCCCGTTGTCGTGGATCAGGCAGAGCTGCACGACGTTGTTGTCGCTGTGGATGCAGATCCCCGATCCCGGGAAGCCGTGGATGTCCAGGCCCCGGATGATGCTGCCGGACGGGACGTAACCACCGCGCTGGAAATCACCGCTCAGCACGATGCCGTCGCTGTTGGGATAGTCCGCAGGGTTGTAGGCGGGCGTGAGCGAAATCAGGGGGTTCCCGCTCGCCGTCGAGCAGGTCGCTGAAGTCGAGGACGATGCCGTCCGTGAACGGGGGCAGCGGTTCATTCAGGCCGATCACCTTTGCCCCCGGCGTGCTCCCTTCCACGATGTCGAAACTGATCTCGTCGTCGCCCGGGCTCCCGTTCGCCTCGTCGAACGCCTCGCGCAGCGAGGTCAGGCCGTCGTCCGGATCGACCGTATCTTCGATGGTGTTGACGACGATCGTGCCGGACGTTTTCGGCGCGTAGATCGCGGTGATGGACATGTCGTCGCTCATCTGGATCGCGATCGGGTTGTCCGTCGGTTCGGCGCCGCCCGGCATGAGCCACTTCACGAAATACTGCCCGTCGGCCGCGAAGGCCGTGAGCGTAACGTCCGCGTCGGGCGCGTAGAGCGCTTGTTCGGGGCTGACGACGACGTGCCCGACCGTGGTGTCCCCGGTCGACGGTTCGGTGTCGACGTGGACGCTGAGAACGTACTGGTTGCCGGCGAACGTTGCCGCGATGCTCCGGTCGGACGTCACGTCGGTGAATGCATACTCATACTGCCGCGGTGTCGAAACCGAGGTCTCGACGCTCATGGCCGGGTCGGCGTCGATCTGTACCGTGCCGACGTGGTAGTGCGTATCGGCGACCGCGGTGAAGGCGGCCGAACCGCCGTGTTCGACGTTGATCGGTCCCGCGGGCGAGAACGATCCGTTCGGGCCCGCCGACGCCGTGACCGCGTAGACGTTGATCGCGAACGCGGCGCTGATGGTGTGGTCGGCCGTCGCGGCGGGGAACGTGTAGGTGTATGCGGCGGGGGCCTGCGCGGAGGTTGCCACGACCGTGGTGACCCCGTCAACCGTGATCGAATGGACGTGATATCCCTCGTCGGCGACGATCGTGTAGGACTGTTCGTCCCCGTGCGTCACTGTCGTGTCGCCTTCCGGCGGGATGTTCCCGTTGGAATCGGCGATCGCGGTGAACGTGTACTGGTTGATCGCAAACGCCGCCGTGATCGTATGGTTGGCCGCCACATCCGGGAACGTGGTGGAATACGCGGCAGGTGTTTTCAGTGACGTCTCGACGACCGTGGTGACGCCGTCGATGGTCACCGACAACACGTGGTAGCCGGTATCGGCCGTGATGTCGAAGGACTTGTCGGCGCCGTGGGGGACGTTGACCAGCCCCGCCGGTGAAATCGCGCCGTTCGCCCCCGCCGTCGCCGTGATGGCGTACTGGTTCAGGCCGAAGGTGGCGCTGATGGTGTGGTTCGCGCCGACCGCCGGGAACGTGTACGACGAGGTCGGCGGGGTGAAGGGCGACGTCTCGATCGTCGTGGTCACGCCATCGACCGTGATCGACGCGACGTGGTACCCGGTGTCCGCCGTGATGTTAAAACCCTGGTTGGAACCGTGCGGGACGCTCACCGCGCCCACGGGGGAGATCGCGCCGTTCGCTCCCGCCGTCGCCGTGATCGTATAGACGTTCAGGTCGAAGGACGCGCTGATCGTATGGTTGGCGCTCACCGCCGTGAAATTGTACGATGAGGTGGGCGGGGTGAAGGGCGACGTCTCGATCGGCGTGGTCACGCCGTCGACCGTGATCGATGCGACGTGATACCCGGGGTTCGCCGTGATGTCAAAGGGCTGGTTCGAGCCATGCGGGACGCTCACCGCTCCGGCAGGGGAGATCAATCCGTTCGCACCCGCACTCGCCGTGATCGTATAGACGTTCAGGGCGAAGGACGCGCTGATCGTGTGGTTGGCGCTCACCGCCGTGAAATTGTACGATGAGGTGGGCGGGGTAAAGGGTGACGTCTCGATCGGCGTGGTCACGCCGTCGACCGTGATCGACGCGACGTGGTATCCCGGGTTCGCCGTGATGTCAAAGGGCTGGTTCGAGCCGTGCGGGACGCTCACCGCCCCGGCAGGGGAGATCAATCCGTTCGCACCCGCACTCGCCGTGATCGTATAGACGTTCAGGGCGAAGGCGGCGCTGATCGTGTGGTTGGCGTTCACCGCCGGGAACGTGTAGGAAGAGGTCGGAGGCGTAAAGGGGGATGTCTCCACGTTCGATGTCACGCCGTCGACCGTGATCGACGCGACGTGGTAGCCCGGGTTCGCCGTAATGTTGAACGCCTTGTTCGTGCCGTGCGGGACGCTCACCGCGCCCGCCGGGGAGATCGATCCGTTCAGGCCCGCGGTGGCCGTGATCGTATACACGTTTGATGCGAAGGTGGCGCTGATGGTATGGTTGGCGCTTACCGCGGGGAAGGTATACGCGTACGTCGGCGGCGTGGAGGTCGACGTCTCGACGTTGGTGGTCACGCCGTCGACCTTGATCGACGCGACGTGGTAGCCGGGATTCGCCGTGATGTTGAACGCCTTGTTCGTGCCGGCAGGGACGCTGACCGCCCCCGCGGGGGAGATCGACCCGTTCGCTCCCGCGCTCGCGGTGATGGTGAAGGAACGGTCGCAGAGGACCTGCATGTCCAAGTAATTCTTCTGGTTGACCCACACGCCCCGGGCCGTCAGGATATTTTCGCCGGTCTTGACCAGCGCGGCGGGAACGGTGAAGATGAAATTGCCGTTCTCCGTGGCGCAATCGTTGCTCATCCTGATGCCGCCCGAGATGTTCGTGCCGTTCCACCAGACCGAGACCCCGTCGTCGATCGCCACCTTGACCCTGACGTTCTGTGCGCCTGCTGGAACGGTGACGCGTTTCCGGACGATCAGGTCCTTTGTCGTCGGCCAGATCGTCTTGATGTGGGTCGCGTCATTGAGCAGACAGGGGGGGGTCCCGGCGCTGTTCAGCGTCCCGAACGCCGCGACGCCGTTGCTGCTGCAACCGCTTTCATTCCAGCCGTTCGTATAGAAAATTCCCGAGGTGATCGTGCTCGAGGTCGACTGGGCGAATTGATATTTATATCCTCCCGATCCGTACGGCAGGAGGACGACGTTGGTTTGCCCGAGCGCGGCGGCCGGGACGATCAGGAGGAGGGGGAACAGAAATGCGATCAATTTTTTCATGGCGGACCCTTCGATGGATGCGGACGGGTGATGAAATCAAAAATTCGGTGAACTGCTCTGCCGGAAAAGCGTCGTGGCGTCCTTTCGGCCCCCCTACTGGTCCGCCGGGGTCGCCGCCTGGGCCTTCGCGGTCTTTTTCACCTGGGCCGTGAAATCATCGAGGTTCCCGACGTTCGGAATGACCTTCGCGCCGACCTTCTTGCCCTCTTTCACGAGGAACTTCCCGTGCTCGCCGTCGGTGACGCGCATGACCCCCTGCTTGTCCTTCTTCGCGAAGACGACGACGTCCTCGCTGTCCTTGAAACGGACGGAATGACTGTACCATTCGCCGACCCCGTCGACCTCGCCGCCCGGGACGACGAGCGTGAGCTCCCTTCCGTCGACGGAGCCCTTCATGGTCTCGTCGACCTGGATCTTTACGACGGTCTGGATGCGCGACTTGTCGGCGTTCCATTCGGATTTGAGCGCGCTGACCCGGCCCGCGACGATGACGTCAGAGGCGCGGATGAGTTGCTCGGTTTGTACGGTGGTGGATTGGCTCCAGAGGAGGATGGGAACGAAGAATGCGATGACGGCCGTTGTCAGACCGATCGCACGACCATTGCGGAATTTCATGGCGTGACTCTCCTGAAAGTAATGGTAGAGAACGTTGCGCAAATACAAATCCCGCGGCTGACCGCCACGGGAATACTCACCGTCCGAAGGTTGTCGAAAAGTCGAAAACCCCCTGATAGAGATAGTACTGAGGGGAACGGTGGAAAGTTGGTTAATTATAGAATGAAATGCAACCAGTTCGCCCGGGCCTCCACCAGCCTCCGCCGGGTTACCCCCCCGACCTTCACGAGTGCGACCCTCCCCGGCGGCATCGATCATGTCAAATGTACGGTTTTTCCCCTCGATCGCCAACCAACCCATACCCGATTTCCTCAATTTTAAGCGACCGGGTATGGATCGAGGCGGACGCGAACGCATCACATCTCCCGCTTTACCGATCGGGGCCGGGGGCCGGATGAACGGGTTCGATCCCATGAACGGGACGCAGGGTAATTTGGGAAAAACGATGAAATTTACTATTTTATCCGATCAGCGTCTCCCTTCGTCCACTTTTTTCCCAAACTTTTCTCAGAGGAACCATCAATGAAAATCTCCGTCCTGTTCGCGGCCGTCCTGATTGCTGTCGCGCTTCCCCTCGCGGGATGCGGGAGCTCCGAGTTCGGAAAACCGTTGACCATCAACCAGGCGACGCCGATCGCCGACATCCTGAAGGAACCCGAAAAGTTCGACGGGAAGAGGGTCCTGGTCGAGGGAAAGATCACCGAAGTCTGCGAAATGATGGGCTGCTGGATCATGATCCAGGGGACCGACGAGAAGGAGTCCCTGAGGTTCAAGGTGGAAGACGGCGTGATCACGTTCCCGATGGACATCAAGGGAAAGGTCGCCCGCGCGGAAGGTGTCGTGTCGGTCAAGGAGATGTCGATCGACGAGCAGGTCACCGAAGGCCAGCACCACGCCGACGAGACGGGCGCGAAATTCGATCCCGCGACGGTCACCGGCCCGAAGACGCGGATTCAGATCAACGGCGAGGGCGCCGTCGTAAAGTAACCGCGGTTCGCGGAACAGCGTTCCTGCCGGAGAGCGTGGCCAGGCTCCGGCAGGATTTTTTTTAGATGCGGGGGCCGAAGAGGGACTGCGGATCGGCCCGGGCAGTGGTTGGCCCCGGTGGAGGGGGAGGGGATGAAAAGGCGGGCCCGGCACGAGGAGATCTCCCCCTGCCGGGCCTGAAAAGTGGATGGTCCGGCCGCGCGATACGACCTACATCTCGAACCCGTCCCGGATCTGGTCCATGACGTGGAATTTTTCGGAGAGCTCCGCCTTGATGTTCTCCAGGAACCGGATCATTTTCTCCTTCTTGATCACCAGCTCGTTGAGCATCACTTTCACGTCGGGGTAGACGCACTGGTCGCGGAGGTCGCTGTAGCGGAGGATCTGTTGCCGCTCGAGCTGCAGCGCGGTCTCGATGGCCGTGCAGGTTTCGCGGCAGGTCCGGGGGCAGAGCTTGTCTTTGTTCGTCATATGGATGTCCTTATGAATGAGCGAAATGTGCGACCAGTGATTGTCCCAGCTCGACGGCCTGCATGTTGACCGGGATGAGATGATGGTACCGTTCGGGGAGGACCTTTTCGAGCGCCTTCATGACCGATTCCACCCGGACGGCCTCGCAGGTCCCGAGGAACGCGCCGACCATGATCATGTTGGCGACTTTCTTGTTCTTGAGTCCCTCCGACTCGTGCGCCGCGTCCACCGGCAGCAGCGAGATGTCGGTCCGGGTCGGCGGGCGGATCATCGCGCTCTTCTCGTAGATGAGGGTGCCGCCTTTCCTCACGCTCATCTCGAACTTGTCGAGGGAAGGCTGGTTCAGGGCCACGACGGTGTCGAAGGTCGTGACGATGGGCGAGCTGATCGGCTCGGTGGAGAGGATGACGATGCAGTTGGCCGTACCGCCGCGCATTTCCGGGCCGTAGGACGGCATCCACGACACTTCCTTCCCGTCGATCATCCCGGCGTAGGCGAGCGTCATCCCCATCGAAAGCACGCCCTGTCCCCCGAACCCCGCGATCAGAATTTCCTGTGTCATCGTCGTTATCCTTTCACGCTTTGAAGGACGCCGTCCACCTTCAGGTCGCCGAGCGGATAATGGGGGAACATGTTCTCCTCCATCCATTCGTTCGACACCACCGGTGTCATCTTCCATCCCGACGGGCAGTTCGACACCACCTCGATCAGGCAGTACCCCTTCCCCTCCTTCTGCGCCTGGAGGGCCTTCTGGATCGCCTTCTTCGTTTTTCGTACCGTCGCCGGCGTATGCACCGCCTGCCGGGTGACGTAATAGGCCCCGGGGAGCATCGCGATGAGGGCGGTGATGTTGAAGGGGAACCCCTGCGTGGACAGTTCCCGGCCCGCGGGCGTGGTGCTCGTTTTCATTCCCAGCAGTGTCGTCGGGGCCATCTGGCCCCCCGTCATGCCGTAGATGCCGTTGTTGATGAACAGGACGAGGATGTTCTCCCCCCGGTTGGCCGCGTGGATCGTCTCGGCGGTGCCGATCGCCGCGAGGTCGCCGTCCCCCTGGTAGGAGTAGACGAATTTGTCCGGGAGCATGCCGCTTGATGCCCGTGGCGACGGCCGCGGCCCTGCCGTGGGCCGCCTCCTGCATGTCGACGTTCATGTAGTTGTAGGCGAAGACCGAGCATCCCACCGGCGCGACGCCGATCGTCTTGTCCTGGATGTCCATTTCGGCCAGGACCTCCATGAGGACCTTGTGGACGACGCCGTGGCCGCATCCCGGGCAGTAGTGCATCCGGTTGCCGGTGAGCGTGTCCGGCTTTTCCCAGACAGGCTCCAGCCCCTCGGGGCAGACGCCCGCTTCGATTGTCGCTTCCTGTGGGTTTTCCATCAGCGTGATTCCTCAATGGTTGACAGACGATGCGCGTATCCGGGAACGCCGTCCCCGGGGTGTTCCGATATCCGGAGGATTTCCCGCAGCACCTCCTCCGGCGTGGGGATGATCCCCCCCATCCTGCCGTAGAAATGCACCGGCGCCGCGCCCTCGATCCCGAGGCGGACGTCTTCCACCATCTGTCCGGCGTTCATCTCAACGACCAGGGCGGCGCGCAGCGAATCCCGCATTCCCGCGAGCACTTCGTACGGATAGGGCCAGAGCGTGATCGGCCGGAGGAGGGCCGACGTTCTTCCCCATCCCCCTGGCGAGCTCCACGGCCTTGTGGCAGATGCGCGCCGCGAGCCCGTAGGCCACGACGAGGACCTCGGCGTCCTCCGGGTGGACCAGCTGGTAGCGGACTTCGTTCTCCGAGATCTCCCGGTATTTCCTCTGCAGGTGGCGGTTGATCTCCTCCATCTGCTCCGGCTTGATGTGGAGCGAAGTGATGATGTTCCGCTCCCTGTCTTTCGTCTTGCCGGTGGTCGCCCAGGGTTTCGGGGGTATGTGGTCCTTCGGATCGTAATCGGGGAACTCGACTTTTTCCATCATCTGCCCGAGCGCCCCGTCGGCCAGGATCATCACCGGGTTGCGGTACTTGTCGGCGAGGTCGAAGCCGAGGAAGACCAGGTCGGACATTTCCTGGACGCTCGCCGGCGCCAGCACGATCAGCCGGTAGTCGCCGTGTCCGCCGCCCTTCGTCGCCTGAAAGTAGTCGCCCTGCGCCGGCTGGATCGTCCCGAGCCCGGGGCCGCCGCGGTTCACGTTCACCACCAGGCAGGGGAGCTCGGCGCACGCGATGTAGGAGAGCCCCTCCTGCATCAGGCTGATGCCCGGGCTCGACGACGAGGTCATCACCCTCGCGCCCGCGCCCGCCGCCGCCGTAGACCATGTTGATGGCGGCGAGTTCGCTCTCCACTTGCATCACGACCATCCCCCTCTGCCTCGCCTCGGCGGCGAGGTACTCGAGAACTTCCGACTGGGGGGTGATGGGGTAACCGAAATATCCCTGGCAGCCGGCGCGGATCGCCGCTTCGGCCAGGGCCTCGTTCCCTTTCATCAGTCGTATTTCGCTCTGGCTGCTCACAGGTCCACCTTCCCTTCCGGAATGTCGTCCACGGTGATCCTCATGTTCGCCCGGACGTTCGTCACGACGGCCACGGCTTCGCGCCGGGCGTCCTTCGCGCCGCCGACTTTTTCGGCGTGCGGTAGACCGTGATCACGGCGTCGGGGCAGACAAGCGCGCAGTTTTCGCACCCGGTGCAGTTGTCCCTGATGAGCACCGCGTAGTGGTACCCCTGGCTGTTGAGTTTGTCCGAGAGCTGAAGGCTCTCCTGGGGACATGCCTCGATGCAGAGTTCGCACCCCTTGCACGTGTCGATATCGACCTGGATCGTCCCTTTGACTGATGCCATTGATTGTTCTCCGTTGTTTAGAGCGACCGTTTGATCAGCATCTGGATCTTCTGGTGGAGCATCGGGTACGTCGCGTCCACCATGCTTTCGTCCCTAGCTGGAACGTAGACGGCCGCGACTGCGTTGTCCAGCGTCCAGACCGTGACATACTGGTTGTACTCCAGCCGGAACTGGTAGACCTTCGACTCTTTCTGTGTTTCGCCGAGCGGAATGGAGACCGCCGGGCGGGGGCTGATTTCGATCTTGCAGTAATCCCCTTTCTCGGGGATGATCACCGAAATTTTCTGCACGCCGCCCCGCGCCGCGCTGTACCGTTCCAGGAGCATCCCGTAGTGCGAGGGGATCGTCGGATCGAAGACCAGCGGGGGATCTTCCACCAGCACCATCCCCGTCATCCCTTCGCCGTCGTAGATGTTGATATACTCCCCCTTGACGACGACACGGTGACACTTCAGGCCTTTCGCCGTTTCGGAGAAGATTTCGCCCGTCGTCGTCCCGGGGTACGTCGTCGCCTCCCGGTCGGGATTGGCCCCGGTCCCGTCGATGTTGTCCTCGATCTTTCCCTTTTCGATCGCGATCTCGTCGGTCCAGATCCTGGGTGTCACCCCTGTATCCGTAGAACGTGGGCTTTGATCGTCTGGGCCCCGGCCCCGGCGGCCATCGCGCCCAGAAGAACCGCCACTGCGATCATGCCCGATCGTGTGCGCATTTCGATCAACCTCCTTTCGATTTCACCGCACCGCCCGTCGCCGGGACGGCGTTGATATCGATATCAGGCGAAGGAGACTCCGCGTCGGGAAACAGCGCCCGGCGGGACGCCCCCCCTTGCGGGGGGGGCGGGCCGTCAGGCGTCCACTTCCATCAGCTGTCCCGCCTGAATCCAGGTGGTGATTTCATGGATGCTCGGAATTCTCCCCTCGAAATTGATGCGCTCGTCCACCATGACCGTCGGCGTCCTTGCGACCCCGTACTCCAGCATTTCGTTGGCGTCCGAGATCCATGCCACCCCGATCGAGGGATCGATCGCGGTCACGGCAGCAGTCACGTTGATCAGCGCCTGCTGCGACTTCATTCCGGGCAATCCGAAAACATTGACTTTCATTGTGGTTTCCGTGTTATCAGTGTGTTTCCACGAGGGCCGGGCGTTCCTGTTTCGACGCCGACGCCTGGGACCTGACGCTCTGGGCCTCGTACACCGCCATGGCCGTGATGTTGACGATGTCGCTCACGTCGTTCCCCGGCTGGAGGAGGTAGACCGGTTTCCTGATCCCGAGAAGGATCGGCCCGACCGCCGTCATTCCGCCCAGGTGGGCGAGGAGCTTGTAGGCGATGTTCGCCGAAGTCAGGTCCGGGCAGATCAGGACGTTGGCCCCCTTCTTCAGCGTGCTGAACGGATAGACCTCCGACAGGATGTCGGGCGAAACGGCCGTGTCGGCCTGCATCTCGCCGTCCACCTTGAGGCCGGGGGCCCTGCTCTTCAGCAGCTCCACCGCCTTCCGGACCTTCAGGACCAGCGGGTGGTCGGAGCTCCCGAAGTTGCTGAACGAGAGCATCGCGACCTGCGGCTCGATGTCGAGCTTCTCGACGTGGTCCGCGGCCAGCATCGCGATCTCGCAGAGGTCCTCCGCGGTCGGCTCGATGTTGACCGTGGCGTCGGCGATGAAGACCGTCTTGTTCTTCAGGACCATCATGTAGAGGCCGGCGATCTTGTTGACCCCGTCCCTCTTCCCGATGATCTGGAGGGCGGGCTTGACCGTTCCCGGGTAGTGCTGCGTCAGGCCCGAGATCAGGCCGTCCGCGTCCCCGGCGGCGACGCTCAGCATGCCGTAGATGTTGTGCATCTTGACGTGCCGCTCGGCGTCGAACTTCGTCACGCCCTTGCGGTGCCGCGCCTGGTAATACGCGGCGACGTAGCTCTCGAATTTCGGGGCCTTGGAGGGGTTGATGATTTCCACGCCGCGGCCCTCGAGGTCGAGCCCGAGGTGGCTGGCCTTCTGGCGGATGAGCGTCCTGCTGCCGAGGAGGATCGGCTGCGCGATCTTCTCGTCCACGATGATCTGCGCCGCCTGGAGGATCTTCTCCTCCTCGCCCTCCGGGAACACGATGCGCTTCGGCGCGACCTGCGCCTTGTGGACGAAGAAGCGCATCACCTCGCGCCCCTTGCCGAGGCGCGCTTCCAGCCGGTCGCGGTACTCCTCGAAATCCTGGATCGGCGTCTTGGCGACGCCGGTTTCCATCGCGGCTCGCGCCACCGCCGTCGCCTCCTGGAGGAGGACCCGCACGTCGAACGGCTTCGGGAATGATGTATTCGCGGCCGAACTCGATCTTCTTGCCGCCGTAGGCGCGCTGGACCGCGTCCGGGACCGGCTCCTTGGCGAGGGAGGCGAGCGCCTTCGCCGCGGCGACCTTCATCTCGTCGTTGATGGCGCTGGCCCTGACGTCGAGCGCGCCGCGGAAGATGTAGGGGAAGCCGAGCACGTTGTTGACCTGGTTCGGGTAGTCCGACCGGCCCGTGGCCATGATGACGTCGCCGCGGGCGGCGATGGCCTCGTCGTACCTGATTTCCGGGTCGGGGTTGGCCATCGCGAAGACGATCGGGTTGTCCGCCATCGACTTCACCATCTCGCGGGTGACGATGTCGGCCGACGAAACGCCGCAGAAGACGTCCGCGCCGCGCATGGCGTCGGCGAGCGACCGGGCGTTCGGTGTCGGCGGCGAAGAACTCCTTGTAGGGGTTCATCCCCTTCGTCCTGCCGCGGTGGACGACGCCCACCGAGTCCACCATCAGGATGTTGTCGTGGCGGACGCCGAGGCGCTCGTAGAACCTGGCGCAGGCGATCCCCGCCGCGCCGGCGCCGCTGAAGACCACCTTCACGTCGCCGATCTTCTTCCCGACGAGCTCGAGGGCGTTGACCAGGGCGGCGCCGCTGATGATGGCCGTGCCGTGCTGGTCGTCGTGGAAGACCGGGATGTTCATCGTTTTCTTGAGCGTTTCCTCGATCTCGAAGCACTCCGGGGCCTTGATGTCCTCGAGGTTGATCCCGCCGAAGGTCGGCTCGAGCATCTGGACCGCCCTGATGATCTCCTTCGGGTCGAGCGAATTGAGCTCGATGTCGAACACGTCGATGTCGGCGAACCGCTTGAAGAGGAGGCCCTTCCCCTCCATCACCGGTTTCCCGGCGACCGCGCCGATGTTGCCGAGGCCGAGCACGGCGGTGCCGTTGCTGACCACCGCCACCAGGTTCCCCTTCGTCGTGTAGAGGTATGCGTCCTCGGCGTTGGCCGCGATCCGCTTGCACGGTTCGGCGACGCCCGGGGTGTACGCCAGCGCGAGGTCGCGCTGCGTCGCGCAGGCTTTCGTCGGGGTGATCTCGATTTTACCCGGCCGGCCCGACGAGTGATAGTCAAGAGCTTCCTGTGTCCTTATCATAGTCATGCGATTTCCTTCTCATCGGCTGTCATGTATTTGTGTTCGTACGCGAACCGTTCCAGTTCTTCCCTGAACGAGGGATGCGCAATCCCGATGAGAGCGCGCACCCGCTCCCGGATGGTTCTCCCGTACAGGTCGGCTACGCCGTACTCCGTGACGACATAGTGGACGTCCCCGCGGGAGGTGGTGACGCCCGCGCCTTCGGCGAGCCGCGTGGTGATTCTGGTGAGGGTCCCCTGTTTGGCCGTCGACGGCAGGGCGATGATCGGCTTTCCCCCCTTGCTCCTGGCGGCGCCGCGGATGAAGTCGACCTGTCCGCCGAAACCGCTGTAGAAGTAGTGCCCGATCGAATCCGCGCACACCTGGCCCGTGAGGTCCACCTCGATGGCCGAGTTGATGGCGACCATCTTGGCGTTCTGGGCGATGATGAACGGATCGTTCACGTAGTGGGACGGGTGGAACTCGATGACCGGATTGTTGTCGATGAAATCGAACAGGGGCCTGCTTCCGAGAACGAACGACACGATGATCTTGCCGGGGTGCAGCGTCTTCTTTTCGTTGGTGATGACGCCCTCCTCGACCAGTTTGATGACCCCGTCGGCGAACATCTCGGTGTGGATGCCGAGGTCCTTCTTCGTATGGAGGATACCTCAGGACACGGCGTCCGGAATGGCTCCGATGCCGAGCTGGAGGGTGGAACCGTTCTCGATCAGCTCGGAAATATTCCTGCCGATTTTATCGTACACCAGCGCTTCCTCGGGGGTAACGTTCGCGTCCACCTGCGGGAGCTCCTTCAGGGGGACGTCGACCTCGACGCAGCAGGTGAGCTTGTCCACGTGGATGAAGCAGTCGCCGAGGGTCCGCGGCATCTGGGGATTGACCTGCGCGATGATGATCTTCGCGACCTCGGTCGCGGGCTTCGTGCAATCCGCCCCGACCCCGAGGCTGCAGAAACCGTGTTCGTCGGGCGGGGAGACGTGGATGAGCGCGACGTCGATCGGGAGGATCCCCCGGTAGAAGAGGCCGGGGATCTCGCTCAGAAAGACCGGCGTGAAGTCCGCCCTCCCCTCGTTGACCGCCTTCCGCACGTTCGCGCCGATGAAGACGGCGTTGTGCCGGAAGTGGCCTTCCATCTCGGGAACCGAGTAGGCGGCCTTGCCCACCGTCAGGAGGTGGATGACCTCCACGTCCTCCAGTTCGAGGTAGCGTTCGCTCATCGCGTTGACGAGCACTTCCGGGCACCGCGCAGCCCGGATGGACGTAGACGCGCTGGCCGGAGGCGATCAGTTGTACGGCTTCCCGGGGTGTCTTGAGTTTCGCTTTATACCGTTCGAGCCAATGCATTGGGGTCCTAATTCAGTCTTGATCCGACATGACCGTATTCCAGTTCGAACCTGCGGGCGACCGCGGGATTCGTGCAGACTCCCTCGTGCGTGTAGACGCCGCGGGCCAGGCCGTGGTTGTCGACGATCGCGCGCGCGATGCCGAGCCGCGCCATGTCCGTGAGGTACGGGAGCAGCGCGTTCGTCAGGCCGTAACTCGCCGAGCGCGCCGCCATGGCCGGAATGTTGGGGACACAGTAGTGGATGACGTTGTGCCGGACGAACGACGGGTTTTCGAGCGTCGTGGGCCGGCTCGTTTCGAAGCAGCCCCCCTGGTCGATGGAGATGTCGATCACGATCGATCCGGGTTTCATTTCCATCACCATTTCCTCGGTGACGATGTGCGGGGTTTTTTCGCCCTTGATCAGGACCGCGCCGATCACGACGTCGGCGAACCGGAGCGCCTTCCTGAGGTTGTACTTGTTGACGAGGGCCGTCACGATCCGGTACTCGTTCTGCGACGCGATCGTCCGGAGCCGGCTCAGGTCCCTGTCGAGCACGATGACTTCCGCGCCCGCGCCGAGGGCCATCCTCGCGGCGGCCCTGCCCACGTTGCCCGCCCCCAGGATGACGACGGTGGCCGGCGGTATTCCGGTGACGCCGCCCATCACGATGCCGCGGCCGTTGTTGGAGCTCTCGAGGAACCGCGCCGCGATCTGTGTGCACATATGCCCGGCGATCTCGCTCATCGCCGTGAGGATCGGAAGCTCTCCGTTGTCGTCCTCGATCAGCTCGTAGCCGATCGTGCAGATTTTCTTGTTGAGGAATTCCCCGATGATGGCCGTCTTGACGACGCCGAGGTGGAGGAACGAAAAAAAGACCTGCCCCGGGTGGAGATGGTTGCAATCCTCGGCGGTGGGAGAGGATATTTTCAGGACGACGTCCGACCTGCCGAACACCTCGTCCCTGGTGTAGACCGTCTGGGCCCCGACCGCCTGGAATTCATCGTCGAGAAACCGGGACGCGATGCCGGCTCCCTTTTCGACGAACACGGAGCAGCCCTCGCTCACAAGGGCCTGGGCTCCGGCGGGAGTCAATGCCACGCGGCGTTCCCGCGCGTGGTCTTCCTTCAGGATTCCAATGTTGATCGGCATATCGGTTTCAACGGATAGCGGTTTTCGGGTCACATTTCGATTATATAACGGTCAATTATTATGCCAGCCGGAGGTCGTCGGTTTCCCACCAAATTCGGTGAAACCATGGAAATTTTCGGGTTTTTCTATCAAGAATGATAAATGGGGCGACCACCTTTTCACCTGTGGAAGCCGCGTTTCCAGCTTGAATCGGAGGGTCGGGGCGATTTATCACCGACCCTCCGGGAACGCCGAAAACCATCTCATAAATGAGAAAACGGCTGGATTTTATACCCGAAATGATGATTTACAGGGCGGTTCGGGCAGGGATTCTCTGGAATGAATCTTGCGTAATACTGTTACGGACATCGATCGTACGCTTTCTCCCGGACCACCAGAAAGGAGCGAACACCATGAAACACCCGTCAATCCGATCATCGCGAACATCAGTCTTGCGGCTCGTCCTTCTCTGTGTCGGCGTGTTTCTCCTCGCCGCGACTCAGGGCTGCCAAAAGGAATCGAAACCGAAGGAGGAAAAACCGGTCCTGGTGAGCGTCGACAACCTCCAGACGGCTTACGCCCGGGAGAAGAAACAATCGCGCATGTACGGCCTTTTCAGCACCCGCGCGGGAAAGGAGAAGTACAAAGGGATCGCCGCCCTCTACAAGGCCCTCGAACGTTCCGAGGGGATCCACGCCGCGCTGCATACCGCCATGATGCGCAAAAACAGCATCGAGCCGGCCCAGGTGACGTACGATTCGATCGTCGTCGGAACGACGATGCAGACCGTCAAGATGGCGTTGAGCTTCGAGGAGCTCGAGTACGGTTCGATGTACCCGAACCTGGCCCGGACCGCGGGACAGGAGAACTTCCAGGAGGGGGTCGACCATTTTACGATGATCCACGCCGTCGAGGAGCGTCACGTCCAGCTCCTGAGGGAGGCGCAGGACAAGGCGGGCAGCATCGGGACGAAATACCTGGTCTGCCCGGGGTGCGGCTACATCATCACCTCGGACGCGACGGAGGAATGCCCGGTGTGCAAGACGGTGAAGGCCAAATTCGAGAAAATGTAATCCATTCAACCACAGCGCGGAACAGCGAGAGTCCATGAGCCAGAAACCGAAGCATACGATGACCACGATCGACGGCAACGAAGCCGCTGCCGCCATCGCGTTCAAACTCAGCGAAATCATCGCCATCTACCCGATCACCCCCTCCTCCGGGATGGGGGAGCTCTCCGACGAATGGGCGTCCGTCGGTAAAACGAACCTCTGGGGGACGATCCCGTCGGTGACGGAGATGCAGAGCGAGGGCGGCGCGGCTGGCGCGGTCCACGGGGCCCTGCAGGCCGGGGCGATGTCGACGACGTTCACCTCGTCGCAGGGCCTCCTGCTCATGCTGCCGAACATGTTCAAGATCGCCGGCGAGTTGACCCCGACGGTCTTCCACGTGGCGGCGAGGGCGGTCGCGACCCACGCGCTGTCGATCTTCGGCGACCACAGCGACGTGATGACGGCCAGGAACACGGGGTTCGCGTTCCTGTCGTCGAATTCGGTGCAGGAGGTGATGGACTTCGCCGCGATCGCCCACGCGGCGACGCTCGAATCGCGGATCCCGGTCGTGCATTTCTTCGACGGCTTCCGGACGTCGCACGAGCTCGCCAAGATCGAGGAGCTCACCGACGCGGAGCTCCGGCAGATGATCGACGACCGGCTGGTCTATGAGCACCGGGCCAGGGCCCTCAGCCCCGACCGGCCGGTGATGCGCGGTACCGCGCAGAACCCCGACGTCTTCTTCCAGTCGCGCGAGGCGGCCAACGCGCTATTACCTCCGCGCCCCGGAGATCTTCGAACGTCAGATGGAGAAGTTCGCCCGCATCACGGGCCGTTCGTACAAACTCTACGAATACTCCGGCCCGCCGGACGCCGAGTCGGTCATCATCATGATGGGGTCAGGCTGCGAGACGGCCGACGACACCGTCGATTTCCTCAACGCAAAGGGCCGGAAGGTCGGCCTCCTGAAGGTCCGCCTCTACCGGCCGTTCGACGCCGGGCGGTTCATCGCCGCCCTCCCGAAGACGGTGCGCAACATCGCCGTGCTCGACCGCGCGAAGGAGCCGGGGAGCTCCGGCGAGCCGCTCTACCTCGACACCGTCGCCGCGGTGAGCGAGGCCTACATGGCCGGCACTCTTCCGATGACAGTCGTTCCCGAAGGTCATCGGCGGCCGGTACGGACTCTCGTCGAAGGAATTCACCCCGGCGATGGTCAAGGCGGTGTTCGACAACCTCGAGTCGGAATCGCCGAAGGCGGGTTTCACCGTCGGGATCGACGACGACGTCACGAACCTGAGCCTCCCCTGGGACCCGCTCTTCACCATCGAATCCGAAAAGACCATCCGCGCGCTGTTCTACGGCCTCGGCGCCGACGGGACGGTGAGCGCCAACAAGAACTCCATCAAGATCATCGGCGAGGACACCGACCTCTACGCGCAGGGGTTCTTCGTGTACGACTCGAAGAAGTCCGGATCGACGACGACCTCCCACCTGCGCTTCGGCCCCACGCCGATCCACGCCCCGTACCTGGTCGACCAGGCGAATTTCATCGCGTGCCACCAGTGGTTCTTCCTCGAGAAGGTCAACATGCTGAAGTACGCCGCCCCCGGGGCGACCTTCCTCCTCAACAGCATCTACGGCGCGGGCGAGGTGTGGAACGAGCTGCCGAAGCCGGTCCAGGAGGAGATCGTCAGGAAGAAGCTCGACCTCTACGTCGTCGACGCGTACAAGGTCGCCCGCGAGAACGGGATGGGGTCGCGTATCAACACGGTGATGCAGACCTGCTTCTTCGCCCTCTCGAAGGTCCTCCCGAAGGACGAGGCGATCGCGGCCATCAAGAAATCGATCGAGAAATCGTACGGCAAGAAGGGCGAGGCGATCGTGAAACAGAACTTCAAGGCGGTCGACGACACCCTCGCGAACCTCCACGATGTGAAGGAACCGGGGAAGGTCACGAGCACGGTGGAATTCCCGCCGACGGTCAGCGCCGCGGCCCCGGACTTCGTCCGGGCCGTCACCGCCCCGATCATCGCCGGAGACGGCGACTCGCTCCCGGTGAGCGCCTTCCCGGTCGACGGCACCTACCCGACCGGCACCGCGCAGTGGGAGAAACGGAACATCGCCCTCGAGATCCCGGTCTGGGACGAGGCGGTCTGCATCCAGTGCAACAAGTGCGCCCTCGTCTGCCCGCACGCCGCGATCAGGGTGAAGGTCTACGACCCGGCGTCGCTCAACGGCGCCCCGGCGACATTCAAGTCCTTCGAGTTCAAGGGCCCCGAGCACAAGGGGAAGAAATACACCGTCCAGGTGGCGCCCGAGGATTGCACGGGCTGTTCGCTCTGCGTCGAGTACTGCCCGGCGAAGAACAAGTCGGAGACCCGCCTGAAGGCGATCAACATGAAGCCGCAGATGCCGTTGCGGGAGGCCGAGCGGGCGAACTACGACTTCTTCCTCGCGATCCCCGAGGCCGACCGCCGGGAGCTCAAACCCGACACGGTGAAGGGCTCGCAGTTCTTCCAGCCGCTCTTCGAATACTCCGGCGCCTGCTCGGGTTGCGGCGAAACGCCGTACGTGAAACTTGCCTCGCAGCTCTTCGGCGACCGGATGCTCGTGGCGAACGCCACGGGCTGCTCGTCGATCTACGGCGGGAACCTTCCCACGACCCCGTGGACGAAGGACGGGGCGGGCCGCGGACCGGCCTGGTCGAATTCGCTCTTCGAGGACAACGCGGAGTTCGGGATGGGGATGCGGCTGACCGTCGACAAGCACGCGTCGATGGCCCGCGAGCTGGTGGAAAAACTCCGATCGCAGATCGGCGACAATCTCGCCGGCGACATCCTCGCCGCCGACCAAACGGACGAGGCGGGGATCCACGACCAGCGGCACAGGGTCGCCCAGCTGAAGGAAAAGCTGAAGGGGAACGGATCGCCGGAGGCGACGCCAGCTCCTGAGCCTCGCCGACATGCTCGTGAAGAAGAGCGTCTGGATCATGGGCGGCGACGGCTGGGCGTACGACATCGGCTACGGCGGCCTCGACCACGTGCTCGCGTCGGGCAAGAACGTCAACATCCTGGTCCTCGACACCGAGGTCTATTCGAACACCGGCGGCCAGATGTCGAAGTCCACGCCCCGCTCGGCGGTCGCGAAGTTCGCCGCCGGCGGCAAGCCGAACGCCGAAGAAGGACCTCGGGATGCATGGCGATGAGCTACGGCAACGTCTACGTCGCGCAGGTGGCGATGGGGGCGAACGACAGCCAGACGGTCAGGGCGTTCATCGAGGCCGAGGCGTACGACGGCCCGTCGATCATCATCGCGTACAGCCACTGCATCGCGCACGGCATCGACATGGCGAAGGGGATGACCAACCAGAAGGTGGCGATGGAGAGCGGGTACTGGCCCATCTATCGTTACAATCCGCTGCTGGCGACGAAGGGCGAGAACCCCTTCAAGCTCGACTCGAAGCCGCCGAAGCTCCGGTTCACCGACTTCTCGAACCTCGAAACCCGCTACAAGATGCTCGGGAAGAGCCATCCCGACGCGGCGAAGAAGCTCGCAGCCCTCGCGCAGGAAGACATCAACACACGTTGGGCCGCGCTCGAACTGATGGCGAAGGAGCACCCTTCGAACGGCGGCGGCGCGGGAACGGGCGGGGCGGCCGGACGGCAGCCTGCCGCGACGGCGCAAGCAGCTGAAAACGACTAACTTCCAGACGATATCCTTATGGACCTTTCGACAAAATACCTCGGACTGAAATTAAAAAACCCGATCGTCCCCTCGGCCGGTCCCCTCTCGCACACGCTCGACGGGATGAAGCGGCTGGAGGACGCGGGGGCGTCGGCCATCGTGATGTATTCGCTCTTCGAGGAGCAGATCGCCCACGACACCGCGGAGCTCTCGCACTACCTCTCGTACGGGACGGAGAGCTTCGCCGAGTCGCTGACCTACTTCCCGGAAGTCGGGGAGTACAACCTCGGGCCCGTGGAGTACGTCGAACTGGTCCGCAAGGCGAAGGAATCGCTCTCGATACCGATCATCGGCAGCCTCAACGGCATCACTGCCGGCGGATGGACCGATTACGCAAGGAAGATCCAGCAGGCGGGCGCCGACGCCCTCGAGCTAAACGTCTACTACATCTCCACCGACGCGGACATCCCGGCTGGGGACGTCGAGGACCGGTACGCCGAGGTGCTGCACGCCGTCAAGCGCGCCGTGACGATCCCCGTCGCAATGAAGCTGAGCCCGTTTTTCAGCTCCCTCGGCAACATGGCGAAACGTCTCGACCACGCGGGCGTGGACGGGCTCGTGCTGTTCAACCGTTTCTACCAGCCGGACATCGACCTCGACAACCTCGAGATCATGCCGAACGTCATCCTGAGCACCCCCCAGGCGATGCGGCTCCCCTTGCGCTGGGTCGCCATCCTGCACGGACGGATCCGCGCCAGCCTCGCGGCGACGAGCGGGGTCCACACCGCCGAGGACGTGATCAAGATGCTGATGGCGGGGGCGGACGTCACGATGATGTGTTCGGCGTTGTTGAAGAACGGACCCTCGCACATCACGAAGGTGCTCGCCGACGTGGAGCAGTGGATGCTCGAGCACGAGTACCTCTCCGTCTCGCAGATGAAGGGGAGCATGAGCCAGAAATCGGTCGCCGACCCGGCGGCGTTCGAGCGGGCGAACTACATGAAGGCGCTCCAGCGGTACGGCAGATAGGATAGCGGGACGGACCCGGGCCGCACGCCCGGGTCCGCGGCCCCGTCACCGGGCCGGTCATCATTGCACCGATCATCGACAAAGGCACGAAATGTTCTTGACGTCATCGAAACCCGACAGCGGGCGGACCGCCGCCCGGCCAAAAATCAAGAAACTCCCCCCCGAACTCCGCCGGCCCAGGATCGACTACCGGGCCGAGCCGAACCCGTTCAGGCGCCTCCTGCTGAGGCTGAAGCACGACTCGCAGTTCCTCAGGTCGACCGTCCAGATGGCATTTATCGCATTGTGCGTCTGGATCGGCGTCGAGTTCTACCTGTTCGTCACGTGGGCCGAGTCGGGCGGTGCCGCGGAATTCACGTCCCGCCCCCCGGGGGCCGAGGGCTTCCTGCCGATCAGCGCGCTGATCAGCTTAAGCTACTGGGCCAGGACCGGTTTCCTGAACGAGGTCCACCCCTCGGGGCTCTTCATCTTCGTCGCCATCCTCGCGACGGGATGGCTCCTCAAGAAGTCGTTCTGCAGCTGGATGTGCCCGGTGGGGACGATCAGCGAATCGCTCTGGAAGCTCGGGGCGAAGGTCTTCGGGGGCAACCTCACGGTGAACCGCTGGATCGACTACCCGCTCCGTTCGCTCAAGTACCTCCTCCTGCTGTTTTTCATGTGGTCGGTCCTCGCGATGGACGCCGGATCGCTCAAACAGTTCATCTACAGCCCCTACAACAAGATGGCCGACGTGAAGATGTATTACTTCTTCGCGCAGATCTCCGGGTTCGCGCTCTGGACGATACTCATCCTGATGGGGCTCTCGGTCGTCATCAAGAACTTCTGGTGCCGCTACCTCTGCCCCTACGGCGCGCTCCTCGGGGCGATCTCCTGGTTCTCGCCGCTCAAGATCGAGCGCAAGGCGGCGACCTGCATCGACTGCGAGCTCTGCACGAAGGCGTGCCCGGCGGCGATCAATGTCCACACCGCGAAGCGGGTGATCAGCGACGAGTGCAGCGGCTGCCTCGAGTGCGTCGAGGTCTGCCCGGTGAAGGACACGCTCGGGATGAAGGCCGCGCACTCCGAGCGCTACGCGCGGAACTGGGCGTTCGGCCTGCTGGTCGTGGGGGTGTTCGTCGCAATAACAGGGATGGCGATGATCGCCGGGATGTGGCAGAACGGGATGACCAGAGAAGAGTACCTCTTCCGGTTCAAGAACCTCGACTCGCCGCTCTACGAGCACGCGCGCGGACAGGTGCCGGAGTACGGGCCCAATGACTGACGACGGCACAGCGGCCGGGGGAACGGGCGACGTCCGGCGCTTCTACGACGCCCTCGCCCCCGACTACGACCTGATGACCTCCTTCGACGACCGCTTCGCGAAGGAGCGGCCCTGGTTCGAAGCCATCGTCTCGAAATTCGCTATCCGGTCCGCCCTCGACGCGGGGTGCGGCACGGGCTTTCATTCAATTCTCCTCTCCCGGCTCGGGGTGACCGTGGCCGGCGTCGACGCCTCTCCCGCGATGATTGAACGCGCGCGGGAGAACGCCCGGCGCCTCAGTTCCACGGTCACCCTCCATACGGGCGGGTTTTCGGAAATTTCCTCGATCATCGAGGGCGTATCCGGATCCCCGGGACCGTTCGACGCGGTGTTTTGCCTCGGGAATTCGCTCGTTCATTTATTGAGCGATGCCCTCCTCGGCGAAGCGCTCCTGAACTTCCGGTCGGTCCTGCGGCCAGGGGGCGTTCTCGTCGTCCAGATCCTGAACTACGACCGGATCCTGTCCGAAAAAAAGGAACTGCTCGGGAAGCGTGAGGCGGGCGGGATGACGTTTGAACGCAGGTACGCCTACAACGGCGAAACGGTGACGTTCACGATCACGAGGGGCGGGAGATGGATTCGGTGACGCTCCGGCCGCTGACGCGACCGATGCTGGAAGCCGCCTGCGCCGCCGCGGGGTTCACGGATGTCATCGCATTCGGGGACCTCGCGCATGGGAATGTTCGACCCGGCCGGCTCGCCCGACCTCGTCGTCACCGCCGGCAGGCCCGGGCTTTCCTCCTGATCCTCCCGCGGGCGCGGCGTGCAACCGCCGCGCCGCTCAATCTTCCCGCTGTTCTCCGCGCTCGCTCATGATCACCCCGAGGGCGATCGAGAGGAGCTTGGCGTCGCTCTTGTCGGAGCGGGAGGGGATGGGTACGCTCTCTGCAGCTCACTAACTCGATCAACCACATTTCGATCACCCGGAAGCCCGCCCGGGGTCTCTGAACCTGTTCTCCCTTCTGATGCGCCTCCGATGGCGTCGATGAAACCGGCTCATCATTCCGCCTATAACAAGGGATGAAGATTCGGTCACCGGATAAGCAGCAACTTCCTTCCCTGCACGTATCCGTCGGCTTCCAGGCGGCAGAAGTAGATTCCGCCGGGCAGCCCCTCCGCGCTCCACGGAAGCTGATGCTCTCCAGGCTGCCCCAACTCATGAAGAAGTGTTATCACATTCCGTCCCAGAACATCGGAAATTCGAATCGTGATCGTCGTCCGCGCAGCGACGGAATACCTGATTAGGGTGGTGGAGTTAAACGGATTCGGAAAGTTCTGAGCTCGAGGCGGATCCGGTTCGGCAGCTCTGCCTGATCCCGCCCGACGGCGACGACTTCCGAGATCGGCCTCATCCACAACCCTGTTTCACCTATTTCCGTCCAGGGGAAAGAATAGAGCATTGTGGGGGAACACGCCAGTTCATACACCCACGATCGTTGAGGCAGCCCGTCGTTGATTTCCTGCCAGTTTCTACAGCTATCGATGGAGAGAAACACGCCATCCCTGGTCCCTGCAAAAACCGCGGTGCCATGCGACGCCAGGGAGATAGGATGGTATCGTTTCCGAGGCCGTTACCGACCGGTTGCCAGTGATCGCCGTGATCGATAGAAATATATGGGCCGGACCAGGTGCCGGCGATAATGCCGAAGGGGGTGGAGACGAGACTGGTCACGTTCGTGTCCGTCATGCCGTTCGTGACTGAGGTCCAATTCATACCGTAGTTGGCAGTTCGATAGATGCATCCCTTTTGATTATTCCCTACCCTGGGGACTCCCGCAAAGAGAAAGGAATCCGTTGACGCGAACGACCAGCACACCTTTTTGCGATACACCGTTATTCACCGGCTGCCACGTGTCGCCATCATCAGATGACCGATAGATACCGTCACCATTGCTAGCGCAGAATATAAACAACGTATCGGCGGTCCGGTGTCTCACGGTGGCCACAGCCATATAGGTCCGATGCAACGCGCCCGTACTTAGCCCCTCCCATGTTCCCCCGTAGTCCTTTGATCGCCAAATACCGAGCTCGGCAACGGCGAAAACCATTGAGTCCGCAACTGCCACGTCCCAAATAGAATAGCGAACCGGGGGTTGGACATCCATCAATGTCCAGGGCAACCCGTCAATCGAGCGGAAGAGGCGGGAGTTATCCGGAAATTCATGTGTCCCCACGAAAAGATCGTTCCCGTTTGATTTAATCATTGAGAGCTGACTATTCACCGGGAAGATGTCCTTGAACCACTGACTGGTTGCCGAGCCAGCCTGAAGCATGAGGAGGAGAGCCAGGAACCCGAACCGCCTGAGGTTTTTCCATAACATGGGGGCTCGCCCTATTAAACGGTGTTGTATCTTCAACAATAAGTGCGTGCCCGGCGGCGGGGATATACCGCCGGACACTCCGACTGTGGTGAGACGGTTACGTGGGTCCGTCACCGACGCAGCTCAGGCTGTCCCCCCACATGTTGCAGTACTCTGAACAGTATACCCAATCGCAACCAATGGGATGCTCACACGACACTAACGGGAGAGTACTGTAACAGTACCCTTCACCGTTCCAATCCCCGATCCCCGGTCGCCACCGGCACTCACACCTTGATTGATCGCACTGATAATAGCAAGCAGCGTAGGCCGTATCGTGGAACACCTGTACCAGACCCGCGATAGAGACCACGAACGCCACGACGAGAACGAGAATGTCCACTTTGACGCGTTTCATTGGACTCCTCCTCGGTTTAATGTCTTGAACCGGCGGTTAATTGTTATGAACACGATCCGGCGCCTTCGGGTCGTTTAATAGCGAGAGGATTTCCTACTGAGGTTCGATGACAAAGGGAAGAAAGAACGGCTGGAATGATTGCTATACCGGAGGGACTGCTACTACAACGAAATTAACGGATGGTCTAATGAAAGTCAATAGAATTCTCGAAGAAATACAATTTCTTTTGTCAGCCCCCACCCACCCGAATCGCGACTTTTAGTGGATATGCTCTTCCTGATGATCTTCACCAGCCGTCTTCGTTTCTGGATGACAACCCGCAACTTAATCAATCCCCCCGTCCCGGTCACCGTGCTCGCTCATGATCACCCCGAGGGCGATCGAGAGCAGCTTGGCGTCGCTCTTGTCGGAGCGCGAGGGGATCAGCACCGGCACCCTCCCGCCCACGATCACGTGCGCCAGGCGCAGACCGGCGAAGTAGGTCGTGCTCTTGGCCAGGCTGTTGGCCGATTCGATGTTGGCGGCGACGAGGATCTCCGCCCGGCCCGCGACCGGTGAATTGATCCCCTTCTCCTCCGCCGCTTCAATCGAAATGGCGTTGTCGAGCGCGAAGGGGCCGTCGACGGTGCACCCCTTGATCTGCCCACGGTCGTTCATCTTCGAAAGCGCCGCGGCGTCGAGCGTCGACTGGAGCGAGGGCACGACGAACTCCGTCGCCGAGAGCACCGCCACCCGGGGATTCTCGTTCCCGAGGGCGTGCGCCACCTCCACCGCGTTCCGGATCAATTCCACCTTGTTCTTCAGGTCGGGGGCCATCGTCATCCCCCCGTCGGTGATCATGATGAACTTGTTCTCGGGCCGTTCGGGAAATTCCAGCAGGAAGATATCGGACAGGAGCCGGCCCGTCCTGATCCCCGCCCCCTCCTTCAGCACCGCCTTCATCATCGACGACGTGTCGATGCCGCCTTTCATGAGAATGTCGGCCTTCCCGGCCGCCACGAGGCCGAGCGCTGTCCCGAGCGCGGAGACCGGATCGGCCGCGTCGTGGATTTCGCATTTCGCAAGGACATCCGCGGCGAGGCCCTCTGCCATCAACGGCTTCGAGCCGACGAGGATAAAGCGGGCGAGACCGTGAGCGTGCGCGTCCCGGATGGCGCCGAACGTCTCCTCGTTGTTCGGATAGACGACCAGCACCCTTTTCCCCGGGAACCGTTTGGCGGCCGAGAGCAGCGCGTCGAAATTGGTGATCATCGTTCAGTACTCCTTCTCGTTTTCCTCCCCGGTGAGGACGCGCAACGCGCCCTCCGCCAGGGCTTCCATTTCCATTTCGCCCGGGTAGACGACGATCTTGCCGATGAAGCCCACCCGGTCGCCGATCCACGACGTCAGCATCGTCGAGGCCGACAGACCGCCGGTCAGGACGACGGCGTCGGCAAACCCTTTCAGGACGGTGGCGGCGGCGCCGATCTCCTTCGCGACCTGGTATCCCATCGCGGCGTAGACTTCCGCCGCCTTCACGTCCCCTTCCCCGATCCTGCGCTCGACTTCGTTGGCGTCCGTGGTGCCGAGGTAGGCCACCAGCCCGCCCGCGCCCATCACCATCGCGCGGAGTTCCTTCTCCGTGTATTTCCCCGAGAGGCAGAGGCCGATGAACGGCTGGAGCGGGAGCCCTCCGGAGCGTTCGGGCGAGAAGGGCCCGTCGCTCGCGGCGTCGTTGACGTCGACGATCCTTCCCCCCTGCACCGGCGCCACCGATATCCCCCCGCCGAGGTGCGCGACCACGAACGACGACCTCCGGAACGGGACGCCGAGGTCACCGGCGGCCCGCCGGGCGGCGGCATGGATGTTCAGGGCGTGGGAGAGGCTGCTGCGCTCGATCAGGGGGTGGCCGGAATACCGCGCCACCGGCTCGAACTCGTCGACCGAAACGGGGTCGACCACGTAGGCCGGACAGCCGAAGTCGCGCGCGAGCGCGTCGGCGATGAGGCAGCCGAGGTTCGAGGCGTGCGAGCCCCGCGCGGCGTCCCTTGCGTCGGCGAGCATCCCGGGGGTGACGCGATACGTCCCCCCCTCGAGAGGCCGGAAGAGCCCGCCCATCGCGACGACGGCGTCGCACGACGCGACACTCTCCCTGAACCAGCGGGAGGCGAGCCCGGAGCGGTAGGCGAACTGTTCGGCGACGGAATTGAACGAAGACAGGTCGGCGGGCGGATGCCTCAGGACCTCCCTGCGGGCAAATGCCCCCGCTTCGAAAATCCCCAGCTTCGTGGACGTGGAGCCGGGGTTGACGACGAGGATCCGCCGGTCAGCGGACGATCCTTCGGATCCGGTCATCGGCAGGGGTCATCCGGCGGTGTTGTGGAGCGCGCCGTCGTCCTTGATGCAGTCCATCGGGCACACGGAGATCGCCTTCTGGATGTCATCCTCCTCACGGACGTCGGCCGGCTGCTGGATGATGTAGTAGTGGGCTGAATCGCTCGTGTACATGAAGTTCTGCAGGGCATAGGCGAAGCAGAGACCGCACCCGTTGCAATCCTCGGTGACGTAGTACTTGCCGGGTTCGTTATCTTCGAGCTTCTTTGCTGACATCGCGGTTCTCCGTCTGAGTTGATGGTTATGGTTGATGGCGCAAGTCGTTCAATGGTCGGTCGCGGGCATCGAGCTCCTGATGAGGTCGATCTCCGCGGCGCTGAGTTTCTTCCTGATCATCGGATAGAGGATATCGTTCTCGTGGATGATGTGCTTCCGGAGCAGCGTGACGACCTCCTTCGCGGTCCTGAGCAGGTCGCCCACCGACGAGCCGTGGATCCTGCCGCCCTCGATGTCGGCGACGAGCGACAGGAGACCGGCGAAGAGGTTCCGCATCACGCGGTGCTCCTCGCGAAACGCCTTCGCCTGCGAGGGATCGATCCTCTCGACGGCGGGGAAAAGATGCTTCTCCTCGAGCGCGTCGTGCTTCCGGAAATATTCGACGAGGAACGAGCCGGCGGCGGCGATCGACCCGAACGCCTCCGCGGTGAACCCCTTCTCGCGGATGGACCGCGCCGCCTCGTCCAGTTCCCGGACGGAGTCGAGTGCCACCGCGTGCTGGTGCTCGAGGACGATCAGCGGGTCGGCGGAACGTGTGCGCCCGCCCTGGGGATCGTGGACCAGGACCTGATGTTTGGCTGTGCTCTGCATTGTCTCTCAGGGGAATAAAGTGCAATGCGCGTGCCAGCCGGGGAGAACAGGGGTGTTAAAGAAAAAGCCATCGTTTGGAGGAACGATGGCCTTTTGGAGGTGGAATAATTGCCGAAAAACGGCTTTTTTTCAAGTGTGAAAATCGGTTCCGGAGGAGGATTTCATATCTGATAATGGTGAATAATGCCACACCCGGATCGGTATCCAGACCCGTTGCCCGGATGCGGCCCGGTCGGTCTGCGTGATGCCGCCCGGCTCAGAAGTCCCTCTCCGTCCCGAAGGCGTTGATCCTTCCGTTGATGTGGAGAGTTTTGTCGGAGATGTTCCCCGTCGCGTCCACCACGGGAGAGTGGCAGTTGACGCAGGCCGTGATGGTCTGGGGAATATGCCCGGTCGGCGGAAGCGCGTGGCACGTGCCGCAGGCGGCCTCGGAGGACCCTCCGGTCCAGAGCGGCGATGCGTTCGCGCCGACCATCACCGAATCCATGTAGGCGAACTGGTTCGGCGAATCCGACTGCCTCGATCTCCAGTTGCCGTGACAGTACGTGTTCGAACAGGTGAGCGCGCCGAAATCGTGGGCCGGGCGGGGGTGACGCCGTCGCTCACGCGCCTCGCGAGAGACCCGTTCATCGGGACTTCGGCGGGCAGGTCGCTGTCCATGTGCCCCGGGGCCTCCACCGAGCCCGGAACGCTATGACATTCGCCGCAGGAGACCTCGGACGAGAGGAGACCGCCGCCGACATGCATCGCGTGCGCGCCGACCCCGGGGGCCGTCGTTAACGTGTCGCCGGCGAGGCTCGCGGGCGGGGCGGGCGAGTCCGGCCCGCCGTGACAGGAGGAGCACGTCGTCGCGGCGCCGAACCCGACGTCGATCCTCCCGTTGATGTGGAGCGACTTGTCGGCGATTTTTCCGGCGGCGTCCACGACCGGCGAGTGGCAGGTGACGCATTCGGTGACCGCGTACGGCGCGTGGCCCGCCGGCGGAACGGGCGTGACAGGTCCCGCATGCCGCCTCGGGGGCGCCTCCGGTCCAGGCCGGCGACGCGTTCGCGCCGGTCATCACCGAATCGACATAGACGAACTTCATCGGGGAGTCCGATTTCCTGAACTTCCAGTTGCCGTGGCAGTACGTGTTGGCGCAGGTCAGGGTCCCCGCGTCATGGACCGGGATCGGGCTCAGGCCGCCCGTGGCGGTCCGGGCGAGCGGTCCGTCCATCGGGACCTCGGCGGGAAGGTCGGAATCGACGTGGCCGGCTGCGGAGACCGACGTCGGGACGGTGTGACATTCGTAGCACCAGACCTTCGGTCCGAGTGTTCCGCCGAGGACGTGCTTCGCGTGCGCCCCGACGCCGGGCGCGCTTGTTGCGGAGTTGCCGGCCAGGTCCCTCGGGGGAGCGTTGGAGCCCGCGCTGCCGTGGCAGCTCGCGCAATTCTCAGGACCACCCGCGCCCGAATGGCACGTTTCGCAGGAGACCTGCGACGTGCCCCCGGAGTAGTCCGGGCCGTGGCAGGTCTGGCACGAGCTCATGTCCCAGCCGGCGGCCTCGATGGCCTTGCCGTGGAAATCCGCCGAGGCCGTGTCCGTCCATCCCGCGGCGTGGACCGCGATGGCCGAACTGGTCGGCGCGGGGATGTCGTCCTTCAGCTCGGCGCACCCGGCGAAGATCGCCACCCCGGCGGCGAGCGCCGCAAGGACCTGCAGGCGGTGTGAAATTCTGTTCATCGGTTCTCCGGTCTCTTCCGTTGCGCCGTTCAGGGGTTCCTCAGGATCGCGAGCGAGCTCGCCAGGAGTTCGCGCGCGTAGAGCGTGTTGTGGATCCCCTTGCTCAGGTCGTGCTCCACGAAGAAGTAGTTATAGAGCGCGCCGGCCTTCACCGCGGGGGTGATCCTGAGCGGCGTGCCGCTGCTGGCCAGCACGAGCTCCTCGGTCGGATCGAGCCAGCCCAGCGCCACGAGCTCGGTCCGGAGGGCGGCGAGGGAATCCTCGATCCCTTCCTGTACCGCGTGCATGTCGTCGGCCGAGAACGTCGACGGGTGACAACCCGACTGCAGGCACCCTGTGAGGAGCGGGACTTCCTCTCCGCCCTCGCCCACGTAATGGATGTTCATCGTATGCCCGCCCGCCTTTCCTGTCCCCATCCCGGGCGGATAGCTCTGTTCCGCCATGTGGCAGCTGATGCAGCCTTCGGTCTTGATGACCGCGTTCGACGAGTGGTTGGAGTTCCCGTTGTAGGTGACGCCGGGGAAATGGTAGCCGCCGTCCCCCATCAGCATCTGGCCCTGGACGCCGTAATGCGAATACCAACGGCTCGAGGTGATCGAGAGGGTGTCCGTCGGGCCGGGGGCCGCGGGCATCTTCGGCGTCATCGATCTCGTCTGGTGGCACTGGACGCAGAGGTTGCCCTCGCCGTAATCGAAGTTGGCGTTCGGGACCCCGGAGATGTTCGAAAGAATCGAGACCGGGGTCGCCTTCCGGAGCGTGAAATCGGCCCTCGAGTGGGGCGAGTGGCAGGCGAAGCATCCCGGCGGGCTCGGCACGAGCTGCTCGGTGACCGTCGCGCCGTTCATCCGCTGGATGAACCCTTCGGTCGTGTGGCACCCCGCGCACGAGGGGCCGTTGCGCTCGATGTCGCCGCCGATCGCGTGTTTCGACTGCTCCCACTGGTAGGCCCGCCCGGCGATGAAGTACGTGGTGTCGGTGTCGGGGTTGTGGCAGTCCGCGCATTGGATCCCTTCGGCGAACCCCTCGAAGACGTCGGACCCCGTTCCCGGCGGGCCCTGAGGCCCCGGCTCGCCCTTGCATCCGGCGATCAGAAACGCGCCGATCAGGAGTACGGCTGGAACGACGAACGAACGTAGATGCTTCATGCTGATGGTCTCCTTGTCTACCCTGGCCTGGCCCCCGCCGTACGCCGGAGGGGCGATTCATGAATGTGTCGCGAAACTTCCGTTACCGGCCCGAATGGCAGAGCGAGCAGGTCGGGTCTTTGCCTTCAACTTCGTGGCAGGAAACGCACGATTCGATGTCGCGCCGCCCCATCTCCGCGTGACGGCCCCCGCCGGAACCCGCGCCGGCGTTGACGAATCCCGCCTCGAAGTGCGACTGCGGCTTGATCTTCCCCTCGGTGATGATCCCGCCGTCCTCGTGGCAGTCGGCGCAGAATGACCGGCTGTCGTGGCACGCCGCGCAGTCGATGATGCGCGAACGGGCGTCGATCGAGTGGGTGGACCGGTAGTTCAGGTCGTGGGCCGCCTGGAGGCGAAGGGCGTCGGGCGAATCCTTGAGCCCGTTGCGCGCGCCGGGAGCGGTCATCAGGCCGCGGGTGCCGCCGAAACTTCTCAGCTGGTCGCCGGTGTGGCACTCCTGGCAGAAACTTTCGCGGTGGCAGGTCGCGCAGTCGACGTCCACCTTGCCGACCCGGACGGGACGGTCGTGCTCCTTGCCGAACCCGGACACGAGGTGGGTCCCCGGGATCAGGTTCACGAAATCGCTGTGGCAGGTTTCGCATTCGTTCGGGGCCTTGCCGGTCGAATGGCAGTCGACGCACATCGCCATTTCGGGAATGCGCACGTCCGAGGCATTGACGTCTTCGGATGCACCGCCGTGGCACGTCTCGCAGGCGATCCCGCCCGTCTTCGCGTGGGTGTCGTGGGCAAAGATCAGGTCCCTCGCCGGGAGCCGCCGACGGCTGGATGTTGTCGGGATCGACGTGGCAGTAGGCGCAGTCGTTGTTGACCTGCTCCTCGTGGCACGTCTGGCAGCTCTCGTGTCCGGGGACGAGGCGGTCGGAGGAGAGCTTGCTCTCCAATGCTCCGGTGTGGCAGTCCGCGCACGCCACCCCCCTCTCGGTCACGTGCTTCGGGTGGGAGAACTTCACGCTCTTTCCCCCCCCGGGCGCGGCGTACGCCGGTCCGGTCGTCTCGTCCATCCCGAGGGTCGCGGCCAGGACGGCCGCCAGCGCCGCCGCGAGGATGAGGGTGTGTTTGACGAACCTGCGGGTCCCCGGGGTCATAGCGCACCCAGATTATGATTGAACCAGTAACTGACCTTGAGGAATCCCCTCACGTCGTTCTCCATGAACCTGTTGTTCAGCATCTGCACCTGGGCCTCGAATGAGACCGGGGCCGCCGGACGGACGATCGCGCCGAGCGCGCCGGAGAACGCCGACTCGTCGGGCGCGCCGGCCGACACCCTGTAACTGGAATACGACACCGCCGCGGTGGGGGTGAGCATCCTGTCGAGGAGGGGGACCATCCCCTGGAGGTAGAAGGAACTGAGCTCGCCTGCGTAGCCGTTCGAGCCGCTGTAGCTGACGCTCAGGTAGTTCGTCGCGACACCCAGGGTGAGGCGCCGGCTCAGGTCGCCCTCGTATCCGACATAGGCGTAACGGGCGGACGCCCGGAACGCCGGCGCGAAGGCATACTCGATCCCGCCCTCGTACTCGCGTATGGGGGATGTGGGAAAGAACGTGAACCAGGAATTGTATTCGAGGGACGGTTCGCGGTAGATGACATTGGCGAGCAGCGTCAGGTCGCCGAGGATCGAGGCCCGCGCGCCGAGTTCCGCCCGGCGCGTCCGTTCGAGGTTGAGGTCGTAATCGTAGCGGCCGTAGACATCGAACCGGCCGGTCGAGGCGTGCGAAACATCCGCGCCGATGAGCTGCGTGGCCCGTGAGGTGGGTGAGATCGTGACCGTCACCGGGTTGAAGAGGGAATCGGGCCGCACCGCGTCATAGGATTCCCGTTCGACCCTGCGGTTGACGTAGCTCAATCCGAACCGGGTCCCCTGGGAGAGTTCACCCGTCGCCTGGGCGCCGACGAGGAAGTTGTTGCCGAGGTCCCTGGTGTGGTCGTAGACCAGGGAGCCGGGGACGTTCGACCCGCCGTAAGCCGCGAAAGAAAACTTCTTCTCCATCCCCCGCACCTTGAGGTATCCGCCGTCCACCGCGCCGACGCCGACACCCGCGAACACGGGGACCCTCCCGAGCCTCAGGTCATACGTCCGCTCGTCGTTCTGGTAACGGGCGAACATGTTCCTGACCCGGAACTCGCCTCCCTCACCCATCGGGTCGGAGAGCTGTGCGCTGCCGTAGACCGACGTGGAGAGGCTGAAGCCGGCCTGGCTCACGTCTAATTGAAAATTCTGCAACCCCAGCAGGATGCTCTTGGAAACGCCGACGGTGTCGAATTTTTCCCAACCGTAGACCGCCGTCGAGAAACGGCCGTTGATCTGTTGGGCCTGGAGGGGAAGGGCGGCGAGCAGCAGGATACCGGCAATGAACGCTTGGATCTTCGACACGGGTTTGTCAGTCATGTCTTCCGGTCTCGGTTGCCGAATGGTTGAAAGCGTAACATCGGGATCTGACTCTGGTGGTGAATATCCAAATTTATGGTTATAGATGCAACGGGGAATCGGTAAAAAATTTTCTAAAATACCACCATTTTGGTCGGACATGACAAAGCCCCGGTCACGGATGACCGGGGCTTGTCGTTCGCACCAATGACCGGGGATTCGTCCGACCCTCTCCGGGCCGGCCGTTTCCCCGTCAATTACTTCAGGAACACCATCTTCTTCACGGACGTGAATTCCGGCGTCTGCAGGCGGTAGATATAGATGCCGCCGGCGAGGACCCTGCCCGACGCGTCTTTCCCGTCCCACGTGAGGTCATAGACGCCGGGGGCGTACTGGCCGTCCATCAGCGTCGCGACCTTCTCGCCGAGCACGTTATAGACCGTGAGGACCGCATGGCTCCCCGACGTCAGCCCCACCTTGATCTGCGTGGAGGGGTTGAAGGGGTTCGGGTAGTTCTGCGTCAGCACGTATTCCGATGGGATCGGTTCGTTCCCGTTGAAGTCGATGTCGGTGACCTGGTCGAGCGATCGCTGGAGCAGGGCGACCACGTACTTCGGATTGTGCGCCCCCTTGCTCCCGTCGTTCAGGACGCACAGGTAATTGAAGAACACGTTCTTCAGGTTCACCGAATCGGGATCGCTTGCGATGAGCGTCCGGTTGTAACCCGGCCCGGCCGGCGGCAGGACGTCTTCGATCCTCGCGAGGAGGCCTTCCACCTCTACCTGGAACGGCTCGGTCGTCCCGTCGACGTCGTAGTCGAACGACGCCACGATGTCGTCGAACGAGGTGATGCCGGTATGGCAGGTGACGCACCCGGTGACGTTATCCACCACGTTGACGCCGTCGTTGTATTCCATGGCCCAGCTGTGGCCTCCGATATGATCGCGCGAGACGGTGCCGGTGTCGGTGGTCGCCGACATATGGCATCCGACGCACGCGCCCGCCACCATCCGGTGGCCGATGCTGTTCGGCAGGGTATCGCCGAAGGTGATCGCATTCTCACCCAGGAAGATGTCCGCCGCGCCTCGGTAGTGGGGGCCCCAGTTGTTGCTCATGTTGCCTGCGGTGTACGTCGCCGAGTTCCGGCGGTATTTATGGCAGTTGACGCAGATCTTCCCGTTCCCGAAATCGACGGCCGAGTAGTTGTACCCGTTGCCGAGCGTGTCGCCGATGACCGGGGCCGTCCGGAGGACGCCGCCGTGCGGCTCGTGGCAGGTCTGGCAGGTGATCTCGTTCTTCGTGAAGATGTTGTACCCGGGGGACCTTCTGTCGAACGATCCACCCTTCGTGAATTCCACGAACGCCCCGCCGTCGTGGCAGCGGACGCAGATGCTGAGAGTGAAATTGGTGATGGGGCCGGTGTCGCTCGTCGATGCGAATCCGGTCTCCCAGATCGCCTCTGCGTGCGCGGAGTTCTCATACATCGAATAAATGTTGTGCCTCCACGGCTCGTCGTGGCATTGCGCGCAGACGCCCGTTTTCATCGTCTTGGGCTGCGTGCCGGCGCTCGCGTGCGCGGGGTTCTTCGGACCGTGGCAGTTCTCGCACCCGATCCCCGCCACCATGCTCAGCTTGGCCTGCGGAGTGGTCAGCATCGAATCGTACAGGCCGGCCCTCCAGGGGGTCCATTGCGTGTCGATGAAACCGAGGGCCTGGGCGACGTCGTCGAATCCGCCGTTGCTCGCATAGACGTCGTAGCCGACCGTATGGCACGACCAGCAGTCCTTGGTCCAGTGGTCGCCGAACACTCCGTTCACGCCGTTCTCCCACATCGTCGCATGGCCGGAACCCTTCCAGGCCGCCGTCAGGGCGGGGGAGGCGCCGTCGTGGCAGGTGAGGCAATTGAAGGCCCCTGCGCCCACGGCGTTACGGTCCGCGCCGGTGAAGTTGGCCGCGATGATGTTGATGGTCGTGTCCTTGCCGTCGACGCTGGCCCTGACCGTGTAGGTCCCGGCGGAATCGGTATGCAGCGATGTCCACTGCATCCCGGTGGAATCGAGCACCGCGCCGGAAGTGGCCGGCCGCGCGTCGAGAGACCAGAGATAGGTGGCACCCGGGTAATACCCGGTATCGCCGCTGACGTTCCATGCGGACAGATAGACCCACGTTCCCTTCCCGACGACGGGCAGGCCGGACGTGGTGTTTCCAGCGCCGTTCGCGGAGTTGAATCCGAGTGTTCCCAGGCGATGCGGCGTCAACGCCTCGACCTTGATCGCCGTTTTTGTCTGCGCGATGAGGTCACCTCCGAGCGACAGGAGGACGACCAGAGTGAGCGCAAGAAAGAGTATCGATTTATTCATAATGGCCCTCAGTATTTGAACGTGTCAGGATGATGTCCCAGGCAAACCTGTCTCAGAAAGTGCAAGAATGATGCCACTATAGAGGAGGGGGGGCTGGCAGGACCGGCGAGGGAAATCCATAGAAATTTGGATAAAACAGGCATTTCCCCGGGATCGATGTCGGGGAGGGGAGAATGCCTGATTATCACTCCTGCAAAGTGGTGGGGCAACTGGGGGAAGAGACCCACACCGGGGGGGCCGGTTCGGGGGGTAAAAAACGGACACCCGGCCGATCCAGGAGGCTGTCGGGCGGGTGTCCGGAAAGAATCACATACGCGCCGGGCCCCGGATCACGGGGCCGGCGCGGGGTATTATCTCGTTACTTCGGGACTTTGTGTTCGATCGAGGCCCACGCCTTCGCGAACTCGAACTTCTTCGCGGTCGGGCTCTTCTCGTTGTGGCAGCCGACGCACATTTTTTCGATCGCCGCCGCGTCCTTGAATTCTGCCAGGCCGGCCGCGTGCGCCTTCACCTTGTCCTTCATGATCGCCATGTTCTTGTACGCCGACCCGGCGCCGTGGCACGACTCGCATTGGACGCCGAGCTTGATGTCGAACGACTTGTCCGCCAGTTTGGCGTCAGCGGCAGCCGCGATCGTATGGCATCCGAGGCATTCCGGCGTTTCGGCCGCCTTGGTCTTGAACCCTTTCTTCGTCGCGATCGCGTCCGCGGCGGGGGTCGCCAGGGTCTTGAACGCGCCGGCGTGCTTGCTCTTCGACCAGATGTCGAATTGTTTTCCCTGTTTGTCGGTCTTGTGGCACATCGAGCACTGCGTCGCGCCGACGTATTTGTTCTGAGCGTTGAGCATCGTGGTAACGCCGAAGACGAGGCCGACGGCCAGGGTGATCAAGGTGAACCTTCTCATTGTTCTCTCTCTTTCTGGTTGTGGATGGTTGGATGTGGGCCCGTTAACGGACACGGTGAATGAATGTACTGTTTTTCCGTTAAAATTTCATTCCCTGCTTTAATACATAATACTGCATATTTCGTGCCAATATCGCCTGCCCCGGGCGGCCTAATCTTCGTATACGCCCACCTTCGTACCGTGGCAAATTCCGGTCATTGTACAGTTATTTACACTGTAATTGTTGGGATCGTTCGATTTGCTGAAACCTTCGATAACCAGTTTCTCAAATGTGCCAGACCCGGAGTAGTTATATGGCACAGGGTCGGAGGCGTAGCCGATCAGGCGAGAACGCTTCGAGCCGTGGGGCACGACCACGTGGCAGGTGACGCATTTCACCTCCGCCCCGGCATGCTCGTCGCTGTTATGCACCGCGTTGAAAAACTGGCCTCCCGCGGCCATCGGGTGGCAGTTGGCGCAGAAGAGGTCGCCCTGCCAGTTGTTGAGATTATTTTCGATGTCGTTCAGCGACCAGAGCTGTCCGCCCGGGTTATCGGGCCAGTACTTCGCGTTCCCGGTCAACATGAATTTGAAATCCGATCCGTGGGGACCGGCGGGGACGGTCGGTGAGACCGGCTGGTCCGGGCCGTGGCAGTCGGAACAGTACATCGACTGCATCCCGGGGTTGCCCCACTCGGTGGTGAGCGCGGCCGCCTGGAGGGGTTGCGGGAACTGGGAACCGGTCTGGCTCATCAGCGGGACCTGGACGGGATGCGCGGACCTGTTGGCCGGATTGAACTCCATCGCCTGGTCGGTGAGGTTCGTGCCGGAAGGACCGACGATCGTCGTCACTCCGTCCGGGACGACGTCGAACGCGTTCGACGAATGGCACTTGAAGCAGATCTGGCTCTCCGTCGACGCCGGTTTCAGTTCGGTATAATTGGTCGGCTGCGTCCAGATCAGCGTGACCGCCGGCTGGACCCCGCCCACCCCGGTGAGCACGTTCGATACGGCGTTCGTCCCCGGGAGGTGGATGCCGCCTTTCGCCCTGTGGGAATTGTGACAGTCCTGGCACTCCGCGTGCCGGTTCGCCGGACCGAGCGATTCCTGGGTGTCGGGGTTCCGGTGGGCGGAGATCACGCCCGTGGGGTGGGCGTAGAATTTTTCCGAGTGGCTCTGAACGTCCTTCGTGTTGGAGCCGGTATTCAGCGTGCCGTGGCAGCCGGATTCGTAACAGGTCATCTCCTCGACCTTCGTCAAAAGGTACGGGACCCCCTCCCCGTTGTGGGACTTGTGACAGCTCCGGCACGACCACTCCCCCACGGTCGTCTGCGGGAGGTCGGGGGGATAGAACACCTGCGACGAAAGTCTGTGCGCCGACTCGCTCCAACCCGTTTTCTGGTGACAGAACGTGCAGAGCGCGGCGTCCGTGTTGCTGACCCTGAGGAACTTCCCGAACTTGTCGTCGTGGGCGTCGTGGCAGCTCATGCACTCGACCGTTCCGGACGCGTCGTCCGGATCGAGGGTGACGGGCGAGTCCCAGGGCCAGGCACGGTTCGCCAGCTCCGGGTCCTTCGCGGCGTTGTACGCGTATCCCACGGGATGGTCGTTCGCCAGCGACGTTCCGATGAAGCCGGGCGACCCCTCCGGCATCAGGGTGACGTCGTTCTGCATCAGGATCGGCGTCGTTCCCTCGTTGTTGATCACCGCCCCGATGGCGATCGTCCCGTCGTGGCACGAAAGGCAGAGCTTGGATCGCGGGTTCGGCTGGTTCGGGGCGTCGTAGTTGATGCTCGTCAGGTAATCGCTGGAGTAGAGCGTGTATTCCGTCGCTGTGGGGGTCCGGTTCCAGAGCTGCTCCGCGGCGTACTGCTGCGGAACGTGCGGCGTGTGGCAGAAGACGCAGAGCTGTTGTTCGGTCGCGGCCTTGATCGCGCCCGTCCCGGAGACGCTCAGATTGTGTTTCGTCGAGAGCATCTTCGACTGGGTCTGCACCTGCGCCGCGGCGGGGACGGCCGCCGCGAGGAGGATCGCCAGGCATAACGGGAGGTTCTTCGGGGCTCTGATCATCGGTAATACCTGAATATCTGAATCCTGCGGTTGAAGGAATCCACCACGTACACCGTGTCGTCGCTCCCGATCGCGATGCCGCTCGGCGTCACGAATTCGCCGTCCCGGGTGCCGTTCCGGCCGAACGCCAGGAGCAGGGCCCCCGAGTGGTCGAAGAGCTGCACGTTGTCCATCAGCCCGTCGGTGACGTAGATGTTGCCGTCCGAATCGAGCGCGATGCTTTTCGGGGCCGCGAAGCGCCCCCCCACGTTGCCGATCGACCCGAAGGCGGATCCGAATTTCCCGCCGCGGTCGAACGACTGGACGCGGTAGTTGAGCGCGTCCAGGACGAAGATGCTGTCGCGCACGGCGAGCTGGACGGGGAAATTGAACTCCGACGCGCCGGCGCCCCTCCCGCCGAAGGTCCCGAGCGGTTTCCCGTCCCGGTCGAAGACGCACACCCTGTGCAGGCCGGCGTCGGTGACGATCACGCTGTCGCCCGCGACCTGGACGCCGGTCGGCCGCGACAATCCGTCCGCGATCCGGGCTTCGCCGTCGCCCTCCGCGTCCATCACGACGACGTCGCCCCGCTCCGAGTCGGTCACGTAGACCAGGCCGTCGTCGTCGACGGCGACGCCCACGGGGGACACGAAGGGACCGAATTTCGTCGTCGTGATGAGATCGTACTCCTTTTCGGCCGTGTTGATGATGTGCACGCCGCGGGCCCCGGGGTCGGCGACGTACAGCGTCCCCGCGCGCGAGACGGCGATCCCCACAGGTTGAACGAGCCAGGTCAGCGTACGCTCGCCGCCGAAGAGGGTCCCCAGGAGATTGCCGAAAAATCCGTGGTCGGCCTCGACGCCGGCTTCGGCGGTCAGTGTCCGTTCGTGACGGATCCGCGCGCGTTCGGGCGGCGCGGGCCAGGCCGGCCGCGCGCTGTCCTGGGCGAACGAGGCCCAGAGCGGGATGAAGAGCGATATCGTCAGGCGGAGAAACATAGCGGTGGCATAATTATACGAATTCCCGCCGGAGCAGGCAATCCGTGAAAACCGGGAGATCCGGAGGGCCCGCTTGCGGCGGGCCGCCCCGGTCTCCTTCCTCTCCGGCAAGGGGATTGCTTGGAGAGGGATTCCATCAGAAGGACCTTTCGAGCGTGAAGCGCGCGTCGCGCGTGCGGTTGAACACCCAGGATTCACGCAGGGAGACCTGAATGCTGAGCAGCCGCCAGCGATAGTACAGGCTCGCGGTCTGATCGATCGACTCCATCCGGTAATACGGATCGTAGTCCCGCGCGTACCGGTAGCTCGCCGACAGGCCGTCGGCGAAGAACCGGGCGCTCTGGAACGTCACGTTCCACCCGTAGGCATGGCCGCTGAGTCCGGTGAAGTAGTAATGGACCGTCACCCCCGCCCCGAGCGTGAACGGAATGACGAGCTTGAACGGCCCCTCAAGCGTCTGCATGATGTTGGCCATGCTGAGGTCCGGGGCCGTGAACGCGCCGCCCTTGTACGTGTAGGAACGGAAATCCGCGCTCGTCCGGGTCCGGATCGAGGCCGGGAGGACCCCCGTCGCGGCGAGCATCGCGAAATTTTCGATCGATTGCCACGACAGCGTGGTCTTGTTCGTCAGGAAGGAGAAATTGTACACGGCGTTCACGGTGAACCGCCCGATGGCCCTGTTCGCGCTGTTGTTGAACCCGACGCGGTGGAACGAACTGTTCTCGTAATAGCGCCGCCGGCCGTAGGCGAGCGAGAGGTTGTTCATGAAATTCACCGAGCCGAGCGTCCGGGTGTGGTTGAGATTGACGTTGCCGCTCACGCTGTAACTTTCGACGCTCCGCGTATAGCCCTCGATGGTGGTCACCGTCGACCCCCTGCCGCCGGAGAGGCCGACGCCGTACCGAAAATGTTCGTCCATCGTGAATTGAAGATTGCCCGACGTATTCCCGGAGTAGAAGGAATAGTTCCAGCCGGATGCGTTCTGCCCGTTCACGTTCGAATAGAGCTGGACCCGGTCGCTCAGCAGGCCCGCGTACGCGACGCCGCCCGAGAGCGTCGAATAGCGGCCGTACCTGTTGTATTCGGAGCCGATCGTGAGCTGGTGCCCGTCGGAGATCACGTTCGATCCGTCGAACTGCAGCGTGGCGATGCGTTCTGAAAAATTGGTGAAACTCTCGTAAAAATCGCTCACCGAGCCGGTGACGGAAGCGTGGCCGCTCGTCCCGTTCTTCGAGGACGCGGCGAACACGTACTGGTCAGAGCGTGTATTGTAGTCTTCCCCCACGATGCTCCACGACCTGTTCCGCCTGTAGGAGAAGTTCACCTGCGGCATGTAGGGGACCCGGACCAGCGCGAAACCGGCCATGGTTTCGTGGTTCCGGGTGCCGCTCCTGCTCTTGAGACCCTGGTATTCATACCGGATGTCGTTGACGTACTCCCGCATCGAGAACTGGAGATTGGCGGGCGCGATCTGGAAGAAGAAGACGTTCACGTCGTACGCGTTCCAGAGATACTGTTTGGTCTTGATGACGCTTGAGGCGGAATGCCCCGTGCGGAACGACGAGTTCAGCGCCGTGCGGAGCGTGAAGAAAATAAAGTTTTCGGAGCTGATGAAACCCTCGGTGTTGAGGTTGATGGAGGGGGACATGCGCAGCGACGTGAGGAGGGAACCGTTGACCAGCACGTCCTGGTACTGGTGCTCGTAGCGGAGCGACCCGCCGATGCGGCCCAGCTGGGAGAACGAGGAGGACGTCAGGAAGAACGACGCCCAGCATATGATGATGGTCCTTTTCAATTCCCCTTGCCTTTGTTGTACAACTCCCGGTGCGCGCCGGCCCTGATCGGTTCCGGCCGAGGTGACGGCCGGCGCGCGCCGGGTGATGCTGACGGGGGGAAGCCGGACCCCCCTCGCTCAACAGTTTACTTCTGGTGACACGACACGCAGAGCTTGCCGTACGCCGACGAGTACACGAGACCGATGCCGGTCTTCATGTGCGGGTTGTGGCAGCTGGAGCACTGCATGTAACCGTCGAACAGGCGGACCGACGTGATCGGGGCGCCGGGAGTCGTGGCGTTCGGGCCGGACCAGACGTACGTCGCGGACTGCGCCGCGTAGAGCCCCTGGGGATCGAGCGCCCTTGCCGCGTTGTAGTCGAAGTTGACGGGGTGGATATGGGCGAGGTTGAATTCGCCCGACACCACGTTGGCTTCGTGCGACACGGTCGCGTTCTCGTAATCCGCCCAGAGCTTGCCGGTGGCGGCGCGGGGGCGCTTGCCTTCGGTGTAGGCGGCTTCGGTGAACATCGCGCTGCCGTCGTGACAGCTCAGGCAGAACGAGCTGTAGTTGTCGGTGCTCTGGACCGGCAGGACGTTGGCGTCGAGGGAGTTCGGGTTGCTGTACGGGGCGCCGAAGTTCTTCGACGTCTGGCTCGCGCGGACCCACAGGGGACGCGCGATTCCGGTGACGGGAACGTGGGCGGCGTGGCAATACCCGCACAGGCTGGTGCCCGCGCCGGTGGGATGCCAGCTGGTGTCCCCCGTGATCGGATCGACGCTCGCCACGCGGCCGGAGTCGACGGTGAAGTCGTGGTTGCCTTTCAACATGCCCGAACGCGTTCCCTGAAGGCCGCCCGTTCCGGGGACCGCCAGGGGCTGCAGCTGCGCGTACATCGTCGCTGAGACGACGAGCAGGGCGATGACGATGAACAATAGATGTTTCATGTGTACTTCTCCTCTAGAGGAAGTGTCGTTGCCTCAGGATTTGGTAAAAACCCCCCGCCCCACGAGGCGGATAGGACGGGAGGAGTGTTCTAGTTTCCTTTCAAAAGCCTGAAGACCTGGAGCCGGCTGTTCAGCTGGTCGGTCACGTAAATCGTGTTCTCCCGGTCGATGGCGATCGACACCGGGTTGATGAAACCGTCGTTCCCGGGGGAATACTTCCCCACGAACATCAGGAGTTCCCCGGCCTGGTTGAACACCTGGTAATTCTGGTGCATGGCGTCGAGCACGTAGATGTTGTCATGGGAATCGAGCGCGATCCCCTTGGGGCGGTTGAACATCCCGAACGCGTCGCCCTGGCTTCCGAACTTCCTCAGGAACTTCCCGGACCGGTCGAAGATCTCGACGCGGAAGTTGAAGGCGTCGACCACGTAGATGTTGCCGGCGGTGTCCACCGCGGCGCTCTGGGGAAAATTGAACTCGCCGTCCCCCTCGCCCCTCTTTCCGAGCGCGAAGAGCGAGTCCCCGGCCAGCGAGTACACGAACACGTTGTGGAGCTTGTTGTCGACGATGATGAGCCGGCCGCGGACCGTATCGCACACGACGTCGACCGGGCCCGGGAACTGTTCCGGCGCCCCGATCGCGCGGACGAATCTGCCTTCGTCGTCGAGCACGGCGATCTGGCCGGTGCTCGCCAGCGCGACGAACACGTTGCCGCGCGCGTAGGCGACGCCCCGGGGGTTCTTCAGCTCCACCGTGGATTGTTCGCCCAGGATCCGGATGTCGTCCTTTTTCAGATCGATCAGGAAGATCCCCTGGGACACGTCCGTCACGTAGATGCGCCCGTTCCCGGCGTCGCAGACATCGAAGGGCCGGCTGAGGTTGACGATGGTTTGTTCGCCCGCCAGGCCGGTGACCACGTCTCCGACGGCGCCGCGGAAATCCGCCTCCCCGCTGATCGAGCGGACGAACGCGATCCTCGGTTCGTCCGGGGGGTCCGGCCAGACGAGGCCCGTTTCCTTCGAGCCGGAACATCCGGCGATGATGAGCGAGAGAAGCGTGGTGAGAACGGCTGGGAGAACGCGGTTCATCCTGGTCATTGTTTTTTCTCCTCGGATGATTCTTTCATGATGTCGTCGAGTGATGGGAGCTTGAAATCGTCCTTCCTGGACGTCAGCGCCGACGGTCGGAAGTCGACGTCGGCGGTGGAAACGGACAGGCCGACCGACATCGACCAGGTTTCCCCTGCCGACGTCCTGATGTAGCCGGGGCTCGCCAGCAGCACGACGTGGGGGATCACGCGGGCGGCGAGGCTGACTGCGGTGTGGAAGCTCGACTGGTCGTAGTATCCGTTCAATACTTCGAAGGATATCTTCGTCCCGCTGCCCGGCGCCCAGGCGACGCCCGCGCCGGAGAGGAACAGCGCGTTCCCCCCGACGGAGTTGACGCCGGCGAGGATCACCCCGCGGAAGGCCGGGGCCCCCATCGACACCGTGACGCCGCCCCTGGCGGCGTCCGCGGGGAAAAACAGGCTCTGCTGGATTTCGTCGCTCACGGCATCCTCGAACCAGAACCCCGCGGCCTCGAGGACCGGCAACTGGATCGGGAGGATCCCCTTGACGCCGAAACTGTACGAGGTGAGCGACGCGATCGTGCCGAGCTGCTCACCGGTGAGCTTCACGTATGCCTCGATGTGCGTCGAGAGGCCGCAGGAGAGGCCGATCACGTTCATCCCCCTGAGGCCTGCGCCGGTGTAATCGACGCGCGCGTAGTTCGAGCGCCAGTGGGAGACCGGGACGAGGCCGGTGGTGGGGATGTACACCAGGCCCGATCCGCTGACCATCCCGTTCTCGGAAATGCCCTGGGCCACGGCCGCACAGGAAAGGCCCGCGACGAGGAGGGCGGTGGCGATATGTCTCCCGGCTAATGGCATTGGGCGCAGATCTCGGCGGCCTTGTTCGAAGCGATCAGCAGTTTCGGATGGCCGGCGCCGTGCGGGTTGTGGCAGGACGCGCACGAAAGTTCGCCGCCGGTCGCCGCGACGGTCTTGAAGCGGACCGGGTGCCGACCGACCGGGTGGTTGAGTTCGAACCCGTCGTGGCATCCGGCGCAGAGATCGTTCGTGTCGTCCTTCAGCAGGTGCTTCCTGTCGGACGAATGGGGAGAATGGCAGGTGAGGCATTCCCCGGCGACGGCGTGGGGCGAGGCCGACGAATCGACGGCCGCGACCTTCTCGGCGTGGCACGGTTCGCACGTGGCGGGGACGCCCGCTTCGACGACCACCGCCTTCTTTTCCGCCGACCAGGCGTGGCACGTCGTGCATTCCTTCATTTCCACCGGCCCGTGGATGTAGTCGGCGAGGGCGTGCTCCTTGTGGCAGACGGAGCAGTCCGCGGTCATCGTGGCGCCGCCGTCGGCCGAGGGGAGCCCCTCGTGGCAGGTCGCACAACCCTGCTCGAGCTCCGAATTGTGGAAACGCGACGCCCTGTCGACGGGCGCCACCGACGCGTGGTCGTAGCGCGTGGTGAACGTCGTCGCCGCCTCACGCGCCCCGCCCGGGGCGAAGTGGAGCTCGTTGACGCCGGGGACGAGCTGGAGCGGGACTTTATAGAGCGCGCGGTTGTCCGCCGCGGGATCGTCGTACACCGGGGTCAGCGTCGTGTCCCTCCAGCCTTTCATCGTGATGATCACCGAGAGCACATCGACCCCCTGCAGCTCTTTGACCATCCCGATGAATGTCGGATCGACCCAGAGCGCGTTGAGCCCGACCGTGTCGGTGTACGTGTACCCGATGCTGTCAGGGACGGCGTACCCCCTGAAATACCGCTGGACGAACCTGACGGACTGGAGCGTCGACGCTGGGGGGAGCAGCTTCACGAATGTCTTCGGGAACTCCTCTTTGAGCGCCTTCGTGCTGAGGTCGACCTGCGTGTGCACTTCCCACTGCGAGGAGACGAGGAGGTTTTCGCCCGATTCCCTGGCGACGGAGAGGATGAACAGTTTGCCCGTATCGTAGGAGACTGAATCGGCTGGAACGGGAGCCAGGATCGATGTGCCGTCGACCGGGGTGTCGCCCACGAAGAGACAGAGGGAGAGAAGGACGAACAAACTCACTGCGTATGATGATTTCACGATGATGATTGGGTTGTCCGGTACAGATACTGCACGTTCAATGCCAGATTTATCGACACAAATCGACGAAATTGAGGTATTTTTTAACACTCAAAACGGTCAAAACGCGTACAACTTCCACAAATGGAAATACGGTGGGTGAAATCGCACAGAAAATCAGGTTTTGGAACCGTTCGATTTTATCAATTCTGAGCCGGTCGGGTCAAGAATGGTGCCGACCAGGGTCACTATTTCATTCAGATTGAACGGTTTTTCGATGAAATAATCGATCCCGTGTGAGGAATCGATCTCCGCGGATTCAAGCTCCTCATGAGCGCTGATCATGATGACCGGAAGTGCCTTCGATAACTTCTTGAGCCTGGCGGCCAGGTCGAATCCATCCATCCTCGGGAGACGAAAATCGCTGATGACGAGTTCGAACGTCCCCGCGCGGACCTTTTCGACCGCGTCCTCGCCGCAATCCACAACCTCGGTGGCATAACCCGCCCGGTCGAGGGCGTTCGCCATGGACCAGCCGATCAGGGACTCGTCCTCGACGATCAGGATCTTATGACCTCTGGACGAATCCATGTTCAGGTTGGTGAGATGAGGAATTATTCGACAACGGCAACGGATATCAAATACAAGATCTAAAAGGCAAACGGCATGCCAGCGGTGGAAACCGCTAAAACGGGGGGGAATGAAAATATATTTGGTGACGAACGCGGAAAAGGTGGGTGTGTCGCCGGGCGATGCGTCAAATGACCCATCGCCCGCGGCGGTCAGTGGTGATGAAGCCCGTACTTTTTCATCCGGTAACGGAGCGTGTCGCGTGTGATCTTCAGGATCTTGGCAGCCCTCGACTGGTTGTTGCCCGATCGCTCCAGGGCGCTGACGAGCGCCTGCCTCTCGAGGTCGGAAAGCGAGAGGCTCTCCCCGGCGGGCGCCGGCGCGGAGGACTCTCCCGGCGCGCGCGCCTTGAACAGCTCCACGTGCTCCGGCCGCAGCGCGTCGGCGGTGTTCAGCAGGACGGCGCGTTCGAGAACGTTCCGGAGCTCGCGGACGTTCCCGGGCCACGGATACTCCAGGAAGAGCACCTTGACTTCGTCGGAGATCCCGTTGAACGACTTGTGGAACTTCGTGTTGAACGAACTCAGGAAATGGTTGGCGATCAGGAGGATGTCCTCCCCCCGCTCCCGCAGCGGCGGCATGACGATCTGCGCCACGTTCAGCCGGTAGTAGAGGTCGGTCCTGAACGTCCCCTCCTCCACCAGGTCCTCCAGCGACCGGTTCGTCGCCGCGATGATCCGGATGTCGACGCTGATGTCGGTGTATCCCCCCACCCTCTGGAACGTTTTCTGTTCGAGGACCCGGAGGAGCTTGACCTGCATCTTCTGAGTGACGTCCCCGATCTCGTCCAGGAAGATCGTGCCCGTGTCCGCGAGTTCGAAGAGCCCCTTCTTCTGGTTCCTCGCGTCGGTGAAGGCGCCCTTCTCGTGCCCGAAGAGCTCGCTTTCGACGAGCGTCTCGGTGAGGGCGGAACAGTTCACGGTCATGAGCGGCTTGTCGCTGCGGTTGCTGGCGTTGTGGATCGCCCTGGCCACGAGCTCCTTCCCGGTCCCGCTCTCGCCGGTGATCAGGATGGTGGTGGACTTGCTCTGCGCCACCTGCCTGATGAAGTCGTGCACCTTGTGGATGGCGGGGGAATCGCCCACCATTTCCGAGAGGCCGTCCCTGCCCCGCTGCTCCTCCTGGAGGCGGTTCAGGCGGGCCATCACCCGCTTGGTTTCCAGCGCCTTCTCGATCACGACGAGGAGCTCGTCGAAATTGATCGGCTTGGTGATGTAATCGGCCGCGCCGAGCTTCATCGCCTGCACGGCGATGTTCGACCTGTCGACGGCCGTCAGCATCACCACCGGCACCTGGCTCCCGGTCGCGCGAAGTTCCTCGAGGAATCCGACCCCCGTGCCGTCGGGGAGGTTCTGGTCGAGGATGATCAGGTCGGGTTCGCGCGCCGTCAGCGCCGACTGGGCGTCCCGGATCGATGGCCGCCTCCATCGTGTCGTATCCGGCCTTGCCGAGCTTGCTTTTCAGGGACCAGCGGATCAGGTTCTCGTCGTCGAGGATGAAGATCGTTTCGGGGCGCATCAGGCCTTGTCCTCCCGGGGAGCGACGGGAAGCCGCACGGTGCAGGTCGTTCCCGCGTTTTCGACGCTCTCGAGCAGGAGCGAACCCCCGTGCTGCTCGACGATGCGGCGCGAGATGGTGAGGCCGAGGCCGGTGCCCTGGTGTTTCGTGGTGAAGAAGGGTTTGAACACATTCATCCTGTCGCGCTCCGGGATGCCCCTGCCGGTGTCGCGGATCGAGACGGTCACCGATCCGTCGACGGCGGCCGTCGACACCGCGAGGCGTCCCCCGGGCTCCATCGCCTGCAGGGCGTTGAGGATCAGGTTCCAGACCAGCTGCTGGAGCAGTTTCTTGTCGGCGGTGAGCCGCGGGAGCTTCCTGTCGAGCGACGCGTCGACGCCGATGTTCCTCTTCACGATCTGGGAGTTCAGGATCGAGAGGGTCCGCTCGATGATGCCGTTCAGGTCGGCGGTGTCGAATTTCGGGGGCGCGGGCCTCGCGTACGTGAGCAGGTCGTTCACGGCGAGGTTCATCCGTTCCATCTGGACCATCATTTCCTGGACGATCGGTTTCTTGGGATTGGTGTCGGGCAACTCTGCGTCGATCACCTGGAGCGCCCCGAGCACGCCGGCCAGCGGGTTCCGGATCTCGTGCGCCATGCTCGCGGCCATCTCGCCCGTGGTGGCGAGCCGGTCGGCGTGCTCGAGCTGCTTCTGGTGGAGGTCGTGCAGGACCGCGTGCGCTTCGTTCAACCGGTGCACCAGCGCGTTGAAGGTGGTGATGAGGCCCGAGATCTCGTCGTCCTCGCGCGATAGCTCCAGCGGCGTGAATTGCAGCGCCTGGCCCCGTTCGACGCGGTCGAGCTGGTTCTGGAGCGTGCGCATCTGCTGACGGAGGCGCGTGACCGGCCTGATCACCAGGAAGAAGAGCGCGCCGGAGATGACCGCGCCGATGCCGCCGAACGTCACGACCGTCATCATGATGTTCATCGTGCGGTGGCTCATCGAGGCCTGCTGGATCCGGTCCATCGTGATCTTCACCGCCATGTACCCCAGGACGGACTCGCTCCCGGCGTGGCAGGCATAACATTCCGGCTTTCTCTTCACCGGCATCATGACGTACTGGTACGGGACGCCATGTCTCGGTTCTGCGCCATGAACATCCCTCCGGGAAAGTCCGGGTTCTCCCGGTAGCCGTCCATCGACATCGTCGCGTGCGTGCTCTCGGGGAGCGTGCTGACGGTGATCCGGCCGTTCGGCCGGAGGAGGAAGAGCGCCGCGATGTGCCCCGTCGAGTCGATCGTCCTCATCGCCGCCTGCAGGTGCCCCTTCTCCCCCTGGAGCATCATGAACTCCACCACCCCCCTCCCGTACTGGGCGAGGGTATAGGCCTTGTCCTGGCCGTACTCGGCGAGCATCTCGGTGCCCGTGCGGTAGGCGAAATACGCGAAGCTTCCCCCGGCCACGATGAGCGCCGCCGCGACGGCGGCGAGCATCTTCCGTCCGAGGGAGCTCAGGATGTTCTGAGAGAACCCGTTCATACCATGGTGACGGTGTCGGTCCGCAGGCGCTTGAAGAACGCCAGGAGCGAGCCGCCGATGATCAGCACCACCCCGGTCCAGATGACCATCATCATCGGGATCATGCTGACGTCCAGCAGGAGCGACGCCGCCTGGACGTGCGTTTCCTCGTCCTCGAACCCGTGGAACTCGAGCAGGATCCTCTTCCCCTCGACCTGCATCGCGCTCAGGATCACCTGCGGCTGGACCGTCCCCTTGGACGGGTTCACCCGCGCCGGGAGGGAGACAGGGGTCGTTTCGCGCTGGCCGTCGCGGCTGAACGAAATCGCGGGGACGACCCGGTGGCTCTGTCCGTTCACGGTCACGTTCAGCACCGAACCGACCAGCATCGCCGACGTCTCCGAGTGCTGTCCCGATTCGAATTTCACGAATTCGAACCCGTATCCGTTCAGTTCCTTCTTCTCGCCCATCGCGAGTTCCAGCTCGGGATGGTGGTGCGCGGCCTGTCCACCCTGCAGCTCCATCGGCGAGATGTAGAGGTCCTTCAGGGGGAGCACCCTGATGTGGGGCTCGCGCATCACCCCCTGGTTGTACTCGCTGTAATAGAGCCGGGGGGTGGCCTCGAAACCTGATCTCTACCCGTCGGACACCTCAAGCAGGACCTGGTCCTTCGTGTCGGGCATCGGTTTCACGCCGCGGAACGTGAAATCGTACCCGAAGACGCTCTGCGGCTCGTCCTGTTTGAGCATCACCTTCTTCGATTCGGTGAAGTTCCCGGAGCCGACGATGCCGATGAGCAGGAGCGCCACGCCGATGTGCGAGATCGGCCCGCCCAGCCCCCACCATCCGGAACGGTACTGGCGGAAGGCGACGATCGTGTTGCTGATCAGGCCGAAGCAGGCCATCGCAGTGAAGATGAGCATCATCGGCGCGGTGACCCCGGCGACGTAGGCGATCACGGCCGAGAGCGCAGTCAGCGCGATCGGCATCGAGAGCCGGCGGGCGATGGGCCCCGACTTCTCCCCCGTCCACCCGAGGAACGGCGTGACGCCGAGCAGGAGAGCCAGCACCGTGGCCACGGGGAGGTTGACCTTGTTATAGAACGAAGTGTCCACCTGTGAGGCCTGGCCGAAGAACCCCGTGAAGATCGGCGATGACATCCCCACGAACGTGAACACCGCGCTGGCGCAGATGACGAAAATGCTGAGCACGAGGAAAATCTCGCGGTTAAACGTCCTGTGGTCGACCGGGGGAGAAATGACCCCGCGGAACCGTTTCGCAAAGAGCCCGAAGCCGTAGAGCGCCGTGGCGAGCATCACCGCCACGAGGTAGTTGTTGATGCCGAGGTCGACGAAGGAGTGGACCGAGAAATCGGCGAGCACGCCGCTCCTGGTCAGGAACGTGGCGTAGAGGACCAGCAGGAATATCACGATCGCGAGGAAGATGTTGGTGCGCCTGAGCGCCCCCTTCCCCTTTTCCACCACCATCCCGTGGACGAGGGCCAGCAGCACGAGCCAGGGCACGAGCGAGGAGTTCTCGACCGGGTCCCATCCCCAGTACCCGCCCCACCCGAGGACTTCGTACGCCCAGAACGCGCCGATGATGATGCCGGCGCCGAGGGTGAGCGCGGAGAAGAGCGTCCAGCGGAACCCGAATTTTTTCCACGCGTCGTAGTTGCGGGTCGCCATTCCCGACATCGCCAGGGCGAACGGAAAAATGGCGGCGGCGTATCCGACGAAGAGGATCGGGGGATGGATCGCCATCCAGGGGTCCTGCAGGAGCGGGTTCATTCCCTGGCCGTCCGCCGGGACGGTCGCCGTCACTTCGAAGGGGCTCTTGACGAGCATCAGCAGGTGCAGGAACGCGATGTAGAGGCTCACCAGCGCCGGGGCGTGCCCGGACGTGATCCCCTGTTTTTTTATCAGGACAACGCCCATCACGGCGACCATCAGCGCCCAGAGGAGGAACGTTCCCTCCTGCCCCGCCCAGAAGGACGAGATCAGGTAAATCATCGGCAGCGTGCTGGAGCTGTAGTGCGCGACGTAGGCGTACTCGAACGAGTGCGTGAGCAGGTGGTAATAGAGGAAGACCGATGATAGTACCACCGAGACCACGCCGACCATGTAGAGTTTCACCGCCACACCCCCGGGTGTTCCGGGCTTGCGCCCCTTCCCCGGGGGGGTATCCTTAGAGGAGGTGAAAAAGAACCACGCGGCGCCGAGCGACGCCATGAAAGTGATGAGAATGAGCAATTGTCCTGGATTCATGTGAGGCCGCCGGTATGATAATTTTCATGTTATTGAGAACCTCCCTCCCGGAATTTGCGATTCCGACGTGATTCGGGGAGTTTCCTCTTATTGATGCAAGGGGTATGCCAAGCGGAATGATGCCTGAAGAGGGTGGGTTTTTTCACCCAATCTATGCAGGGCCCGTAATTGATTGTCAATAGTGAAAATAACGGGGGAGGTGGATGTCAGAAATGAAATGGACGCCCCTCGGGGGAGGGGTGAAAGCGTGTTTATTCGATCAATTTCTCGGTCGGGATGCCGAGTTCCTTGATTCGCCGGTAGAGTGTGGGGAGGCTGATTTTCAGTGATTTTGCCGTTTTTTCCTTGTCGAACGCGTTCTTCTGAAGGACCGCGATGATATATTCCTTCACGAGGTCGTTCACGACCTGGTCGAGCGATTTGTCGTCCGATGGGGACGGTATCGACGGGTATTTCTGGAACGCGTCGGGAAGATCGTCGATGGTGATGGTTTCACCCTTTGCGAAGATGACGGCCCGTTCGACGATGTTCTCGAGCTCCCGGACCTCGCCCCTCCACTGGTGCTGGATCAGGAGCCTCATCACCTCCGGTTCGAATCCCTGCAGTTTTTTCCCCATGTCCATCGAGAACTTGTCGAGGAAGTAATTGACCAGCACCGGGATGTCCTCTTTCCTCTCGGAGAGGGAGGGAAGCCTGATCTCGACGATGTTCAGCCGGTAGAAGAGGTCCTCGCGGAACCTCCCCTCCTCGATCTCGACGCGGAGCTCCCGGTTGGTGGTGGCGATGAACCGCACGTCCACCGACTGCGGGACCGACATCCCCACCGGCACGATCTCCTTCTGCTCGATCGCGCGCAGCAGCTTCACCTGGAGGTGGACCGGCATCTCGCTGATTTCGTCGAGCAGCAGCGTGCCGCCGTCGGCCGCCTTGAAGTAGCCCCCCTTGTCCGACACTGCGCCGGTAAAGGACCCTTTCTTGTGGCCGAAGAGCTCGCTCTCGATCAGGGTCTCGGGGATCGCGCCGCAGTTGACCGCGACGAACGGCTTGTCCGCGCGGGTGCTGTTGGCGTGGACGGCCCTGGCGACCATTTCCTTGCCGGTGCCGCTCCGCCCGGTGATGAGGACCGTCCCGTCGGTCGCCGAGATCGCCTTCACCGTCTCGAACACCCGCTGCATCGCGGCGCTCTGCCCGATGAGGTTCTTGAAATCGACGCCCCGGTTCACCTCCCGCCGGAGATACTGGTTCTCCCAGAGGAGCTTCCGGTGCTCCAGGAGGCGGCGGATTTTCATCGTGAGCTCGTCGAACTCGATCGGCTTGAGCAGGTAATCGCTCGCGCCCATCCGCAGCGCCGAGATCGCGGTGTCGAGCGACCCGTACGCGGTGATGATGATGACGAGCGTCTGCGGGCTGAGCTCGCGGAGTTGGTCGAGCAGCTCGATCCCCTTCATCTCCGGCATCTCGAGATCGGTGATCACCAGGTCGAACGGTTTCTCCATGAACATGTCGTAGGCGACGCGCCCGTTCGGGGCCTCCTCCACGCTGAACCCCTCCTTTCGGAGGATGAAGGAAGCGGACTCGCGGATGATCTGTTCGTCGTCGACGATGAGGATGGTGTCGGCCATGGTCTGATGTGCGGTTTATCGAATCGTGATGTGGAGCGGCAGCCGGATGGTGAACGTCGTGCCCTCGCCCTCGACGCTCTCCGCGCTGATCTCGCCCTGGAAGCTCTTGATGATGCCGTAGCTGACCCAGAGCCCGAGTCCGGTCCCCTCGCCCACTCGTTTCGTGGTGAAAAACGGCTCGAAAATCTTGGGGAGGTGGATTTCGGGGATGCCCTTGCCATTGTCGGAGATCTCGACGAACAGGTCGGTCCCGTCGACGCCGGTGCGGCACCGGATCGCGCCGGCCGCCTGCTCCGGCGGCAGGACGCGGAACTTTTCGTCCACAGCGTCCACCGCGTTGATGAGGACGTTGACCAGGACCTGCTGGACCTGGTCGGAGACCACCGCCAGCCGCGGGAGCCTGGGGTCCGGGGTGTTCTCGAAGGTGATGGCCTTCGCTTTTTTCGCCACCCCCACGATGGCGATCGCTTCGCGGAGGCAGGCGTTCATGTCGGTGAGCTCGATCTCGTAGTTCGACTCCCGGGAAAAGTCCACAAGGTCCCGGATGATCCGGGAGATGCGGTTCACCTGGTTCTTGATCAGTTCGAGCTTGTCGCGGACGAAGGCGTCGTCGGAGCGTCCGCTCGAGGACCTGCACGAGGGACGAGATCGAGGTGAGAGGGTTTCCGACCTCGTGGGCGATCCCGGCGGTCAGCAGGCCCATGCTCTCCATCTTCTGGGCGTGCACCAGCTGCTTCTCGAGGGACTTCTGCTCCGTGATGTCCCGGTGGATCCCGAGGTACCCGACGACCGAACCGTCGGGCTCGAGGATCGGCGAGATCAGGAGGTGGGTGTGGAACGGTTCGCCGTTCCTGCGGCGGTTCTCGATTTCGCCGTTCCAGACTTTCCCCGCCCTGATCGTTTCCCAGACCTTCTTCCAGAACGCCGGCGGGATGTTTTCCGCTCGAAAAGATGCTCGGGTTTTGCCCGATGAGTTCCTCTCGCGCGAAGCCGCTCGCCTTCTCGAACGCCGGGTTGACGTAAATGATCCTCCCGTCGGTGTCGGTGATCTCCAGGGGGTTCACCGTGTTGTGCGCGAGGTTGTAGAACCGGACGAACTCGAGGTCTTTCCTCTTCTGCGCGGAGATGTCCCGGCCCGTCGCGATGATGACGGGGTCTCCCTTCCTCCCGCCGGGGGACCAGCTCGAAATCGAAAAATGGATGTCGCGCTCGGGGGAATCGGCCGTCGAGAGCTTCACGTCCACGCCCGAAGGTGTGCCGTCGGCGGCGCACTGCCGGACCGCGATCGCGAAGGTCTTTCTCGACTGCCGCGGGGAGAAGCTCGTCGATCGGCCTCCCGACGAGGGTGGCCGGTTTCGAGTCGAGGGCGGCCCGGGCCGTGACGTTTGCGTAGACGATCCTGCCGTCACGATCGAGGGCGAGGCAGAGATAGGGAATGGCGTCGAGCAATCCCAATGTCCCGGTGTCGGCCGCGCTGGACGATCGCTTCGACCCGGCCGCGTCAGCTTTTTTCGACGGAACTGGTGATTGCTTTGCTTTTTTGATGACTTTCGGGATGACAGCCCCTCGGGAAAAGTCGGATTTGCATTCTCAGAATTGATAAAATATAGGACAATCCCGGTGCAATTCCAACGACGGGGAGCGTTACCAGGAGACCTTGAACCAGGACGCGTCGGAGTAATACGGCTTCGTCAGCTCCTCGGTCTTCTTCATCTCCGTCCGGCGTCATCGGCTTGAACCCGCGGGCGATGCCGACGTTCTCCTCGAGCTGTTTCGACGGTGTCGATCCCGACGATGATCGTGCTCACCGGGAGCGTCAGGACGTAGCGCATGGCCTGGTCCATCGTACGTATCCCGCCCTCGCGGAACATCCTGCCGCGCGCCGGGACCTTCATCCCCACGATCCCCATCTTCTTTTCCACCGCAGTCGGCAGGAGGTTGTCGATGAACGACTGGTTGTGTTTGTCGGCGGCGTTGAGGGCCATCAGGATGTTGTCGAACGGGTATTGCGTGATCGCCTTCTTCAGGATCAGCGGGTCGTAATGCCCGGTGATCCCGAGGAACCTGACCATCTTCTGGTCCCGCGCTTTTTCGAGCGCCTTGATGGCCCCGTCGGCGGCGAAGATCCTGTCGAGGTCCTGCTGTGTGCGGACGTTGTGCAGCTGCCAGAGGTCGAGCCGGTCGGTCTGCAGGCTTTTCAGCGACTCTTCCAGCAGTTTCATCGATCCGTCGTACGACCGGTCATGCGTCTTCGTGGCGAGGAAGACCTCCTTCCTCCTCGTCTTCATCACCTGCCCGATGTACTTCTGGCTCACGCCGCCGCCGTACATCGCGGCGGTGTCGATGTAGTTGACGCCGAGGTCGATCGCCCGGTTGATGATCTCCGCCGACTCCTTTTCGGTGCCGTCCTCCTCGAGGGTGGCCTGCCCGCCCAGGCTGAAGATCTTCACGTCGTGTCCCGTCTTCCCGAGGGGGCGGGTGGGCATGCCGGCCTTTCCCGGCGCGGCTTCCTTTTCCTGCGCGGCCGGTTTGCTCACGGCCGGAGAGGGCGGCAAACGGCACGGCGCCCGCCACCCCGGCCGCGGCGGCCGTGCCGATGACCGTCCCGACGAATTCACGCCTGGTGAATTTCCCCTGTTTCTTCATGTCGGATTTCTCCCTTCAGGATGTGTGGTATTCAGTTCCTGCGGCGCTCCAGGCTGTCGATGGGATAGCGGGCCTTCATCGAGGCCCTCGATTCTTCCACCCAGCTGCGGAGCATCGTCTTTCTGGTCCTCGGAGAGTTCCGCCCCGCGGTGAACGATGAGGTACGACGGCAACGGCATCTCACCCAGGTCGATCTGCTCGGTGATTTCCTCGAGTTTGTGGTACTGCCGGCGGAGGCTCGTCGACGCGAAATCGGAAAAGTTCAGGTGCCCCCTCGCATCGTCGATGTGGTCGTTCAGCCACCACCCGACCGGCTGGATCTCGAAATACCACGGGTACCGCGTCTCGTTGCTGTGGCAGTCGTAGCACGACTCGCGGAGTATCGCGGTGACGCCCTCCGGCACCGTCACCGCCGTTGAGATATCGGCCGAGAGGTCGGCGGCGGCCGGGCTCTTCTCAGGCCTGAAGAATTGTATGGCGATGAAACTTATAGCGAGGATCAGCAGGGCGAACTTGAGGAATTTCACGGTTTCTCCGGGATGTGATGTGGATGATGCCGGTTACGGGTGACGGTGTCCGGCGTGGATACCGGAATATAGCCATTCGAATCAAAAATACCAGCATTTCACCAATCGAAGCCAGGCGGGTGTTGAATTTTTCGACAGGAAAACCGGTCGGTTTTCAAATGTGAGATGGAGGACCGTGGTCCCGCGAAAAGGGGGATAATTTCGTCAATCGGGCCGGCATCGGGCGGTACGGTTTTTGCATTTTCTATAAGCGATCGGGCTGAGTGTGAACATCATCGGTGCAGGAACGATGAAACGATCCAGATACATCCTCGAACGGGCGGAATTCGACATGCTCCTGGCGGCGCTCCATCGCCGGGGACACACGCTGATCGGCCCGACCGCCAGGGACGGCGCCATCCTCTGGGGCGAGATCGCCTCCGCAAAGGAACTCCCGGCCGGATGGACCGACGACCAGGGGCCCGCCCATTATCGGTTGAAGAAGCGGGACGGGCCGGCGCTCTTCGGATTCACTGTCGGTCCCGATTCGCTGAAGAAGTATTTCCTCCCCCCCTCGCTCCAGGTCATCACGTCACGCCGTAAGAAAGGGTCGCTGGAATTCAGCGACGGTGCTCCCCCGAAGGATCAGCCGCACACGAAGCGGGCATTCATCGGCGTCCGGGCCTGTGAGCTGGCGGCCATCGCGGTCCTCGACAGGGTCCTGATGGGGGGGGCGTACGCGGACCCGCACTACGCGGCGCTCCGCGCGAACACGTTCATCATCGCGGTAAACTGCACCGCCGCCGGCCATACCTGCTTCTGCTCCTCGATGGGGACCGGCCCGCAATGCCGGACGGGGTTCGACATCGCGATGACGGAAGTGACCGGCGACGGACACCATTATTTCGTGTGCGAGGCCGGCACGAAACGCGGCGAGGACGCGCTCGGCGACGCCCGCCGGCGCGAAGCGACCCCCGCGGAGACGGAGCCGGCGGACCGACTGCTGAAGAAGGCGGCCGCGGAGATGGGCCGCTCGATGGACACCACGAACGTCAGGGAGCTGCTGCACGCGAACTTCGAGCACCCGCGGTGGGCCGACACCGCGAAGCGGTGCCTCACCTGCGCCAACTGCACGATGGTCTGCCCCACCTGTTTCTGTTCGACGGTCGAGGACGCGGCCGACCTCGCGGGGGCGGAGGCCGGCCGGCGCCGGCTCTGGGATTCCTGTTTCACGGTGGACTACTCGTACATCCACGGGGGGAGCCTCCGCCAGTCGCCGCGTTCGCGCTACCGGCAGTGGCTGACGCACAAACTCGGCACGTGGCAGGACCAGTTTGGCATGATCGGGCTGCGTCGGGTGCGGCAGTTGCATCACCTGGTGCCCCGTGGGCATCGACATCACCGAAGAAGTCCTGGCGATCAGGACAGGCGGCCCCGAAGGGCCCCGGAAAACCTGAACAAGGAGGAAGACAATGGAAAACCTCGAACGGATGGTCGCGGAACACCCCTTCCTGAAGGGCCTCGAACAAGCCCTACATCGAGCTCGTCACCGGATGCGCGTCGAACGTCCGCTTTTCGGAGGGCGAGTTTCTCTTCCGCGACGGCGAGGAGGCGAACAACTTCTTCATCGTCCGCCAGGGCAGGGTGGCCATCGAGACGTACGTCCCGCAGCGGGGCTCGGTCATGATCGACACCTACGGCGAGGGCGACGTGCTGGGATGGTCGTGGCTCGTCCCCCCCTACAACTGGCATTTCGACGCCCGCGCGCTCGAACTCACGAGGGTGATCGCCCTCGACGGGAAATGCCTCAGGAAAAAATGCGAGGAGGACCGATACTTCGGGTACGAACTCCTGAAACGATTCACGAAGATCATCGAACAGCGGCTCGAATCCATTCGAATTCAACTGATCGACGTCTATGGCACGCAGTCCTGACATCGCGACGCCGGCGGTGGCCGCGGGTTTCAACCCGATGCTGCCCTGGCCCTGGAAAGTCACGAGGTCGAAGAAGGAAACAGCCGACACCTGGACACTGGAACTGGAGCGTGTCGGGAAAGCGATCCCGGCCCCCTTCGCCCCCGGCCAGTTCAACATGCTTTACGTCCACGGGATCGGTGAGGTCCCGATCTCGATCAGCGGCGACCCGGCCGACCCTTCGCGCAACGTCCACACGGTGAGGGCGGTCGGCGCGGTGTCCAGGGCGATCGCGGGAATGCGCCCGGGCGACCTCATCGGCGTCCGTGGGCCGTACGGCACGGCCTGGCCGGTCGTCGACGCTGAGGGGATGGACGTGATCGTGGTGGCCGGCGGGATCGGGCTCGCCCCCCTGCGGCCGGCGATCTACGACCTGCTCACCGCGCGGAGGCGCTACGGCAAACTCGTGCTCCACTACGGGGCCCGTACCCCCTCCGACATCCTTTTCCGCAAAGAGGTCGAGGAGTGGCGTGGACGGTTCGATTTCGACGTGGAGATCAGCGTCGACCGCGGCTCGGCCGACTGGCGCGGTCACGTGGGGGTGGTGACCCACCTCCTCCCGAAGGCGCGCTTCGACCCGCTGAACGCTTACGCGCTGGTCTGCGGCCCCGAGATCATGATCCGGTTCGCGGTGATGGAACTCCGGAGGATGGGTGTCCCCGACGAACGGATTTTCATCTCGATGGAACGGAACATGAAATGCGGAATCGGCCTGTGCGGCCACTGCCAGTACGGCCCCGCGTTCGTCTGCAGGGACGGCCCCGTTTTTTCGTTCGATTCGGTCAGGGAACTGTTCCCGAGAAGGGAGCTCTGATATGGCCAAGGCGAAGCGAACGCCGAAAAAACCCAAAGTCGCCGTCTGGAAGTTCGCGTCGTGCGACGGCTGCCAGCTGAGCCTCCTGGACTGCGAGGACGAGCTCCTCGCCGTGGCGGGCGCGGTCGACATCGCCAACTTCGCCGAGGCCTCGAGCGCCGTCCAGCCGGGTCCCGTACGACATTTCGCTCGTCGAGGGCTCGATCACGACGCCGCACGACGCCGAGCGGATCCACGCGATCCGGCGTTCGTCGAAACTCCTGATCACCATCGGGGCCTGCGCCACGGCGGGCGGCATCCAGGCGTTGCGGAACTTCAAGAACGTCAAGGAGTTCACGTCCATCGTGTACGCCTCCCCGCAGTTCATCGACACCCTCGCGAAATCCACGGCGATCTCGGACCACGTGAAGGTCGATTTCGAACTGCGGGGCTGCCCGATCAACAAGTACCAGCTGCTCGAAGTGGTCGCGTCGTTTCTCCAGGGGAAGAAGCCCAACATCCCGGCGTACAGCGTCTGCGTCGAGTGCAAGCGGCGCGGGGTCGTCTGCGGTCTCGTGGCGTTCGGCCCGCCCTGCCTCGGCCCGGTGACCCAGGCGGGGTGCAACGCGCTCTGCCCGTCGTACCACCGGGGCTGTTTCGGGTGTTCGGCCCGAAGGAAACACCCAATACGTCGTCCCTGAGCACGTGGTGGCTGAAGGGCGGCGTGAGCCCGGAAGAGCTCGTGCGGCTCTTCAGGAGTTTCAACGCCGGCGCCGACGCCTTCCGGAAGGAGAGCGAAATCCATGAAAGGTAGGACGATCAAGGTCGATTACATGGCGCGCGTGGAGGGCGAGGGCGCCTTCGCGATCAGGATCGAGAAGGGGAGGGTGGTCGACGCCAAACTGAAAATATTCGAGCCGCCCCGCTTCTTCGAGGCCTTCCTCCGCGGGCGCCTCTACGCCGAAGCGCCCGACATCACGGCGCGCATCTGCGGCATCTGCCCTGTCGCCTACCAGATGAGCTCGGTCCAGGCGATGGAGTCCGCCTTCGGCGTGACGATCGACCCGCAGGTGCGCAACCTCCGCCGGCTGCTCTACTGCGGGGAATGGATCGAGAGCCACGCGCTGCATATTTATATGCTTCATGCGCCCGATTTCCTCGGGTATCCCGACGCCATCAAAATGGCGAAAGACCACCCCGAAGCCGTCACGCGCGCGCTGCAACTGAAAAAAATCGGCAACGAGGTGATGATCCTGGTCGGCGGCCGGGAAATCCACCCGATCAACGTGAAGGTCGGGGGGTTCTACAAGACCCCATCGAAGCAGGACCTGCGCGCCCTGGTGGACAGGCTCAAGTGGGCGCGGGACGCGTCCATCGAGACGATCCGCTTTACGGCGTCCCTCCCGTTGCCCGAGTTCGAACAGGACTACGAGTTTGTCGCCTTGCGCCACCCCGACGAATACCCGATCCTCGACGGCCGCCTTGCTTCGAACAAGGGATTGGACATACCGGTCGCCGATTACGAACGCCATTTCGCGGAGGAGCACCTCGCTCACTCCAACGCCCTCCACTCGACGATCAAGGGACGCGGACACTATTTCGTCGGCCCGATCGCGCGGTACAACCTGAACTTCGCACGGTTACCCGCCCCGATCCAGGCCGAGGCCCGCTCCGCCGGCCTCGGGAAAGAATGCCGGAACCCCTTCAAGGGGATCATCGTCAGGGCCGTTGAAACGCTCTACGCGTGTGAGGAGGCCCTCCGCATCATTTCCGTTTACGAACCCCCCGGGCAGGCCGCGGCGGCGGTCGTGCCGAAAGCCTCCATCGGCTGCGGCTGCTCCGAGGCCCCCCGGGGCATCCTGTATCATCGTTACAAGCTCGACGCGAAAGGGATCATCCTCGACGCGAAGATTGTCCCGCCCACGTCGCAGAACCTCGGGACCATCGAGAGCGACCTCCTGAAGTACGTGGAACAGGACACCTCCCGCCCCGACGACACGCTGCGCGGCGGCTGCGAAACGATCATCAGGAATTACGACCCGTGCATCTCGTGCGCGACGCATTTCCTGAAAATGGACATCCGGAGGGAATGATGGTATCCGCCTTAAAACCGAACCCTTCGCCCGTGGCTGTCGGCGGTCCCGCCGTCCGGGTGTTCGGCATCGGCAATGACTGGCGCAGGGACGACGCGGCGGGCCTTGTCACAGCCCGCATCGTCCGGGATATGCGCCTTCCCGGCGTCGAAGTCAACGAGACGGCCGACGGCGGGACGACGGTCCTCAACGCGTGGGGGCCGTCCGACAGGGTGTTCCTGGTCGACGCGGCGGTTTCCGGCGCGCCGGCCGGCTCGATCCACCGCATCGACGCACGCGCGGGCGCCATCCCCTCCGACGTTTTCCCCTGCTCCACCCACGCCCTCGGGGCCGCCGAAGTCGCCGAGTTCGCGCGGGCCCTCGGCACGCTGCCGGAACTCCTGGTCGTCTACGGCGTGGAGGGTGTGGATTTCGAACACGGGGAGGGGATGACGCACGAAGTCGCGCGGGCGTGCCGGAAGGCGGCGGAGGAAATCCGTCGCGAAATCGAATCGCTCACCCTCGTGACGCCCGCGCGGCGGGAAATTCATCACTGACCGAAAGGGGCTCCCATGCATGAACATTCGCTCGTCGCAGGTCTGATCGGAAAGATCGAATCGATCGCGCTCGAAAACGGCGGGAAGAAGGTCACCGGCGTCAGGGTCCGCCTCGGCGCGCTCAGCCAGATGTCCGGGACGCATTTCAGGGGGCATTTTCTCGACGCCGTCCACGGCACGCTCGCCGAGGGCGCGGAGCTCGAAATCGAAGAAATGACCGACGTCGCGGCGCCGGACGCGCAACACATCCTCCTGGAGAGCGTCGAGCTCGAACAATGACCACCGCGGCCATACCCCGGGAACGGAGGCGCGAACAGATCGTCATCCGGGGTGCCGTCCAGGGGGTCGGGTTCCGTCCCTTCGTCTACCGGCTCGCCACCGGAATCGGCCTCGACGGGTGGGTGAAAAATTCCCCCCAGGGCGTCATCATCGAGGCCGAGGGGTGCAACGAAAAGATCGACGAGTTCCTCCACAGGATCGGCCCGGAACGACCTCCCCTGGCGTCGATCCTGAGCCTGGAGCGCTCGCGAATCGATCCCCTCGGCCTCGATGGTTTCGAAATCCGCCCCAGCGGCGCACACGGAAATCCGACCTCCCCCGTCCCGCCCGACACCGCGGTCTGTCCCGACTGCCTGCGCGAAATCACCGACCCGTCCGACCGGCGGTACCGTTATCCCTTCACCAATTGCACCAACTGCGGTCCGCGTTTTTCCATCATCCTCTCGCTCCCGTACGACCGTCCGCGCACGACGATGAAGGACTTCGAGATGTGCCCCGATTGCCGGCGGGAGTACCTCGACCCGGTGGACCGCCGCTTCCACGCGCAGCCGATCGCCTGCCCGGCGTGCGGACCGCAGCTCCGGCTCTGGGACGGCCTGGGCCGCACGACGGCGGAACGCCACGACGCGCTCCTCGGTGCCGTCCGGGAAATTCGGCTCGGGAAAATCGTCGCGGTGAAAGGGCTGGGCGGTTTTCACCTGATGGTGGACGCCGGCGACGATGACGCGGTCGTGAGATTGCGCCTGCTCAAGCACCGGGAAGAAAAACCGTTCGCCCTGATGTATCCCTCTGTCGACGCGGTTGCGCGGGATTGCGAGGTTTCGCCCGCCGAGGAACGTTTGTTATCATCGCCCGAGGCCCCCATCGTGTTGATAAGGCGCCGTGAGACGATGTCCGGGCGGGGTTGCGCGGCGACCCCTTCCGGCGCGCGAGCAGCCGGGCAGTCGGTCGCGCGTTCGGTCGCCCCGGGGAACCCCTACCTCGGCGTGATGCTCCCCTACACCCCGCTCCACCACCTCCTGATGCGGGAACTCGACGCGCCGGTCGTCGCGACGAGCGGCAACCTGAGCGACGAGCCGATCTGCATCGATGAGCACGAAGCCCTGCGGCGCCTCGGCCGGATCGCCGACGTCTTCCTCGTGCACGACCGGCCCATCCGCCGCCACGTGGACGACTCGATCGTCAGGATCATCGCCGGACAGGAGTGCGTCATCCGCAGGGCGCGGGGGTACGCCCCGACGCCGATCGTCATCCCGGCCATCAGGGCGACGGACGGCGGTATTTCGGTGGCAGGGTCGGAGACACCGAAGGAATCACCGGCAGGAGTACAGACCCAGGCTGATCCCCCGCAGACCCGGCGGTACCTCGCCGTCGGCGCGCACCTGAAAAACACCATCGCCCTCGGCCGCGGCGACTCGGTCTTCCTCAGCCAGCACATCGGGGACCTGGAGACCGGCGAATCGTACGGTGCTTTCCGTGACACCATCGGAAGTTTCCGCGAACTGTACGATGCCACCGACGACGTCGTCGTCTGCGACATGCACCCGGGATATCTCTCGACGCAGTATGCCCGTGAGAACGGCGCGCGGGTGGAGGCGGTCCAGCACCACCACGCCCACGTCTGCTCCTGCATGGCGGAACACGGACTGACCGGTAACGTCCTCGGCGTTTCGTGGGACGGCACGGGCTACGGGCCGGACGGGACGGTCTGGGGCGGGGAATTCCTCCTCACCGACGGCGCGTCGTTCCGGCGCGTCGCGGCATTCAGGGAGTTTCCGCTCCCCGGGGGGGAAAAGGCGGTGCGGGAGCCGGGGCGATCGGCGATCGGTCTCCTCCGGACATTGTGGGGGGATGGCATTTTTAACAGGGAGGATCTCGCGCCCGTGCGAAAACTCCCGCTCCGGGAACGCGATATCGTCAGGGGCATGCTCCGCCGGCGGATCAATTCGCCGATGACGACGAGCGCCGGCCGACTCTTCGACGCGGTGGCGGCCCTGCTCGACGTCCGTCAGAAATCGTCGTACGAGGGGCAGGCGGCGATGGAGCTCGAGTTCCTTGCCGATTCGGGCGTCGCGTCGTACACCGGCGCGATCCCGGGCGGCGATCTCTATCCATTCGGCCTCGAGGACCGGTCCCGGTACCGCGACGCCTCCCCGGCGCAGGCCTCGGATGGCCGCCACGCCGCCGACCTGGAGATCGACTGGGGTCCGATCATTTCCGGCATCGTTCGTGACATCGCCGGAGGCGCCGATCCCCGGCGGGTGTCGAAGAAATTTCACCATACGCTCTCCGAGATCGTCCTCGAGATCGCCCGGCGGATCGGCCGGCACCGGGTCATCCTCACCGGGGGCTGCTTTCAGAACAGGTACCTCGCCGAGAGGACCATCGCACGACTCTCGCAGGCGGGCTTCACACCGTACTGGCACCGGAAGGTCCCGCCGAACGACGGCGGGATCGCCCTCGGGCAGGTGTACTGCGCGATGATGCGCGCGCGAGGAGCGGCCCATGTGCCTCGCGATCCCGGGTAAAGTCGAAGAGATCGAGCGCGGAACCTCGCCGCTCATGGGCACCGTCAATTTCGGCGGCATCCGGAAGCGGGTCTGTCTCGAATGCACGCCCGACGTGGCCCGCGGCCGGTACGTCATCGTCCATGTCGGGTTCGCCATCAGCGTGATGGACGAGACCGAGGCCTTTGAAACGCTGAGACTCCTGAACGAGGCGAGCGGGACTGTCGGGTCCGGTTCGACACGCCCGGCGGGCGGGACGCGCGGGGCAGGCGGGGCAGGGGTGGATTGAGATGCGCTACCTCGACGAATATCGCGACGGAGTCACCGCCCGGCGGTGCATCGACCTCATCAACAGGAGCGCGACGCGTCGCTGGACCATCATGGAGATCTGCGGCGGCCAGACGCATTCCATCGTCCGGTACGGCATCGAACCGCTGATCGCCGGACAGCGTCGCCCTCGTGCACGGACCGGGGTGCCCGGTGTGCGTGACGCCGGTGGGGATGATCGACCGCGCGCTCCTCATCGCGTCCAGGCCCGAGGTCATCTTCACGTCGTTCGGCGACATGCTCAGGGTCCCCGGATCGCGCAGGGACCTCCTCTCCGTGAAGGCCGGGGGGGGTGACGTGCGCATCGTCTACTCCCCGCTCGACGCCGTGTCGATCGCCAGGCGGAATCCGTCGAAGAAGGTCGTCTTCTTCGCCGTCGGGTTCGAGACAACCGCCCCGGCCAACGCGATGGCCGTGCTGGAGGCGCGACGGCTCGGTCTGACCAATTTCTCGATCCTCTGTTCGCACGTCACGGTCCCCCCCGCCCTCGAGCTCATTCTCTCGTCGGATCCGTGCCACATCCAGGGGGTCCTTGCCGCCGGGCACGTCTGCACGGTGATGGGATACGAGGAATATTTCCCCATCTGTGAGCGGTTCGCGGTGCCGATCGTGGTGACGGGGTTCGAGCCGGTCGACATCCTGCAGGGGATTTACCTGACCGTGAAGCAGCTCGAAGAAGGGCGTGCGGAGGTCGAGAACCAGTACAGCCGCGTGGTCAGGAGCGAAGGAAATATCGCAGCGCGGGAGGCGATCACCAGGGTGTTCCGCACCGCGGACCGGGAATGGCGCGGGATCGGCACGATCCCGATGAGCGGGTACACCCTGCGGCGGGACTTCGAGCTCTACGACGCGGAGAAAATCTTCCCGTCGAACGGCGTGGAGGCGAAGGGAGTCGCCGCTGTGCCACGCGGGATTGATCCTCCGGGGGATCGAAAAGCCGGCAGAGTGCCCGGCGTTCGGCAGAGAATGCACCCCCGAAATGCCCCTCGGCGCGCCGATGGTGTCATCGGAAGGCGCCTGCGCGGCCTACTATCATTATGCGAGGTGAACGGCGATGAACAACGAACCGACGACCGACATCCCGGACGCGACCACGGACGGCGCCGGGTTCGCCTGTCCGCTCCCCATCGCGGACTATCCCGACGGTGCTGCTGGCCCACGGCGGGGGCGGGAAATTGACGCAGCAGCTCATCGAAAAAATGATCCGCCCCCTGCTCTCCAACCCGATGCTCGACTCGCTCCACGACGGGGCGGTGTTCGAGACCGCCGGCGGGCGGCTCGCGTTCACCACCGACAGTTACGTCGTGCACCCGTTGTTCTTCCCCGGCGGGGACATCGGCGTGCTCGCGGTGAACGGGACCGTCAACGACCTCGCGATGTGCGGCGCGCGACCGCGCTACCTCTCCGCTCTCGTTCATCATCGAAGAGGGGCTCCCGATGGAGGATCTCTGGCGCGTCGTGCGCTCGATCGGGCGTTGTTGCGCGGACGCGGGAGTGCAGGTCGTCACGGGGGACACAAAAGTGGTGGACCGCGGGAAGGGGGACGGGATCTTCATCAACACCGCGGGGATCGGGATCGTCGAACCGGGAATCGAGATCACGCCGTCGAGGGCCCGCCCCGGGGACTGCGTGCTCCTGAGCGGGACGATGGGCGATCACGCCATCGCCATCATGGCCGCCCGCGAGGGTCTCGAGTTCCAGACCTGCATCGAGAGCGACACTGCTCCGCTCCACGGCCTGGTGGCCTCGATGCTGAAGGCCGGGCGGGACGTTCACGTTTTGCGGGACCCCACCAGGGGCGGCCTGGCGAGCACGCTGAACGAAATCTCGCGCTCGGCGGGGGTCGGCATCGAGATCGATGAAGATTCTATACCGGTCGCCGACGAAGTGCGCGGCGCCTGCGAGATCCTGGGGATCGACCCGCTCTATGCGGCGAACGAGGGCAAGCTTGTCGCCGTGGTGCCGGAATCCATCGCCGAGGTCGTGCTCTCGGCGATGAAGGACCATCCGCTCGGTGAAAACTCGGTCCTCATCGGCCGGGTCGTCGCCGGCCATCCGGGCCAGGTGGTCATGAACACGCCAATCGGCGGGACGAGAATCCTGGACATGATGAGCGGCGAGCAGCTGCCGCGGATCTGCTAGGGCGGGGTTTCCCCCCTACTTCACGAGCAGCATCTCCTGCGTGGCCGAGAAGTCGCCCGCGGTCATCCTGACGTAATACACGCCCGCCGGCCGGTTCGCGGCGTCGAACACCACCCTCCTGGACCCGGCCTCCTCCACTCCATCGACCAGCGTCGACACCTCCCTTCCCAGGACGTCGTAGACTTTGATCGTCACGAACGCCCGTTCCGGCAGCGAGTATTCGATCGTGGTCGACGGGTTGAACGGGTTGGGGAAGTTCCGGGAGAGCGCATACCGATCCGGCACACTCAGGGGACCGCTGCCGCGAATGTCCGTCAGGGCGTTGTCGAGAGAGACCGTGTCGTCGATCGAGCCGTCGGCGTCGACGTCGATCAGCATCGTCACCGACGTGAGACTGTCGTCGGCGGGAAGCAGGCGGGAAATCGATCCGGGCGTGACGGGAACGACGGCGTGGGAAAAGGTTTTCAGGCCTGCCGACGAATACCGCCGGATGCCCAGCTCCGCGATGACTCCCGGCCCCTGAGCGACGAACATCGAGAGGCTCCCGTCGGGGTTGCCGGTGAGGTGGATCGAATCTCCCGGCCCGATCATCGCTCCGATCGAATATTCCAACTCGCTGCTGTCCAGCACCGTCATCGCCGAGAGCATGATCTCCTTCGTCGAATCGTCGGCCGGGGCGATCCCGAAACCCCCGCCGATGATCAGAACATCCGTTTCGACTGAATCGGCGTCACTGCGCCTGAATGTGTAGACCGCCCCGGAGTCGAACACCGCGAACCGCGAGACCGGCGACTTGAATCCGCTCAACGTCGCGCGATATTCGCCTCCCGGGATGTAGTACCCGTCGGGAGGGTGCGGCACGCCGACGAGCGGGATGACCGGTATTCCTCCGGCGAGTGAATCGACGACCTGGCCGTTCCGATACCCGATCGCCCCTCCGGCTCCGGAGACGATCGTGATGTCGGCGTCGGGGGAATTATAGGTCCTGAGGTAGGGTGTTGCCGGTGACGCGTCCCGATCGGCCTTCGTCCCGCCGGCGCCAGCCAACCCCGGAGCCTGTCCCGGCACGATCCCCGGCAGCAGGGGCGGATTCAGGAAACGTGTGATCGGCAGATCGAGGTAGAGCCCCGTCCCGACGGCGGGCCAGCCGAATCCGAATTCCTTCCAGGTGTCCTGGACCGTATCGACCAGGATGAACGTGTTCGCGCTCCGGGGATTGTTGCTGTCGTAGACGTAGATCCTCACCCGCTGCGTGTTGGCGGAATCGGACCGGACGTGGTAGGGCAGGACGCTGTGCCCACCTCCCCCCGGGCCGGTATACACCATGTTCAGCACGGTATTCTGCGCCGGATCGTTCGAGAGGAAGGCGGACCTCAACCGGTAGAAAACTTCCTTCGGGCTGCCGTTGACGGAATTGCGCCTGTGGTCGATCTGGTCCCGCCCATCCTGGCTGATGTAATACTGGGCGATCAGATCGCGGATGGTGGTATCCATCTGCACACTGCCGAGGATATCCGTCGGCGGGAGCCCCGGAAATTTCGTTCGCACCGCATCTTCGTAGAGGAAGAGGAGGAGCGAGCTCACCCCCAGGCCGTAACACGACCCGATGTAGGGTATCGAGCCGTGCTCCCAGTGCGCCGTGGCCGTTCCATCGTACGCGAACAGCACGTTGAGGGGAAAACCGTTATAACACGCCGACCTGCCGAACGCCCCGACGAAGGAGGTCCAGGATGGATAGTCCGACGGGGGCGTCGTTCTGAACGCCGAAATCGCCTGGGGATACGCTTCGGTGGTGAATGGATCGATGCCGTTCTGATAATCGCAACGGGTCGACCACCAGGCCGCCGGCCAGATCGAAGCGGTATCGCTGTTGGGAAATCTCCAGACATCCAGGAAGGATGAAAAAACTTCGTACGCGCCGTCGGGGGCCACGTCCACCAGGTCCCAGGCGCGGAGTTTGAACACTTTGCTCTCTCCGTCGTATGACGTGTCGAGGGCATCCACCACCCGGACGATCGCGTGGTCGGAGGAACGCAGGGTGTCGGGGGGGGTCCACACGAATTCCCTCGCCGCCGCGGGCAGGATCGTGTCGAGCTTCGTGAAAAGCACCCCTCCGTCGAGACTGTAGGCGATCTCCCAGCCGTTCTTCTGCCGGCCCCTCCACCGGACGGTATCGGGGACGGCCACGCTCAGGATGGCCCCGGAGTCCGGCCTCGTCACGCGCACCGGGAGTTGCACCAGCCAGGCCTCGCTCTGGCCCGACGGATTGACCCCGGTCCCCGCGAGCACGAACCCGTCGTCCGAGATCCCCGCGACGCTGTAGAGGTTCCATCCCGTGAGGTCGACGTGATGGTCGTTTTCCAGGACGTCCTTCAGGTATCGCGTGCCCGAGGCCGAGTCCCAGATGAACGCCGCGCCCCCCATGTTCCCGACAATCGTGCGGCCGTCGTAGGTGGCGTCCACCGCGAACCCGGATCCGATCGCGCCGCTGAGGATTTCCCAGCCGCCGGCCGACGTCCATTTCGCCGCCGAGGTGATTCCGAACGTCACCGAGACGTACCCCAACATGGTCTGCCCATCTCCCGAGACCGCGTTGAAGGCGCTCTGATCGAACCCGACCGGCGGGGGCACGCTCTGCATTCCACCTCCAGGCGTCCAGATGAATGCACGGGAGACCGGGGTTTGCGGATTGAGGTAGATCCGGTCACGGCCCACGACGGCATTCCCGTCGTTGGAGATGCCGTAGGCCGGACTCGAATCCCCTCCCGGGATGTTTCCGAGCGACTGCATCGAACCATTTTCCCACCGGAATGCGGTGTAATACCCCGCGGCGTTCGATGCCACGCCGGCGACGACGGATCCGTCCGCCGAGACCGCCTCCGCCCAGTTCGGCGGGGCTCCGCCGGGGATGTTGCCGAGGTCCTGCGTGACCCCACCCGACCATCGGATGGCCCTCCACCCGCTGTCGCTCGAACCGAGCCCCACGACGACCGAACCGTCAAACGACACTTCCCGCGTCGCGAGCCCGGTGATCGGGGCCGAGAGGTTGATGATCTGCCACCCTCCTGCGGCGGTCCACCGGCACGACTGCGGGCCGCTGGCGTCCGGGGTCGTGCCGATGACCACCTGCCCGTCGCCCGAGATCCCCGTGGCTGAGCTCGAGGTCGTGCCTCCGGGCAGATCGCCGAGGCGCTTGAAGATGGCGGTGTCCTGCGCGGGGAGGGTGGATGGCACGGCGAGGAGCTGGAGGAGCACGATGAGGACCCGACTGAACGCCCGGATTGCGCGGGTATTCCTGAGGGATGGCATAGGAACTGACCGAAGCAGTGATACGTGCATGGTACGGAAAGTACCCCAGAGTAGCAATAGCGGGGCGGTGGATGGGCGGGTGATTTCCGGGCGGTCCAGCTGAGGAGGCTATGACCTCCAGAGGTAGGACATCTTGAGGAAAATGCCCCGCTGCATCTCGAGGAGCCGGTCGCTCTCCACGAACTCCGTCTCATCCCAGCGGACCTTCTCGTACAACGACCCCCAGCCGAGGTAGAAGACCGTCCCCGGGATGTAGGTGAACGAGGCGAGGAATTCGGTATTGAGCGAGTTGTAGTAGTCGTTGTACTCCCCGATGGTGCGGAAGAAAAGGTACTGGTTGACCTGGTAGGTGAGTTTCAACCGGGTGATGAGGTAGTCGTACAGTTTCTCACCGGTGGCGTCGGGAGTGAAATCGGAATATGTGAAGTTCACATCGGTCCTGAAATTCTCCCACGGGTCGAGCGTGAGCGCCGCGCTGACGACGTTGCTCTTCCCTTGCTCGGGGGTGGGATAGTAGATCGCCCGGATCCTCCGGTAGAGCGCGTTCACGAAGATCCTGTTCGATATCTGACCGCGGACCTGCGTGTGGATGCCGCTCGTCTGGAACCGTTGCGCGTCGAAAATTTCCGTGGAATAATTGAATCGCGTCCTGAAGAGCCAGCTGCCGGCGAAGAAGACGTTCACGGCGAGATCGTTCGTCGTTTCCCAGAGGCCGCTCGGCCTGTCTTTCGTCTGGGCGCTCAACAGTTCGAAGCCGATGCGCTGGAAAAAATCGGATTCGGGATAGATCCGCGGGTTCAGGTAGCCTGAGTACGTCACGAGCCCGGTACGGGTGATATAGCCCATGTCGGCGCGGAAGTCCTGTGAAACCTCCCGGGCGCTGATGCTGTAATCGACGTCGCGGGTTCCGCTCGCGAAACGCACACCGAGCGTGTGCCCGGTGACCGGGTCGAGGGCCGGATCGTCGAGGGCGGTCGAGAGGAACCCGCTGCTCGAGACGACCGCGGCGTCAGAGACGCGGTACATCTCGTCGAAGCCCGCCACGTGGTTGTTCGTGTGGTCCAGCTCCCGGCCCGCGTAGAGGACACCGAGGTAGCTGTCCTCCGCGAGCGCCCGCTTGAACCGCACGACCGGCGTGTGGACGTACTCCCCCAGCGCCGCCCTGTCCTCCTCGAGGACGCGGTCGACCGCGTACGTCGCGGCAATCGTGTTCCCGATGCCGACCTTGCCGGTGAGCTTCGTTCCGACGACCGGGTCCGCGATCGTCCGCGAATAATAGATCAACGGATCGTAGATGTCGGCCGTCGCGGCGATCGTGTAATTGTCCTGACCCTCGAGAAAGAACGAGCGCTTTTCGGGATAGAAGAGGCTGTAGCGGAGGTTGACGTCCACCTGTCCGGCGTCCGATTCCACCTGGCTGAAATCGGGGTTGATCGTCCCGTCCAGGATCAGGTCGGACGTGATGCCGTATTTTCCGGTGAGGCTCAGCTCGGCCTTCTGGTCGTGCTTCTCGAGCGTCGGGCCGGTGCGCACGTCCTGCCTGGTCGCGGTCACCGCCGGGAGGAGTTCCCATAGCGTGTAGTGCTCCACGTCGGGGTAGGTCGTCGGAAACATCTGGGTGAGGAGCGCGAACCCCTTTGCCGGATCGAGCCGGGGGAAGGAGCTGTGCTCGTCGCGCCGGCGGATGTACCGCTCGAGGATCACCCCCATCACCACCGGGTTGTCGTCGGCGTACCGGAGGCTCTTCAGGGGAAGGCGCACCTCCACGCTGTACCCGGCCGAATCGATCGTGCCGGCGCTGTACCAGACATAGTCGGGGCTGAAGTCCTCGTTGTTGGCGGCGAACCTGCTGTCGCCCTGGATGCCGAACGGGTTGACGTAGAACGCGTTCAGGCCCTGCTGGTCGTTGGCCGCGTCGAGGTTGATGCAGATGAAATCGTCCTGCATCATCTTGTCGCGCGCGGAGACCGACGCCTTGATGAGCGAAATGTCGTCGAAGCAGCGGAACCCGAAGTAAATGTTCTCCGCGTCGTACGCCAGTGCGACCACCGTCTGCTCCTTCGGGACGATGTCGTAGTCGGGGATGAAGGTCTTGAATCCGCTGACGCTCGGCGCGAATTTCCAGAACGGTTCGTCGAACACGCCGTCGATCTCGGGGGGCGTTTCCGCGCGCACGGGACGGAGCGTGTCGACCGTTACGAGCGGCGGGGCGAACGGAGACGCGGCGCCGTCGGCCGGGGGCATCTGACGGGCGTCGATCGGGAGGGGGATCGACAGGAGCGCTGCCGCGAGTATCGCGACGCTGATCTGTCCTCGAAGAACGTTATGCATGATGCCTGTTCAGGTTCCGATGGTCGATGCCGGCGGTCCGGGATACGGGAGCATACGGAATTAGAGCGGGTGATGTTGCGGAATTTCCCGGGAAGGACATCGCTCAAACCCGGGAGACCGTCCGATGGGTCATCCTGTCGAAATCGTCCGTTTTTCGAGTTCGATCAATCGTTGCTTTCTCCACACTCCCCCGCCGTAGCCTGAGAGCGACCCGTCAGAGCGGATGACGCGGTGGCAGGGGATGATGATGGCGAGGTAGTTCCGGCCGTTCGCCTGCGCCACCGCGCGTACGGCCTTCGGATCGCCCACCCGTTTCGCGAGGTCGGCGTACGACCAGGTGCGGCCGAACGGGATCTTCACGAGATTCGACCAGACCGATTTGTCGAATGGCGAACCACCGGGACGCACCGTCACCGTGAACCTCCCGAGTTTCCCATCGAAATATTCACCGAGTTCCCTCGTGATTTGTTCCAGATGCGTATTCTCCCCCGGCGTGATGACGCTCTTTGTCCTGTTCCGGAGCGTGCCGATCGCGCGCTCGAGCCCCCTGCGGTCCACGAAATCGAGAAGGCAGAGCCCGTCGTCATCCGCCACGGCGAGCATCGCGCCGAGCGGCGTGTCGATCCATTTCGCCAGGAGCGCGTTCAGGCCTTCGGACTTGCCGGGCCGCTCGCCGAAGATCTTCCTGAACGCCTGCCAGAACCCGCTGGCCGATTCGTACCCCTGGTTCAGCTGCGCCCCGATGACGCTCTCCCCTTCCCGCACTTCGCGCAACGCCTTTCCCATCCTGCGGGCGCGATGGTAGGCGTGAAACGTCATTCCGTAATATCGTTTGAACTGACGCCGCGCGGTCGAGGGGTCGATCTTCTCGCGGCGGAGATCGGCGTCGGTGAGTTTGCCCGTGGGGTGATGCTCGATCGTTTCCCGGAGCCGCTTTACCAGGGGTGGCGGATCGATCGCCGGCTGGAGCGGCTTGCACCGCTCGCAGGGCCGGTATCCGGCGAAGAGCGCGTCGTTTTTCGACGCGAAAAATTCGACGTTCTCCGGTTTCGGTTTTTTCGCGCTGCAGGTGGGGCGGCAGAAGATGCCGGTCGTCTTCACGCCGGCGTAGAAGACGCCCTCGTAGGAGGAGTCCCTCCTGGCAAGGGCGGAATACATCGTGCGGGATGTCGGAAGGGTGTTCATTGGATCGCGCTCCTGTGGTTGAATGTATCGATTAACGGTCACAGGAGCAAGATAGCACGGACGGGGATGCCCTGCTTTCGAAGAACGGGCAGGGAATTTCCCGTGCCGGCTATCGATTGTTCGAATCCAGAATGATCGACCCCGCCGTCGAGGCCTTCACCCAATACCCGCGACCGGGCCGGAGCGTATCCCTCGACACGTATCCCAGGGGAGGACCGACGTATTCGAAGTAATTCGAGATGATGAGCCCGCCGGTGCTTTGAACGATCGCGCTCTTCGCCAGCGGATAGGAAATCGATCCGATCAGGTTCCACCCCTGGTTCAGCGTGATCGTGTCGGCCGTGACGGGCATGCCGGTGATCAACGCGTCCTGCGCCGCCGAAAATTTCAGCCAGTAACCCTTCCCGTTGAGGATGGTGTTCTGTGAGATATATCCGGCGGGCGGGGGGGCATAGGCGAATGCGTTGGAGATCGACGTCGGGAAAGTGACCGCCCTGGTCGGATCGTCCACCTCGAGCGGCAGGCTGATCATGTTCCATCCCGCCAGCATCGGGACACCAAGGGATACCGGCGCCTGGACGTTGACGACGAGCGTCGCGCTCGCCGCGTTGTTGCTCCAGACGACGACGGCGTACCGGTCCCAGATGGCCGGGGTCACCATGAAGGACTCCGACTGGCCGGCACCTTTCGCGTCGGCGCTGCCGATCGCCGACTGGCGGCTGACGTAGTTGCCGGAATAATAGGGAGAGGCGCTGTTGGAGGTCACGAGCGCGATGCCGACGTTCGCCGTTCCCGAGACCACCTTCACCGAAACCTGGTAGGCTATCCCGTCGGGCAATTCCACGTCCCACGCCTTCACCACCGATGAGTCTCCCCAGGTCACGTCCACCGGCACGCCCGGTGTCAGCGCGTTTGAGCTGTCCTCCCACTCGATCGTATAGGCATTGGCGCCGGAGAACCGGTCGACCTTCGGGTAGTACATCCCGGTCCCGGCCCGGTTATGGTCCACGGCGATGAAATCGACGAGAGTGCCACGCTCCACGGAAGCGCTCACATAAGTGGTGTACCCGGGATCGGAGTAGAGCGTCAGGTCGTAATCGGAGGCGGAGCGCAACCCCGTGACCGACCAGGAGGTTTGCTGCTGGTCGTACGCATAATACGCGGGATAGACGCTGCCGGTGGAGGGAGTCGCGTCCGCGAGCGGTTCAGCCGCCGCGCGGAAGCTCACGCTCAGTTCCGCGGCGGCGGCGTTGTTGCTCCAGACGACAAGGCCATACCGGTCCGAGACGCCCGGGGTGAACATGAGGGTTTCCGACTGACCGTTCCCGGTCGCATCGACGCTACCGGCGGCGGCGGCCCGGTTCAGGTAGTTGCCGTAGTATGCGGACAGGAAGAGCGCGGCCCCGACGTTTGCGTTCCCCGACACCACCTTCACCGAAACCTGGTACAATGTCCCTGCCACCAGATCAACGTCCCACACCTTCACCACCGACGAGTCCCCCCAGCTCACGACGACCGGCGTGTCTGGTATGAGCGCGTCCGGGCCGTCCTCCCACTCGATCGTGTAGGGGTTGGTCCCCGAAAACCGGTCGACCTTCGGATAGTACGATCCCGTCCCGGTCCGGTTGTGGTCCACGAGGACGAAATCCACGGCGGCGCCCCGCTCGGTTGAACCGGTGACATTGGTGGAGAATGCAGCGTCGGAGTAGAGGGTCAGGTCGTAGTCGGACGCGGACCGGAGGCCGACGACCGACCAGAAGGTCTGCTGCTGGTCGAAAGAGTAATACCCGGGATCAGCACTCCCCGCGGCGGGCGTCGCGTCAGCGAGCGGCCCGGCCGCGGCGCGGACGCTCACACTCAGTTCCGCATTCGCCGCGTTGTTGCTCCAGACGACGAGACCGTACCGGTCCGTGATGCCCGGCGTGAACATCAGGATCTCGGACTGTCCGTTCCCGGCCGCGTCCGAGCTGCCGAGGGCATACGACCGGCCCTGGTAGTTGCCGTAATACGACGATGAAAAGAGCGCGACACCGACGTTCACAGTCCCCGACGCCACGGTCACCGAAACCTGGTAGAGCGTCCCTCCCAGCATATCCACGTCCCACGCCTTCACCACCGTCGAGTCCCCCCAGCTTACGTCGACCGGCGTGCCCGCCGTAATGGCGTCAGCGCCGTCCTCCCACTCGATCGTGTATGGGTCCGTACCCGAGTAGCGATCGACTTTCGGATAGGAAAGACCAGTCCCGGTCCGGTTGTGGTCCACCACGACGAAATCGACCACACTCCCCCGCTCGGGACTCCCTGCCTGCCCGTAGATATACCCCGTATCGGAGTAGAGTGTCAGGTCATAATCGGAAGCGGACCGCAGTCCGATGACCGACCAATAGGCGTTCAGCTGGTCGAAGGAGTAATACCCCGGATTGGCTGTGTCGGACACGGGCGTCGCATCGATCAGCGCGGTCGTCGGCTGGCTCAATGCGGGAGGGACGATCATCGGGATGACGATCAATGAAATACTGAGAGCGCGTTGCGCGGTGTTCATGGCTGTGGCCTCCGGATGTCATGTCAACGGTCCTGGGTAAGAACGGAATGGAGCATGACGGAAGGGCAGCAAATGATCGGGGAAGAGAATTGAGGGTCCACCCCTGACGGCGGGCCATCACTCAAGGAAGATACCCAAAGGGAAAAACAAATTCCACTGGAGATTCGGAGGCTGCGTTTGGGGATAAGGTTCGGAAAACCCATTTACTTTGGGGTAATCTTTCCCTCAAGGCAGGTCGGGTTTGGTGTGATTTCGATGAATAAGCGGGGGTTTATTTCAAGGAGCCCGCTTTCGGTGTGGCTTTCTGAAAATGGTCTCCCAGGAGGACCCAGCCTTTGAGTTTTCCATGGACCGTTACCATTGTTCCATCCCTGAAAACGAGGTGACCCAGGGAATCGGGCAACTCCAGCGTATAATTGTTAACGCTGACACCGTCGATCGATTGCAGGTAGTAACCCATCTCCATTCGGTTATCGAAGTACATGTTGCAAACAAGAACGATCTTCCCGGTGATGGTGGTATCGATCCCCGACGTATCGCCGGCCATGGGATTATTCGCCGTGTCAGCCGGCGCAGTACGATCCTGGCGACTGCTCATCAAGGAGAGTCCGCCTGATAGTACTGTTACGATCATCAACGCCGTGACAAATGACATTCTCGCAGCTCGCCTCATTTCGGGACACCCATTAATTACACGGTTAATGCACGTTCTATGAACTCTCCCCTGAATATAATACAATGCAGCCTCCGGCGTGGCGGGCGCACACATCGTTCCATCGAAGAATGTTGTACTGACCGGCCCGGGCAAGAGGATACGTGTAGAAACATCCGCTGTGGGTTCGCGCAGCATCGAGAGAATAGACGACGCCGGCGAAGGATCGGCGGTGTCCGGGGTGGGTGATGGGGGTGAATATTCCGCACGCGCGATGCACTGTTCCCGGAATTATCACGTCCAATTCCCTTGCATTCAGTTCCCTCCCGATGAGGTTGATGTGGACACCTGGCTCACTAAAAATACGAGGGATATCGTGGCGGCGACAGCGACCACCACGAGGGTCCACCCCAGGAACGTCGAGGGCATCGGGTCGTTCTTTCTGGGCCCCGTTTCCTCCACCTCCACGCTCTCCACATCCTTGAGGGGGGTAACGACAACCACACCCGCGTTCGTCACCCCGATGACCACGCTGTCCTGCCCCCGGGACCTGTTCCTGTACCTGCCCCCGTCACCGTTATACACCACGACGGTGCCATCGACCAGGTTTGACTGGACAATTTTCTGCCTCGGGTAAGTCGAAGCGGTATCGGCCTGAAGAGCGGTGATTCCGTCCCTCGGGACCGTTATCATGGAGCTTGTTGTGCAGCCGGTGGTGAAATTCAGGAAGGAAAAAATCGACAGGAAAATGACGGCTTTTCTGACCATGACAACCTCCATACCGGTGGCCGGAGGAAATATACACCCCTCCCCCGGAGGAGGTGTCACGGTTCTGTCAAACCATCAACAAAGAAAGGACACCGTCCTCCCGCCGGGGACGGGGGAATCTACCGCATCAACAGCATCTTCCTCTCCCGCGTGGATCCTCCCGCGGTAATTCTATACAGATACACCCCGCTCGGCAACCCCGCGGCGTCGAATGTGACCGTATGCCCGCCCGCCTCCTGCCGCCCGTCAACCAGCACCGCGACCTCCTGCCCGATGACGTTAATCACCGTGAGCCGTACGGTACCGTCTTCCCGGAGCGCGTATGAGATCGTCGTGACGGGATTGAAGGGATTGGGATAGTTCTGCGACAGGGAGAATCCGGCCGGTGTGCCGGGGGGTACCTCCCTCACATCCGTGACGACGAACGTCGTGTCGAAGAAATCCCTGATCTGGGCAGTATAGAATCTCACCAGCCCGATCGCCGCGAGCCGGTCGACGCCCGGGGTCGCCCCTCCGAGGATCTCGCCGACGATCACCTCCTGCGTATCTCCCGGCGCCATCGTGAAGGGTCCCGAGGAGAGGCCCAGGCGCCGGTCACCCGCGACGAGCAGCTGTCCGTCGACCCAGCCCTGTGCCGTCGCCGGATCGCCCGCGAGGGCGAACGGCGTCGCCTGGAAGGTATTGGGATCGGTGAACGGGAGGCCGGTCAGGCCGATCCTCCCCTGGAAAAAGTTATGGCATTGCAGCGTCCCTTCGTACGACCCCATCGGTGGATCGGTCACGCTCGCGTCTCCCCGCGCGAAATAATAGAACGCCGTCATCCCGAGATTCCTGCAGTCAGCGACCCGGAACCCGTTGAACACTCCCGTGTCCCCCGGGGAGTCCACGATCGGTCCCCTCAGAAGCGTGAATCCCACCGACGGCGGGGGCAGGGGCGTATACCCCGCGTCGGACGCGGTCGAGTTGTAGGCAAACCCCAGGTCCATCGTCGTGTCGCACCCCACGTAATCGTCCGTGGAGGTCCCCACGTCCGGATCGGACCATGGAGAGACGTACATGCTGTCGAACACGTCGCTGCCCTTGTTGATCAGGAGATACCTCCGGAAGAAGGATTGCCCCAATGCCCCCGCGTCGTCGTATGCCCACACCGTCACCTGCGCTTCGATCCCCAGGGGCCTCGATCCGTACAGATCGAACGTGAGGATTGAGTCGAGGTCGTTCGCGACGTACCAGATGGTCTGACCGGCTCCCGGCACCCCCGGGGTGTCGATCGAGGGGTTGTAGAGACCGTCCCCGTCAGCGTCGCCAAACGGCGCGCCCTCGGCTGCCGGCCACTCCATCCAGTCCCGCTCGTAATGGGCTCTGATCGTGTCGATGTGGAGGTTTTCCTCCACCAGCTCGGTCTCGAGCGATGCGGTGGAATAATCCGGCCTGACGCGGTAGACGCGGTTTTTCCCGAGCACCGGGGATTCGGCCACCCCGGGGGAGAGTATCCTGCCGGGTTGAAGGCCCGTCCGGTATGCGGAGCCGCCGACCCTTTTTTCACCGTTCACGTCCGCGCCCCACAGGAAGCCGGATTCGTACACGGCGGTGTGGTAACCCGAACCCTTCGGATAGACGAGTCCGGAATTCGCTTCGAACTCGTCGACGTCGAGGATCCCGGAATTGACAATCACCGTGGAGATCTTGTTGATGTTGAGCCGCACCTTCGAACTGTAGGTCATTGACGAACGGGATATCGACCGGCCATTCGACCGGGGCGCATCGGCGGCCCGACCATCGGGTAAGGCGAGTGGCAGGAGTAGCGCGATGAAGGCGGTTCGTAACGACGCGTGATAATATTGCATTGGACACCTCGGCAGATTGTATGGTTCCCGCATCAGCATTGATCGGAATTGAGAACGGGACCCGGGGGGACACGCGTGAGACGGTGACCGCCCGCCGGGCCGCCTCGGGAAGAGGCGCCGGGGAATGATGTCGACGGAGCGGCCGCTCCCCGGAAGAGGGTGGGCCGGGGATCCCGGACAACCGACGCGGGGAACCGGTCCGAAGATTACTTCAAAACCACCATTTTCTTCGCGGTGAAAAACTCCCCCGCTGTGATGGTGTAGGTATAGAGGCCGCTCGGCAACCCCGCGGCGTTGAACGTCACCGTATGACCGCCCGCCTCCTGCCGCCCGTCAACCAGCACCGCCACTTCCTGGCCGAGGAGGTTGTCGACGACGAGCTTCACGTGCCCGCCGGCCGGGATCGCGTAGGAGATCGTCGTCGCCGGATTGAACGGGTTGGGATAATTCTGATCCAGTTGGAACCCACGCGGCGTCGAACCGGCGGCTGTGAGGTCCTCCGGGGGCGACGGAGGAGTCTCGCTGATTTCGTCGATGACGATGCGATTGGCCGGCGCCGCGGCGGGCCCGGACGAGAGAATCAGGTCGCCGTCGGACGATACCTTCACCCAGTACGCCTTCCCTGCGTCGATGGTGGCCGCGTTGTAATATCCGTCGGAATATCCGAAGAACTGCGATGTCACGAGCGCGGGCGGGTCGGATGTTATCGATCCGACGGCCACGTCGGTGCCGATCGACCCGATGATGTTCCAGCCCGCGGAAACCGGTATCGTGTCCGCGGCGAGCGGAGTGCCGCTGATCGTGACGGGCGAGAACGGCGAGGAGGGGAATTTCAACCAGTAGCCCTCTCCCGGATAGAGCGAATCCCGTGAGACGTATCCCGAGCCGTCGAACGCGTACGCCTGTGAAATGGCTTCGGGGAAATCGAAGATGATGGGAATGCCGGTGGTGTCGATCGGGTTCGAGATCAGGTTCCATCGCGGATTGACCTCGACCTCGACCGACGGCCCCGAGGAAACCGGCAGTTCGGTGGTGTAGACCGATCGCCCGTGCGTGAACGCGGCGATCCTGCGCGTCGCGACGTGAATGTGGATGTCGTGGACGGTCACCGCGGGGAGCCCGGTCCCGAGGTCGGCCCAGCTCGACCCGAGGTCGGTCGTCACCATCACGCCGATGTCCGAGGCGATGTAGAGGGTCGAAGGATAGTCGGGATCGACGAGGACGTCGTTCAGGGGAACGTCGGGCAACGTCGTGCCGATGTCCGTCCAGGACGTGCCGTAGTTCATCGTGCGGTAGATGTGTCCCTGGTTGTCGTACTCCCTGAACCCGGAGAGCGTGACGTAGGCGACTGCGCGGGTCGGCATAATCCGCCGTCACGCGCGAGACCCAGCGTAGCGGCAGGCCCGCCGCGATGTCGGTCCAGCCGCCGCCGCCGTCGGTGGTCACCCAGAGGCGGCCGTCCCCTGTCCCGACATAGACGATATTCGAGTCGACCGGTGATACGTCGATGGTCGAGAGGGTGCTGAAGAACCCGCCGAGGTTGTAGGTGAGGATCGGCGATATCTTCGTCCAGAAGCCCGCGCCGTTCGTGCTCTGGTAGAGGTAATTCGTTCCGGCATAGAGCTTCTTCGGGTTTTGCGGGTCGAGGACGAACGGCATCTGCCAGTTCACCGGTTCAGAGAAATTGATCCCGCTCGTGCCATCGCTCCAGTCCGAACCTCCGTCGGTGGAATAGACCAGCCCGCCGTTCTGGTATTCGGCGTAGATGATGTTCGGGTCTGTGGGGTCGACCGCGCAGTTGAAACCGTCGCCGCCGAAGATGACCGACCAGTCGTTGTCGATGCTCGTGGTGGTCCGCATCGTGGAGTTGTCCTGCGCGCCGCCCATGACGTAGTTCACGCTCTGCGCCGCGATCGTGCCGGCGTAGAACTGCGTGATCGGCAGGTTCCCGCAATGGAGCCAGGTCGAACCGGCGTCGGTGGAGGTGAACACGCCGCCGTCGTTCCCGAACACCATCCTGTTCGCGTCCGATGGCGCGTACTCGATGGCGTGATGGTCCACGTGGTAGTCGCCGGAGGTGGAGGCGTATCCGAACGTCGTGCCGCCGTCGGTGGACTGGTACATGTTGGTCATCCCCGTCCAGAGGAGGTTCGGGTTCGACGGATGCACCCTCAGGATGTTGTTGTACCACACCTGTCCCTCGCCGTACGTGCCCGCGTTGTTGAACACCTTCGACCAGCTGTCGCCATTGTCGAGGCTCCTGTAGACGCCGTCCCAGCTGGATCCGCCTCCCCCCGCGACCGTTGCATAGACGGTCGATGGGTTGCTCTTCGAGTAATCGATCGAGATCGAACCGATGCTCGCGTCGTTGAACGGAAATCCCGTCGTCACCTGCGTCCAGCTCGTCCCCGCGTTGGTCGTGGTATAGAGGCCGCTCCCGGCGCCGCCGCGCTGGACCGTGGGCAGCGTTCGGTAATACGTGTGCGTTGCCGCGAGGACCCTCGACGTGTCGTCCGGGTCGATCTGCAGGTCGGTCGCGCCGGTGATCGAGTCGACCTGGAGGACCCGCGTCCAGGACGTCCCCGCGTTCACCGACTTGTAGACTCCCTTGTCGACGTTCTTGGTGCGGTAGAGGCCGAAGGCCGCGACATAGATGGTGTTGGGGTTGAGGGGATTGACGGCGATCTTCGCGATGTGGCCGGTCTCCGCGAGGCCCAGGTTGGTCCAGGTCGAGCCGGCGTCGGTCGAACGCCAGAGCCCGTTGCCGGGATAGGTGTCGACGCTGCTCGGGTTCGATTCGCCGGTTCCGACGTAGACGACTGACGGGTTCGTCGGATCGAAGGCGAGCGAGCCGATCGAGAAACTCTCGTTGAACACGTTCGTCCAGTTCACGCCGAAGTCGGTGGTCTTCCACACCCCGCCCGACGCGGCGCCGACGTAGAACAGGTTGGGGTTCGTCGGGTGGATGATGATGCCGGTGATCCTGCCGCCGATGTTGGTCGGGCCGATCAGCGTCCAGGCGGCGCTCGCCATCGTGGTGTTGCGGGGCTGGTTTTTCCTGAACGCGGCGGCCGAGCGCTGCAGCTTTTCGCTGACGCGTTCGGGAAGTTCGAGCCGGGGGTATGCCCTCTTCGCGAAGAACCAGTCGTCCTCCGGCTGGGCCGCGAGGGCGGAAAGCTCACCCCTGACCATTTCGAGGGTGGCGGCGCGACCGGCAGGCGACGGCCGGCCGATGGATTCGTCCCGGTGGTCGACCGTGAGAATGAAAGAGAGAATAAAGACGAATGCCGCTGGAACGAAATGTTTCCGTCGCATCATATGCAGCCCTTATGTTGGGGGATGGGCCCTGGGGGTCCGGCGCCGGCGCAGGGAACTGATGGATGATACGGAATTCGCGGGGGATACTCAACCCCCGGTCTGTGGTGTGTGGGGATGGCGGGGAATTCCCCGGGAGCCATCCCGGCCCGGGTCCCCCTTATTTCAAGAGCACGAGTTTCCTCGTCTCCACGAAATCCCCTGCGACGATCCGGTAAAAATAGACCCCGCTGGGGCGTCCGGCCGCGTTCCATTCAACCGATTTCGTCCCGGGCTCCTCCGGACCGTCGACGAGCGTCTCCACGAGCTCGCCGAGGAGATTATACACCCTCAGCTGGACGAGGGAGGTCCTGGGGATCGAGTACCCGAACCGTGTGACGGGATTGAAGGGATTCGGGAAGTTCTGATGGAGGGAATATTCCGCGGGCATCCGTGCCGCCGCGAGATCATCCGTCGACGTGAGGACCGCCCCGTCGTAGAGGGCGATCGCCCGGCCCGCGTTCGAGAGCAGGCTGTTCGGCGTGCCGTCGATAGCGTCGCCCACGACGACCGCCACCGTCATCCTGAGCGTGTCGCCCGGGGCGAGCGAATCAAACGGGCCGAACGCGATGAGGAGGCGCACGTCGGATGGGAACGATGGGGAGCCGCACGGCGTTATGAGCGGTTCGTTCGAGGTGTCAGCGCTCATCGCCAGGTAGAGCAGGGAATCATTCGTACCCGGGCCGGGACGACCGGTGAAATCGTACCAGCGTGAAACAACATTGATCGCGTCGCCCGACCCGGAGGTCCCGAGGATCGTGACACCCGCGGGGGTTGAACCAATATCGACGGGGTTATGGACGTAGGCGGTGCGAGCACCCTCGTCATAACAGGCGTAATCATGGCTGAAATAACTTCCGATATTCACCGGTCCGATGTCGAAGTCTGCCTGGAACCCGAGGTAGGCCTGATGGATGGTTGTATTCGATCTGTTGAGGAAAAAATATTCAAACGGAAAAATCCGGCTCAGGGAATCCGCCGACCACGCGTAGCTCTTCTGGATGACCTCGACACCCATCGGGTAGTGCGACCCCGGCGGTTGGTTGTCGTCGCGGGCGGAACAATAGAGATCGTTATCTGAGATGGCGGCATAATCCTCATCCACGTGCGGCTCGCCGTGGTCGGGGATGCCGTTGCCCTGAGTGTACACGTCGGGATCATCCTTCAGGGGGAACGGGAAACCCGAAAACCAGCACGAATCCGTCACCAACGGTTCGTAATTATCGAATGCGGGGTCGTGGTTGATGAGCGTGTCATATCCACCCTTGCAGCCCACTTCCGAGACGTCAGGCATTCCGTCCGATCCGAGGTCGTCCGTGCCCGGGTTCCAGTCCCCATCATTGTCATCACCGTCGAGGTCGTCCTCGTCCGCCGCCCCGTCCCCGTCGTCGTCGTATCCCCTGCGGTTCGGTTCGCTCGCGCTGTCCTGGTGCTGCGTCTGCCAGATCAGCGCCCGTGTCGGGTGGGCCTGATCGGGGAGAAAGAACTTGGCCGCGTTCTCGCCGTTATATCCCTCCGAAACTTTCCTCACCCCATTGACGATCCCGCCGAACCACGGACCGGCGCCGAAGAGATGCTCGATCCCCGAGCCCGCCGGGTACTCCAGACCATACGGCGGAGACTGGGAGCAGGATATTGTCGTCGTGCGCCTGCTGCCCGAGCGTCATCTGGTTGCTGATCCATAATTTCGTGCCGAAGCCCTGCAGCGCGCGTTTGGCGTACGCGACGACCGGTTGTGATGTCGGTCGGGCGCCTTTGTCCGCGACGGAGGATTGGGCGAGCAGGGTTGGTGCGGATGTGACAGCTGAAAGGATGAAAAAGAACAATGGTAGGATGGATTTCATGATCTCCTCCCCAGGAATGAAAAGTTACAGATCATCAAACGGATGCGACTTCAGGCCCGGTCACCGGTTGATGAAAACGCGTGATGGATGGATCGTTGAAACGGGGTTAGGTACGAAAAATAATGGCGAGTTGCAACAGGAAAATTATAATGGCGGACCCACCCGAACCGCCTCCGCGCTCCACTCATTCCCGTCCCAGAAGCGGATCTGCGAGCGCAGGTGTTCGAGGTAAGCGTCGTCCAGGCGTGTGGAGACGTGTTTCGCCGCGTATTCCCGGTCGAAGAGCTCCTTGTGCTGAGTGGTCGAATAGGACCCTCAACGGTTCGAATTTTCGTGAGAGAACGAAGTCCAGCCCGTAGAGCACGTTGTCGCTGATGACGGAACCTCCAGTGGACCAGGATTTTCTCGTTGCTCGATCCGGAGCCGATCCACGCCCGCCGCGGAGTGCGTGTAGTCATTGATTTCGGTCAGGGGGAGCCTGAGGTAATAGAGCTCCGCGTCGGACCTTTCATAACCATAACCGCGTGCAAAGCCGGGATTCCGTCCGGGCCGTCAGTTTCCGCGGGTCGAGGACGCCGATGACGGGTATCGCCGGACCGGTGTCGTCGTCCACGTCGTTCGTTCCGCAGAAGACGATTTCCTTCCGACCGTCCCCGTCCAGGTCGTGCAGGTAGAGCGACCTGATCTGCCCGTGGTGCCAGTATTCGCCGATGACATCCCCCCGCGCGCTCATCCGGACGATCGCGTTCGGAGATCGGTCGTTCTTGACCGTGATCAGGATCTCCGGATGGACGGGGGTCGGTCGAATCGACCACGAACAGGCTCCCGCCCTCGATGATGACGGGAAGTTCGTAGGGCGTGCCGCGGAAGGAGACATTCCTGCTGAACGTGATCTCACGGAAATTTCCCGATCCGTCGAAGATGTGGAGTCCCGGTTCGGGAACGTCGGGTTCGCCCGACATCTCGAGTGTCGTGATCAGTTCATTCCGGCCGTCGGCGTCGATGTCGGACACGGCGTACCTCGGGTTCCCGCTGATGTTCTGTTCATCGAGCGTCGTGTCGATCCCCCGGACGATCCGCTTCCAGAGCAGTTCGTTTTCGCGGTTGTAGACTTCGAGATGAGCCGCTCACCTTGTTCAACTCCGCGTACGCCGGTTCAACGTCCCTCGAGAGCTCCCGGTACCCCAGCAGCATACCGATGCCGGCCAGCGCGGCGAAGGCAAAGGTGGTCCCGGCGGCGGCGATCGGGTAACGCCGGATGTAATACCGCATCTTCTTGACGGGGGTTCCCCATCCGGTCAACGGACCCATCGCCAGCCGTTCCTCCCAGAGGGCGAGGTCGTGGTGCCGTTTCATCAGGTGGCGTTCGCCGGGCACGGAAGTGCGCTCACCCGATTTCTGAAGTTCCTGGTCCAGCTCAGTATAAAACAGCGATATCTCGCCGACCAGGGCCTTGCAGCCGGCGCAGGAATGGATGTGGTCCTCGATTTCGGTTCGCCGCGGGGAGACAGAATCGGCGTTCAGGACGTACAATTCCAGTGTATGTTCTTCGGGGTGCTTCACGCTATACTACAATTTCGTGGCAATGATGAGGCGGCGCTGAAAACCGAACCTCAGAATATCTTTTTCAGCTCTTTCAGCGCCCGTCGGTGGGTGATTCGACCCAGATATTCGATTTTCGACTTGTGGTTGACACGGTACTCTTCCTTTGACAGTTCCGGCACGAGCTTTGAAAGTTCGTCGAAATACCGCACGTCGTCACCGTCCCGGTCGAGGATCGCATGGACGAGCGCCGTTTCGACGACGGTGAAGTAATGCGCGAGCATCTCCGCGCACACTTTCCCCGGAACCACGTATTTCTTGTGCGCGCGCTCCTTCACCCATCGGCACGCCCGCGAGATCACCTCCGTGGCGTCCGATACGGTGGCGGCCATCTCGGCCTCCGAAGGAGTCGCGTCCTCCACCTGCGTCGCCGAGTAGAGAGACCTGAAGCACAACGCCACCTGGACGAGAGGGACCAGCCGGCAACACTCGTCCTGCTCGCGCAGGCAGCGCGACAGGTGCGCCAGCAGGTTGGGGATCGTCTCGGATTTCCCGGCGACCTGCCGCAACCCTTCCTTCAATGCGGCCGGCTCGATCAGCGGAAGGTGTTCGAGGGGATCGCACGCCGCCGGGACGATGTACTGCTCCCCGAACCGGTCCACGATGACATAATTCTCCAGCGCGTGGATCGAAATCTTGATGTTCCTGATGAGCCTGCTGAGCGAGGGATCGATGTCGTGGTAGATCCTGAAAATGCCCTGGTTGACCTTCGCGAAGACGAGGCGGCGCATGTAGGCCGTCAGGTCCGCTTCCGTCATCGTTTCCACATCCGTCCCCCGCAGGTAGACCTGGAGTTGGATGAAGCCCCCTTGCGCGTTGCGCGAGAAGAGGTCCGCGACGCAATCCAGCGCGAGGTCCTCGACGCAGAGGGAGATGTGGTTCAGGTTCAGCTTGCCGCCGGCGATCTTCTTCCTCAGGAGGACGACCGCGGTTTTCCGGCAGAACATCACGAACTCGTCGACGACCGCCTCGGGGGGGCGATCGGACGTCATCGATTGGAGCAGTTCCCGCAACGGCAGCATATCGGCGGGAACCCGTTATTGAGGAATCTTGAGTTGCATACGCCTCCCGGGCGCAGGTGGATGGGGATCAGGGATCGAACAGTCGTAAAATACGAATTTATCGGAAAGATTCAAGGGAGAAATGGCCTCGTCAGGGGAGGCACCCGGCTGCCCGTCCTGCACGCGGCGAATGCGGCGACGGCGGGCAGCCCGAATGCAGGAATAACCGGAAATTCAGTCCAACCCCCTCCTCTTCAACAGCGCGTCCACCTTCGGTTCCGCGCCCCGGAACTTGACGTACTGCGCCATCATGTCGTTGCTCCCCATCGATAGGACGTTCTTCCTGAACGACGCGGCGAGCGCCGGGTTGAACAGGTCGGTCTCCTTGAACGCCTGGAACGCGTCGGCGTCGAGCACCTCGGCCCAGACGTAGCTGTAGTACCCGGCCGAGTACCCGCCGTCCGAAAAGATGTGGCTGAAGTTGGTGCTCTCGGTACCGCGGTTCGATCTCCGGGATGAGGCCGATCTTGTTGAGCGACGCCTTCTCGAACGCCGCGGCGTCAGGTTCGACGGCCTCGGCCAGGACGTGCCAGTCCATGTCGAGGAACGACGCGGCCAGATACTCGACCGTCTCGAAGCCCTGGTTGAAGTGCCTCGACTTCTCGAGCTTGTCGATCAGCTCTTGCGGGATCGGCGCGCCGGTCTGGTAGTGGACCGCGTAGGTCTTCATCACGGCCGGGTCCGTCGCCCAGTTCTCCATGATCTGCGACGGGAGCTCCACGAAATCGCGCGGCGTCGACCGCGATCCCGAATAGACCGTGTTCCCGAAGAGGCTGTTCAGCCCGTGCCCGAGCTCGTGGAAGAGGGTCTGGACCTCGTCGATGCTCATCAGGGACGGCTTGTCCGCCGTCGGCTTCGAGAAGTTGCCGACGTTGTACACCAGCGGCGTGACGAACTTGCCGTCGATGTTCGACTGGCTCCGGAATCCGCTCGACCAGGCGCCCGCCCGCTTGCCGTCGCGCGGGTAGTAATCGGAATAGAAGATGCCGAGGTGCTTCCCGTCGGCCTCCTTGACTTCGAAGACCTCGACGTCCGGCGCGTACACCTGGATGTCGTCCCGCTTCACGAACGTTATCCCGTACAATTTTTCCGCGACGTCGAAGGCGCCCTTCCGGACGTTTTCCATCTTGAAGTAGGGCCGGAGCATCGATTCGTCGAGGTCGTACTTTTCCTTCTTGACCTTCTCCGCGTAGTACCACCAGTCCCAGGCCGCGAGCTTGAAACCGCCGCCTTCCTTGTCGATGATCGCCTGCATGTCCGCGATCTCGGCGCGGGCGCGTCAGCGCCGGCGTCCAGAGGTCGTTCAGGAAGTTATAGACGTTCTCGGGGTTCTTCGCCATGTTCCGCTCGAGCACGAAATCGGCGTGCGTCTTGTAGCCGAGCAGGTTCGCCCGCTTGACCCGCAGCGCCGCGATCCTCGAGATGATCTTCTTGTTGTCGAACTCGTCGTTGTTGTTGCCGCGGTTGACGTACGCCTTGAACACGTTCTCCCGCAGGTCGCGCTTCGTCGAATACTGCAGGAAGGGGATGAAGCTCGGCTTCTGGAGCGTGAACACCCACTTCCCTTCCAGCTTCTTCGCCTTCGCGGCGTCGGCGGCGGCCTTCACGACGTCTTCCGGCAGCCCGGCGAGGTCCTCCTTCGTTGTCGATGACGAGCGCGACCGCGTTCGTCTGGTTGAGGTGGTTCTGCCGGAACTTCACGTACAGATTGCTCAGCTCCTCGTTGACCTTCCGCAGCTTCGCCTTGTCCTCGTCGTTCAGGTTCGCGCCGCTCCGCACGAAGTTCTTGTAGTAGTTTTCGAGGAGCGTCTGTTCCTCGGCGTTCAGACCGAGCGCGTCCTTCGTTTCGTAGATTTCCCTGATCCGCGCGAAGAGCTTCGGGTTCAGGTTGATGTCGTCGCTGTGCTTCGTCGTCAGCGGCTCGATGACCTGCGAGATCTTCTGGATCTCCTCGCTCGTGTTGGCCCCGTTCAGGGCGTTGAAAACCCTCGATACGTCGTCGAGCCGCTTGCCGCTCTTCTCGAGCGCCACGATCGTGTTCGCGAAGGTCGGCTTCCCGGGATTGTTCGGCGATCGCCTCGACCTCGGCCATTTCGGCCTTCATCCCCTCCTGGTAGGCTGGGAGGAAATGTTCGTTCCTGATCGAATTGAACGGTGGCGTCTGGAAGGGGGTCTTCCACTTCTTCCAGCAGCGGGTTTTCGGATTGGTACGTGAATCCGGCGATGATCATCAGGGCACTGATTAAAAATATGGTTTTCGTCATGGCGGTTTTCCTCTCGTGTGGGGCCAGGTCTCGTGAACGTGCGACGCGTTGAATATGGATACGGCGGAACTGCGCCGGATGCGGCCGGATCAAGAACGGGCGTCAGGACACGTCAAGGAAGCTGGTCCGACACGTGATGGGTGGGTGATGGAAGGGAATATAACCGAAAGGCGGGAGAGATTCAATTCGAACCGGCGGTCCTGCTTCTCCCGCGTCGCATCCACACGAACACCGGAATGCCCGTCGCGATGCAGACGACCCCCCAGAAGATCGTATAACCTCCCAGCCCGATGACCGCCCACGCCGAGTAGGCGAGGGCGAGCGCGGCCACCAGCATCGGCCCGGCGACCTGCCCGCCCTTTTTCTCCCGGATGAGGAATTTGATCTGCGCCAGCGCCGACAACAGGTACGGGACGAGGGTCGCCAGCGTCGCCAGCAGAATGACGAACGTGAATTTCTCCACGAAGCCTTCGGTGTAGTTCATCAGCAACAAAATCGAGATCAGCACGCTCGAGACGACGATCCCCCGGACCGGCGTGCCGTTCGCCGAGCGGGCGCGGAACATCGCCGGGAAGAGTTGATCGAGCGCCGCCGCGAGCGGCATCTGCCCCTGCAGGAGTATCCAGCCGTTCAGCGCGCCGACACAGGCGGCGACCCCGGCGAAGGCGATGATGTACCCGGCGGCGGAGCCGAACATCTGAGCGGCGGCGTCGGCGAACGGGGCGTTGGACCGCGCCAGCACGTCGGGGGAAAGGATCCCCATGACGGACACTGTCGACACGATGTAGACCAGCGCCACGACCGACGTGCCGACGATGGTCGCCCTCGGGATCGTCCGGGCCGGGTCCTTGATGTTGTCGGCGGGGATCGTCGCGGACTCGAGCCCAGGAACGCCCAGAGAGTGAGCGCGGCGGTCGCGGTGACCGCGTCGAACGCTCCGCGCCCGCTCGCGTTGAACGGGATGAAATGCACCGGGTCGAAATAGAGGAACCCGAGGAGGGCGATGACGACCAGCGGTGTCACCTTCAGGATGGTGGTGACCAGCTGCACCCTGTCCGGAAACGCGGACTCCCATCACGTTGATCGCCGTCAGGATCCACAGCACGGCGAGCGCGGCCACGGTGTCCAGGTGGGACGCCGTGGCGAGGACGGGGAAGAGGATCGAGAGGTAACTGATCGACGCGATCGCGATGGCCGCGTTGCCGCAGAGGATCGAGATCCAGTATCCGTAGGCGACGACGAACCCCGCGAGGTCGCCGAAGGCCTCGCGCGCGAAGACGTACGGCCCGCCGATTTTCGGATGGGTGCGACTGAGGCGCATGAACACGATCGACAGGAGGATCGACCCGGCGGTCGTGAAGATCCAGCCGATGATGCTGATCCCCCCGAACGCGGCGAGCGCCGAGGGGAGCAGGAAAATCCCCGACCCGATCATGTTCCCGACGACGAGCGAGGTGCTCGTCCAGAATCCGAGCAGCTGTTTTCCACCGGCCGGCGTCCCCGGCGCGGTATCGGCCGCGGACCCGGATCGGGTCTCGTCCGCCCTCCCCGGCGCGTCGCTCACCGTGGTCGCCCGCCGGAGCGAATCGACCGACTCCCTGATCGCCCTGATGTGGTCGGGGGTCGTGCCGCAGCACCCGCCCACGATGGAAACGCCCGCCTCGATGAGCTCGATCGTTTTTTCGGAGAAATATGCGGGCGATTCGGGGTACGCGACGTCGTTCCCCTGTCGCACCGGGAGCCCCGCGTTCGACTGTATGACGATCGGCCTGCCGGAGAGCGCCTTCATCCGGCGGGCGATCTCGACCATCGTGTCGATGCCGTGTCCGCAGTTCGAGCCGATGATGTCCGCTCCCGCCGCGCAGAGGCCCTCGACCGCCTGTTCGATCCCCACGCCCATGATGGTGTAAAACCCCCTCGGAATCCTGTCGAACGTCATCGTCGCCATCACGGGCGTCGACGCTGAGACCGATTTCGCCGCGCGGACCGCGATCGACGCCTCGCGCAGGTCGGTCATCGTTTCGACGCAGACGAGGTCGACTCCCGCGCCGATGAGCGCGGTGAGCTGGTCGGTGAAATTCGTCGCCATCGCCGCCTCGTCGATGGAACCGTACGGCGCGAGCATTTCACCCGACGGACCGCACGACGCGGAAACATACGCCCGGCCGGCCACGACTCGTTCCTGACGGCCTCGACGGCGTTCCTGTTGATTTCCGAACATCGGAGGTCAAGCCCGTATGGGGCCAGCTTGAGCGGCGATCCCCCGAAGGTGTTCGTCTGGATGATGTCGGCGCCTGCCGCGAGGTAGAGCGACGCGATCTCTTCGAGGATTTCCGGATGGGTGAGATTGAACGATTCGGGGCACTCCCCCGGCTCGAGGCCGCGCCGGAACAGCATCGTTCCCATCGCGCCGTCGGCCACGAGGAGCCCGCCGGAGTTCAGCCGTTCGAGGATCGGCCTCATTCAGCCGGCCAGCAGCGCGTTGACGCACTCGACGCTCCGGGCGGCGTCGAAGGCGTAGGCGTCGGCGCCGATTTCGTCGGCGAAGGCCTTCGTGACGGGCGCGCCGCCGATGATCGTCCGGATCTTCCCCTGGAGGTTTCGTTGCCGAAGCAGGTCGACGACGGTTTTCATCGTCGGCATCGTCGTGGTCAGCAGCGCTGACATCCCGATGATTCTCGCATCCTCCCTGACGGCCGTCTCGACGAATTTTTCGGCCGGGACGTCTTTCCCAAGGTCGATGACGTCGTATCCCACCCCCTTCAGCATGATCCCGACCAGGCCCTTCCCGAGGTCGTGCAGGTCGCCCTTGACGGTCCCGATGACGACTTTCCCGCGCGACGGGATCCCTTCCTTCAGGAAGAGGGGTTTCAGTTCGTCGAGTCCCGCGTGCATCGCCTTGGCGGCCATCAGGACCTCGGGGAGGAAGATCTCGTGTTTCCTGAACGCCTCGCCGACGACGTTCATCCCGGAAATCAGACCGTCGTCCAGGATGGTCTTCGGGGGGATCTTTTGCGCGACAGCCTGCTTCGTCAACGACAGGACGGCCTCGTCTTCGCCGAGCTGGAGTTGTTTGGAGATTTCCTTCAGGATTTCCATACGGTCACTCCCGGGGGGTTGAATGATGAACGCCGGAGAGTCTCTCCCTCCGTTCCAGGCATGTCTGCTCCCTGCACGCGCTGCAAAAACCGAACCCGTTGTCGAAAGGAATGGATCGCCTTTTCGCCGTAGACGAGGAGTCCCGTGGCGGATTTCAGGGGGGTCATCAGGTACGAATCGTTTAACGTTATCCCGATCCGTTCCGGGTGGAGGTATCTGAAACACTTTCTTCTGCGCGCTGATGTGCCAGCCGCAGTAGCCGGGGCTGTAATTCAACGCCACCCGCCCGCCCACCGGATCGCCGGCTGCCAGACCGCCGTTCGTCGCATCTGCACTCGCCGCAACATTCAGCCGCGAAGCGGTCCTCGAGATACTGCTACCGATCGCTCCGCCGCGAGGGAGGCCACGGCGTCGAGCATCGAGCCGAGCGCGAAATCGTTCGCCTGAAAATATTCGGCGATGCTCCGGCTGATCTTCTCACCCATCGTCAGCGCGAACAGCGCCAGCCGGTCCGCCCGCGGATAGATTTCTTTCAATGGCGCCTCCGGGTCGTTGAGCCCCTCGCCGCGGAAGATTTCGTTGAAATCTTCGCGACCGATGTCGGCGGCCACACACCGGGGGTGGGCTTCAGCCGAAAAGATCACGAGCGATTTCCCGACCAGCGACCTGACGTTTTCCCGCACCGCCGTCGTCCGGGGAATCCCCTGGGCGTGGAGAATTCCCCCGGGCGCAGGGATGATCCGGTCGAGCGGGATCTGCACCTGACCCGTCACGGCTTCCGTCCGGGGATAGCGATTTGGGCGGGGACGGTCACGGCGTTCTCTCCGGGAGCGCGTCCTGCCCATGGCGTCGCGCGTAACGCTCCATGATGCCGATCAGCGCTTGTTGCGTGTCCGCGGGCAACGGCGCGGGACGGTAACTCTTCAACAGTTTCTGCACTTCGTGACGCGCCCTTTCGTCCATCGTCGAGGACCCCTCCTCAGTCCAGCGCGCGTTGTTGGCCCGGTTGATGACAGGGCCGGGGAAAAAGATCTCTTCCTTCAGGTATTTCCTGGTGTGTTTCGAAATGAGGAGGTGTTCGTCCCTGAGCAGCTCTTCGAACCGGGGGAGGGAGGGGAAATCCTCCTTCGGTTCGATCCCCTTCACCATCCTGAGGACCATCCCGCAGAGCTCATTGTCGGTGACCAGCTTCTCCAGGCTGATGCAGCTCTCGAAGTCGATCATCCCCGGTCCGGAAATATTATTGATGCCGGAGAGCGCGGCGAGCGTCGCGCCCATCCCCGACTCGAGCCCCGCCTGGACGTCCAGCTGCTTCGAGTCGGTCAGCGAGATGTAGGCCTGCGTCGGGATTCCGAGTTGCTTGCCGATTTCGTTGTACGCGCAATCGATCATCATCGTCTCGACGGCGCCCATCGGGGTCGATTCGTACCGGTAATCGAAGACCGCCGGGGACCCGCCGTACAGGATGGGCGTGCCCGGGTTGGCGAGCTGGCTGAGCACGATCCCGCTGAACGTCTCCGCCGTATGCTGGACCAGCGTGCCGACCAGCGTCACGGGGGCGACGAACCCGGAGAGCGGCATCGCGATGAACTCCACCGGGATTGACCAGGCGGCGCAGTCGAGCACGTTCTGGGAGGTGACGTCGCTCCACTTGAGGGGCGAGGTCGGGCAGCAGGAGAACACCGCGAGCGGTTTTTCCTTCAGGGCGGGCGCCGAGCCCCGCACCGCCAGGAGCATGTCCTTCATGATCCCGAACGACTCGATCGTGAAGGTGCCGGTCACCACCGGTTTGCCGGAATACAGGAGGCTCAGGAAGAGGCGGTAGCTGTCGGAAACGTTTTCGACGACGTCGGCCGGGATCATCGCGGTGCTCTGGGACGCGATGTGCGGGAGCTGGTCCACGATTTTGACGTAATCGATGTAGTCCGCCGTCAGCGGCCTGCGCATGGCGCCCGCGACCGGGTCGAGGTAGTTGAGGGCGGACGAACCGGGCGTGAAGTGGACATTGTTGCCGGTGAAATCGTTGGTCTGTGATCCCGACGCGCTGAAAAGGCCGAACGATTTCGGCACACTCGAGAGCGCGCGGTCGACCAGCGCGTCGCCGATGAACGCCCTCGACCGGGGGCGGTCGATGCGCGCCCCGTGGTCCGCGAGAAGCGCGAGCGCCCCGTCGTTGTGGATTTCGACCCCGAGGGTCGAGAGAACGATGCGGGCCTCGGAGATGATCTGTTGAATCAACCCATCGGTGAGGAACCTGACCTGTGGTCTCATCGTGCCGTTCTCATCCTGCGGTGTGCGCGCGTTTTAGAATCTCAGCGAGAGGCAGCTCAGCCCGCCGTCGAGTTTCCGGTACTCCGAGAGGTCCACCTCGATCGTCGCGTATCCGGCCGCCTCGATTTTCTTTTTCGTCGCCGGATGACCCCGCGGGACCAGGACCTTCCCGTTCAGCCAGAGCGAATTGGCCGCGTATCCCTCCTCCTCGTCGACGACGATCCGGTTGAATCGTTTGAAGATCGCGTTGTCCAGGAATTCCCCGCTGATCAGGAGGTTGTTCCGTTCGATGTAGGACAACCCGGTCTTCAGGTGGAGCATTTTCTTCAGCGGAATCGGCGATCCGGTCAGGTTGTACTTCTGATGACCTTCAGGAATTGCGCCGCCCCTTCACGGTTCGTCCGTTCCGAGATGCCGACGTAGAAATGCGCGCCGGCGATCATCACGTCGCCGCCGTCGAGCGTCCCCGGCGGCTGGATCTCCTCGATCCGGTCGAAAAACTTCCGGAGGACGTCCCCGATCCCCGCCTTCTCGCCGTTTCGTGACGGGGCACCGGGATTGGTCACGACGGCGCACTGCGGCGTGCACACGGCGACATCCTCGACGAACGTCGAATCCGGATGGCGTGAGTCACCCTCGAGGACGGTCACCCGGAGTCCGCACTCCTCCAGCGCCCCGACATACCTGGCGTGCTGTTTTCGCGCCAGCGCGAAATCGGGCGTCCCCAGGCCGGCGGTCGAAAGCCCGTCCACCATTTCAGGGCAGGGCCTGCGAACGATGGCGGTCTTATACATGCCGGTATCCATTCATCGCTTTCACACCCGATTGATAACGCCTGTCAGTCGTGGTGCTCCGCCGGTTCCATCCCCTCCGCGCCCGGGAGCCTGCCGGTCAGCGACCTCGGGTCGTGGATGAGCATCGGGAGATGCTGCGGGCAGATCCAGAACTTCCGGTTCTGGAATTCGAGCGTTAAGAGCGGAACCTGCTTTCCGGTGCGGTCGCACGCGACGCAGTGTGGTTCGGTTTGTTGGGAAGGGGTCATAGATTGCCTTGACGTTTTCTGATCTGTTATGTGACCACGTAGTTCATCTTTTCGAGCTCGGCCTTCGCCCGCTCCCGCTGGTCGCCCTGGAGTTCGATGTTGCCCTCCTTCACCGTTCCCCCCGTCCCGCACCGTTCCTTCAAATGATGCGCGATCTCGCTCATCGTGTCGGGGTTGTGCCGGAGGCCGGTGACCAGCGTGACGGTTTTGCCCTTCCGTCCCTTCCTGTCGAGCAGGATGCGGATGCTGCTCCCCCGGCCGTCGTGTCCGCGCGCCGTCGGGACCGAGGCCGGTCCCGGCGCGGGTATCTCCGAACCGGGCAGGAGCTGACGGAGGTCTTCGAGGGACCTGAGTTTCAATGTTCCTCTTCGATCTTTAAAACCTCGTGTTGCTGTTTCTCAAGCGCCAGGTTCATCTCACGGATGGCGCCCGCCTTGAACGCGTCCCACTGCGAATGAATCGACCGCACGACCTGCTCTCCCTCGCGGGCGGCCGTCTTCTGGGCGTCGGTCGGCTGCGCGTCGGCCGCCTGCAGCAACATCATCACGTAGAGCAGCCTCGTCTGCACGCCGTTGAGCGTCTCCCGCACGGTCCTGTCGTCGCGTACGGTGGTATAGATGATGTCGAGGTCGTCCGGCGGACCGCCCCCCGCGGACGCGGCGAGCTTGCGGTCGAGCGACGTGAGCGAATCCTTCAGCGCAGGGTCCTGCACGGCGGCCCAGGAGCGAGGCGATCTGTGTCCGGACCGACTGGTTTTCCCGGAGCAGGTGCTGTATCTCGTCCAGGCCGTCGTAGCACGCCATCGACAGGTCGAACTGCTCCCGGATCGACGTCGCGGACGCCGTGACCCTCGGGTCCATCCTCACGGTGAGCGGTTGACGGGAGCTCTCGCCGTCGACGGTGAGCGTCACGGTGTAGTCGCCCGGGAGCGCCCACGGTCCCCTGGGGTTGCTCGCGGTATTTGATAGGACGGCCGCGATCGGGTAGGAACGCGGCAGGTTTTCCGGCGGCGCGTAATGCAGGTCCCACACGAACCGCCGCATCCCCTGTTGCGCCGACAGGGCCATCACCGGGCGTATCCAGTGCGCGGGAAACCTCAACGATTTTTCATTGACCGGTTCGACGACGTCGGCGCTGGAATATTCCCGCACGACGTTGCCCGACGCGTCGGCGACGCTGAGCGCGACCTCCTTCGCGCCGGCGGGGAGATAATAATCGATGATCGCCCCGTCGGGGGGATTTTCCCCGGCCGGCTCGTCGGGCGGCAGCGGCGTGTCGGTGTTCATGTTCCAGCGGACGCGTATCGCCGTGTCGGGCGCGAAGAGGCGGGCCGCCGTCCCCGGATTTCCCTTGTCCATCTGCCGTGAGCGCGCTCACGTCGTCGAGGATCCAGAACGACCGGCCGTGCGTCCCGACGACGATGTCGGCGTCGTGGACGACCAGGTCGCGGATCGACGTCGCCGGCATGTTCACCCGCAGCGACTGCCAGTGGTCGCCGTCGTCGAAGGACACGTACACCGCTCGTTCGGTCCCGGCGTAGAGCAGTCCCTTCCTCACGGGGTCTTCCCGCACGGCGTTCACCGGCCCGGATGTCCGGCAGGCCTGAGACGATTTCCTTCCAGGTCGAGCCCCCGTCGTGCGTCCGGTAGATGTGCGGCCCCATGTCGTCGAGTTTCATCCGGTTCACCGCGGCGTACGCCGTCTTCGCGTCGAACCGGCCCGCCTCCATCCCCGCGACTTTGCTCCAGGACGTGACGCCGGGCGGCGTGACGTTCATCCAGTTTTTTCCTCCGTCGCGCGTGACGTGGATGAGCCCGTCGTCGGTCCCGGCCCAGATGAGGTTCGCGTCGAGCGGCGAGAGCGCCAGCGCGTAGATCACCCCCCGCCGGGGCTGTTTCGCCAGGTCCGGCGTCGCGAAGATGCCGATGTTCGCCGGAAGGTCGGGCGTTTCGCGCGAGAGGTCGGGACTGACCACGTCCCACCTGCCTCCGCCGTTCGTGGTTTTGAAGAGCACGTTCGTCGCATAATAGAGAGCGGTGGGGTCGGCCGGAGAGAAATGCAGCGGCTGGGTGCGAAGGTTCCGGTACCTGCCGGAACGGACAGCCTCGGGGGCGACGTTCTGCGTCTGAGCGCTCCTCCGGTCGAAGCGCGTGACCCGTCCGCCGTACACGATGTCAGGGTTGAGCGGGTCGGGGGCGATGTACGCGTATTCGTCGGCGCCGACCGGGTGCCATTCACGGAACGTGATCTGGCCGTCGTTCCCGCGGCTCACGATCCCGACCGACCCGCTCTCCTGCTGGCCGCCGTACACGTTATAGGGGAACTGGTTGTCGGTGATGACGTGATAGAACTGCGCCGTCGGCTGGTTGTACCACGAGCTCCAGCTCTCCCCGCCGTTCACCGTGATGACGGCCCCCTGGTCGGCGGCAAATAACATAATTTCGGGATGAAGGGGATTGATCCAGATGCCGTGGTAATCGTCGCCACCCGGCGCGCCCTTGAACGCAGTGAACGTTTTTCCGCCGTCCGTCGAGCGGTACGCCGCGACGTTCGCCGAATAGACGATGTCTTTGTTCTTCGGGTCGACTTTGATTTCGGCGAAGTCGCTCCCCCGCCCCCAGACCCGCCCTTCGTCGGTGACGCGTTGCCAGTGTTCGCCGGCGTCGTCGGACCGGAAGACGCCGCCGAGTTCCGGGGCGTCGACGACCGCGTACATCCGGGCCGGATCGCTGCGCGCGATGGCGATGCCGATCCGTCCCAACCCCTGATCGCCGGTGGGAAGGCCGTTGGTGAGCTGCCGCCAGGTCGTCCCGCCGTCGGTGGACTTGAAAAGCCCGCTCGTCTTCCCCTCCCACGCGCCGTTCTCCCAGGGACCCTGGCGGGCCGACCAGAGGGACGCGAACACGACGTCGGGGTTCGAGGGATCGAACTCGAGCGCGATCGCGCCGGTGTTCTCGTCTTTATACAGGACTTTCTGCCACGATCCGCCGCCGTCGGTCGAGCGGAACACGCCCCGCTCCTCGTTCGCGCCGTACGGGTGCCCGAGGACCGCCACGAAGAGGCGGTCCGGGTCGCGCGGATCGACGATCACCGCGCCGATCTGCTGCGCATCGCCGAGCCCCATGTGCCGCCAGCTCTTCCCCCGGTCGGTCGACCTGAACACCCCGTCGCCGGTCGACAGGTCGGGCCGGTGGAGGCCCTCGCCGCTCCCGACATACAGGATGTCGGGGTTCGACGGCGCGACCGCGATGGCCCCGATGGAGCCGGTCGGTTGGTCGTCGAAGATCGGTTCCCACGTGCGGCCGTAATCGCTCGTGCGCCACACTCCGCCGTTGTTGACGCCGATGTAGAAAACGTTCGGCTGATCGGGGATCCCGACGGCGCCGACCGTCCTCCCTCCCCTGTGCGGGCCGATCATCCGCCAGCGGAGGTGGGAGAAGGCGCCGGATCCGGCGGGTTGCGCGGCCGCCTCGAACGGGGCGGCAAGAGCGGTGAGCATCACTGTGACGGCGAGGACGCGGATCATTCGCATCGGGGGTACTCTGTTGATGGATGGGAGACACATTGTCGATGATGAGCGACGGTCGAAAACTGATCAGCCCTCTTTCGTGAGGAGGTACGCCAGCACGGACTTCCAATCGGGGAATCGCGGCGAACCGAAATGGATCAGTTCACCGGTGAAGCCGCCGGCGCCGTTATTGGTGATCCTGTCGTCGATCAGGAAGTCCCCGAGGTTCAGGTTCTTGTGATGGGTCAGGATCAACCGCTTGTGCGCGCGATCGCCGAGGTGGCGCTTGACCCACACCAGCTTGTCCGACCAGGCCGTGGGATTGTTCCACGACGCGGTGGAAAGGATATAGACGTCGAAGACTCCGGCGAGTTTCTCGAAGGCCTCGATGGCGCCGTTCATCGGCTTCAGGTTCAAAAAAATATTCGGCACTTCATCGTGCCGCTTATCGAACTCGAGCCGGGTTTTTTCATCGAGACCGGACACACCCCCGGAAAAATCGGCAAGGACGCCGTCCATATCGACATAGACTTTCTTTTTCATGCCACCTCCGGGCCCGCCCCGTGATTATTTCGATCGACGCCCTCATCATAGGAATATCCCCTCTTAATATCAACGGCGGACGTTGCCTCTCCCCCCTACAATCCCTATATTCCACCGGATATTCACTGTCCATCGAAACCATGCAACCCCAGATGAACCTCACCCCGCGGCCCCGCCGTCACGGAATCGCCCTTCTCTCGATCATTCTCGCGTGGGGATGCCATTCCCCCTCTTTTTCCCAGTCCTCCGATAAAAACCAGCGCCGGGAGCCCCCTGCCGCGACGACCTCGAAGGTGGTCCTGCACGTCTCCCTCATCGGCGACGCCGGGTACGCCGGGCCGGCGAACGACGCTCCGATCAGGGCGATCGGCCGGGCGGCGAGGGAGATCACGGCGCCGGAGCTGACGGTCTACCTCGGGGACAACATTTACGGCGAGGGGATGCCGCCGGAGGGCGATCCGGACCGCGCGAGGTCGGAGGGCGTCATCGACACCCAGCTGAAAATATTCGAAGAGGATTCGTCCATGGCCGGGTTCTTCATCCCGGGCAACCACGACTGGTCGGGGATGGACGAGGACGGACGGGCGAGCATCGTCCGCCAGGGGGACTACATCCGCGCGGCGACGAACGGGCGTATCCGCCTGGTCCCCGACAGCGCCCAACCCGGCCCGGTGCTGGTGATGCGCAACGACGTGCTCCAGGTCATCGCGTTGGACTCGCAGTGGTGGCTGCACGCGTTCGACAAGCCGTACTACCCCGGGGTCGCGTCCGATTCAGCCATGCAGGCGGCCATCGCCGATTCGCTCCACATCCTCCTCTCGGAGTACGACGGGAAGGTCTCGCTGGTGCTGGCCCACCATCCGCTCGAGACCCACGGGCCCCACGGCGGGTATTTCCCGGTGACCGACCATATCTTCCCTCTCAGGAACGTCGTCTCCTGGTTGTATCTCCCGCTGCCGGTGATCGGCTCGGCCTACCCCGTCGCCAGGGCGAGCGGCTACTCGGAGCAGGACATCACGAGCGAGACGTACCAGCTCTACGTCCGGTCGATCGGCCGGGTCGTGAGCATCGCGACGGCCCGCGGCCGGGGGCCGGTCTTCGTCGCCTCGGGCCACGAACACGACCTGCAGGTGCTCCAGCCGAGGGAAGACCTCTGGTACCTGGTGAGCGGGAACGGCATCCTCGACCACGCGTCGGACCTCTCGGACGGCCCGAACACCCGATTCGCGTCGGAGACGGCGGGATACATGACGCTCGACATCCACGAGGACGGGGGCACGATGCTGAAGGTCATCGGGATCGAGGGTCCGGAGAGCGATCCCGTGGTGTTGTTCGAGCAGTGGATCGCGCCGAAGGGCAAGTGACCGATCGCGGACCGCGCGATGATCTGATGCGGGGCGTTACACCTTTCTGTGCGTCACGACCATCCGGAAACCGGGAACCCGCCGGAGCCCCGTATGCGCCACTCCGGCCTCTTCGAGCAGGGCCCCGAGTTCGGTCTCGGTGAACGAGGCCCTGACGGAGGCGATCGCGTCGGTGCGCGTCATGATGTTCCTCGTGGTGAGACGGGTATAGAGCCAGGCGCAACAGAGCGCGGTGACGCTCCGCCGCAAATCACAGAGCACGAACCCCATCGTCGACAGCCGCTCCATCTCACGGATGATCCTGACGGCGTCGGCGGCTGTGAAATGGTGCAGCGCGAGGGAACAGAGCACAATGTCGAATTCGCCGTCGGGATATCCGAGCCCGAGGATGTCTCCCCGCTCGAACGTGATTCCGGCCGCGCCGGCGGCGTGAGAGCCTGCCTCATCCAGGACCACGTCGTTCCGGTCGACCGCGGTGATCCGGACGGGCCTTCCGTCCCTGGAAAAATATTCGACCAGCGCGACGGGGATATCCGCGGATCCGGTCGCGAGGTCGAGGATCCGGAGCGGGCGGCGCGGACCGGAGGCGGCGGCGAGTTGCGCGATCTCCCGACGGATGGCCGAAATCCCGCCGAACCGCCGGTTGATCTTCCTCAGATTGTTCATCTCGGCGCGCAACAGGCCCGGATCGGCGTCGGGCCGGTCCACCATTTCCGGGCGGGAGGGGTCGAAGGTCCGCTTCATTCCACGACGACCCTGCCGTTCATCCCGAAATGTCCCAGCCCGCAGAAGTGGGAGCAGTGGAAACCGATTTCGCCCTTCTCCCCGGCGTAGAACCGGACCGTCTTCGTTTCCCCCTCCTCCACCGTCTCATCGATCCCGAAGCGCCCGATGGCGAAGCCGTGCGTGCCCCCTTTCGAGGTGATGGCGAGTTCCACCAGCGTCCCCTGCCGCACCCGGACCACGTCGGGCGTAAAGTGAAAACTCTCCGCGGTCATTGCGACGGTGACCGTCGGCACCGTCGCCGTGTCGAGGCCGGCCGGAACCGCGGGAAAGGTCTGCCCCGCCGAGCAACCGGCGATCAGCAACGCGCACAGGATCATTCCGAACGCGTGGATCGGGTACCCTACCACCGCAGCAGCGCCCCCTCCACCGCGAGGCCGGGCCCCATCGCGACCATCACCCCGAGATCGCCGGCTTTCGGACGGCTGTCGCCCGACGACGATCGCACCGCCCGGTCGAGCACAAAGAGGACGGTCGGGGAGGACATGTTCCCGAAATTCCTGAGGACCGAGGTGCTGTGCCGGACCTGCGCGTCGGTCAGGCCGAGCCCGGACTGGACCGCGTCGATGATTTTCCGCCCGCCCGGGTGGAGGATCCAGTGTGAGACCTCCTCGCGGCGCAGGCCGTGATCGGCGAGGATGCCGTCGACGACCTGGCGGACGAGACCCCCGGCACTGTCCCGGAGGTCCTTCGAGAGCACGATCCTCAGGCGCCCCTCCCGCTGCTGGAATCCCACTTTATCGATGAAGGATGTTTCGAGCAACGTCCTGAAGCCGAGGATGCGCGGGAGGAGGTCCGCTTCGTCTCCGCGCGACCGCCCGCCGGGTTCGTCGTCCCGCGTCCCCACGACCATCGCGGCGGCGCCGTCCGCGCAGATGGCGTTGCCGATGATCGTCTCGAGCGAATCGTCCAGGTAATAACAGGCCGAACAGACTTCCACGGCGACGACGAGCGCCTTCCCGCCGGGATGCGCCGTCACGTAATCGCACGCCCGCTGCATCGCCGGCAGCGCGCCGGCGCAGCCCATCCCGACCAGGTCCGCCCGCTGGAGCCTCTTCGGGAAGCCGAACTCTCTCGCGTAGACGGCCGAGAGGCCGGGGCAGACGTACCCGGTGCACGTGGCCACCACGATGCAATCGATCTCGTGCGGACCCACGCCGGAACCGGCGAGCGCCGACCGTATCGCGTCGCACCCCATCCCGGTGGCGCCGTCGACGAAGCGTCTGTGCATCTCGTCGATCGTCTCGTCCCCGGTGAAATCTCCGATGTCGAGGCACAGGCACCGGTGATCGATGTCGCTCTCACCGAAGATCTGCTCGATCCGCGGGTGGCGGTATGATACCCAGCGGCTCGAGAGGGCGTCGTAAATCTCCCGCTGGGTGAACCTGCCTCGCGGGCTCGCCGTCGCCAGCGAGAGTATCGCCGGGTGGCCGGAGGGCCTCACCCGACCGTGGATCTGAAGAGGGCCGCGCTCAATGCCGGTCGTGAGAACGTCCGAGGCGTTCATCGTGCATCCTTCCTTTGGTTGTCGATCATGTCAATATAACCATGCAATTGACATTCCAGTGTCCCCGGGGCCGGAAGCGGCCGATCCGGCGCGTTCCCGGACAGGATTGTTGCCCGTTCATCCCAGCGTGGTCTATTTGTGGTCCGGGCGATGTGGATTCGACGCCACATATTGCGCTTACCTACCCCAATCCATATATTCTCCAGATACGTCCATCACATGCCCATGTCCTTCACCTCCATGCCGGGATCCGCGACGTCCGCCATCCGGGAAATCCCGACGCCTGCCATGGTGACCGGTTCCCCGTCATGAAGGCCCTGCTCATCCTCGTCGTCCTGCTGGTCTCCTGCCGGTCCGGGGAGGACGGCCGCCCGGCGCCCGCCGATTCGTCGGTCACGAAGACCCGGCAAGATCCGCCGGCACCCATGAACGCTTTTGCTTTTTCCTCGAAGCCGCACTCCCTCCTCCCGCTCGCCTCCGCGCTCCGTGAAGTTTCCGGCATCGCGTTCTCGGACGACGGCCGCCTCTTCGCGCATAACGACGAGCGCGGGACGGTGTACCGGCTCGACCCGGCGACGGGTGAATTGCTCGGTCAGTTCGCAGTCGGGGAACGGCGCCTGATGGAAGATTTCGAGGACATCGCGATCGTCGGGAAAATGTTTTACCTCGTGAACAGCAAGGGGGACCTCTTCGCCTTCCGGGAGGGACGCGACGGGGAGAATGTATCGTTCGACGCTCCTGCACACCGGGCTCAGCGCCAGGAACGACGTCGAAGGGCTGTGCTACGATCCCTCCACCGATTGCCTGCTCCTCGCCTGCAAGGCGTGGCCCGGTCGGGATTCCGGGAAAACGAGGGCGGTGTACGCGTTCGACCTCAAAACCGGAAAACTCCTCGGGGCCCCGAGGTTCCTCCTCGACCTGGACGATCTGAAGAAGCGTTTCGCGCTGAAAGAATTCAGACCGTCGGGCATCGCCCTGCATCCGGCGACCGGCAATTTTTTCGTCACCAGCGCGGCCGGCAACTCTATTATAGAGCTCTCCCCCGGGGGGAAAGCGCTTTCGTGCGCCGACCTGCCGAAAAAATACCACGAACAGCCCGAGGGCATCGCCTTCGACGGGAAGGGATCGCTCTATATCGCGAACGAGGGCCCCGGGAGAGGGACGATCGTCGTCTATGCGGAGCCTCCGCGCTGAAGCGACCGATGACGGGACCTGGACACTTTGACGTCACCGGACGCGCACGCCGATCGGGCCGGACCATGATTCGACGTCCAATGTCCCCACCCCCGGGCCGGCCGGTGGGTGCGCTCCTGCTCGCCGCATGGCTCCTCGTTCCCGCCTCCCTCTTCGCGTACCAGTATTCCACGGACGACCCTGTCTTCGTCACGATCGCGCCCGACACTCAGTACCGGGCCGGCTGGCTTCACGAAATTTTCTTCGGGGCGCACTGGCGCGATCTCTGGGCCACGCCGATGGAGGTCGACGTGCTCGACCTGGATCATTTCGCCGGTGGTTTGACGCCCGCCAAACGCGGCGGCGGTCTCCAGACGAAGTCGCTCCGGTTCAAGGGGGCCGACGGCAGGGAATACAAGTTCCGGTCGGTCGCCAAGGACCCGAAGAAGGTCCTCCCCCCCGAACTGCAGGAATCGGTGGCGGCCGACATCATCCAGGACCAGATCAGTTCGTCCAACCCTCTGGCGGCGGTGATCGTGCCGCCGCTCTTGAACGCCGTGGGGGTGCTGAACGCCCGGCCCCAGTTTGTCTTCCTGCCGAACACCTCGAAGCTCGGCGCATTCCGGGAAGAATTCGGCGGACTCCTCGGCACCATCGAGGAAAACCCGGACGATATCGACGACGACAGGCCCGGCGTCGGGCGGTTCGGCGGCGCGGACAAGTTCGAGAACACCTATGATTTCTTCGAACGGATGGAGGAAGGCCGCGACGACCGGTTGGTCGAGGCGGAGCTCATCAAGGCGCGGCTGATGGACATCTTCCTCGGCGACTGGGACCGGCATACCGACCAGTGGAAGTGGGCGGGATACCGTGCGGCTCCGCCCGGCGGTTCCGGGGAACTCACCACCGCCGGCGCGCCGGGAGACGCGGAAGACGGGAAGTCCGGCGGACGCCGCTGGGTCCCCATCCCGCGCGACCGCGACCAGGCGTTCGCGCGGTTCGACGGTCTGTTCCCCTGGATCGCCTCCGTCGCCGTGCCGCAGCTGGAGGGGTTCGGCGACGATCTCCCCGAAATCGAGGACCTCACCTGGTCGGGCCGGTTCATCGACCGGCGGCTCCTGTCGGGGGCGGAATGGCCGGTGTGGGACTCGGTCGCGCGCCACCTGACCGCGAAGCTCACCGACAGCGTGATCGAGCAGGCGGTGAAGCGCCTCCCGGAGGAGATGTTCGCGCTCGAGGGGGGGTATCTCATCCGGACCTTGAAGATCCGGCGGACCGCCATCCGGGACGCGGCCCGCGAATTCTACGAGCTGCTCGCGGAATATCCCGACATCCGCGCGAGCGACAAGCGCGAATACGTCGAGATCGGGTACCTGGACGACGACCGGGTCGACGTCACGATCCATAAACGCGACGGGCCGACCGGGGAGAAAAAAGGGGGGCCGGTGTTCCACCGCGTGTTCCTCGGGGATGAAACGCACGAGATACGGATCTACCTCCAGGGGGGCGATGATTTCGTGAAGATCACGGGGGAGAAGTCGGCTTCGACCTCAATCGTGATCGCCGGCGGGAAGGGGGAGGACGAGATCGTCGACGAATCCACCGGCGGCGGCATCGCGGAGAGCGCGCCGTTCACGCTGTTCAGCTCCCCGGCCGTGGCGGTCTACGACGAAGACCCGGATACGCGACGGTCGACCGTGACCCGGATGCGTTTCGACGCGACACCGGCGAAAAAACCGGCGACGAAGCTGGAAAAATATGAGCCGGCGCTGCGCGATTACGGGTTCGATTGGAAATTCGCCCCCTGGTATTCCATTTCGCCGGACGAAGGCCTGTTCATCGGCGGCGGCCCCATCCTCTACAAGCACGGGTTCAGGATGGACCCGTACGTGTACAGGATGCAATTGCGCGCCGGTTACGCAACCACGCCGGGACGGGGCCGGTTCGATTACACCGGCGATTTCTACGACGTCATCCCGGGCCGGCGACTGAACCTGCAGGTGGAGCTCTCCCACCTCAACATTCTCAACTATTTCGGATACGGCAACACGGTGCCCCTCGACGAAGCGCTCTTCGAGGCCGGCTACTACAAGGCCCGGTCCCGCCATTTCCTCGTCTCACCCACGCTCGTCCTCCCGCTCTCGGCGGTCACGTCGTTCAGCTTCGGGCTCGGCCTGAAGCAATTCGACCCCGACCCCCGGGAGGGGACCATCCTGCTGGACCTCTCCCCCGGCGGATCGATGGAAGACTCCTGGTACGGAAGCCTGCATTTCGAAGCGAAATACGATTCACGCGACATGCCCGCTGCGCCCACGGCCGGCGTCCTGAGCGTCCTGCGGTTCTCGGCCCACCACCCGTTGACCGACGGGTATTCGTCGTTCCAGAAACTGTCGGGAGAATTCAGGACCTATTACACTCCGGGAAATTTTCCCGTCACGGTTGCGCTGCGGGGCGGCGCGCAGAAAAACTGGGGGGACTTCCCGTGGTACGAGTCGGCGTTCCTGGGAGGGACGGGGCCGGGGCTGGACGGCCCGGTGGCCGACGCATCGAACACATCGACGGCGCCCCTGAGGGGATACGAAAAACAGCGCTTCGCCGGCGAATCGGTCGTTTACGGCGGCGCGGAGCTGCGGATGAGGATCGCGTCGTTCTTATTCCTGGTGCCGGTGAAATTCGGGATTTCAGCGGGCGCCGAGACCGGGAGGGTGTTCATCGACGACGAAACCTCCGAACAGTGGCACGGCGCGGTCGGGGGGGCGTCTGGCTCTCGTTCATCGCTCCGATGAACGTCCTCAGCCTGTCGGTCGTCGGATCGCAGGAAGGAACGGGGGTCTACGTGATGGGTGGCTTCGGATTCTGATCGTCTTCAGCGCAGGAGATACCGTATCGTCACCCCGCCCGGCCCGAGCCCGACCCCGAAACGGCTTCCCGCTCCGGCGCCCTCCGCCCCGGCGACGGCCGTCCGCTCCTCCTCACGTTCGACGACGAAACTTCCCGCAAGGTACCCCAGCGCCGCGCCGATGAGCAGGTCCGACGGCCAGTGCTGGTTGCTCCACCCGAGCGACAGCGCGCTCAAGCCCGCCATCGCGTAGAGCGGTACGCTCGCCCACGTCCTGTCGATCCTTTTCGCGAGGACCGTCGAAATCGCGAACGCGACGGTCGCGTGTCCTGAGGGAAGGGACTGGTACTCGTTGCTCCATTCGAAAAAATTGTAATCCCAGGCGCCCTTCCCGGAGTAGGGCCTGCTCCGCCCGAGGCCGTATTGCAGCGTGATCGCCGGCAGGCCCGCCAGGAGGAGCGCCTCCCCCATCAACCGTCCGGTGACGCGGATGCCGTCGCTGCCGGACACCAGCCCCCCGAAATAGAGTCCCAGGGTTGCATACTGCATCGTGCGCAGGTTCCCCCACGCTTCCCCCCACTCGAGCGGCTTCGTGAGGAAGTCAGGATGCGGGTTGGCGACCAGCAGGCCGTTCAACGGTTCGTCCATCGCCATGACCGCGCCGATGGCGACGGTGCCGACGGCGAACCTGTTCCAGTCCGTCGCGTCGAAGGAGAACGGTGCCGTAAAGAATCCGGTGGCGTCGCGATACGCGATGCCAAGATCGTCGAGGAGGATCCGCTGTGACGGGCCGCTCGACGGAATCGCCCTTCGCCGGCTGAGCGTTGGAACAGAACGCGCACGCGAAGGTGACGCACGCGCAGGCCGGGAGGCGCAGGAGCAGGTTGAAGACTTGTTTCCGGGAGATTGTCAAGCCCTGGGATGATCCTTCGGTGTCTCGAAAAACTTCAACGTCCCCTTTCCCGGCCTCACGAGCAACCACGATTCCACGCGCAGCTCGAACGCCGCGATGCTGCAGGTCGGCATGTGGACGACCGTTCCGGGGGCGATCTCGCCGGCGGCCTGTGTCATTCCCGGGTTATGCCCGACGATCATCGCGCGGGTGAACCCGTCATCGAGTTCCCTCACCACGCCGAGGATGGTCCCGGGCGAAGCGACATAGAGCGGCCTCATCCCGACGACCTTCGCGGCCGGGAGGCCGAACGCCTCCGCGAGCAGGCGCGCGGTGGACTCTGCGCGGTTCGCGGGACTGGTGACGATGACTTCCGGAATCTCGCCCATCCGGGCGAGGAGGGCGCCCATGAAGGGGGCGTCCCGGAGCCCCCGCTTGTTGAGCGGGCGGTCGAAGTCGCTGATGGCGGGGTCATCCCAGCTCGATTTGGCGTGGCGGACGAGGTAGAGGGTTTTCATTGAATGGAATGTGTCCGCGGATTCGTGGGATGGGCCGGCCCTGACCGGCGGGAGGGCCTGTCCGGTCGCTTAGGAGAGGTCCGTCGGGCCCGGGTTCAGGATCACCGCGATGAGAAACGCGATGACCGCGATGATGAAGCCGTACATGAACACGTTGAAGGAGATGCGCAGGTAACGGTACTTCACGGCCAGCACCTGGCCGAGGGAGTGGAGGTCCCGGATCATGCTCCTGTAGAGGTAATCGCGGTCCTTCATCATCTCGTTCATCCCCCACTCGAAATCCTCGAGGCTCATCTTGTGGAAGTTGCCGAAGAAGAGGAGGTTCGCGCGCTTCTGCTCGATGTCCTCCTTCGTGAACTTCCCCTGCGTGATCTTCGGGCGGGTGGCCAGCACCGCGAAGATGATCGCCGTCATGCTCACGCCGATGAGTATCAGGATGGGAGCAAGCAGGTGGGGATTGTTGTCGAGCTTGGTGAAGAGGAGACCCACCACCAGGGAGATGACCATCGAGTTCGTGCCGATCATCATGTGCGCCTTGGAGTCGGCCATGGACGTGAGGTCGAGGTGGTTCTTCGGCACCGACCGGAAGACCGTCTCGATCCCCCGCTCGGGCCGCGACGCCTTGTCGAGCTTGTTCTTCAGTACCTCCCGCCGCTCCTCCTGCTGGTCGGAGGACTCGGCTTCCGCCTCCCGCGCCTCGCGCAGCATCTCCTGGAGCCGCAGGAGGTTTTTTGTTTTCCGTTCCTGGTATTCCTCGCGGGCATACTTCGTGTGCCACCGCTGTGACACGACGAAATCGGTGCAGATCGTGAGCCACTCCCCCTCGGTCATCGGTTTCCCGGCCCGGCGTTCCATCTCCGTTCGGATCAGTTCGTTCTTGTCGAAGAAGCGCTTCGTCCCGATGTGCGCCATGTCGGCGTCGCAGATCACCTGTTCGAGGATGTCGGCCGGGTGCTGGGGAACCTGTGTCGCGAGGACGCAGCGGACGACGGCGTCGGTCCGGTCGGCGGGATAGCCGTTCCGCGTGAGGAACTCCCGCGCCAGCTCCGCGCTGCGTTCCTCGTGGCCGTCGGCCATCTCGGTGTAACCGGTGTCGTGGAACCACGCGGCGAGAAGGACGATCTCCGTCTCGGCCCTGTCCAGTTTCGAGCCCTCGGCGATCTCCCTGGTGGCCTCGACGGTCTCGACGGTATGCTCGAAGCTGTGGTAGATGGCCCAGTCCGGCGCCCTGGTCGTCAGGAGGTCGCGGACGTGGTCGGAGGCGGTCTGGAGAATGTCTGTCGGGGCTCCCATGCGATGCACACTGTTGTCGGGGGTGAACACACGCTCCCCGCCCCATTGGTGCGGGCGCGGCGACGTTCAGGGGAAAGATAGAAATATGCGGGATGAATTCAAACGGAGGGAAAAAACAACCAGGCCGGCCTCCCTTGCAACCGGCCTGATCATTTCAAACTCCCGGACATCATGCCCGAGGGTCTTTCATGGTAAGGCAATTCGGGAAGAAATGAAACGGGGTGGGCGGTTTGAGTGAGTATCCGGCGGAAAAACTGAGTATCCGGCGAGGGAATCCGGGGGGTCCTCTGCGGCGTCAGTGGGGGTCGGGACGGGTCGTCAGGTGATTTGGATGAGACGGAGTAAATTCTCCTTGTATCTCCGGGAAACGTCGATCCGGCTCCCGTCGGTCAGCACCAGCGTGCCACCGTCGCCGCGGATATACTCGCCGATGTAGCGGGCGTTGACGAGGTGGGAGGAGTGGACCCTGATGAACCGGTGCCGTTCGAGGAGTTCCTCGAAATGTTTCAGGGTGCGGCTCGCGACATGCGATTCACCGCCCGCGAGGACGAGCGTCGTATAGTTGCTCGCGGCATCGCACCGTACGATTTCCCTGACGGGTATGAACAGTATCCCCTTCCGCGTGGAGATGCCGATCTTGGCCTCGGACCCGTTCAGGTTGTTGAACATGTTCGCGACCTGGTCGGCGACCCGGCCCCTCTCCGCCTTTTCCCTCACCTTCCTCACCGCGGCAATGAGTTCGTCCGTGCGGACGGGCTTGAGCAGGTAGTCGAGGGCGCTCATCCTGATGGCGTCGATGGCGTAGCCCTGGTGGGCCGTCACCAAGATCACGTCGAAGCCGACGGGGGTCAGCTTCTTCAGCATGTCGAGCCCGCTCTCCCCTGGCATCTCGACGTCGAGGAACACGAGGTCGGGATGGTGCTGGGCGATGGCCTTCCTTCCCTCGGCGGCCGAGGAGGCGAGACCGACAACCCTGACGTCGGGACAGTTTTCCTCGACCAACCGCTGGAGCAGTTTGCGGCCCGCCGGTTCGTCTTCGATGATGATCGCGTTCATGGTGGTTCGACCGGAATGATGAGTTCGACCCGGGTGCCCGCGGGCGCCCCGTCCGGGTGAAACAGGTCGGTGATGCGGACGTCCGCCCGGTGTTCGCCCCTGGACTTCAGGATGTCGAGGCGATCTCGCGTGATCTGCATGCCCAACGGCTTGCGGTCGGGGTCCCGCGCCGCGCGGCCGGCCGTCGCGGCGGCCCTGCCGATACCGTTGTCCTCGACGGTGCAGCGGACGCACGAGCCGTCGCCGGAAAATCGGATCGTCAGCATCCGCTCCCCCTCCTTCCGGCTCAGGCCGTGCCAGATGGCGTTCTCGACGACCGGTTGTATCAGCATCGGCGGGACGACGCATTCGTCCAGGAACGGCCCGGAGCCGACGTCGATCGAAAAGCGGAACGGCCGTTCGAACCGGAGCTGCTCCAGCTCGATGTACGTGCGGAGGGTTTCGATTTCCCTCGCGAGGCTGACCGTCGACCGCTCCGAGTTTTCGAGGATGTTCCTCAGGAGGACGGAAAACTTCTCGAGGTAGTCGGACGCCGCGCGGGTCCTGTTCCCCAGGACGGCCTCTCGGATGCCGTTCAGCGAGTTGAAGAGGAAATGGGGGTTGATCTGCGACCTCAGGGCGCGGGACTCGAGCTCCGTGATCCTGGTCTGCGCTTCCCGGTTGCGCTCGGCTTCGGCCCTGATCTTGCGCTCCCTCGTCCTCATCACCCCGACGACCCCCGCAACGAGCGACACGGCCAGCAGGATCCGGACCGGCCACCGCTCCCAGACATGGGGTGAGACCACGAAAGGCAACGCGGTCGATTCGGCGGGCCACGGCGCCTCCGGGGTCCGGGCCCTCAATCGCATGACGTACTCTCCATGGGGGAGCGAGGTGTAGGCGACCGCGCGCCGGGTCCCGCGGTCGACCCACCCCTCGTCGAAGCCCTCGAGCAGGACCTGGAATTCGATGTCCGCCGACCGGTGAAAGCTGATCGCGGTGAAATTGAACTCTATTTTTTTCGATTCGGGCGGGAGTTCGATCGGCCCGCCGACAGGGTATTCCGATCCGTCGACCAGGATGTTGTCGATGAGGATCCTCAGGGGGATGGTGTCCGGGTCGGAGAGCCGCGGATCGATGACGGCCACTCCTCCCATGGTGGCGAACATGATTCTCCCGTCCCTCGATTTCCACGCGGACGGCTGGGAACCCCCGTTGCATTCCACGCTCGACATGCCGTCGCGCAGGCCGAACGAGATCGACCGGACCGGGCGTGTCGACCCCGCCGCGCGCGCCTCGAGGTCGGCCTTGTCGACGTAGAAGATCCCCGTGTTGCACGACATCCAGAGCCGGTTCCGGTCGTCCTCGATGATGGCGTAGACGACGTCGTCGAAGAGTCCTTCGTCGACGGTCGCGCGCATGACGTCGTTCCCGCGGATCCTGAAAAGGCCGCGGCCGTACGTCCCGATCCAGAGCGTGGAATCGTCGTCTTCGTGGATCGCGAAGACTTCGCTGATCCCCGCCCGGAGCCAGTTCTCCGGTATCACGACGCCCGAGTCGGATACCAGCGCCAGCCCTCCCTTGCTTCCCGCGATGATACGGCCGTCCTTCAGCAGATAGAGTATCCGTGTCAGGCTGAAGTATCCGAGGAGTGGGGGTGTGACATCCGAAATGGACCCGGTCGACCGCTGGTACCGAAAGATGCCGTTGCCGTGGGTGCCCAGCCAGACCGAACCCCGCCCGTCCTCGATGATCGACCGGACATTGACAATCGGATTTACACCGTTGCGGACCGCCTCGATCACTCCCCCGCGCGGGAAACCCCCGGATTTCGGGAGCCTGACCGTTCCCCCCGTTGTCCCGATCCAGAGGGTCCCCCGGGCATCCTCCATCGTACACCGGATGAAATCCGAGGGAATGCCCGACCGGGTGGTCAGGACGGTGGAACGGCGTCCGTTCCAGACGGTGAGACCGGAGTCCCTGGTCCCGATCAGCAGGGTGCCATCCCGCATTTGATAGATGGTGGAGATTTTCCCGTACCCCTCCCCCGCAGCGGCCGGGATGACCCTGACCGCGGGACTCTTCAGGCGGAATAAACCCCCTCCCCGTGTTCCGAACCAGAGTGTACCCTCCCGGTCCTCGAAGATCGTCCTGATGCGGTTGCCCGGAAGCCCGTCACGAACAGTCAACTGTTCGAACCCGCCCCCCGAATACCGGAACAGACCATCATCGGCCGTCGCGATCCAGAGGGTGCCCGACCGGTCCCGGTGGAGTTTTTGGATCCAGGCCATCGGGCAACCGGGAATTTTCCGCACGGTCGACCCCCGCAGCTCGAACAGCCCATTGTTCGAGCCGATCAGCATGCCGCCGTCAGCGGAGGGCAGCAGCGAGAGCACGGAGAGCGGCGAAGGCAATGTTCCGCGGACCACAACGGAATCCCGCCCGACCAATTGCGCCACGCGCGGCCCGACACTGAACCAGAGTGTCGAATCCGGGGATTGGGTGATCGCGTACACCTGGCCTTCGAGCGCGGGAGGCAGGTGGACGGGGATGATCGAGTCGTCGACGATTCTCGACAGGCCCCAGCGGTCCCCCATCCACACCGTCCCGTCGCGGCTGGCGCCGAGAGAGAATATTTCCGAGCTCCTGACCGTATCATCGGGGCGGCGGATCGCGCGGAACCCGCCTTCGGTGGACGACCAGATGCCCCCGTCCAGCGCGCCGATCCAGAGGCGGCCGTCCGATGCGACCGCGATGGCGGTGAAATCGTTCGAGGTGAATAACGGGAGGTTCCGTGTGGTGTACTCTGTAAAATCCCGGCCGTCGAACCTGACCAGCCCGCCGTCCGTCGCCAGCCAGATGTAGCCTTCGGGAGTCTGATCGAGGGCGTTGATGGAGAACGGATGGAAACCGGATTGGGGATCCCAGGTTTCGACGCTGTATCCGCCGTGCGGAGTGTTGAACTCCTGCGGGAAGGATGTTGATGGGATGGCGACACCCGCCGCCAACCCGAGGACGATGACGAGATGAAAACAGCTGTGTCGAATCACGGTTCCCGAGTAAAAATATGAACGAGGCCCGGCCTTTGCGGCCCCGCAAAAAGGTCCGTACACATCCCCCGGGATTTCGGCGAGCGGGGATCCGCGGCGGCAAATTTTCTGCCGGGATAAGCGGTCCCGATGCATCGGCGTCGCGCGCCCGCTGAACGCGGACGGCGCAGACGACTGGAATATATCAAAAATCGGCCCAAAATCAATCACGGTCATCCTTTACGATTATTTCACGCGACGGAAATACGCCGTCAATGGAGGAACCGTACGTTAACCGGCCATCGGGGAGACCCTTTGAATTCAGACGAGGATTCCATACCTTGATCGATCGACGTATCACCCCACCGCGCGCTGCAATGAAGGAAAAGAACCTCGTCCTCAAACACCGGGACCTGAGCTGGCTCTCGTTCAATCATCGGGTCCTGCAGGAGGCCGCCGACCGCCGGAACCCGCTCTACGAACGGATAAAATTTCTCGCGATCTATTCATCGAACCTCGATGAATTTTTCCGCGTCCGCGTCCCTTCCCAGCACGCCCTCCTCGAACTGAAGAAGAAAACGGCGAAGAAACTCGACTTCGATCCGCAGGAAGTCCTCACACGCATCCGGAAGGTCGTGACGCGGCAGCAGGAGGAATTCGGCGAGATCTTCAGGATGGGGATCAAGCGTGAACTGGCCAGGAACCATATCGCGATCCTCGACGAAAAGCAGCTCACTGCTGCGCAGCGCCAGGCCGTTCTCAGGTATTTCCACGAAACCGTTGCGCCGCTCCTCCGCCCGATCTTCCTCAAGTCCGACAGGGAACGGCCGTTCCTCGAGAACCGGGTCCTCTACTTCGTCATCCGGCTGGTGAAGAAACCCCCTCAGGACGCGCTGGCGGAACCCGTTGACAACGACCCCACCCGGTTCGCCCTTATGGAGATACCGAAGGCCCGGCTGGGACGCTTCTATGAGCTGCCGTACGACGGGAAACGGCACAGCATCATGTTCCTCGACGACGTCATCCGGGTCGGGCTCCCGGAATTTTTCCCCCGGCACGAGGTCAAGGGCGCGAGGGCCATCAAGGTCTCGCGCGACGCCGAGCTCTACATCGACGACGAATATTCCGGCGACCTCATCGAAAAGATCAGGAAGGCCATCGACCGGAGAAAAGAGGGGATGCCGTCCCGGCTGCTGTACGACCAGGACCTCTCGAAAAAAACCCTCGACATCCTGGTGAATTTTTTCCGGTTCCGGGACGAGCTGGTGCCCGGCGGCAAGTACCACAACTTCCACCACATGCTCGATTTTCCGAACCCGGTCGCCCCGGAGCTGACGTTCGGGCCGTGGGAGACCGTCGATCCGAAGATCGAGGGGTACCATCCGCCCGCTGAACCCCGCGGCGAGCCGGCGATCGGATCCCCCGCCGGAACTTCCTTCGAATCGGTCCCCGCGGGCGCCCCGCCGCGCGGCTCCCTGTTCGAGGCGATCAGGCGCGAGGACATTCTCCTCTACTATCCCTATCACTCGTACGGTACCGTCATCGACTTCCTCAGCCAGGCGGCCGGGGATCCGTCGGTCACCGCCATCGACATTACGCTCTACCGGGTGGCGAAGGACTCGAAGGTCGTCGAGCAGCTGATCCGGGCGTCGCGGGCCGGAAAGTCGGTGACGGCCTTCGTGGAGGTGAAAGCCCGCTTCGACGAGGAATCCAATTTCTACTGGGCCGAGGAGATGCAGAAGGCCGGGGCCCGGATCTTCTACAGTTTTCCGGGGCTCAAGGTGCACGCCAAGCTCTGCCTCGTCTCGCGCAGGGAGAACGGCCGGCCGGCCTCCTATGGATACCTGGCGACGGGGAATTTCAACGAGAAGGTGGCCCGGCAGTACACCGATTTCGGGATGTTCACCTCCAACGCGGACATCACCGACGAGATGCAGACCGTCTTCAACATCCTGGAGCGCAGGAAAGAGGAGGGTTCATTCAAAAAACTCCTCGTCGCGCCGTTCATGATGCGGGACAGGCTCGTCGAGCTGATCGACGCGGAGATCGCGAACGCGAGGGAGGGGAACCGGGCCGGGATCATCGCAAAGATGAACAGCCTCGAAGACCGGAAGATGATCGCGAAATTGTATGAGGCGGGCGCGGCGGGGGTGAAGATCTCCCTGATCGTCCGCGGCATCTGCTGCCTCGTCCCCGGGGTCAAGGGCCTGAGCGAGAACATCGGGGTGATCAGCATCGTGGACCGCTTCCTGGAGCACGCCAGGGTGTACATCTTCCACAACGGCGGGGACGAACTCTACTATCTTTCCTCCGCGGACTGGATGAACCGCAACCTGTCGCACCGGATCGAGGTCGCCTTCCCGGTCTACAGCACCAGGTTGAAGCACACGTTGAGGACGATCATCGACCTGCAGCTCGCCGACACCGTGAAGGCGAGGATCGTCGACAGTGAGCAGGCGAACCGTTACAGGAAAGGGCCCCAGGAGGTCCGCGCCCAGTACGCCATCAGGGAGGCGTTGCGCTGATCAGTTCAGTTTTTTCTCCGGCGCGGCGGCCTCCGCCCCGGCCATCTTCTCCGCCTCCGGGAGGAGTTCGAGCGCCTTCCCCACCTGCGCGTCGTCCGGGAGCATCACCCGGTACCAGCCCTCGTCGTTGAACAGGCTCTGTCCGATCTGGGCCTTCAGCCTGGTGACGATGAAGCCGCGGTCCTTCCGGAACTGCTCCTCATCGATCGCGATCTCCTTCCCCTTCACGAACTCCCTGAACGCCCCGACCATGGCGTCCGAAATCCTGAACCCGTCGGCGTAGGAGGCCAGGTCGGCGTAGTCGGTCCGGAGGGAGCGCCCGTCGCCGTCGAGGTAGGCCGAGGCGTAGAGGTAGAACACGTTCCGCCGGAGCATCTCCGCGGTGGTGTTCGTCAGGTCGCCCGGCTTCACCACGTGGTCCGGCTTGATGCCGCCGCCGCCGTAGACCGTCCTCCCCGCGTTCGTCGTATACGCCGGCCGCGCGGAATCGGCTATTTCCGTTCTCATACCGATCGTGTCGGCACCCGACGGATCCAGGGAGGCGTCCGCGGAGTCGCCCTCCTCGTACGCCTTCCGCACGTACTCGGACGGGTCGAGGCCGTCGTAGGGCCGCTGGATCAGGCGCCCGCTCGGCGTGTAATACCTCGCGACGGTCAGCCGGAGCGCCGAGCCGTCGGAAAGGTCCCACTGCCGCTGGACGAGCCCCTTCCCGAAACTCGTTTCCCCGACGATCAGCGCGCGGTCCCAGTCCTGCAGCGCGCCGGCGACGATCTCGCTGGCGCTCGCCGAGCCGTGGTTGATGAGCACGACCAGCGGGAGTTTTTCGTAGGGGTTTCCGTCGTTCGCAAAGTAGGTCTCGTCCATCTTCCCGTCGTGCGATTTCGTGTACACGACCTTCTTCGGCGCATTCGGGCTGCCGCCGTCGAGGAACGCGTCGGTCATCTCGACCGCCTCGTTCATCAGGCCGCCCGGGTTGCCGCGGAGGTCGAGGATCAGTTTTTTCATCCCCCGGGACCGGAGATCGTCGAGGGCCTTGTCGAGTTCCGTGCTGGTGGTGGCCGCGAAGCGGTTGACGCTGACGTAGCCCACGTCGTCCCTGATCATGAGCGCCACGTCGACGCTCGTGATGGAAATATTGTCGCGGATGATGTCGTACCTCATCGGTTCGGCGACCCCCGTCCGCAGGATCGTGACGCCCACCTTCGTCCCCTTGGGCCCGCGGAGTTTTTTCGCCGCCTGCTGCGTGGTGAGCCCGATCGACGAAGAGTCGTCGATCCTGATGATCCGGTCGTTCGAGAGGATCCCCATGCGCGTCGCCGGCCCCCCGCCCATCGGGTTGACCACCATCAGCGTGTCGTTCACGACCAGGATTTCGAGGCCGACGCCCTGGTACGAACCCTGGAAGCGCTCCTCCTCCTGTTCGGTGATCTGGGGGGTGAGGTAGACCGAATGCGGGTCGAGTTTCGTGAGCATCTCGGCGATCGCCGTCGAGGTGAGGTCCCGGATGTTCACGGTGTCGACGTAGTTCTGCTGGACGAGGGAGAGCACGTCCTTGAACTTGTTGAGCTGGGTGAAGATGTCGTTGTCGGTGAGGAGGTTCGACACCCCCATCCCCGCGACGAGGGCGGTGACGATGAGCAACAACGTGAACCAGAGCGATATTTTTCTTTTCATAAACTCCATGTTCGTATGAATGATCGCCCGCGGCGGCGGGGCGTCCCTGTAACTGTAATATACGAATCCGTCCGCAACCGGATTCAATCCCGCGTGATTTTCAGCCTGTTCCCGTCGTAATGGCAGAATTCGAATTCGAACGGGAACTCCCGTTTGCAGGTGTGACAGTATTTCACCGGGGGCGGCCCGGCGGCGGGGTTCCTGCTTCCGAGCCAGCCCTGCCTGAATGCGCGCTCCGCCTCCGTGAGGGGAAGCCCCGCCCTCTCGTTGGTGACCACCTCGCGTCCCTCGGACTCGAGCAGCGTCAGTCGTCCGGAGAGCCGCTTCCCCCGCTGGATGTACTCGATGTCGACCTTGTCCCCGGGCCTGTGCTTCGAGAGGAGGGAGTCGAGGTCCGCCTTCGACGCGATTTTCCGGCCCGCGATCGAGAGGATCGTGTCGCCCCTGTCCAGCCCTGCCCGGTACGGCGCGCTCGTTTCCGCCGGCCCCGGGCCGATGACGGCGCACGTGTCGTGGTACTGCAGGGAGACGCGGCCGATGGAGGCCTTGCCGCTGTCCTTCTGCCGCAGGAGGAGCCCCGCCGGCGCGAGCAGCCTCGCGTAGTCCGCCGCTTCACGCCCTGCGACGTACTTCGAGAAAAATTCGCCCGCGAACGACGTGTCGTTCGTCAGGTCCCCGAGAATGCGCTCGAGGTCGGCGTTCGTATAGGGGATTTCCGTCCTGCCGTGGAGCTCCCACGCCCTGCGCATGAACGCGTCGAGGGAAAGCCCGGGGAACCGTGACCGCAGCGTCAGGTCGAGGGCGAGGCCGATCACGTCCCCGAAGGGATAGTAGGAAAAATACGTGTTGACCTCGTTCATCCTGTCGGGGAAGATCGCCCCGTCGACCAGGGCCGCCCTCCGGCTCATCTCCTCGGCGCTGAAATACCTGCGCCCCGGCGCGTCGAGGAACCCGCTCAGCGTCGATCCGAGGCTTTCGGTGAACCTGTCGATCCCGAGGATGCCGGCCCGCGTCCGGATCAGCCGTTCGTAGTAGTTCGTGACCCCCTCCGCGAACCAGAGCTCGGCCGACATGTTCGACCTTTCGAAATCGAACGGCTCCAGCGATTTCGGCCGCATCCGCTCGACGTTCCAGGCGTGGATGAACTCGTGCGAGACGGTCGAGGAGTGAGCGACGGCGTCGGCGCGGAGCGGGCTCGCGCCGGTGATGATCGTCGAGTTGCGGTGCTCCATCCCGTCCCAGCCGACCCAGGGGAGGTAATCCACGATGAACCGGTACTCGCCGTCGTCGAATTCCGGGTATTCCCCGAACACCGTCCACGTCTCCTCGACGATGCGCCGGGTGATCGCCGCGAAGGCGTCCGCCTCGGCTTCGGTCCCGTCGTGGTGGAGGACCAGGCTGACGGTCTGCGCCGAATCCCCCGCGCCGGTGCGCCAGCTGTGGATCGTGTGGGCGCTCAGCTCGGCGGGGCTGTCCATGAAGTATTGCAGGTCCGGCGCGGTGAACGCCAGCGGGTCGCGCGTGGGGAAGAGCTGTGTGGCGACCGTCCATCCGGAGCCATGGGGCTTTTTGAACACGATATCGATGGGGCGGTCTTCCATCCCCCTGGCCCAGGCGAAGGTCGCGGGCATGTTCAGGTGGGCGTGCGAAGCGTCGATCCCGCTGAACGTGCCGTCGGCCTGGTCGCCGAAGAGCGTATAGCGGACCTCGACGGTGCCATCGTGCCCCGAGACGTTCCACTGGTGCGGATCCGGTCTCGTGACGGCGAGCGGGTTGCCGCGGCCGTCGAAGGCCCGGAAATTGTAGACGTTCCTGGCGAACTCCATCCGGGCGTAGCGGCCCGGACTCGAGACGCTCATCCGGACTTCCAGGGGGTCGCGGTCCAGGCCGGTGAACCTCACGGTCACGTCGGCCTCGTGGTGGGCGGCGTTGTCGAAGGAAACGGAGTAGGAAACGGGTTCCTGGCCCCGGAGGGGTGCGACGCCGGCGACGGCGAACGACAATGCGAGAACTACGGCGCGCGGGACGGTGATTCGTGCCATCGATGTGGTCTCCTCGGTTTCCGGGGTTGTCATGGCCGCGGACGGGACGGACTACCGCCCGGTCAAACGCTTCAGGAGCTGGATCTGGCCGGCGTGATAGACGTCGTGGGCGGCGATGCCCGCGACGATGGCGGCGTTGCTCACCCTGCTCCCGCGGGGTTTTTTCCGGAGGTCGGCGTCTTTCAGCGAGGCGACGGCGCGGCGCATGGAGCGGTGCATCTCCTCGAGCAGCCGCAGGTCCTCCTTCCAACCGGAACCGGGCCCGGGACGCGGGAACCAGTTGCTCCCCGTGAGCGGAAACGATCCGCGTTTCTCGCCCGTGATCCTCCGGCGGACGACGTACTTCCAGTACGCGGCGTGGACCGCGACCTCCCGGATGTTGTGGCGGCCCGGTGCGGGTCGCCTCGCGGCCTGCGCCGCGGTGACGCCGCGCAGCGAGCCCTTCAGGTTGGGACCATGCCACGCCTTGACGTTATACCCTTCGTCGATGAGGCGAAGGAGCAGCGACATCGCCGGTGATTTTTCCGGCCATGGGAATGCCTCCATAAAAAAAGGGGCGGGGCAACGGCCCCGCCCTCCATCGTGGGGCGACTTTTCGTCCCGGGTGAACGTTACTTGCCCTTGTTCTTTTCGGCTTCCTTCGCCATTTCCGCGGCGGTCCACGGCGGGACGATGCCGTTCATCCTGGCGTAGGCGATCGACTGGCCGAGGTGCTCGTGCATGTGGCTCAGCGCGCTCATCAGCGCGGAGCGCTTGGTCATCTGGGTGCCGAAGAAATCGACTTTCACGCCGAGGTCGGCTTCCGTCATCTTCGAGGCGGCGGACTTGACGTGTTCGAACGAGGCCTTCAGCGAAGCGGCGATCTTCACCTTGTCGGTCACGGCGGTGTCCCACTTTTTCATGTCCATGCTGAAGTTGACTTCGGCCGGCGGTTGGACCCCCATCAGCGAGGGCAGGGCGTAGTTGCCGAATTCGAGGTGGCGATAGACTTCGCCGATCGAGCGGACCCCTTCGGCGGGACGCCAGGAATATTTCTCCTGCGGAACCGCTTCTTCGAGCGAGAGGATCTGCCCCTGGACATACTCGACCTGCCCGAGGAAGTCGACGATGAACGCCGGCTTGTCCTGCGCGCCGAGAGGCAGCGTCGCCAGGATGGAGAGGGCGATGGCGAAAAGAACGACTGTGGATCTGTTCATGATGGTAAGCTCCCAACTGTTAAGTGAAGTGAAATGGAAGAATTGTGAATTGGACGTGAAATCTGCATGGAATGGCCGGTTGGACCCGATAATGTAGGAAGCGGGACGGTGGAATACAAGTGGGGGGGAATGCGATCAGGACTGCCGCGCCCCCGTCGTCCTCGTACAATTTCGCGTACGCCCGGGCGCTCTCCTCCCACCCGAATCTCGCCCTGCGCGCGGCCCCGACGATTTCCGCCCACCGTCCCGGCTCGTTCGCGTGGATGTCGAGGGCCCGGCGCACGCCGCCGCACGAAATTGTCCACCTTGGCGCGGAGCGTGGCCCCGGCGAAGGTGAATCCGTTCACACCGTCGGAGACCGTGTCCTTCAGCCCCCCGACGGCGTGGACGAGGCAGGGCTGGCCCTCCCGCATCGCCTGCATCTGGGTGATCCCGCACGGCTCGTACGAGCTCGGCATCACGAAGAGGTTGCCGCGCTTGAACAGGGCCCTCGCCGAGCGCTGGTAAAAGCCGTTGAGGAAGATGAACGATTGGTGCCGGAGGAACATCGTTTTCAGGAACTTTTCGTAGCCGTCCGACCCGGAGCCGATGAAGATGTAGGCGGCATTCGAGCGCGCGAGCAGCTCCATGATGCTTTCGATGGCCGTCAACCCGTCGCTCCCCTTCTCGAACATCAGCCGGACTTTCTGCTCGGTGATGCGCGTGATGCTCGTCAGGAGGAATTTCCCGTCGCCCTCCAGCACCCGGCCGAGACGCTCGGGGATTTCGTCGCGGAACTGCGAGACCCCGCCGTTCTTGTCGAGCGCGATCTCACCGGTCACGGTTTCGATCAGGCGGCGGTCATCGACGCGTTCCCCTCCCCCGCCGGGGGGATAATGGACGCCGTTCAGGATGCCGAAGAGGCGGCGCTCGTCGTGGGCGGCGCGAAGCGCCGACTCGAGGCCCTCCCCGCCGTAGATGGCGTTGGCGTGGTCGCTCGGGCCGGTGATCTCGCGGGCATACGTGGGAGAGACCGTCGTGACGGCGGCCGCGTGCCTGATCCCGGCGAGCATCGGCGTAAACGTCGGGATCGCGTACCGCGGGTCCTGCCACTCCCGGATCCATTGCGTCTTCCGGAAGATCTCCGGGAACCAGTCCTCGACCGAGGGGGGATATCCGCGCATCGGCCGCGTGCCCTGGTACCCGATGTTGTGGATGGTGAAAATTTTCCTCACCCGGCGCAGGTGGGCGAAGGCGCCGTGAAGCCCGGAGAGGAGGAATAAAAAGCCGGTGTGCCAGTCATGCAGGTGGAGGACGTACGGCCCCTCCATCGTGCGGAGGTACTGGCCGGCCGCCGAGCAGAAGAGGGCGAACTTCGTCGAGTCCCGGGCGAAGACCGCCTCCCCGGGGTCATCGTAGTAGATCGGGTCGCCGTGGATCGCCGGGTGGTGCACGATGAGCTGTTCCGTTTCCGGCGCGCCGGCCGGCTGGTGCGCCCGGAGGGCGCCGCGGGATTTCACCCGCCAGAGTTCGCAGAATTCCTCCCTTCCCGCGAAGGGAAAAGTGACGTCGGCGATTTTTTCCGAGGGATTGATGCTGTGGATGAAACCGTACGAGGGGACGATGACGGTGACGTCCCAGCCGAGCAGGCCGAGCTCCCCCGGCAGGTCGCGGATGACGTCGCCGATGCCGCCGACCTTCGCCCCCTTCAGGGCGTCGTTCTCGGTGGCGACCATCACGACGCGCGGCCGCGCGCGTTTACCTGCGGCAGAATGCATGTCGGGTGCGTCTGAGGTTCAGATCGAAGTGCCGTCGGGGATGATCGCGCCCTTGAGGACCACGACGATCCCGTTGCGGATCCAGTACCCGCCCCGCTCGTTCTCGGTGTGGTCGACCCCGTCCTTGTTGACGATGGAGACGTTCCTGCCGATCCGCACGTTCTTGTCGACGATCGTGTTCCGGATGACGCTGTTCTCGCCGATGCCCATCGCCGGGATGCCCGCCTTCAGCGCGGCGACCCGGTCCGAATCCAGCTCGAGTGTGTCCGCCCCCATGATCAGCGAGTCGGAGATGACCGTCCCCTGTTCCACGCGGGACCGGATCCCGATGATGGAGCGGATCACCTCCGCGCACTTGATGATCGAGCCCTCGCAGATCATCGCGTCGCTGATCCTGCCGTCGAGGACCTTCAGCGGCGGCAGGAAACGGGTGCGCGTGTAGATCGGAAAATTCGTGTCGTAAAAACTGAATGCCGGCTTCGGCTGCTTCAGCAGCCCCATGTTGGCGCCGTAGAACGACTCGATGGTGCCGATGTCCTCCCAGTACCCGTTGAAGCCGTACGCCGAGACCTTCAGCTCCTCGATCGCCCTCGGGATGATGTGCTTGCCGAAATCGGTGTCGGCCGCGTGACGGGTCAGGAGGTCCACCATCGCCTTCCTGCTGAACACGTAGATGCCCATCGATGCGAGGTATTTCTTCCGTGAGGCTTCGTTCTTCTCGAGACCGACGACGGTGGTGTCCACCTCCATCGCCCGCAGGGCGTCGCCCTTCGGTTTCTCGCTGAACTCCTTCACCGCGCCCTTCGAGTCGATCTTCAGGAGACCGAAATCGGAGGCGTTGCGCGACCCGATCGGCTGCACGGAGATGGTGAGGTCGGCCCCCGAGTCGATGTGGTGGTCGATGAACGGCCGGTAATCCATCCGGTAGAGGTGGTCCCCCGAGAGGACGAGGAAATAGTCGATGGTCGCCGGCTCCACGACCCAGAGGACCTTCCTCACGGCGTCGGCCGTGCCCTGGAACCACTCGGGGCTGTCGAGCGTCTGCTGGGCCGCGAGGACGTCGACGAACCCCTTCATGAACGGCGAGAAGCGGTACGTGTTGGCGACGTGCTGGTTGAGCGAGGCGGAATTGAACTGCGTCAGGACGTAGATCTTGAGCACCTGCGAGTTGATGCAGTTGCTCACCGGGATGTCGATGAGCCGGTACTTGCCGGCGATGGGGATCGCGGGTTTTGCCCGGAGCCTCGTGAGAGGGAACAGGCGTTCGCCCCGTCCGCCTCCGAGTATGAGAGCGACGACGTTCGGCATCTGTCAGGGTCCTTGTTGTCGGGCCGGGACCGGCCCGGCAGGCAATGTACGAAATTCGTCCGATTGAAGATAACCGAGGAAATGACGGAAGCTGTACCCGGACGCTTCCGCGCCCCCGAGGAGCAGGCGGCCGATCCTCCCGAGGTCCCCGATGACCCGCGTCCATTCTTTTCCGCGGTACCCCGCGGCCGCGCCCCGGCGATGCGCTTCGCCGAGCAGGACTTGTCCCACCAGTTCGACGAACGATTCCCTGTGGAAATAGACCAGCCCCTGGTATTCATTGAGGCGGAGGAAACCCGCGACGGCCGGGGAGCTGAACACCTCCGCGAGACGGTCGGCGAAGGCGGGGGACGGGAGCGGACCCCCGGCGCAGACGAGGCATCGGACCATTTGCGACTCGCGGGCGTTCCGTTCGGTGTCGGATCGGGTCCGCAGGAAGGCGGCCTCCAGCGTTTCACCGAGCAGCCATTCGTCGAAGAGGGCCTCGGGGAGGGGAGGACCGGCAGACCGGTCCACCCCGAACAGCGCCTCGATGACGGCGACGGCGAGGATGACCCGGACGCTCTCCTTCCCGTCGCCGGCGGAGAGGCGGAAGCCGGTCCCGGGGGTGGCCGCCGGAGCGGTCCCGCCCGCCTTCGGGGTCCCGGGAGGAAGCGCGGCCCCGACCCCCGATCCCTCCTCGTGCTCTTCGAGGGCGATGAAAAATTTGCGGAGGCCGGAGAGGCGCCCGATGAGGACGGCGTCGGGGGCCCGCACGGCGGCGGGTCCGGCGGGGCGCTTCCCCGGCGCGGGGGCCGCCGTCTCCTTTATTTCTGCCATCGCCTTCGCCGCCTCCCGCATCCGGCCGGCGACCTCATCCGGCTCGAACCCCGCCTCCGGTGTGCGCCCGGTGAGGTATCCGGCGAACCCGTCCACGATGAGCGGGTCGAAGAGCGCGGCAACGGCGCCGGTGAACCGCCTGAGGAGCATCGCGCGCGCGGCTTTCGACGCATCCGGGACGCCGCCGCCCCTCAGCTCGGCGTACAGCCGGCCCCATCGTCCGTCGGCGTCGCGGACCTCACGGAAATCGAGGAAGACCTGTGATTCGAATCCCCGGAGGTGGACGAAGAAGCCGTCACGATGAAGTTCGGCGCCGCTCCTCAGGAACTCCAGGCCCGACCGGTGCTCCCTGAAGAGGTAATAGACCCCGTCGCCGCGGTCGAGTCTCAGCGCGTCCCCGACCGAGGCGTACCGGAGGGTCCCGCCCGAGAGCTTGCCCGAGGACATTTTCAGCGTCCCCGACCACGTTTCGTACCTGTTGTTGTAGCAGACCAGGGTCCTCTGCTCACCCGCCATGTTCGAGAAGGCGAAAATGTCCTCGATGGTCCCGCCCTGCGCGCCGGTGACGTCGTACAGTTCGAAGTGCTCCGTCTGGCTGAAGAGCCGGCGCAGCTTCAGCAGCGGAAAGATCTCCCGCTCGTGCCGCCGCACCAGGTCCGCGTCGGGGGTCTCGTCGTGGTAATCCTTCCGGTACTCCATCCCGTACTTCTCGCGGTACCCCTCGACCTGGCCGTGGGCGAACATCGGGAGACCCGGGAGCGTGACCATCAGCGTGGCGATGCCGAAGTACTTGTCACCCTTGCCGAACTGCCCCACCGCCGTCTCCTCGTCGGGGTTGCTCATGAAATTGACGTACCGCTTCAGGATCTCCGGGTTGAAATGCAGCGTGCTGCGGATGGCCCCGCGGTACATCGCGTTGTCCTCCTTCATCAGCATGTGCATGAAGGCGCTGTTGTAGACCCGGTGCATCCCGAGCGTCCTCACGAAATACCCCTCGAGGAGCCAGAAGGCCTCGGCGAGCAGGAGGGTCTGCGGCATTTCGGCGTTGATGCGGTCCACGACCTCCCTCCAGAACTCCAGCGGGAAGAGCCTGTCGAAGTCCTCCTGCAACATCGCGCAGTCCGCGCGCGACGGAATGTCCCCCCCGGTCCCCGGGTGCGGGTACCAGAGCCGCTGGAAATGCTTCTTCGCGAGGGTCATCGCCGCGTCGAACCGGATGACGGAGAATTTCTTCGCGACGCGGAGGATCTGGCCGATGACCGCATCGCGCACGTCCTTCCGGAGGAAGTCGAGCTGGGCGGTGTCGTTCCACGGCATGTTGGTGCCGTCGTTCCCGTGGTAGATGTACCGCAGCCTGCCGGTCCGGTTGTCGGTATGCTGGAAGACGACCGCCGCGTCGGTCCGGGTCCAGTAGCCGTCCTCGATCCGGACCTGGTAGTCGGGGTCGCCGGAGAGGTCCGGGCCGGTGAACCGGTAGACCGGGAACGGCGGGTGGTCCGCCTGGATGAAGTACTCGGGCCGCTCGCGGATCCATCGCGACGCGATGCCGGTGTGGTTCGGGACCATGTCGGCGGCCAGCCTGATCCCCCTGTCCCACGCCCTGCGGGCGAGGATGCCGAACGCCTCCTCGCCGCCCAGGTCGGGCGCGATTTCATATTCATAGAGGGAATACGCCGACGGCGCGGCCTCCGGGTTGCCGGTCAGTTTCTTGATCCTTTCGGAGGCGGCGCTCCTGTGCCAGACGCCGATCAGCCACACGGAGGTGAAGTTCCACGACGCGAGGCGGTCGAGCTCTTCGTCGGGGACCTCGTCCAGGCGGGAGATGTGCCTGCCATGCTCTTTCGAGAGCTGGTGGAGCCAGACGTAGACGTTCTTGGCGAGGAGGACCACGTTCGGCATCCAGTCGGTGTCGTGCGTGAAGTTCTCCGTCTCGGGGTATTCCGCGAGGCCCGGACCGGTGAGAGCGGCGTAGTCGGGGGCGGTGACGGGCCCGGAGCCGCCGGTCGGGTATTGTTTCATGTCTTCGCGCGCGAGGTCCCCGGACGAGAGGATTTTCCTGCGGTACTCGTCGGAGAGGTATGACCCCCCACCGGTCGCGGATGTACCCGAGCTGGCCTGCGAGGCTGTCGGGATGGGCGCGCATCGGTTCTTCGAGCACGTCGAGGATGGACCCCCCCCCGGCGCCGAACGGTTTTTCCGCGCGGAGGAAGCTGCGGAACCCGGACAGCAGGCGCTCGTAGGCGGTCTGCTCGGCCAGGCGCCCGTCGTCGAAAAGTTCGCGGTACGGCGCGAACGCGGGATTGATGTTCGCGAGGTGGAGCATCAGCAGCTCCTCGAGCGAAACCTCGGGATGGTTCCGGCCGTCGGTCGCGCCTTCGAGCCAGCGGAAGGCGGTCATCTCGCGCCGGTGGACCGCGACCGGCGGGAAACGGTCGACGAACGCGTGGACCGTGGTCCGGAACCCGTGGTGCCCCAGGTCGTCCTCCATCGCCGCGACCCCCCGGGCCAGAACGCCGGGATTCACGGTGGATTCATACGAGCCGGAAGACGAAATGGAGTATCTCGTCGATGAGCCCCATCGCGTTGAGCTCGCCGGCGCGCACCGGCCGTTCGCCGGGTCCGCGCTGTTCGTTCATCCTGGCGGCGAATTCCCTCACCGCCCGGAAGTCGGCGAAGATGGCGTTGCCGTTCGAACGGAACAACGACTCGGCGAAACGGTATTTCTCCCTGACCTCCGCGGCGATGTGGAATTCGGCGGGAAACGCGAGGGTGGCCGCCGGCGGGCCGCAATCGGCACGCGCCGCTGCGGACGGGGTGTCCGGGCGCGGGACCGGACGCGCCCGGAGATACCGGGGGAGCCGGGGGGACGGGGCGGATCCAGCCGTCGCGCGATCCCGCCAGTGTCGCGGAGCCCGACCCGGAGCGCCGCGGGCTTCGCCGCCTCCTCAATCATGCGTTCCCGTCCTCTCCCCCGTCTTCGCGGTATGCTCCGCGACCCGTTCGGCCAGGAGCCGCGCGATGGTCGACACCACCGCGTCCGGCGCCCCGTTCTCGAAGCGCGATTTCCGCCGCATGTCGCACACCTCGTTGACGTAATCGACGACGATGAATTTCCGCTCCGAGGTGATGGCGATTTCCGACGAGAAGAAATCGAGCCGGCACGCGCGCCGGATGATGTGCATGACCTGGCGAAGCCCGCCGAGGCCGAACGCGGCCTCGTCGTCGGCGCGACACGCCGGGGTAGGGTGGGTCGTGTCGTCCCACCAGCAGAGGATCGTCGTGCCGAACGCGTGGTAGGCCCTGAACCAGGCCCGTTTGTCGCCGAGGAACGTCGGGTGGATGGTCTCCTGGACGAGGTACTTGTCGTTCGGGTGGTCGGACCTCGCCTCCGGCGATCCGGTCGAGCGTCGCGGCGTTCAGGATAACGCCGGTCCCGCCGCCGGTGGTGTTGGCCGGCTTGATGACGAACGGGATGCCGATCCGCTCCAGGTCCGCCTGCGAGAGCTCGAGGGCCTTCCTGTGGCGCACCGGGGGCAGGATGATCGTGTTCGGGACGTAGACGCCGTGGGTGATCAGTTCGAGGTGCATCGTCGCCTTGTCCGCCGCGTGGAGGACCAGGCGCCGCGGGTTGATGCAGAGGACCTGCGGCCTGTCGACGAAAGGCTGCAGGACGAGGTACTTTTCGTCGGCGTCGGAGGCCCTGTCGAAGAACGCCCCGAAGCCGAGGCCGCCCGAGCCGAGGAGACGGGCGGTTTCCGCGATGTTATGGTCTTCGACGCGATACGTGGAGAGACCCCGCGAGGAACATTCCCTCTCGATCCCGAGGATGAAATCCCCGTCGAATTCCCAGTTCCAGGCGATTGCGAGGTTAAAATGAGTCATTGGTTGGACGGTGGAATATACACCTTTGACGGTGGAATCTCAAAGGAGCGGACGGCGCGGGGTCGGCCGCGCGGCATTGCATTTAAGCCGCTCACTGCGTACATTTTATCCATTATGAATCGCGCACAGGGCTCCATCCGTCGATCATTCTCCCACTCAGCAGGGGGGGACCCGATCCCCTCCCCCGCGGTCCATTGACTCCCGAAACGTTCCCGGCCGCCCCGACCGTGCGCAATCCCGACGATCGTTTCCGTCACCGCGGCGCCGGTTACGCCTGCTTTTCTTCGATTCACATCACACTGAACATACCCCCCATGGAACCTACGTCTGATTTCTGGTCTCTCATCTTCGTCTTCACCCTCTCGACGTTCATCGGCCTGGGCGTCATTCTGCGCGTCTCGCGGCTCCTCCACACGCCCCTGATGTCGATCACGAACGCCATTTCGGCGATCGCGGTCGTCGGTTCGATCATCGTGGCGGGAGGGGATTTCCCGACCGAAATCCGGGTGATGGGCGTCGTCGCGCTCTTCGCCTCGATGACGAACATCGTCAGCGGCTTCCTCATCACGCACCGCATGCTGAAGATGTTCAAGAAGGAGGAGGCGCCGAAATGACCATCCAGGACCTCGTCCAGTTCGCCTACGTGGTTTCGGCGGGCCTGTTCGTTTTCGCGCTCTACTGGATGAACAGCCCGAAAACCGCCGCGCGGAGCGTCACGGCGGGCTCGGTCGCGATGCTCATCGCGGTCGCCGCCACCTGGCTGCAGCCCGAAATCGTCAACCACGGCTGGATCATCGTCGCGATCATGGCCGGGTTCGTCGTGGGCGTGCCGCTCTCGAGGGTGCCCCTGACCGCGGTCCCCCAGCGGACCGCCCTCTCCCATTCGTTCGGCGGCCTCGCCGCGGGGCTCGTGGGGTGCGCGAAATTTTATCTCTGGGCGGGGGGCGACGTCGCGAACCTCACCCCCTTCCGCACGACCGCGCTCGTCTTCGAAGTGATCCTCGGGTTCCTGACGTTCACCGGGAGCCTGATGGCCGCCGGCAAGCTCCAGGAGATCAAGTGGATCCCGCAACGCCCGGTGACGTTCCCCGGCCAGAACGTCTCCAACTTCGCGCTCCTCGCCGGGGCCATCGCGCTCGGCGTCCTGATGGTGCTCGATCCGATCGGTCCGTGGTCCGTGGTCGCCTTCCCGGTGATCATCGCCGTGGCGCTCGTGGTCGGCGTGCTGATCGTCATCCCGATCGGCGGGGCCGACATGCCCACCGTCATCTCGATCCTGAATGCGTACGCCGGGCTCTCGGCGGTCG
>CAVRTZ010000025.1:0-19199 GCA_963724215.1 uncultured Ignavibacteria bacterium
ATCGCGGCTGTGCGGCGAGTTGTCCCAGTCGATGACCACCATCGGGGTGTGCTTCACGTCGAAGTTGAGCGCATAGCCGACCAGGATGATCGAGCACCGCGGGGACGCCGATCAGCAGCCCGAGGGAGGTGGGGTCCCGGCGGATCTGCCGCAGTTCCTTCACGACCACCGGTTTGATCGCCCTGATCACGACTTCACCCCCGCGGACGCCGAGAAATCGCGAAGGAGGTGGAGGAAGACGTCCTCGAGCGACGGCCTGATCGTCTCGATCCGTTCGACCGGAACGCCGGCGGCGGCGAGTGCCGCCGCGGACCAGCCGCGACCCCTCGTGTTCCTCCGTCACCATGACGTGGATGGCCGAACCGAACATCGAGGATTCGAGGACGAAGGGGCTGTTGCGGATCGCCTCGAACGCTTCGACGGTCCGGTCGCAGGTGACCTCCAGGATGGGCGCCCGGATCGCGCGCTGCTTCAGCTCCTCCGGGCTCCCCTCGGCCACGTTCTTCCCCGCGTGGATCATCAGGAGCCGGTGGCAGTACTCGGCCTCTTCCAGGTAGTGCGTCGTCACGAGCACGGTGGTCTTCTCCCGCGAGAGGTCCCCGATCAGCTTCCAGAAATTTCTCCGCGAGACGGGGTCCACCCCGCTGGTGGGCTCGTCGAGGAAGACGATGCGCGGCCGGTGCAGGATCGCGCACCCGAGGGCGAGGCGCTGTTTCCATCCCCCGGAGAGGGTCCTCGTGAGCGAGTGCTCCTTCCCGCCGAGGCCGGCCATCTCCGTCACCCACGCGAGCCGCTCGTCGATGGTCTCCGCCGGCAGGCGGTAGATGCCGCCGAAGAACCGGATGTTTTGCTCCACGGTGAGGTCGTCGTAGAGCGAGAACTTCTGCGACATGTAGCCGATGTTCGCCTTGAGCCGGCCGGTCTCCTTCATCACGTCGAACCCGCCCACGCTGGCCCTCCCGCCCGACGGCTCGAGCAGGCCGACCAGCATCCGGATGGTGGTGGATTTCCCCGCCCCGTTCGGCCCCGAGGAACCCGAAGATCTCGCCTTCCTTCACGTCGAAGGAGAGGTTGTCCACGGCGGTGAATTTGCCGAACCGCTTGCTGAGGCCCTCGACCCGGATGGCGGCGTTGTCGGCGGCCGGCGTCATTGGACGGGTGTCTCCTTCAGGAGGAATATAAACACGTCCTCGAGCGACGGTTTCACGAACCTGCGGGACGCGATCCCGATGGAACCTTCCAGGAGGATCCGGTGGACGTCGTCAGCGTCGCCATCCCGATCGACGATCACCTTGAGCCTGTCGCCGTAGACCTGCGCCTGGGGGTATCCGCCGCGCGCGGCGAGCACGCTGAACGCCTTCCCGGCGTCGCCGCAGACGAACTCGACCATCCGGCCGGGGATGAGCCGCCGGAGGTTCCCGGGCGTATCCACCCGCAGAATGGTCCCCTGGTGGATGAACGCCACGCGGGCGCAGCGCTCCGCCTCGTCCATGTAGGGCGTGCAGAGGATCACCGTCATCCCGTCGGCGTTGAGTTTCTGCAGGAGGCCCCAGAGCTCCCTCCTCGACACGGGGTCGACGCCGGTCGTCGGTTCGTCCAGGAAGAGGATTTTCGGCTGGTGGATCAGCGTGCAGATGAGCGCGAGTTTCTGTTTCATCCCGCCGGAGAGCCTGTCGGCGAGCCGGTCTCGGAAGGGCTTCAGCTGGGTGAATTCCAGGAGCTGGTCGCGCAGCGCGGCGAAATCGAAGACGCGGTGGAGTTCGGCGAAGAATTCGATGTTTTCGTCCACCGAGAGGTCGCCGTAGAGGGTGAATTTCTGGGAGAGGTAGCCGAGGTCGTGCTTGAGGGCGGCGCGGTCTTTGACGATGTCGTGGCCGAGGATCGTGCCCGTGCCCGAGCCGGGTGTCAGGATCCCGCAGAGCATCCGGATGATGGTGGACTTGCCGGCCCCGTCCGGGCCGACGAGGCCGAACATCTCGCCCGGATCGACGCTCAGGCCCAGGTCCCGGACCGCCACCACGTCGTCGAAATTCCGGGAGAGCCCCGTGGTGGAGATGATGGGTGGGGGACCGGCCGGCGGGCCGGGGGGGTCAGCGTGCGGCATTCCCGAGCACGGCGTCGGCGGGCATGCCCGGCTTCAGCTCCCCGCCCGGGTTCTCGACCTCGATCTTGACGGCGAAGGAGAGCTTCACGCGCTCTTCCTTCGTCTGGACGTTCTTCGGCGTGAATTCCGCGGTCGGCGAGATGTAGATGACCTTCCCCCTGAACGTCTTGTCGGGCCACGCGTCGATGGTGACGCGGGCCTCGTCGCCGAGCCGGATCCTGCCCAGGTCCGTCTCGCGGACGTAGATCACCAGGCGGACGTTCTCGAGCACACTCACCCTCACGATCGCGGCCCCCGCCTGCACCATCTCCCCCTGCTCCACCGCGCGCAGGGTCACCACCCCGTTCACCGGGGAGATGACGTGTGAATCGCTCAGTTTCTGCTCCATGAGGCTGACCTGGGCGACGGCCCCCTCGTACTGGGCGCGGGCCCGTTCGATTTCCTCGGGGAGCGGACCGTTCTTGAGCTTGTCGTACGTTTCCTTCGCGATGGTGTAGCGCGTCCGGACGTCGCCGAGCTCCTTGTCGGAGATGAGGTCGCCCGCGAAGAGGTCCTCGGCCCTGTGGAAATCCGCCTCGGCGTTCTCCAGCGTCGCCTGGGCCTGCCGGATGTCCTCCTCCCGCGACCCGCGCCGCAGGAGGTCGAGCGCCGCCTTCGCCGCCGCGAGCGCGGCCCGGGCCTGTTTCATCTCGTAAGGGGCCGTCAGGTGCCGGATGAGGGCCAGCGTGTCGCCGGTGTGGACCACCGAACCCTCGTCCACGTACCGCCGCTCGATCTCCCCGGGAACTTTCGCGCTCACCGTGACGTCGATGACTTCGATCGTGCCCGAGGCGGAAATGCCGCCGGTGTCGTCGTCGTTGCAGGCGGTGAAGAGGAAGGCGATGAAAAGGGCCGCGAGCAGGATCGGCACGGCCGGTGGTTTCGGGAGGAGTTTCATGCTCGTGTCCGCCGTTATTTCAGTATGGCGACGAGTTCCCGCTGGCGCGGTTCCCCCGGAACGACGACCTTCCTGTCCTTCGTGATGTAGACGTTGATCTCGCTCCGGATCCCGAACTCGCCCATGAAGTAGATCCCCGGCTCGACCGAGAAGCTGGTCTCCGGGATGATCGTCCGTTCGTCCCTGGTCTCGAGGTTGTCCATGTTCGCGCCGCTGCCGTGGAGGTCCTCGGTGATCGAGTGCCCGGTCCGGTGGATGAAGTACTCGCCGTATCCCGCGTCGGCGATGACCTTCCTGGAGGCGTCGTCCACGTCGCACCCCCGAACGGTCTTCCCCGCCGCGAAGGAGCGCTCGAGGAGATCGACGGCCGCGTCGCGCGCGTCGCGGACCACGGTGAAGATCTTCGAGTACTTTTCCGGGACCTCCTTCCCCAGGAACCCCGTCCAGGTGATGTCGTTGAAGGTCGACCCCGGCCGGTCCTTCTTCGCCCAGAGGTCGATGAGGACGAAATCGCCGGCGTGGAGCTCGGAGTGGACGTCCTTCGTCGGCTCGTAGTGGGGGTTGCCGCTGTTCGCGTTGACCGAACAGTTGGGCGCCTCCATCGTCGTCAGGCCGTTCGCCGTGAACCTCCCGAGCATGAACTGCTGGACGTCGTACTCGGTGATCCGTTTCCCCGACGAGACATTGGTCTTCATGAACCCGAACGTTTCGTCCACGATCCCCCGCATGACGCGCGCGGTCTCGAGATTGTCGCGGTACGCCTCCTCCGTCCACCGCGATTCGAAATACTGCGTCAGGTTCATCGACGAAACGATGTCGACCCCGGTCTTCCGGACCGCCTCGATGGTGCCGGCGTCGACTTTCGAGATGTACGGGATCGCGTTCCCGGGGGAATATTCCATCGCGATCGTCTTCTGGCCGGCGAGGATTTTCTTCAGCCCCTCTTCGAGCGACTGCCAGCTGAGGTAGATGGTCTTCTCCCCCGGCAGATGATCGAGGTTCCAGCGCTCGATGCTGTGGACGAGTTTTTGCGGCTCGCCGTTCGCGGGGATGTAGTAGAAGAACCGGCGCGTGTTCAGGATGTGCTTCGGGAACTCCGTGATCCGCTGGGCGAACTCGTTCCGCTTCCAGAAATCGTAGAAGAGCCAGCCGTCGACCTTCTCGGCGGCGAGGGTTTTCTGGATCGACTGGATTTTCCGGAGGGTGGCAGGTGTGACTGTCTGGGAGGTCATATCCGCTGGTTTTTTGGAAATATACGGATATCGGCCTGAAGAATCAACGAACCCCCGGTCCCCCCGGCACGCCGGGGATCCCCCGGTTTCGACCCCGGATCAGGTGGTCATCATTCCGACGGCCTCGTCGAGGGCGGTCCTGAACTCCGCCAGGTGATCGGGGAAGACGACCACTTTCGATCGGGAGAACTTCTTCTCCCCGTTCCCCGAGGGCCGGGTCTCTGAGATCGCCAGGTACCTCGATTTGTTCCTCGCCTCCCTCACGTCGACGAAGTAGGTCCTCTCGCCCGCCTTGATGATCTTCGAATAGAGTCCTTCCATGCTGCCTCCGGTATTGATTGAATGGATGATGCGGGAGGGTTACGGTGGTGAACGGGGAAAAGGTAGGGAGAAAGGGCGGGCGGATCAATACCGCCCGCACCCTATTTCGATGGGAGGCGCCCGGGGTCTGTGACTACCGGGGCCGTGAGCGACAGGGGTCGTGAACGACCTGGAGCTATTCGGCCGGACCGGCCTCAGGACGAGGTCCTGGAAATCGAAACTGAAATCGGTCGCGGGTGAGACCGCCTTCATCGCGGCGCGGTCGATCGCGCCCTCCGGTGTGAGGGTGAAGGTGACGTAGGCGTCCGCGCGCAGTTCCCTGTCGCGCCACCGGGCGATGAACGTGTCGTACTGCCAGTGCTCCAGGTCCCCGACGAGCGACGGGCTCGCGCCGAACCGGATCACCGGCTTGCCGTCTTCGATCGCGATAGTCACGTCGCCGTACCACGGGTCGTTGTACGTGCCGGCGTATCGTTCGATCGGGAGCGAGGGTTTCGTCCCTTCCGCCCGCGAGGCCTCCCGTTCTGCGTCGCCGGACTTCATCAGGGAATCCCGCCGGTGCATCAGCGTGACGTACGCGCCGGTCCAGTCCCAGGCCGGGGCCTCGAGCAGAATGTCGAGCACCGTGTTCACGATGGCGTCGAAGGCCGCGCCCGATTCCTGGTTGGTCAGGACCGAGACCCCGATCTTGCGCGCGGGAACCATCGCCACGCGGGAGAGGTACCCCGGCAATCCCCCCGTATGCGTCAGGATCTTCACGCCCCGGTAATCGCGGGCGTTGAATCCGAGCGCGTACCCGTTGAAATTCGCCTGTCCGGGAGCCAGCTCCGGCGGGGCCTCCCCGAATGGGATTGGCGTCACGACTTTCCAGAGTTCCCGCGCGGTCGCCCGCGTGAAGAGGCGCGTCTCCGACGCCCCCAGCCGGCCCGAATCGAGCTGAACGATCATCCATTTCGCCATGTCCTCGGCGTTGGAATTGATGCCGCCGGCGGGATTGGTGTTGTCGCTCGCCATCGGCTTGATCGCCCGGAGCGTGCCATCGACGATCGCGTGCGTGCCGGAGACGTTCCCCGGTTGCTCGGCGAGTGTCTGGCGCACGTTGCTCGTCGACATTCCCACCGGGCGCAGTATCCGTTCGGTGACGAATTCCTCCCACGTCTTCCCGGAGACGGCCTGGATCACCTCGCCGGCAACGACGTAGAGCACGTTGTCGTACGCGTACGCGGAGCGGAAACTCGTCGAGAGCGGGATGTGCCGGAGCCGTTTGGCGATTTCTTTCCGGTCGTACGTCGTCGGGGGCCACCAGAGGAGGTCGCCCGCGCCGAGGCCGAGGCCGCTGCGGTGCACCAGGAGGTCGCGGATCGTCATCTCCCGGGTGACGTATGGGTCGGCCAGCTGGAACCAGGGAAGATAATCGATCACCCGCCCGTCCCATTTGAGCTTCCCCTCCTCGACGAGGATCCCGAGGGCGGTGGCCGTGAAGGCCTTGGTGTTCGAGGCGATGCCGAAGAGCGTGCGGCCGTCCACCGGGTCGGCGTCGCCGAGCCTTTTCACCCCGTACCCCTTCGCCAGGAGTGTCCTTCCTTCCTTCACGACGGCGAGACTCACGCCCGGGACCTGGAACTCGTTCATCACGCGCGCGACGAGGGAATCGATCCCGGCCTCGCTCCACCGGCCCCCCTGCTGCGCGATCGCACCGGGCGCTGCGACGAGGAGGGCCGCGACGAAGAAGAGGGCGATAAAGTGGGCGGCGGTGCGGGAGAGAGACGCCGGCCGCGGTGCGGATGTTTCCTTCATATGACCGCGAACAGGTCGCTCTCCCGCATGATCAGGTAATCGTTCCCCCCGACGGTCACTTCCGTCCCGGAATATTTTCCGTAGAGGACCTTGTCGCCCTTCTTGACTTCCATCGGGATGATCTTGCCGTCGTCGCCGCGCTTGCCCGGCCCGACCGCGACGACCTCGCCCAGCACCGGCTTTTCCTTCGCCGTGTCGGGGACGATGATGCCTCCCTTTGTCCGTTCTTCAGCCTCCGAGGGCTTCACGACGACCCTGTCGGCGAGTGGTTTCAGTTTCATGGCGTTGCTCCTGGTGATTGCTGTGGAGTTCTGTAAATGATTGTGAATAACGGTGAATAACGGTCGATGTCTGTGGAGGGCCGCCGATGCCCTTTGGTGCCTGACGCAATGCGCAAATATACCTACGGTGCCCGGAATATGCAAAACCGGTCCGCGCCTGTTTCAGCGCCCGTTTCAGCGTCCGCTCCCGCCCCTCCCGGCCACCACCAGCACGAACTCGCCGCGGATGCGCTGTTTCGTGAAATGGACGATGGCTTCTGATATCGTGCCCCGCACGACCTCCTCGAACTTTTTCGTGATCTCCCGCGCGACGGAAATTCTCCTATCGCCGAAACTCTTTTTCAGGTCGGCCAGCGTCCGCAGGAGCCTGTGGGGGGATTCGTAGAGGACGACGGTGCGCTCCTCCTTCGCGAGCTCCGTCAGCAGCGTGGAGCGCCCCTTCTTCACCGGAAGGAACCCCTCGAACACGAAACTCCCGATCGGCAGACCGCTCACGATCAGGGCGGGGAGGAAGGCGGTCGGTCCCGGGACAGCCACGACGGGGATGCCCGCATCGATCGCCGCCGAGATCAGCCGCGACGCGGGGTCGGAGATGCCGGGCGTCCCGGCGTCGGAGACGACCGCGATCGCGCGACCCTCCTGCAGCTTCGCAACCAGTTCGGGCACCCGCCGCGCCTCGTTGAAGCTGAAGTAGCTCACCATGTGTGTCGCGATCCCGAAGTGCTTCAGGAGGACGCCGGTGGTCCTGGTATCTTCGGCGGCGATGAGGTCGACCCCGCCGAGGACCGCCAGCGCGCGGTTGGAGATGTCCTCGAGGTTGCCGATCGGCGTGCTGACGATGTAGAGGGTGCCGGGGGAGACGGCGGCGGGTTTCGACGGTCCACCCGTCGATTGGCCCGTTGACGCGGCGGGTATCGACGGTCCGCCCGTCGACCCTGGCGATGCGCCGGCCGGTGGTCCGCTCCCCGTCGCCTCCCCGCTCATATTCCCCAGTCCCTGGGGTAGCGGAAATCGACATTGACGGTCCGGCGGGAGATCTTCGCGATGAGCGGCGGGCGCCGCTTGAACTGGTTGAGGCGGATTCTTTCTTTCACCTTTGTGATGAAGTGCTTCTCGAACCCCATCGCGACGATCTCCTCATCGCCGCGCTGTTCGTCGATCAGGCGGAAGAGGAGGCGGTCGACGAGCCGGTAACTGAACCCGAGCTCGTCCTCGTCGGTCTGGCCCTCCCAGAGGTCGGCGGTCGGCTTCTTCTCCACGATGGCCCCCGGCACGCCGAGTGCGGTGGCCAGCTCCCAGACCTGCGTCTTATAGAGGTCCCCGATCGGGTTGATGCCGCAGGCGGTGTCGCCGTGGAGCGTCCCGTACCCGAGGAGGATCTCGGTCTTGTTGCTCGTGCCGACGACCATCGCGCTGTCGCGGGCAGAAATATCGTAGAGGACGATCATCCTCGCCCTCGCCATCAGGTTCCCCTTCCGGAGCCGTTCCATCCCGGGGTCGCGGGCGAGGAACGCGTCCACCATCGGCGAGATCTCAACCGTCTCCGATTTCACTCCCAGGTGTTGCAGGAGATGCGTCGCGTCGGCCGAACTCGCGGGACTGCTCGAGGAGTAGGGCATCAGCACACCGAGGACGTTCTCCTTCCCGAGGGCTTCGGCGGCGATCGTCACCGCGACGGCCGAGTCGACGCCGCCCGAAACGCCCACGACGGCGCGCTCGAACCCGGCGTTGCGCGATTCGTCGCGGACGAACCGGACCAGCAACTCCCGGACGTGGTCGTAATTGAGGGAAAGTCCCGACTCTTCTGTTGAAGAAGTTTCCATGGATGAGGATTGTGTTGCGAAAAGATAAGAAAAAAGCCGGCCCATTTCCACACCGCCCCCGCCGAGGCGGTGTCGTACTCTCCCGACGGCGGGTCAACGCATCAGGATCATCGGCTTCACCGAGATGTCCCTCCCCGCCTGCAGCCGGTAGAAGTACACGCCGCTCGGCAAATCGCCGGCGTCCCACCGGACCGATTTTCTCCCAGGGGGCTCGAACCGGTTCACCAGCGTTTTCATCTCCTCTCCGGCAACATTGAACACCTTCAGGGTGACGTCGGCGTTTCCGGGGAGATCATATTCGATGGTGGTTGCGGGGTTGAAAGGGTTGGGGTAATTCTGGTGGAGGGCGAAGTTCGACGGGTATGTTGAATGACCCGGTTCCTCGACCGCTGTAATTTTATCCGCAGTTCTCCACACTCCATCTCCCCTGCCTAAAAGGAGATGTCCGTCGGCTCCCAAGGCGAGGGTGCCGGCGCCGCCTCTCAAATTACCTGTAATATCGACCCAATCCAACCCTTCGTTCACCGACGATAAAATTTTGTCGCTGGCGGTAGCATAGAGTATACCATCATTATCGAAGAGAATTGATGCATAGTACCGGCCATTCTGTGATGTATCACGGATCGTCCAAGTGTCACCATCGTCGGTCGAACGCACCAGATCCCCCCAATCATTGATGCCAAGAATTGAGCCGCTCGGGCTGGCAACCATTTCCTCGATAGTATGGTAGTAAAACACTGTCGGGAACCAGGTAATACCCTGATCGCCTGATCGTACCATCCAGGTCGGGGCCCTCCACGCATCACCAGACGCGAGGATGTTCCCCGATTTCGAAATGGCGAACGCCCACACATTCGTTTCGCCGTCGCGATTATCATAGACTGTATCCCAGCTTGCGCCATGATCAGTTGAGCGGAATATATACACTGCCCCGAGAAGTATGAGCCCACCCGAATTACTGAGGCCTGACAAAATCCAACTTCCGGGAGCAGGCATCATCGACCAGGCGGTATCTCCGCTTTGGATCCCATACAATGAATCGTTAATCGTCAGATATGTGAAGGCAGAGGAATCAGTAAAAATCCCCTGCGATTGAAAACCCGGTGGTAACCCCGCGGTTGAGATACCCCAGGATACCCCCCCGTCGGTGGATCGAAATAATTCGGTATGGATCCACGGGCTCCATTTTTGTACAAGGGCATAGACCGTGTTTCCCGGTCCGGCTATTACTTGATGCACTTCAACGCTGTCGAGTCCGGTCTTGACCCAGAAATCCTGGGCGGATGAAGTGAGCATGTTTGCGATATACAGTATCGAGATCAAGCAGCAGCGCATTAGATAATCCTCCTTCGAATAAAATATTTTACCGAATGTTGCACTCAGGAGATCTTGATACCCAACCACGCCGTTCCCGCGTGTATAATCATATATGTTTCCCGAAGGCCGGTCAACTCCACCGAACCATTCTCATTAAACGATTCACCCTCCTGCGCTGATACGATAACACTGTTGCCGCTTCCCTCTGTTTTACAAACATAGTACAATCTACCGGTTGGTATTGCACTAAGCGACGGCAGAATCACTTTACGTTCGCCCAGATTTGCAGCGATCCCGACAAATCCATCCCCAAGACCGATCAAATAATCCTGATTATCCCAATTATAGTGTATTTCCGCCTCGGTAAGAATATCCCCGGTGTTATAATTAAAACAATCCCGGATTGCCTGGGGTTTATTGGAAAATCCATCGAGGTAATTGTCGAGTGCGACGAATCCACCCATCACGATCGCGCGTCTCGGGAACGGGGAAACATCCTCAATAGCATATCTCGGTCGGTCGGCCCCGGAAGAGCCATGAAATTCACAACCGATCAGTGCGAGATCGTAGGGCGCATATCCGGCGGCATTAGGTTCGAGTCGGATATCTGAGAAACCACCAGGACTCATAAAAGAATTCTGACTGAACCTCCCACGGTAGATCCTGATATTACCCGGGGTGAAGCCTGGCGGTTGAGGATTTGTCGAGTAAATGCGTAATGCGTTTTGTGAATTCCTGTCAAATTGTAAATGAAAGAACACGAATCCCATCGTATCGGATATCTCCATGCCGACGTTATTGCTCCAACTGTCGACATCGATGAATCTCGATGCGCCTGAACCAACTGCCTCAGAACCCGATCCGGGGAATTTAATACCGACACCCTTATTCTTCCCGGATGCCACCCTCGTCCCCTTTATGTCCTCTCCTCTGAGTACAAATCCATCTGACTCACAATCGAACACGGTGACCCAATCAAGGAACAGTTCCTGCTGACCGACGCCCCCATAAAACCCGACCCCATTTACCCTGTATATCAGAACATTTCTGAATTGAGTCTGTGATCGTTGTTGGGGGTCCGCCGAATCGATGATGTTGATTCCCCTCTGACCCGACCCTTGGCCTACCAGAGGATCCCAATTTCCATCGAGAATCAGATTTTCAATTCCAGCACTATGAAAATCACCGGGTGTTTTCGGTTCGATCATGCTCATTCCATCCGGTGCATTGTCGATGAGTCTGATGATGGTATTGACCTTTCCCAGAAAAATGGACGGATTGGTATCAATGTCGTTATACGTTGTCCCGGCTACACCTTTGATATATACTTTACTGGGCAGTTTAATGGTATCTTGGATAACGTAGATACCAGGCGGGAAGTAGACAATCCCCCCACCATAAGACTCCGCCGCGTCGAGCGCGTCCTGGATTTCCCCATTGTCGGGAATCGACTGATCGCCCGTCGCACCCCAATCGCGTACATCGAGGTACCAGGGTTGATTCGGAAAGGGATAGTCGGTTTGGGAGTACGGATAAGCCATCGTAATTTCCCCCATTGAAACTAACCGAAGTGAGGATCACGTGATGGTCTGATTCGAGATCCGCCGATCGGAGGCGAGAGAGGATATTCCGGATCGGAGTTTCTCGTATTAATATAACGAAATAATCACTCCGGCGTCCGGGGGGGTAGTATCTGGCGGTTTATTGCACATCGGCCCGGATTTTCGTATTTTTACTTTCAGAACCGTTCGTTTCCGACATGTATCGGTATTCCCCGGGGACCCTATGCGTACACTGACCTCCCTCCTGATTCTGATCTCCCTCGTCTCGTTCAGCCACGCCGAATCACCGGCGCCCATCGGCAGGCGCCTTGCCGCCACATACGCCTCCATGAGGGCCGACGAGACGGCCCTGGTGATCGTCTATCTGAAAGACAAGGGCCCCCGCGGGAGGAAAGAGCTCCACGCCGCGGCCGATCTTCTTTCCCGGAAATCGATCGTCCGCAGATCGAAGATCAGGAATGACGGCGACCTTTTCACCGAACAGGACCTCCCTGTGGAGGGATCCTACATCGCCGCGATTTCGGAGAACGTCACGCGCACCCGGCACGCGTTGAAATGGTTCAACGCGGTCAGCGCCGAAGCGACGCGGGACCAGATCGATGCCCTCCGGTCGCTGCCGTTCGTAAGAGAAATCGAGCTGGTCGGCCGGTGGAAGGGGACGCCGGAACCCGAGCAGCCCGATCCCAAGCCCGGCCCCGCGCCCGACCTTCTGAGCGCCCACCTTCTCGATTACGGCGCGTCGATCACGCAGAACGACCAGATCGACGTCCCGCAGGTCCACGACCTCGGGATCTCCGGCGAGGGAGTGACGGTCTGCGTCCTCGACAACGGCTTCCGCCTCCTGGCGCACGAGTCGTTCGCGTCGATGAACATCATCGCGCAGTACGACTTCGTGGACCACAAGGTGAGCGTCATTCCCTCCAATCCCTCCGGCGGGTTCGGCGCGCACGGGGTGAACACGCTCTCGACGATCGGCGGGTACTCGCCGGGGCAGCTGATCGGGCCGGCGTTCGGCGCCGACTACATCCTCGCCCGGACGGAAAACGACTCGAGCGAGACACCGGTCGAGGAGGACAACTGGGTCGCGGCTCTCGAGTGGGCCGACAGCATCGGCGTCGACGTCACCAGCACGTCCCTCGGGTACATCGGCTATGATCCTCCCTACACGGGATGGACCTGGGTGGACATGGACGGAAACACCACGCTCATCACGCAGGCCGCCGACCACGCCGTCAGCCTCGGGATCGTCGTCGTCAACTCCGCCGGGAACGAAGGCGGCGGAAACGGGATCGACAACACGCTCGTCGCCCCGTCCGACGGCGACAGCGTCATCGCGGTGGGCGCCGTAGCCTCGAACGGCGCGCGGGTCGCCTTCAGCTCGGTCGGGCCCACGACCGACGTGCCGGCGAGGATCAAGCCGGACATCATGGCGATGGGGTATGGCGTGCGAGTGGCCAGTTCGTCGAACCCCGTTCAGTACGGATCGGCCAGCGGGACGTCGTTTTCCTGTCCCCTATCGGCGGGCGTCGCCGCGCTAATCCTCTCCGCCAACCCGACACTGACCCCGCTCCAGGTCCGCGACGCGATGCGCAATACGGCGGACAACGCGGCCAGCCCCAACAACTTCGTCGGTTGGGGGATCCTCGACGCCGACAGCGCGATAGGATACTTCGGGATCCTCCCGCTCGCGAAACTCTCCGGCGCGATCTACCACGATCTGAACGGGAACGGCGCACAGGACGGCGGCGAGGACGGAATGAGCGGAGAGACCGTGGTCCTGACCGGGATTTCGACCATATCGGGCCCGACGGCCGACACAGTCGTCGCGGGCCTCGAACGGGACGTTCAGTTTCGACAGCCTGGCCATCGGGTCGTACACGCTCTCCTCGCCCGTGGCGCCGGGTTGGATCGTCACGACCGATCCCGTATCGCTCAATCCTTCCCTCCTCCATCGCGACATCCTGGCCGGCCTCACGATCGGGCTCTTCCGGACGGGGAGCGTCAACGGCATCGTCTATGACGACCAGAACGAAAACGGGACGAAGGAGATCATCGAGCCGACCCTCCCGGGACGCACCGTCATCCTGAGCGGGCCGGCGGCCGACACGACGGTCACCGACAGCGCCGGATCGTATGCCTTCACCGGCCTCCCCGCGGGCGCGTTCACCATCGTCCAGGAACAGGAGTCGGGCTGGCTGCAGTCCTGGCCGCCCGCCTACGGGCCACATTCCTTCACGGTGACTGACGGGCTCGACTCGACAGGGCTCGATTTCGGGAATTTTTACTCCGCCGCGAACGCCTTCCCGGTGAGCGCGGGGTGGAACATCCTCTCGCTCCCGGTGCTCGTGGCCAATCCCACGGTCGACTCCCTCTATCCCAACGCGACCTCATCGGTCTCGCTCTACGCGAACGGGTATTATACCGCCGACACGATCCCCGTCGGAAAGGGGTACTGGGTGAAATTTCCGTCAACGCAGAACATCCTCCTCGAGGGCCTGGAGCGCACGCGCGATACGCTCGACGTCGTCCAGGGATGGAACCTGGTGGGGAGCCTCTCCTCGCCGGTGATCGTCTCCTCGGTCCTCCAGGAGCCCGACGGTATCGTCGCGTCGAAATTCTACGGTTACCGCAACACCGGCTACCAGGGGCTCACGCCCGATTCGTCCCTCCTCCCCCACACCGGCTACTGGGTGAAATGCTCTTCGGCGGGAACGCTCATCCTCGACGCGGGCCTCGCGTCGCGGTTGAGTCCTTTCGTCTGGGTGGGGAAGATGATCGTGGGCGGCGTCCAGTGTGAGGAGGATTCCTTCAGTGTACCCGACACACGGGAGACGCTCGAGGACGCCGGGATCGAAGTGAATGACGTGTTCATCGAGGGATACATGGTCGCGGCGGTGTGCGGCGCTCCCGCGTACGCCGCCATGCACTACGCCCTGATCGGCCGGGACGATCTCGATGAAGCCGAAGCGCTCGGATTCACGCCGATGGACCCTCCCGCCGGCGCGGGCGCCGCGCGTTGACGGGCGGGGGCCTCATCACTCGATAACGATCTCGTCGGCGAAGAGCCACGCCTTCTTTCCCGCGCCGGTGTGCCAGGCGGGGCAGGTCCCGCGTGAGCGCGCGATGATCCGGACATACCGCGCATCCTTCCCGCCTGTTTCGAGCCGGATCCGCTTCACGCCCGCCGGCTCGCTCCGTTCCGGACTTTCAAACGTCTCCGACGCCGCACTGCGGAACCGCACGCCGTCGTCCGAAATGAAGAGCTCCACCTCCCGCGGCAGAAAAATCCACGAGGCGTTGTCGCTCAGCACTCCCACCGTCACCCTGTCGATCGTGGCCTTCTTCCCCAGGTCCACCGTGATCGCAAGGTCGTTCCCCTCGAACCCCTGCCACGTCCCGTCCCGGAAATCCGCCGTGCCCCGCACCCCGTCGAGGAGTCCGGTGCCCGGGTACTTCGGGCTGAAATCCGTCTCGTAGACTGCCTTCCTCCCCAGCCCGAGGTGGCGAAGGACGGGCGGCTCCCAGACGGGAACCGACGGGCGACGCATCGCCCTCTTCGCCGCGATCTTTTCCTCCGCCCGGCTGAGCCCGGGCGAGGAAGCCCGCAGGACGATTGTTCCCGGCTTCCCCTCCGACTGCACGATCACCTGTGCCCTGCCGTTGAAGAGGCGCCTGCTCCATTCCGATGTATCGCGGCGGACGTCGGGTTCGTGGCTCGACGGGTCGCCGTTCCCGACGCCGATGATCTTCCCCGGGCCGTCGATCGCGAAGTCGATCCGCTGGCCGGCATCGGGGACCTCCCTCCCGTCAGCGTCGACCGCGAGGACGGTCACGACACTGACGTCCTCCCCGTCGGCGTCGATCGTGCTCCGGTCGGGCAGGAGCCTGATCTTCTCCGGGGCGCCGGTCGTTTCGACCTTCGTCCTGATCGTCCGCCCGTTCCGCTCTCCGCGCGCCTCGAGGACGCCGGCCCGGTAGGGCACCAACCATTCCAGGTGGGAATTCGCCGGCATCGCCTTGAGCCCGAGGCTCTTCCCGTTGAGGAAGAGCTCCACGCGCTCGCAATTGCTGTTGCACCAGACCCGGACCGTGTCCCCCTCGCGTCCCTCCCGGTTCCAGTGCGGCGAGAGCTGCAGCACGTCCTTCTCCGACCACCAGGCCTGATAATAGTAATAGTTGTTCTTCGGGAAACCGCAGACGTCCATGATCCCGAAATGCGAATTGATGCAGGGCCAGGAGTACGGCGTGGGCTCCCCGCGGTAATCGAACCCGGTCCAGACGAACCCCCCCGCCAGCCACGGCCTCGCGGCGTAGAACGACCACCACGTCTCCGCGGTGGACCCCCAGCCCGGCTTGTTGACGTCGTGGTCCTCGAGGTACCCCTTCAGCGTGTCGGTCTCGTACTCGCCCCTCGTGCAGAGCGTGCTCGCCTCCTCGGTGCCGATGAGGGGCTGGTCCGGGTGGTCCTTTCGATAGAGGTCGATGTCGGCGATGCTCATGTAGTTGAACCCGCGCACCGGGACGACGCTGTTGATGCCCTCGAAATGGTTGCCGTTGTTCGCCGCGTATGTCGAGAGGCGCGTGGGGTCGAACTCCTGCTGGATGTCGAGGAGCGCACGGGCGATCCTCGCGCCGACGCCGGAGTTGTGGATGAACCACTCCTCGTTCCCGAGCGACCAGAGGATGACCGAGGGGTGGTTCCGGTCGCGGAGGATGAGTTTTTTGAATTGCTCCGTGAACTCGGGCGAGCTCCCCATCAGGCGGTGCTCGTCGAGCACCAGCATCCCGAGGCGGTCGCAGGCGTCGAGGAGTTCAGGGGTGGGCGGATTGTGGCTCGAGCGGTAGGCGTTGGCCCCCATCTCCTTCAGCTTTTCGATCCGGAACGCCTGAAGACGGTCCGGCAGCGCGCTCCCCACCCCCGCGTGGTCCTGGTGGCAGCAGACCCCCTTGATCTTGACCCGTTTCCCGTTGAGGATGAACCCGCTGTCCTTGTCGAACGCGATCGTGCGGATGCCGAACGTGGTCGTGAGGCTGTCGATGACCGATCCTTCCCGCTTGACGATCGAAACCAGTGAATAGAGTGCGGGGGTTTCGATCGACCAGAGCCGCGGCTTGCCGACGACGACCGATTGCGCGAGGGTTTGGGTCTCCCGCGCGCCGAGCGTGAACGGAAGAGGGCCCGTTTCGGCGGCGACGGACCCGTCGGGCGCGACGACGCGCGAAACGAGCATGCCGCCCGAGACCGCGCCGGACCGGTTCGTGATCGTGGTCCCCACCGTGACGTTCGCGGACGGGACGTCGACAGTGCGGCCGGATTCCGGGCCGGAGCGGAACCGGTCCTCCCCCGTCAGGAGGTCGGTCCGGACCACGACGCCGTACTCCGGGATGTGGACCGGGTCGTGTTTGACGAGCCAGACGTGCCGGTAGATGCCGGCGCCCTCGTAGAACCATCCCTCGTACTGGCTCGCGTCCACCCGGACGACCAGCACGTTCTTCTGTCCATAGTTGAGGTAATCGGTGATGTCGTAGCTGAACCCCATGTAGCCGCCGAGGTTGTTCCCGAGGTAATGGCCGTTCAGCCAGACGATGCAGTCGCGGAACACCCCGTCGAACCGGACGACAAACCGCCTTCCGGTGTCGCCCTCGGCGACCGCGAACGACCGCCGGTACCAGCCGATGGTCGTCGCGGGGAAGGGCCTGCCGACCGGCTTGTACCCGTGGCTCTTCACCGCCTCGTCGTCGCTCCTGACGAAGTCGAGCCCGACCACCCAGTCGTGCGGAAGGTCGACGTCGCTCCACGCCGTGTCGACGAACTTGACGTCCACGGCGCCGACCGGTTCCCCCGCCTTGGCGAAGAGCGTTCCGGTGCCGAACCCGAAATCGAGCGCCGGATCGGCGGCATGTCCGAGGTGGAACTTCCAGCCGGAATCGAAAAGAAGGATTTCCCTCGACCGGTTGTTGTCCGCAGGAGGTGGATCTTCGGCCGGGGTGTGGCGTCTGGCCAGGGCGGAACTTTCGACCGCCAGGGGGCTTTCAACCTGCGGTGGTGATGCGACAGGATTCCCGGAGGGACTCAGGCCCCCCGTCACCGTGAACAGAACGATAATGATTACCGCCGCGACCGGAAGTATGCGGCGGCGCGACGGGATGCTCCGTGTGTCTTTCATGGTCATGCCTCAGCGATCTCTGAACAGCGCACTCGTCGGGAATCTCCCGGCGTGTGAAACCCGGCCCTTCCCACGACACGACGAGGCCGTCACCACCGGTCTTTTCGAAGAACTGGACGCGGATGGGATAGAATCCCACGGAGAGCGCAATCACACCGCGCCCACGCGCCATCCCGTGGAGCCCGTCGTTGTCCACCACGAGGTCCTCCCCCACGAACAACCGGCTGCCGTCATCGGACTCGGTATAGAGGGTGTAGATTCCGGTGGCGGGGATCCTGAGGTATCCGTCGTACTCGAAACCGAAATGTTCCTGGTCCTTCCGGGGGGTGAGGCTGAAATTGGGGAGCCTCCCCTCTGTCACGGGGCGCAGTGAACTGAAATCGGGAAGACTGTCCCAATCTCCTTCGAAATACTTGAACAGGATGCCGTTCGTCCTGTCGATCTCGCCCAGGGCCGGTCCCGGCACGACCTTCTCGAACCTCGCGGTCGTGCTCCCGCTCACCGCCTTTCCGTCCCTGAAGCACCGCGCGGTCACGGTCGTCGTGGAGGAAATCGTCACCGGTCCCGTGACGAGAGGCGACGAGGCCGAGGGGACCGTGCCGTCGGTGGTATACCGGATTTCGACGTTGGTCCGTCCGGTCGAGATCGCGACATCTTTTTCCCCGATGAAGATCGTGAGCGTGGTGTCGATCGACGGGGGCGACCGCGACATCGGCGGGCCCCGCGAGGTCGAGGACGACCACGGCGTCCACCGTGTCGGGGCACGCGGCCGGGAGAGCGACCACCAGCGCGTCCTCGTCGCGCGTCACCGTCAGCGGGAGCCTTGCGGGATCCGCGAGCAGGTGCGCGCCCTTCGCCGCGTTGAAGATCCCGGGGACGGTCAGCGTCCCGCCGGCAGGCCAGTCGAAGACGTGCAGGTAGAGCCTGGTCCCGCCGTCGGTTTCCTTTTTCGTGCAGCGGCCCCACGCGAGGTCCGCGAACGGGCTCGCGTCGGTGCCGTAGACGGCCTCCGAATTCACCTTCATCCAGCGGCCGATGTCGTTCAAGCGCTCGACCGACTCCGGCGGGAACAGGCCTTCGGCCGTCGGACCGACGTTCAGGAGGAAGTTTCCCCCTTCGACGCGATGTCGGCGAGCATCCTCGTCAATTGTGACTGAGGATTTCCAGTTGACGTCGTGTTTATTGTAGCCCCAGTGGTCGTTCATCGTCATGCACGTTTCCCAGTAGACCCCCGGAAGTCCCGTCGCGGGAATCTGCTGCTCAGGCGTCCCGAAGTCTCCCGCGGAGGCCTCCCCATCCGAAAATCCCTCCATCCCCGACCTCCCCGCGCCCACGCGGTTATTGACGATGATGTCGGGCTGGAGGCCCCTGACGTAGTCGTACAGGTCCCTCCCCCTCGCGCGGTCCCACGTCCCCTCCCATTCCCCGTCGAACCAGAGCACACCGATCTTTCCGTAGTTGGTGGTGAGCTCCTTGAGCTGCGCTCTTCATGTACGCGACGTACCGGTCGAAGTCCGCGCCGTCGGCGCTCCTCGACGTTTCCCATTCGCGGCGGGGGAGGTAATCGGGATGGTGCCAGTCCATGATCGAGTGGTACCAGCAGAGGGTGATCCCTTCGGCGCGGCAGGCGTCGGAGAGCTCCTTCATCACGTCCCGTT
>CAVRTZ010000026.1:0-184797 GCA_963724215.1 uncultured Ignavibacteria bacterium
TTCGGCGCGTTCCACATGTAATCGGGGCCGTAGTTGCGGTTGAGGTCGATGCCCCAGGTGCCATTGCCGTTGTTCCGCCGGTTCTTGCGCCAGAACCCGCCGCCCGACGGGTTGGTCGATTGGTTATAGGCGTACCCGTCGACGTTGATGACCGGGATGAACCACGCCTGCCTGTTGTTCACGAGGTAGGCCGCAGAAGGGTCGGAGGCGTACTGTTCCAGGAGCCACCACATGTAATAGACCACGGTCATCATGCCGGCGGGTTCCCGGGCGTGGGTGAGCGACGTATAGAGCACGCCGGGCTCACCCGGCTCGTCGCTGTCGGGGTTGTCGGAGATCCTGACCGCCCAGATGGGGCGCCCCTCGATCGAATACCCGATTTCCTGTTTTTCCGTGACCAGGGAGGGGTGAGGATTTCATCGAATCGAGCTGTTCGCCGACCTCGGCAAGGGTGTAATATCCTCCCATGCTCCCCGTCCCGAAACCGAGCGCGTTCATCGGCACCGGGGAAAGGTCCCTGGCCGCGGCGGCCGCGAGATCGGGTTCGGCGACGACATAGGCGATGCGGCGCGCCGTGAGTTACCGAAGGTCGGCGGGCGTGGCGACGAACTCCATCCAACCGCCCGGCTTCCCCGCGGACCCCTCGAAATAGAGTCCGGCGCTCCAGATGTCCCGAAGCTCGGTGGCGTCATTCACGTGGATCCTGATCAGGCTGTGGCCCGGGGGATCGTCGGCAAAGGAATTGTTGGCCAGGCCGAGCAAAAGGCGATCGCCGGAAAAAAAAGTTTCATCTGTGGAAATCGGGACGTGGTTGTGTATGTAATAATATAGAGAATGAGGGAGTTAACCTCAAGCCCCCGGGCCCACAAACCGCCGCGCCCGTCGATTCTTGACAACCAGGCGGCCGTTTTGTACTTTCACAACCGATGAGCGTTCCCCGAATCGTAAAAAACAGCGCCGTGATCCTGAACGCGTCGGGGGAGCCGGTCGCGTGCGACGTCCGTTTCGATGTCACCGCGGGCCGGAGCCGGTCGTCGTCATCTGCCACAGTTTTATGTCCTTCAAGGATTGGGGGTTCTTTCCCCACGCAGCCGAACGGATCGCCGGGAAGGATTCACGTCGGTCGCGTTCAATTTTTCCAGGAACGGCGTTCCCCCCGGGGTCGGACCGCATCAACGATTTCGACGCGTTCGCGTCGAACAGCTTTTCCCGGGAGATCGATGACCTCGGGTGCGTCGTGAGCGCCGTGCGGGACGAGGTCTGTGCCTGAATCGGGTGATGCCGGGAGGTCATTCTGCTCGGTCATTCCAGGGGCGGGGGGGTGGCGACATCGTTCGCCTCCCGGGATGCGGGCATCGCCGCCCTCGTGACGTGGTCAGGTATCGCGACATTCGACCGGTGGACCACAGACCAGAAGGCGGGATGGCGGGAACGGGGTTTTTTACCCCGCTCGGCCTCCCGGGGGGTGAGCCCGCTGAGGATCGGGCGGGAGATCCTGGACGACGTTGACGCGCGGCTGGGGAAATTGATCCGGTGATCCGGGCTGCGTATATTAAGGCTCCCTGGCTGGTCCTCCACGGGAAGGCCGACGTGACCGTCCCAGTCAGGGAAGCGGAGGCGCTCGCCCGGGCCGCGGGAGGGGGGAAAGTAGAACTGCTCTTGCTCGATTCGGTGGGTCACCTGTACAACGCCAGGTCGGCGGATGAAGATCACTATTTGACACTCAACCACGTCATCACGCGGACGCTCGGATGGCTCCGCGGGGTGATACTTCGGTAAGGAGAAGACATGGTCGGACAGAAATTCGACGGAACCGTCAGCGCCACGCTCGTGCACTCCCGCCCCCTCGCGGCGACCCTGCAGGTCCTTCTTTTCGCCGCGCTCACCGCGGCCGGGGCCCAGATCGAGATCCCGAACTCACCGGTTCCGTTCACGCTCCAGACGCTGTTCGTCCTCTTGAGCGGGGCGATCCTCGGGCCCCGTCTCGGGACCGTGAGCATGCTCGCCTATCTCGGCGCAGGCGCGGCGGGTCTGCCGGTCTTCTCATCGTTCGGTTTCGGCGTCGCGCGGCTGCTCGGGCCCACGGGGGGTTACCTCCTGGCTTTCCCCGCGGCGGCGTTCGTCGCCGGTTCCCTTTCGGGGGAGCGTCCGACCTTGGTCAGGCTGATCCTCTCGATGGCGGCGGCGCTTCTCGTCGTGTTCGCGTGCGGCACGCTCCAGCTCCGGCTCACGCTCGTCCGGGACTGGTCGGATGCCTTCACGAGCGGCTTTCTGATTTTCAGCTGGTGGGACCTGGTGAAACTCGGGGCCGCGGCGTCGATCGCGCGGGTGGTTCGCGCGGCGCGCGGACCGGCCTGACGCCGGCACCGCCGGTCAGCCCAGCGCCAGCCTCATCACGGCGGCCGACGAACAGGTCGCCCGGTGAACTGACGGCGAGGCGAGGATCGGGCCGTCGAGCGTCCCGCGTTCGATCCTGCTGAATCCCAACCTTCCGAAAAATTTCTCCGCGGTCGTCGTCAGGAGCACCAGTTCCGAAATGGAGCGTTCCCGCGCCGCGCGCACGAGAGCGTCGACGAGCAGGACCCCGATGCCCCGGTCCCGGAACGCCGGGAGCACCGCTGCCGACCTCAGGAGACCCCTGGGCGGATAGGATTCCAGCCCGATGGTGCCGACGATCGATCCGCCCGACTCCGCGAGCAGGAACGACGACGTCGCCGTCGGCGAAATCGTCCGTCGGGAGGCCGCATTCCGACAGGATCGCCCTGATCGTCCCCATGTCCTCCCGGACCGCGTGTCGTATCGTCTCCACATCATATCCTCCCGGTCACCACGCCCTGGTCGACAGGCCGGACGTCAAGGATGTAATCGAGCCTGAATGTTCTCCTGGCCTGGAGTATGTGGCAGAACGCCTCGAGTTCCGTGATGGGGGCCCCGGCACCGGTCTGCCCTGCGCGCCGGATCGGCGTCACGATCCGCTGCGTGACCTCTCCGTCCGAGGGGGAGAGGTACCGGATCCAGAGGTCTCCGCCGGAACCGAGAGCCGCGGCGATTTTCTCGGCGCGCTGAGCGCCGATCGATCGTCCGATATCCTTTCGCATCAGGTCGCGGAGGTCTCCACGGCCGTAGGCCTTGAGCATCGAGAGGAAGTGCATCAGGATTTTCGATGTGACCATCGCATCCTCGATGGCGCGGTGCCTGACCGGGTACGAAATCCCGAGCAGCGCCGCCACCGCGTACTGGGGGTATCGCGGCCTCCCGGGCAGGAGCTGACGGGCGAGGGCCAGGACGTCCACCACCGGGTTGGGTGGGAGGGGCGCGCCGCCGAGCCGGAACTCGCTGTTCAGGAACGACACGTCGAAGGGCGCGTTGTAGGCGACGAGGACCGAATCGGAGAGCATGGAGGCGATCGTTGGAAGGACCTCCGGGGAACTGCGGCGCCCCGGCGAGCATGGCCGGGCTGATCCCGTTGACGGCGTACGCGCCGGCGGAGACCGGTATGGTGGGATCGATCAGCGTCCCGAATGTTTCCATTACCGCGCCCCCGCGGATCCGCACCATGCCGACCTCGCAAACGCGGTCGCCGCTGTCCGCGGAGAGGCCGGTCGTTTCGAAGTCGACGACCGTGAAATCCACGCCATCGACGGGGGTCGCGCCGGCCGGGACGACGCCGGTCGCCGGGGCGATATGGACCGACCCCCGGGTCACGCGATGCTGAGGAACTGTTTCCACCGGCGGAAGAGCTCGGCCGTGGCGATCACGTCGCCGATGCAGTACCGCGCGATCTCGCGGTGCTTCCCTTCACGGTAGAGCGGGCCGAGGTCGAGCCCGGTGATTCCCCCCGCTTTCGGGCTTTCGATACCGAACGCCCTGCAGTAGAAATCGAGGTTGAACCTCCTGGATGCCCCGTAAAAGGTGAGCTGGTCGAGAAGGTCGCAGTGGGGGGTCGTGCTGTAGCGGTAGGGGACCAGGTTCTTCGTCGGCCGGATCACCCAGCAGGGCCGAACGGAGCATCAGGAACGGACCATCGAACGCGCGGCCGTTGAAGGTGACGAACTGGCCGTAATTCCGGATGTCCTCCCAGAAGGCGGTGAGGATCTGCCCCTCGTCGCCGGAGATGAATTCGATCTTCCCGTCCGCGGATTGAAATTTTTCACGGACCTCCGACCTGTAGAAGACCCTGCCCCCGCCGGTGTCCGGATTCAACATCCCGATCGCGAGGAGTTCCGCGGTGAGGGCGGAGAGGTTGAGCCGGTTGACCTCCTCGCGCCGTTCCTCCTCCGTCAACCCTTCCTTGAAAAGGTAGGCGACCTGGGCGTCGTCGAAGGACGCGACCGGTTTGCCGAGGGTTTCGATATCGTAGACGACGACGGCGATCGGCTTATCCTCCCGGTTCCGCCGTGGTGATGACCGACTTCACGGCGGCCTCGACGGCGCTCCGGCAGAATCCGCGGCCGGCGAGATACCGCCGCAGGATCGCCTCTTTTTCGCCGGGCAGGAAGGCCTTCCCGGTCGCGGCCCGGCGTTCCATCCTGGCGAGATAGGGGCGTAGGCAACGTTTGGCGAGGAGCGCCTCCTCGTCTGGTCCGAGGGCGGCGGACACCTCGTCGCGGAGGATGTCGGGTGGGATTCCCTTGCTCTTCAGTCTGTGCGGGATCATCCGGCCCCCGGCTGGCCGGCGCAGCTGCGCGTCGTGGATGAACGCCCGGACGTAGGCGCGGTCGTCGGCGAGTCCGGCGCTTCGCGGAACGGCGCCGATGGCGCGGCCTCGATGGCGCGGGGAGGAAACGCGAGGGACTCCAGTTTCTTCCTGATTTCCTGCTCGGTCCGGCGCCGCCGGCCGGCGTAGCGCAGTGCGGCGAGCCTCGCGGCGCCGAGTTCTTCCTCCGACCTGAGGAGATCGAGGGTTTCGGGCGAGACGTCGTCACCCTTGCGAAGTCCGGCGCGGAGGAGGACCGGCGATCGCACGCCGACGGCGAACGAACCGTCGAGGAACACCGAGTAACGGTCCGGGTTTTTTTTCTGGCGTTCGATCTTCGTGACGATCATCCGGACGGTCGGGAGGCGGTCGTCAGGCTTTGACCGGCTTCTTCGCGACCTCCTGCTTCATCGGGGCCGGCGGCGTAGTCGACGTCGCCGGGGCCGGCTCGGCGCCGCGCGCCGCGGGTTTCGGGGCCGCCTCGGCGAGTCCGAGGGCCACCCGCAGGGCCTGGTCGATCTCCGCCGTGATTTTTTCGTTCTCGGCGAGGTACTTCTTCACGGCGTCCCGTCCCTGGCCGATCCGTTCGCCGTTGTACGCGAACCAGCTGCCGCTCTTCGCGATGATGTTCTTCTCCACCGCGGTGTCGATCAGGTCCCCGATCCTGGAAATGCCTTCGTTGTACAGGACGTCGAACTGCGCCTCCTTGAACGGCGGGGCGACCTTGTTCTTCACCACCTTCACGCGGACCCGGTTGCCGACGATGTTCGTGCCGTCCTTGATCGCCTCGATGCGCCGCACGTCGAGCCTGAGCGAGGCATAGAACTTGAGCGCGTTGCCGCCGGTGGTGGTCTCGGGATTGCCGAACATCACCCCGATCTTCTGGCGGAGCTGGTTGGTGAACATCACGGTCGTGCGGGATTTGCTGATCGCCGCCGTGAGTTTCCGGAGCGCCTGCGACATCAGCCTCGCCTGGACGCCCATGGTCGGGTCGCCCATTTCCCCCTCGATCTCCGCGCGGGGGGTGAGCGCGGCCACCGAGTCGATGACCACGACGTCGAGGGCCCCGCTCCTGACGAGGGTCTCGACGATCTCGAGCGCCTGTTCGCCGTACTCCGGCTGGCTGAGCATGAGGTTGTTGATGTCCACGCCGAGCTTCCGGGCGTAGGTGAGGTCAAGCGCATGCTCGGTGTCGATGAAGGCGGCGATGCCGTTGTTCTTCTGGGCCTCGGCGATGACGTGGAGACAGATGGTGGTCTTGCCCGACGCCTCGGGACCGAAGATCTCGATCGACCCTGCCGCGGGGGATCCCGCCGATGCCGATGGCGGCGTCGAGGGAGATCGACCCCGTCGAGATCGAGTCGATCTTCGCGATGGGGCCGTCGTCGAGTTTCATGATGGCACCCTTGCCGTGCTGTTTTTCGATCTGTTCGATCGCGATCCGCAGCGCCTGCATCCGCGCCTCGTTCCTGTTGTTGTCTGCCATGGAAATACCTTTCCGGTGCTGTGAGTGTGTGGCGATACGCCTGGAAATCCGGGACGGTCCCGTCAGTGTTCTGAAAATCGGTCGAGGAGGTCCGTCAGGATCGACTTCACTCCCACGACATCAAAGGGTTTTTCAACATAGTCGTCCGCGCCGATGTCCTTGGCGGTTTTGCGGGCGTCGAAATCGTCGATCGAGGACATGAAGACGTACGGGATCGAACGCAGTTTCGGGTTGTTCTTGACCTTTTCGAAGAGATCGAAACCGTTCATGACCGGCATCCTGACGTCGCTCAGGATCAGGTCGGGTATCCTCCGGACCATCTTCTCGAGGGCCTCTTCGCCGCCGGCGGCGGTAATGACCTTGACCGGACCGCCGCGGACCGCGGCCTTCACGGCGTTGAGCCACAGCGCCTCGTCATCGACGAACAGGACGGTTTTTCGTTTCGGGGTTGGTGACGTTCGGGCCAATGGTCTCCTCAGTACAATCTGCTCGACCCGATGACCGTGTGCTCCGATCCTGCGGGCTGAAGCACGCTCTTCATCAGAAAAATTTCGGCAGACGAGCGTGTGACGCGGATCAAAAGTAATATTTTTTGGTATGGATGTCAAGTGGGTCCCGCCCCCCTGTTCGCGGACTCTTGCGATCGTCACGTGGGGATGGAACGGGTGCTCCTCTTTCGGAAAACCGAGCGGGGCCAGGCCCTCGTCGATCGCGCCGTGGATCCGGAGAAGCGTCCCGTCGATGTTCTCGCAGCCCACCCAGATCACCCTGGGACGCCGGGGCGAGGGGAACGCCCCGAACCCGGCGACGGTGAGATCGAATGGGCTGAATCCCACCGTCCGGTCGCGCAGGACGGCGAGGATGCCGGCAACGTTTCCCTCCACGGTATCCCCCAGGAATTTTATCGTCACGTGGAGCTTGTCCGGGTTTTCCCACTTCACGCCCCCGCAGTGGGGTTTCAGGAGGGAGATGAATTCCCCGATCGCCGACCTGATGTCGGCGGGGAGCGGGAAGGAGATGAATGTCCGGATCGGGGCCACGCGCCTACTCCAAACGGAGCAGTTTCCGCCGGATCAGGTCGAGCGCGGCGACCGTCGCGCGTTCGACGACCCGTTCCCGGCCCTCCCCGAAGGTCTGTTTCAGCGCGATCGCTCCGTCGGCGTCGGCATAGGCGATCCAGACGGTCCCGACCGGTTTTTCCGGGGTTCCGCCGGATGGGCCGGCGATGCCGGTGACGGCCACACCGATGTCCGAGCCGGCGGCCAGTCGGACACCCGCCGCCATGGCGAGCGCCGTTTCGCGCGAGACCGCCCCGAGGGCCGCGATCAGGGCCGGGTCGACGCCGAGGAGGTCCGTCTTGAGCCGGTCGGCGTAGGCGACCACCGAACCGAGGAAATATGCGGAACTCCCCGGCACGGAGGTGAGCTTCCTCGCGATCGCCCCGCCGGTGCACGACTCCGCGCACGCGAGGGTGAGGCCGGACCCGGAGAGCAGCGCGCCGACGACGCCCTCGAGCTCATCGCCCTCGGTCCCGTAGACGAACCGCCCGCCCCGTTCCCTGATCAGCGCTTCGGCCGACCCGATCAACCGGCCCGCGTCTTCGCGCGACGACCCGGACGCGTCAAGCCGCAACCGGACGCCCGAGAGCGAGGGGAGGAATGCGAGCTTCACGCCCGCGGGCAGCGATGCGGGGACGGCCAGCCTGACGGCGAGCGCCGATTCGGAAATTCCGGCGGTCCGGAGTGTGCGGTGGACGGTGACCGCGCCCGGTGATCTTCGCCGTGAGCAGCGGGACGACGGAATCGGTCATGATCTGCTCCATTTCGTACGGGACGCCGGGGAGCGCGACGAGCGTTTTGCGCTCCCTTTCGATCAGGATCCCCCCGGCGGTGCCGTAGCGGTTGTGGAGGATGGTCGCGCCCGCGGGCACCAGGCACTGCTCCTCGGCTGCGTCGCTCCAGGCGATCCCCCTGGAGGCGAGCAGGGCGGCGATCCGCTCCTTCAGCGCGGGGTCGTGGACGAGCGGGAGGCCGAAGAAATCCGCCACGGCGCGTTTCGTCACGTCGTCGTGCGTGGGGCCGAGCCCGCCCGTGACGACGACCGCGTCGGCGGCGTCGAAGGATTCCCGCAGGCCGCGGTCGATCTCCGGGCGCTCGTCACCCACCGTGAGGATCCGCAGGATGTCGATCCCGGCGTCGCCCAGCCTGGCCGCGATGAACGCCGCGTTGGTGTTGACCACCTGACCGATCAGGAGCTCGTCGCCGATGGTGAGGATGATCGCGTTCATCCGATCAGCCAGAGCGTGACGTGGGTGACGGCGTTGGCGTAGATCCCGGCCGCGACGTCGTCGAGCATGATCCCCCACCCGCGCCCGACCTTCTCGAGCGCCGCCGCGGGGGGAGGTTTGACGATGTCGAAGAGCCTGAAGGTGGTGAAGGCCACGATGATCGCAGGGATCTCCCCTGGCAGGAAGAGGAGGGCCACCCAGAGGCCGACGATTTCGTCGATGACCACGATCGACGGATCGGGATGAAGGGCCGGCCCCGGCTGAAAGAGGCGCTTCGCGGCGGCGGCGGAGGGTTGAAGGACATGTCCCGTCGGCGAGGGCGACCCGGTGCGCGGCCCACCGGCCGGTGAAGAACATCAGCGCGATCAACGCCGACAACACGGGCGGGGAGGAGACGCCCGGGATGAGGTAGACGAGGAGGCCGGCGGCCGTGCCCACCGTGCCGGAGGCCCACGGTGCGTAGCCGGAGTACGCCCCGGTCGCGATGAACCGCGCGAGGAAGGGGGCCTTCCCGTCCACCGGACTCAACGGGGGGTTGTGCGTCCGGCCGCGCGGTCATAGAGGTCGGCGAGGAAGCGCCTGTTGTCGACGCAGTACATGATCCCCGTGGCGACGCTGGAGATGGTGACGACCAGCATCATGCCGAAAAGGACCCGGGGGTCCATCAGCGCGTCGAGCGTTCCGGAGAATTCGAACCGGATGACGGGCACCGAGCCGGCGACGTGCAGGAGAAGGATATACCAGATGACGATGAATTCCCCGAAAGTCTTCGCCTGCGCCGTCTTCGATGTCACGATGGGGTGGTCGGTCCACTCGCCGTAACTGCGCAACGCCGTGATCACCACGTCGCGCCCGACGATGACCCAGACCATCCAGGCGTCGATCAGGCCGAGGGCCGAGAACGTGAAGAGGGCGGCGCTCGCCAGGATCTTGTCGGCCAGCGGATCGAGGAACTTGCCCCACCTCGACTGGCTCCCGTACTTCCGCGCGACCCACCCGTCGTACCAGTCGGTCAGCGCGGCGACGACATAGACGACCACCGAGAACTGGCGCTGGAGGGAGGAGTCCGAGACGAGGAGAACGACGAACAGGGGGGTGAGGCAGATCCGCAGGATCGTCAGCGAATTTGGCAGAGACATCGGTCGCGGGCTGGGTTACGGTCCTAGGTGGCGTGAATTACCGGTTGAATACCCGATTGATGCACCAATATATCCAATCCCCGGAAATAAAAAAGCCCAACACGAGGTTGGGCTTCAGAATCCGGCGTGGTCGCCCCGGCTTCAGGCGGCCTTGCGCACCCGACCCTGCTTGATGCAGGTGGTGCACACGCGCATCCGGCGGGTCCGGCCGTCGATGTCCGCACGGACGCGCTGGAGGTTCGGGAGCCAACGCCTCCGGGTCCGGTTGTGGGCGTGGCTGATGTTATTGCCGCTGACCGGCCTTTTTTCGCAAATTTGGCAGACTTTTGACATTGTGAGGTTCTTTCGTCTCTATCCTGGGATGATTCGATCGAAATGCGCATCCAATATACGAAAAAGTTCGGATTGCGCAAACCCCTCCGCCGGATGGCCGCGCCGGGGGCTACCGGAAGAAATACCTGGCGCCGATCGCGGCATTGAGCTCCAGGTCGATGTCCGGCGCGAAGTCGAGGATCGGGACGATTTCCAGCGAACAGGTCGATCGGCGCGTCGGGGATGTAATAGGCGATTCCGCCCACGATCCTCACGCCGATCCGGTCGTCGCCGTTGCCGCCGGTCTTGATCCTGCCGCCGATGCCGTAGTAGACCGGTATGTCGGTCGCGCTTCGTGAGGGCCTCGCTATGGAAAACATAGTCGACGTGGACGTGGAAGGTGGTCTCGTGGGCGAACGACCACGCGAGGGCCGCGTCGATCGCCGTCGTCGTGCCCATCCACCCCTTGAAGGCGAGGCCGGTCGGTTCGCCGGCGATGATCCCGAGCCCGAAACCGTTCTGTTGCGCCACCGCGGCCTGCGTGCAGAGCCCGATGGTGATGATGAGGAGAAGGAGGGCGGCGTTTTTCGTGACGATCATCGGTGGACTCCTGTCTGTCTGGATGGATGGTGGATTACGATGCCCTGAGGGCGGACACGATGTTCATGCGCGACGCGCGGACCGCCGGGAGAAACCCGCCCGCCACTCCCATGAGGAAGCCGAAGACGAACGTGGACACGATGACGTCCGGCGTCAGGTCGAAGCCGAACGCTAGTTCGGTGAACGTTCCGAAGTTGATGGTCGAAATCACCAGGAGCTGGAGGAACGAGGCGGCGAAGACGCCGATCGCCGAGCCCGCCATGCCGATCAGGATCGCCTCGAGGAGAAACGTGGCGAGGATGGTCTTCCTCCGGAACCCGAGGGCGCGCAGCGTGCCGATTTCGATCGTGCGGTTCGAGACAGCGGCGTACATCGTGATCATCGCCCCGATGACCGCCCCCAGGCTGAAGATCACCGTCACCATGGTGCCGAGGATGGTGATGAAACTGGCCATCATGCTCGACTGTTTGGCGTAGTATTCCTTCTCCCTGAAGAGTTCGAGGTAGTTCGTCCGCTTGTCGCTCTCGATCCTCGACTTGAGCGCGTCGAACCCGGCGGGGTCCTTCATCCGGAAGGTGAGCGAGGAATAGACCGGGCGGCCGAACGAGGGCATGATCTGGTCCACGTCCCCCCAGATCTCGGAGTCGAAGCCGCTGCCTCCGGCGTCGAAGACGCCCACGACGGTCCAGAGGGACCCGCCGAATTTCAATTCGCGGCCGATCGCCACCCCCTCGAAATTCTTCGCGATGTTCTTCCCGACCACCACCTCCCCGGTGCCGAAGGAGAACAGCCTGCCCTCGATCAGTTTCACCCGGTCGCGCAGGGTCATCGCGGCGTCCTCAACGCCGCGGACGGTGACGTTCCCCATGTCGCCGGAGCCCTTCTTGAGCAGATTGATGATGACGAAGATGTCGGCCGTCGCGAGCGGCTTGCTGTCGGGGCCGAGGGCGATTTCGGGCTGGGTCTTCAGGATGTTGACGGCGTCGCGGTCGATCTGGCTCATGAGCTCCGCCTGCGCGGCCTTGCGGAGCACCACCGCGTTGTCGTCGGAACCGGTCTCGACGAGCGTTCTTTCGAGCCCCTTCGCGAGCATCAGCACCGCCGCGAAGACGAACGCCACGAGCGAGATGCCGCCGAGGGTCAGGAAAAACGTGACGGGCCGGCTGACCAGGCTCCGCCGCATGTAGATCCTGAGGTTCTTCGACAGCCGTGCGGCGAGGATCAGCACGAAGAGGAACGGGAACGTGTAGAAGAATTCGGTCATGGGCGTCCGCTCCTCATCCGACCTGCCTGAGTCCGTCGACGATCTTCATCCGGACGGTCCGGGCCACCGGCACCGCAGCCGCGACGACGCCGGCGACGAAGGCGGCCGCCACGGCGTAGACGAGGGTCCTCGGCTCCACGTTGAAGACCGGGAACCATCCCGACGGGAGGCCCTGTTCGACCCCCGCGGCGATCGGGAATGTGAGGGCCACCCCGATGGCGCTGCCGATCCCGGCGATCACCATCGACTCGCCGCCGATCAGGCCGGCCAGGTGGAAGGTGGAAAATCCGAGCGTCTTGAGGACGGCGAATTCGCGGAAGCGTTCCCTCGCCGTCATGATCATGGTGTTCGAGAGAACGAGGAGAATGATCCCGATGATCACCACGGAGACCAGGTTGATGGCCGTCAGGATCGCGCTCGACATCGACACGAAACTCTGCTGGAACTCCTTCTCCGATTGCGTCTTGGTCTCGGCCGGGGAATTCGCGAAGAGCGCGTCGATCTCGGACGAAATCCGCGCCCGGTCGGAGGCGTCCCTGATGTCGACGATGTACCAGCCCACCCTCCCGGCGCGGGCCGGCTGGGTCTGGAGCATGGTCTGGTCGAGGTATTCCCAGTTGAACAGCATCTGGGTCTCGTCGGTGCCTTTGTCACGGCCGCGGTAGATTCCCACGACCTTCATCTCCCAGTGGCCCGGGTAGATGTCCCCCTCGATCGGCATGATGTCGCCGACCTTCAGGTTGTATTTTTCGGCGATGCTCCTGCCGATGATGGCGCCGTTGCGCTGCTTCGCGAGTTCGGCGACCGCCGCGTCGTCGACGATGAACTCGGGGTAGACCTTGAAGATCGTCGCCGGGTCGACCGCGAGGCGGGCGAAGAAGTTGGTCTCGTCGATGTAGATGCCCGAGAACCAGTTCGCCCAGGAGACCGTCTCGACGCCGGGGAGCTTCTCGATCCTCGCTTTGTAGGAGAGCGGGAGCGGATAGATGAACGACACGGAGTGCACCACGATGAGCCTGTCGGAAGCGGACGCCGCGACCCCGGCGTTCCACGCCGAGACCACCGTCTGCATCAGGCCGAACGCGAGCACCGCGATCGTGATCCCGAGGATCGTCAGGAGCGACCGGAGCTTGTGCCGGAGGAGGTTTTTTTGTATCAGCAGGAGAATGAACATGGCCCGGCCCCTACGAGAGTTCGCCCTTGTCGAGGTGACGCGTGGTGTGGGCCTTTTCAGCGGCCCTCGGGTCGTGCGTCACCATGATGATCGTCTTCTGGAATTCCTGGTTGAGCCGTTCGAGGAGGTTCATGATCTCCTCGGCGGAGACCTTGTCCAGGTCCCCGGTCGGTTCGTCCGCGACGAGGAGCGTGGGATCGGTCACGATCGCCCGGGCGATCGCGACGCGCTGTTCCTGCCCGCCCGAGAGCTGGCGCGGGAAGTGATGGACCCTGTCGCCGAGCCCGACCACGTTCAGCGCAAACCCGGCGCGCTCGTGGCGCTCCTTCTTCGTCATTTTGGTGAGAAGCAGCGGGAGTGTGACGTTCTCGAGGGCGGTGAGCACCGGCATCAGGTTGTAGAACTGGAAGACGAAGCCGACGTTCCGCGAGCGCCAGACGGCGAGGTCCGATTCGTTGAGCGTGGTGATGTCGGTCCCGTCGATCACCACCGACCCGCCGGACGGACGGTCGATGCCGGCGACCAGGTTCAGGATCGTGGTTTTTCCGGATCCGGAGGGGCCCATCAGGGCGAGGAACTCCCCCTTCGGGATTTCGAACGAGATGTTCCTCAACACCGGAATCTCGAGCGAGTCCCTCCAGTAGGATTTCGTAATATTATTGATCGATACGAGCGACATGGTGGTCCTCTGCGTTACGTCTTGTGGGTCCGGGCCGCCGTCATTCCTTCGGACGGACCTGGCTGCCGGTGGAAAGTTTTTCGGGGGGATTCACCACGACCTTCGTCCCCTGTGTGAGTCCTGCGGTGATTTCGATCATCGTGCCGAGCGTTCCGCCGGTCCGGACCGCGGTCAGGGTCGCGGTCGTCCCGTCCACAACGAAGACCGCCGGGCCGTCGGGCGTCTTCACCACCGCCCTCGCGTCGACCGCCAGCAGGCTGGCGGTCGAGGCGGCCGCATCGCCGGGGGCCTCGCTGAGGAAATGCGCCTTCGCGCCCATCTCCGGCAGGACCCGGTCGTCCTTTTCCAGGAAACGGATCTTCGTCATCACCGTCGCCTTGGCGCGGTCGGCCGTGGGCACGATCTTCTCGACGACCCCCCTGTACCGGCGTTCGGGGTACGCGTCGAGGGTCACCTCGACCGGCTGACGGATCGAGACGTTCGTGATGTTCGACTCCGAGACGTCCGCCTCGACCTGGAGCGAGCCCATGTCGGCGATCGTCACCACGGCCACCCGCGAGCTCGCACCCGCGGCGAACGGGGCGACGACCTCGCCGACGTCGGCGTTCTTCGTGAGGACGGTCCCGTCGAACGGGGCGCGTATGTTCGTGTTCTCGAGCGCCACTTCGGCCGAGGTCACGGACGCCTCCCGCGAGCGGACGCTCGCCTGGACCGACTGGTAGCGCGATTCGGCGGCGTCGAATTCCGCCTGCGAGATCAGGCCGCGTTTGATCAGGGTGTCGGAACGTTCGTAGATCCGCCGTGCGTCGAACAGGGAGGCCGTGGCGACGGCGAGTTCCGCCCTCGCCTGCTCGAGCGAGGCTTCGACGTCGGCGCTCTCGATTTTCGCGATGATGTCGCCCCGCCGCACCTTGTCCCCCTCCCTGAAATAGAGGGCGACGATGCGGCCCGTGGCTTTCGAGGCGACGGCCGCTTTTCGCTGGGCGACCACGTAACCGCTGGCCGTCAGGACCGTCCTGTTCAGCGACGGGGAAATATACGATGCCGTGGCGATTTCGACCGTTTCCGGTTCATCGGTGAAGGAGCGGACGAGGAAGAGAATGGCCAGGACGATCACGACCGCGCCGACCGAGTAGAGGAGCACGGCCGTGCGGATGCCCGGTTTCGGTGGCCTGCCGGCCGGTTCCTCTCGCGTGATGCGCAGTTTGGAGAGATCTGCCTCTCTCTGGTCGGACATCGGGATCGTGGTTTCTGAAAAGTTGATCCAAGGTATGAAAAACCCGAAAGGAATCCAAATAACAACGGTTTCGGGAGGCCGGCATTTTGGATTTCAGGTCGACTTTTCGCTTATTTCCCGGCGTATGAATGTCCTCGGCATTGAATCTTCGTGCGATGAAACATCCGCGGCCGTCATTTCCGACGGCCGGCTCCGTTCCAACATCGTCTCGTCTCAAATCGACCACCTCCGGTTCGGAGGGGTGGTCCCGGAGCTCGCGTCCCGGGCACACCTCCGGCTGATCGTCCCCGTCGTGGAACAGGCCCTTTCCGTCGCGGGCGTGGACCGTGCGGAGATCTCCGGGGTGGCGGTGACGACCGGACCGGGCCTGATGGGGTCGCTGATGGTCGGCGTGAATTTCGCGAAGTCGCTGGCGTACGGACTCGGAATTCCCTGCGTGGGGGTCAACCACATGGAGGGCCACATTTACGCCAATTTCCTGGAAGAGCCTTCGCCGTCGTATCCGTTCCTCTGCCTCACGGTCTCCGGCGGCCATACGCAGCTCGTCCTGGTCGGGGAGGAGTTCCGCCACACCATCCTCGGTGAGACGCTCGACGACGCCGCGGGCGAAGCGTTCGACAAGGTCGCGAAGATGCTCGGACTCCCGTTCCCGGGGGGACCGGCCATCGAACGGCTCGGGCGGGAGGGCAACCCCTCCTTCGTCGCGTTTCCCCGGTCCATGGCCGGCGACGGGACGCTGAACTTCAGTTTCAGCGGCGTCAAAACCGCCGTCCTCTACTGGCTGAGGGACCACCAGCGGCCTGATCCGGCCACCCCCGCCGGGAGGCGGCTCCTTGCGGACCTCTGCGCAAGCTTCCAGGCCGCCGTGATCGACGTCCTGGTGATGAAAACCGTTTCGGCCCTGGAGCGCACGGGCGTCCGCGACGTCGCGGTGGCCGGGGGCGTCTCGGCGAATGGGGAGCTGCGGCGAAGGATGCAGGCCGCCGCCGACCGGCACGGTTTTTCGCTCCACATCCCCCGCCTGGAATTCTGCACCGACAACGCGGCGATGATCGCCCTTACCGGGTACCGGAAGCTGCTCGCCGGCGCCGCGTCGCCCTACGGCCTGCAGGCCGACCCCAACCTCCTCATGACGGCGTGACCTGACGATGGTCGCGCGCAGGAGACAGGCGGGGCCGGGCGGGAGGTCGGTCCGAGGGCGGTTCGCGTGGTCGCTCACGATCCTGATCGTCCTCGCGCTCGGCGGGCTCTATGTCATTCTCTGGGCGCCGAACACGTTCGACGGCGACAGGATCATCACCGTGTCGAAGGGGGACCCCTTCCGGCAGATCGAGGACACCCTCGTCACCTCGGGCGTCGTGCGGAACAGGCTGCTCTTCAACCTCGCGGGCCGGATCCTGGGCTCCACGAGGAAAATGCAGATCGGCCGCTACCGGTTCCGCTCCGGGATGTCCAACAGCCGCATCCTCGAGGACCTCGAGTTCGGGAAATCGGTCGAGCTCGTCACCATCGTGGTCCCGGAGGGGTTCAGGGCCCGCCGCGTCGCGGCGCTCTTCGGGAGGAACCTCGGCCTCGACACGGCACTGTTCATGGGGCTCGTCCATGACACGACGTTCATCCGCAAGGTCGGACTCGACGCGCCGACGCTCGAGGGATACCTGTTGCCGAGCACCTATAAATTTTACTGGCAGGAATCGGAAGAGACGGTGCTGGCGACGATGGCGGGCGCGTTCACAGTCTTCTTCGACGACAGCCTGCGCGCCGCGGCGCGGCACCGCGGGATGAGCGTCCACCAGGTCCAGACACTCGCGTCGATCATCGAGGCCGAGACGTCGATCGATTCCGAACGGACGAGGATATCCGGGGTGTATTCGAACCGGCTCCGGAAAAAAATGCGCCTCCAGGCGGACCCGACTGTGCAGTATATCCTCGAGGACGGGCCGAGGCGGCTCAACTATTCCGATCTGCAACGGCAGTCGCCCTACAATACCTACCGGAATTCGGGGCTTCCCCCGGGCCCGATCAACAACCCCGGGAAGGCCTCGATCCTGGCGGCGGTCCGCCCGGAACGGCACGGATATTATTTTTTCGTCGCGAACGGGGAGGGGGGGCATTCATTCTCAAGGACATACGCCGAGCACCTTCGCGCGGTCAGAAAATTCCAGCGAAAGCGGGCCGCGGCAGCGCGGGCACGGATTGAAATAGACACACTCCCCGTACCCGCCGCCGGGGCGGACAGCCTCCGCGGAGAGGGGGTGCGGGGCAATGGCCGATGACCGCCGCCGCGTCGCCGCCGTAATCGTCCCGTTCGCGGCCGGACTGCTCTCATTGGCCGGCTGCGCCTCCCAGGGCGCTCCCGCCGGCGGCCCGCCCGACAAGGAGCCGCCGGTCGTCCTGAATTCCATGCCGGAAGCCGGCGCGCTGCGGTACCGCGAGACGCGGTTGGTCCTGGAATTTTCGGAGGACCTCGACCGCCGGTCGTTCCAGGAATCGGTCTTCCTCTCGCCCTCGCCGGGCGCCCTCACGTACGACTGGAGCGGCAGCGAAGTGGAAATCTCCTTCGCCGAATCGCTGCGGGAAAACACCACCTACATCCTCACCGTCGGCACCGACACGAAGGACGCCAGGACCAACGCGCTCGCCGAGACATTCAACCTGCCCTTTTCGACGGGCGAAACGATCGACAGCTGCGGCGTGGAAGGCCGGGTCTACGACACCGAGCCGGGAGGGATCATGGTGTTCGCGTACGCGGTGGGGGGCGGCCGCGGCGATACGTTGAACCCCGCCGCCGTGAGGCCCGATTACCTGACGCAGACCGGCGTGGACGGACGATTCACTCTCCGGAACATGAAGGAGGGCCTGTACCGGGTGATGGCCCTCCGGGATCTGTTCAAGAACCTCCTGTACAACATGCAGAGCGAGAGCGCAGGCCTCGCCCCGGCCGACGTCGCGCTGGGGGGCGAACGGAGGGTGCTCCGGGGTGTCGGACTTCGCCTCGCGGCGGAAGACACGCTGCGCCCCTTCCTTTCGGGCGTCAGGCCGAGGGACCGGTCGTCGATCCTCCTCCGGTTCAACGAGCCGCTCGACCCGGCATCCCCGCCGGCAGTCGTCGCGGTCACCGACACCTCGGACGGGGCCCCTCTCGGGGTCGTCGGTGTCGCCCCTTCCGACACGAGCGGGCGCGATTTCCTCGTCATCACCGCGCCGCAAGGTTCCGGATCGGTCTACAGACTGATACTGCAGCCGTTCACCGATCTGCGGGGAAACCGGTCCGATTCCTCGGGGATGTACGGCCTCTTCACGGCGTCTCCGGAGCCGGACACACTGCCGCCCGAGGTCACGATGAGCATCCCCCGCGACAGCGTCACCGGACTCCTGCCCGGCGATACGCTCCGGATCGGTTTCAACGAACCGGTCGACACCGCATCGTTCGCGCGCGGGTTCGCCGTGCTCCGGGCCGATCGTTCGACGTTCAGGGGGACCCTCCGCTGGCATGGTCCGATGATGGCCGATTTCCTTCCCGACGAACCCTTCGCCGCCGGGGCATGGTACGCGGTGTCCGCCCGTCTCGATTCGGTCCGGGACCTCGCGGGGAACGTTCCGCGCGATACCCTCGTGGCGCGGCGGTTCAGGATGCGGGAGGAAAAACAGCTCGGGAGCATCGCCGGGAATGTCGACGTGCTCCATGGCGCCGGGGCCGGCGCGGGGAGGATATTTGTCGAAGCGAGGGGACTCTCGGGGAGCGACGCCAGGCGTCTGCAGACCGGCGTGGATTCGGCGGGGGCATTTATCTTCGACCGCCTCCCGGAAGGGCTCTATACGCTCTCGGCCTTCGTCGACCGCAACGGGAACGGCGTTCACGATTGCGGAATCCCGTACCCGCCCCGGTTCGCCGAGCCGTTCGGAGTCTACGCGGACACACTGAAGGTGCGGCCGAAGTGGCCGATCGAGGGCGTGAGCATCGGCATCGGGAATTGACTCCCCGCCCCGCGCTCAGCGGGGCGGAACCGCGACGTCCGTGGAGTCGGGAGTGGGGTGAGCGGGCTTCGGGGGTGGATTTCGCACGACCCGGTCGGGGACGATCCAGGCGTCGGGAAAACCGTGGCGCCTCAACCGATCGAGCATCTCCCCGGCGGCGAACCGGTCCGCGAAATTTCCGACACGGATTTTATAGTACGGCGGGTGGTAGACCACGTAGACCCATTCCTTCTCCAGCGCCACCGAGAGAGAATCCTTCAGGCCGTTCGCCCCATCGATGTCGCCGGTGATCGAGACCTGGACCCTGAACCCGGGGATCGTGTCGGGTTCCGCGACCCCGGCGGAGTCCACTCCGGCGTCGCCCGCTCCCGCTGCCGTTTGCCCCGCCAGCGTATCCACTTCCCACGTCTCGACGCCGTAATCGCCCGGATGAAACGTCGATTCTGCCTGGGTGATATACACCGGGAATTCGCCGGTCGACGAGGTCCCGCCGCGGGGGGCCGGGTCCGATCCTCCGCATCCCGCTGCGCTGACGATGAGCGCGACCCCTGCGAGTACGGCCCGGGTGCTCATTTTGCGAGGTCCGAAACCCAGGCGTCCATGTAGTCGTCGGGGAACTGCCTGACGATCGTGTCGCGGAAGGCGCGCGCCTCGTCCTTCGTGTCGAAGATACCGAGCATCACCTTGTAGAGTCCGTCGGTGTCGTTGAACACCGTGTACACGTCCTTCGTGAAGCGTGACCGTGTGAGTGCGGCGATCTTCTGCGCGCCATCCTCCGACTGGAACGCGCCAAGCTGCACTGTGAATTTCCCCGGGGGAAATTCAGGGGTCGTCCGGGGGTTCGTCCCGCCACCGGGCTGGATTTCCGACGGCGTGGACGTGTTGTCCCCCACGGAGCCGCCGCCCGAACCGGAGCACCCGGCGACCGCGAAGATCAGGAGGGGCAGCGCGAGCGCCGCCAGGCGAACCGGAAACGTCCTGCGGCGCGCGGCGATCGGTCGGATCGGATGTCGTTTCATCGGGCGGTCCTTCCCTGAACGAGAGGTCATTTCATCAGCACCAATTTTTTCATGTCGGAAAAGTTTCCCGCGGTCATACGGTAGAAGTACACGCCGGTGGGGAGGCCCGAGCAGTCGACGACGGCGTCGTGCCGGCCGGCCTCCATCACTCCATCGAGCAGCGTCATGACCGTTTGTCCCAGTGAATTCGTGAGGACGATCCGGACCGGGGAGGCAGCCGGAAGATCGAAGCGCACGCTGGTGGCCGGGTTGAACGGGTTCGGATAATTCTGGTAGAGCCGGTACCCGGAAGGCAGGGAGTTCGCGGCGTCGTCGCGCAGCCCGGCTGCGAGCGAGACGAGGCCGGCCCGATCGAGAAGGACCGGGCTCGTTCCGGTCAGTTCATGCACGCGTTCTCCATCGGCGGAGAGCAGGGCGAGGGACACCGACAGCCCTTCGACGTTCCCCGAATAGTGGACCTCCAATGGCCAGACCGCGCCGGTCAGCGCGATGTTCGCGCTCCGTCGCGCAATCCCACCGGCCCCGAATGTCTCCAGGATTCTCTGGCTCGCATACCTCACGTCGAAGACCCCGCCGGGAGGGGGCGGGGGGAGCTCGTAGTCGGACGGACGGATATCGGGAGTCTCCGCAGCGAGGAATATCTGCCTGGTCTGTCCGGACGCATCCCGGAACGTGATCGTTCCCGCCCTTTCGGGGAGGGGGACCGCCGTTCCGACGGGTCCTTCGCAATGAATAGTTTCACCTGCGGACGGCGATGAGATCGACGGAGGGATCATCAGCGATCCTGAACGGAGGACGAGGGCTCCGGGCTGGCTCATCTTCACCCAGTATGCCCGGCCGGGCTCGAGCGTATCGGTTGAGGCGTAACCGAACCCGCCGATGAACGCGAAGTACGAGCTCAGGACGCTTACCCCTCCGAGAGGAACCACCTCGGTGGTGAGCGATGGATAGGAGAGCGACCCGATGAGGTTCCAGCCCGCGTTGACCGGGATCGTGTCGAGGGTCACCCCGGACCCGGTGAACGGGACCATCTCGACGTCCGGAAACTTCGCCCAAAATCCGACTCCCGGCAGAAGTGTGTCTTCCGGACCATATCCAACCGGTGGGGGGAGGTAGACGAACGCCGACGAGATGGCCGTCGGGAGGAGGCTCGTCTTCCGCGGATCGGGTGACAGCAGAGGGATGGAGAGCATGTTCCAGGCCGCCTGGACCTTGATCCCGGTCGTCATGGTGACGCCGCTGCCCGCCCTGAGCGGCGGAATGGCACCCCCCTCGAGCGCCATCCCGGTGTCCGCGTCGGTCGTCACGCCCGCCGCCGCCTGACCGACGGATCCGAGCAGCGTATAGCCGCCACCGGCCGACGTGCCGCCCCCGCCATCGACGCCGGAAACGGGGTGAAGGAGCGCCTGGGTGTATCCGGCGCTGGACGACGAGAGTGCGAGAACGCCAAGCAGTGCGATCATTCTCATGCGATGATCCCCTCGATGTGTGGTGACGGTCCGTCCCGCGCGGGCAGCCCGGTATGGGGTGCCGGCGTCATGTCGAAGGCGGTTCATGGCGATCACCGCTGCTCCGGCATGCGTCCTTTTTCCTTCTCTTTCGCGAGCTGGGCTTCGAGGAGTTTTCGTTCGGCTTCCTGCGCCTGGGCGCGGGCGCGCAGCGCCGCCAGCTCCAGATCGCGCAGGTCGGTTTCCGGGGCCTCGATCTGAAGCCTACCGGCGGGATTTACGTCGAGCGAGGAGGGTGAATCGATGCCTGTTCCCGCTCCTCCGTCCGCCGCCGGCACGACAGTCGTCACGGGACCGTATGATGTCGGGTAGTACGTCGCCTGCATCCAGTGAGCGCCGACCGAGTTCGACGTTCCCGAGACCCAGTATGCGTTTAAAAAGAATTCGTACGTGCCGACGCCCAGGGCGAAGACCCGATGATTGTGAAAATTCTGCCCATAGAGGCCGGACGGGAGCGCGCTATTCACATATCCCCATTGATATGCCGACCCGGGGGTGGCACCCCTTGTCTGGGATACATCCGTCCATAGATTCGATGGCGTACCTGTCGTATGCGAGATATTGAAGAATCCACCTGCCTGGACGACGACGTAACCGTCCGCGGGGATCGTGATCGTGACCGAGTCCGTCGCGCTCGTCGTGCCGGCTGTCAACGGCGTGAAGGTGAAGGGATGGTGGGAGGCCAATCCCGGCTCGTTGAGCATCTCGGCCGCGGACACGGCGTCATCGGGGAGCATCGTCGAACTGTCGCCGCTCACCGAAGCGACGGCGAGCCTTCCGGAAAAATACCCCGCGTAATGCGCCGCACTGTCTTCGGTGGCGGCGAAGAGCGCGTAGTTCTGTGCGCCCCCGTTCGCAAACGCGGCGATCCCCCGATTGGTCCCGCCGCCTCCAAACACCGTCCCCGCAACTCCGGTATAGGTCGCCATACCGGTGGGGAAGACATACCCGTCGACGCCCCGCCATCCGCCGATGAATTGTCCGCCGATCCCGTAGTAGTCCAGGGGAATCGACCCCCCGTACACGCCTTTGACGTCCTGGGCGCCTGTCGCCGTGCTCCTTCCCTCGAGGACATTGACATAGGTGCTCAACGAATCCGACGTGAAACGTCCGGCGTAGGCGCCGTGCCCTTCCACCGCGAGCCTCGCCTGGGGATTCGGGGTGGCGGTGCCGATCGAGACGTTTCCGTACGGGAAATAGAGGTCATACCCCTGAGATTGCCACGGCGCGAGCGAAAAAGCCGAGGCCGCGAGTTGCGTGCGCGGGGTGAAGGTCACCGTCCCGCTGATTCCGGGGCCCGCGAGGGCTGCGACCTCCAGATAGAGCAACTGACTGAAAATCTCGGGGGGAGGGGTCACCGATCCGAGGCGCACGCTGAACACGCCGTTGGAGACCGGCACACCGATTTGCGTCTCCGTCCAGAGCGACACGCCCCCGCCGAGGACGTTGTACAGGTCAAACCGGAGGGTATAGCTCCCGTCGGCGGCCGGCGCTCCCGAAGACGTCGTGAGGAGCCCCTGGTACGATATTTCCTTCGGGAAGGGGAGAAATCCGGAGGTCCCGGATGCGGCGTCGCCCCGGGGAGTCATCCCGTTTTGGCCGAAGAGCGTCACGACCGGAAAGAGGAGCAGGGCGAGCGCCATGGTTGCATACGTCTTCATCGGGGGGGTCCTTTCGTGATGGTTGGGATGATGCCGGGGGCCGGTCCCGCGGGGTCGTAACGACCGGGTCGGTTGAAGTCAGCGTGAGGGTCATCCTGGTGACGCACAGCGCGGCCGACCGGCCCGGGAGTCGTGGCCGGGCGGGATCGGCGGACAATCCGCTGGCGCGGAGGGTGATGTCAATCATCGAAGGGCAGTATACGAACGCCGGTGAAGAAAATCAAGCCCTTCGACGGTGTTTTTGCCTTTTATTCGTCGAATGCATAGATTACCAATTATTGTTCGAAGCCTGGAGACGGAATCACGATGCATCCCTACGTTCGATACTGCCTGGTCCTCTGCGCCGTTATCCTCGCGGGCGCCTCACCGGCACGGGCCGGGTCGGGCGGCACATTCGATTTTCTCCGGACCGACGTCGGCGCGAGGGCGGGCGCGCTCGGCGGCAGCATCCTCACCGTCGCGGACGACCCGAACCTTCTTTTCTACAATCCCGCGGGAATCGCCACACTTACGCGGCGAAGGATTTCGATCGGCTATTTCAAACATCTCCTCGACATCAATTCCGCCAACCTCTCCTGGGGCGAGGAAGTCGAAGGTTTCGGCTATCTCGGCGCCGGGGTCCTGTACATGAGTTACGGGGATTTTCAACGGACGGGCCAGGAAGGGCAGAACCTGGGGACGTTCGGCGCGGGCGAGTTGAGCGTCAGTGTCGCATACGGAAACGTCCTCACCGACCGGCTCCGCTACGGGATGGCGGTCAAGTTCATCCATTCCTCGATCGCGGAGTACAGCTCGGCCGGGGTCGCTCTAGACCTCGGAACCCAATTCACGGTGGTACCGGAACGGGTGGTCCTGGGAGCCTCCCTCCTCCACCTCGGCACGCAGCTCGACCCCTACGCGACGGTGGGGGAAGACCTCCCGCTCGACCTCCGGGTCGGGGTGGCCCTGTCGCCGGAACACCTGCCCGCGACGTTCGTCGCCGAGGTCCATAAGCTCACCGACGAGCGGGAATCGTTCGCCGACCATTTCAAGGCGTTCTCGGTCGGCGTTGAATTCACGCTCAGCCCGAACGTCTTCCTCAGGGCGGGATACAACAACGAGCGGAGGCAGGACCTGGAACTGGGCGAGGGCACGGGGAGCGGGCTCGCGGGGTTCTCGATCGGGACGGGGATCGCCACCGGCGATTACCAGTTCGATTACGCCTTCACGTCGAACGGCCCCGTGGGCGCCTTCCACAGGTTTTCCCTCTCCTTCTGACCCCTCCCGGTCAGAGCAGCGTCCCGATCAGCCTCTTGCTGACGTAGAACATCAGCATCCCCCCGAACACCAGCAGCGGCGTGATCCTGTTCCCCGACCGGTTGATCTCGGGGATGAGGTCGCTCGCGCCGACATACGCCGCCGTCCCGGCGGAGAACCCGAAGGCGATCCCCGCGGCGGTCTGGCTCACCGATTCCAGGAGGAAGAGCGCCAGGACGCCGAGGACGGTCGCCCCGCCGACGGAGAGCGACGCGTAGAACGCCCGCCGTCGGTCGTGGTTGGAGGCCAGCATGATCGACGCGATCGTGAGCCCCTCGGGGAGTTTGTGGAGCAGGACGGCGATGAAGATCAGGACGCCGATGGCCGTGTCGAACCTCAGCCCCGCGGAGATCGCCAGGCCGTCGAAGAACGCGTGGACCATCAGGCCGAAGAGCGCCGAGAGCGAGGCGGTCCTGGAAATCATGACGTCCCTGTGTGTCTCCTCCCCGAAGTGAAGGTGCCCCACGATCGTGTGCTCGAAGAAGTGGAGCATGGAATACCCGGCGAGGAAACAGAGCGACGCCGTTTCGCCGAGGAGCGTGAGGCTCTCCGGGATGAGTTCGAAGAAAGCGAGGGCGAGGAGGAATCCGGCGCTCAGCGCGAGGAGGTGTTCCTGGACCTTCCGGGGCCATTCCTTCCGCAGGCTCACGAGGGCGCCGCCGAACACTTCCGCGGCCGCCGCGATGAGCCCGAAGATGAGCGCGGAGATCACGGCGGATTCACGATTTCACGTACGGAGTGTTCTTGTACCGGCGGGCCTGATCGTGGGCCGACTGGTAGTCCTTCAGATCCAGGACCTTGTCGTACTGCTTCAGGGCAAGCTCGCGTTTTCCCTGCAGGTCGTAGATCATCCCGATCTTCAGGTTGGCCAGCGTCATGAAACCGCTCAGTTTCTCCGCGTCGAGCGACCGCGAGAGCTCGTCGCACCGGTACAGGTTTGACAGGGCGCTGTCGAGCGCCCCGTTCTGCATCCCGATGGTGCCGAGGTAGTAGCGGCTCTCCCGCTCCACGATCGCGCCGTACCCGAGCTTCCCCTCGCGCACCCGGCGCGTGATCTCGGTGAAGGTCGCCGCGGCGGAGTCCCAGGCCCCGAGCGCGGCCGCCGTCCTGCCGGCGTACCGGTGGAAGAGGGGATTGTCGGGATACCTCCGGTGCAGATCGGCCGCGATCAGCCCGGCTTCCGGATACTGTTTCTCGAACGTGTAGAGGATCTGGAGGAGGAAATACGACGCCTCGGTCCCGGCGTACCTGGCCTGGCGCGAGGCGCGCCGCAGCTGTTCGAGCCCCTTCGCCTTGTCCCCCTCGGGGAAAAAAAGCATCAGCGGCTTGACGAACGGGTACATCTCGGGGACGATCGCCGCGTAGTAGTTGTAGATCCCCATGCCGAAGAGCACGTCCTCATTCTCGGGGGCGAGGCGGTAGGTTTCCTGGACGATCGGCAGCGCGTTGCGTCCGCTGTTGGCCGCCTTGATCCAGTCCTCCCTGTTCCCGTGGAGCCGCCCCTGGAAGCCGAGCGCGCCACCCTTGAAGAAGAGGGCGGCGACGTCCTTTTCATCCTGTTCGAGCCTCCGGTCGCAGATCTCGATGACGCCGTCGAGCATCCCGATGAAATTCCCGTCGTACGCGGTGTTCTCGATGTCGGCCATGATGCGCCACCACTCCACCGCGGCGAGGAAGAAATGACCGGCGGGGTGGTCGGGGTGGTTCGCGATCACGGCCCGGAATTCCGTCCGCGCACTGTCGAACTGGAGGTTGTAGATATGGTCGATGCCGGCGCGGGTGAGCGCCTCGCTGGCGGAATCGCCGAGCCACTGAGCGCGGAGAGCGCCGCCGGAGGGGACGGCGGTCAGCGCCAGCAGGACCCACAGCGTCGCGCGGCGCCCGAACGGTCGCAGCCGCGCGGCGAGGCGGGCGAACGAGAAGGGCACATCCGGTGAAAGGGATGTGCCCCGATGCGTGACTGGCCTCGAGTCGGTCATTTAATCTGGTTCTTCTCCGCCGCGTCCTTGAGGTCCTCGTTCGCGAAGATCGCGATCTCCACCCGGCGGTTCGCCTGGCGGCCGTCGGCCGTGCTGTTGGAGAGCACCGGCCGCGCCTCGCCGTAGCCGAGGGTGGTGAACCGGTCGCTCCTGACGCCCCGCGACCTGGCGAAGGTCGCGACGCTTGCCGCGCGACGCTCGGAGAGCTGCTGGTTGTATTCGGCCGTTCCGGTCGAATCGGTGTGGCCCTCGACCAGGATGTTGGTGTCGTCGTATTTCTGAAGGATCATGGCGAGTTTCGCGATGTTCTCCCCGGCGGCGGGTTGCAGGTCCGAAGAGTTCGTCGCGAAGAGGATCCCCGACTGGAAGGTGATCTTGATCCCCTCGCCGATCCGTTCGATCTTCGCGCCTTCGATGTCCCGCTGCATCTCGGCGGCCTGCTCGTCCATGTAGTTCCCGATCAGCGCGCCGGCGGTCCCGCCGATCACGGCGCCGATGATGACGCCGGCGGCCGTGTTCCCGGCCGCGTTCCCGATGATGCCGCCGAGGACGCCGCCGGCGGCCGCCCCGATGGCGCCGCCCTGGACGGTCTTGCTGGTGCCGCACCCGTTGATCACCGGCATCAGCGCGATGGCCGCCACCAGCAGCGCCGCAACGATGTTCCTCGCCATGGTGGACCGCTCCTTCCCGGAAAAGTGCTAGGCGCCCTGCAGTTTGTCGTTAAGATAGGAAAGAACCTTCTGACTCGCAACACGTTCCTGGACCATCGAGTCCCGCTCCCTGACGGTGACGGTCTGGTCCTGCAGACTCTGCGAATCGACGGTGATGCAGAAGGGCGTGCCGATCTCGTCCTGTCTCCGGTACCGCCGCCCGACGGCGCCGCTGTCATCGTAAAAGGTCTGGTGGTGGGGGCGGAGGTCCTCCTCGATCTTCCTCGCCACCTCCGGCATGCCGTCCCGGTTGACGAGCGGGAAGACCGCGGCCTTCATCGGCGCGAGCTTCGGGTGGAGTTTCAGCACCACGCGGAGCTCCGAGGCGCCCTCGGACGTCGGGGCCTCCTCCTCCCGGTACGCGTTGACCAGGAACGCCATGAACGACCGGCTCGCGCCGGCGGACGTTTCGATGATGTAGGGCGTGTACTTCTCCTTCGATTCCTCGTCGAAGTACTTCAGGCTTTTCCCCGAGAACTGCTCGTGCCGCGAGAGGTCGAAATCGGTCCGGTTGTGGATGCCCTCGATTTCACCCCAGCCGAAGGGAAAATTGTACTCGATGTCGTACGCGTCCTTGGCGTAGTGGGCGAGCTTGCCCGCCTCGTGACGGTGCCAGCGGAGCCTGTCCTTCTCCATCCCGAGCGATTCGAACCAGCGCAGCCGTTCGCCGCGCCAGTACTCGAACCACTCGTCGTCGGTGCCCGGTTTGACGAAGAACTGCATTTCCATCTGTTCGAACTCGCGCGTCCGGAAGAGGAAGTTCTTGGTGTTGATCTCGTTGCGGAACGCCTTCCCGATCTGGGCGATGCCGAAGGGGATTTTCTGCCGGCTCCCCGACTGCACGTTGAGAAAATTCACGAAGATCCCCTGCGCCGTTTCCGGCCGGAGGTAGACCACCGCGCTCGAATCCTCCACCGGACCGACGAACGTCTTGAACATCAGGTTGAAGGTGCGCGCCTCGGTGAACGTCTCTTTGTTGCCGCACGACGGGCAGGTGAGCATCTTGAGGACGGTGGAGGGGTCGGCCTCCGCGCGCTTCGCGAACTCGTCGGCCACCACGTCGTCGGAGAGCTGCCCCGCGAACCGCGCCGGTTCGACCGCCCGGAGGATCTCCTTCCTTTTTTTGAGGGAGGTCTCGTCGAACAGAATGTCGAGGCGGAACCTCGCCTTGCACTGCCTGCAGTCGACCATCGGGTCGGTGAAGTTCTCGACGTGGCCGGACGCCTCCCAGACCTTCGGGTGCATCAGGATCGCCGCGTCCAGCCCCTCGACGTTGCTGCGCCTGGTCATCTCGTTCCACCACGCGCTCTTGACGTTCCTCAGGAGCTCGACGCCGAGCGGGCCGTAGTCCCACGCCCCGTTCAGGCCGCCGTAGATTTCGCTCGACTGGAAGATGAACCCCCGACGCTTGCAGAGGGAGACGAGCTTCTCCATGAGGCCCTGCGTTCCCTGTTGTCCCGGTGTGTTTTTTGCCATACGATGATCGCGTCCAAAATGTCTGAAAGTGTCAGTCCAACGGGTCGAAGCCGCCCGTCCCTCACCGCCCGGCGGGCTTCCGTGAAGCGAATAATATAAAAAATCCCGGAATTATGTGGCGACCCGGGGTTGACGGCCGCCGGGGGGGGTGTTGCGGATGATTTTTTTAAGGATGACGGTGTGGACGATGCGGCCGTCGAGCTCGAGATGGATGGTGACGATGTGGAGGCGGAGATTCTCGGACGCGACGGCACGCGCGCCGCTGCGGCGCGCCATCGCGTTGAGCGCGGCGTTGACGCTCACCGGGACGACGCTGTCGGAGATCGCGACGAGGCGTTCCGTGCGTGTGAAGCCTTCGGCGGCGATCTCGTAGGACCGCTTTTTCACGGAGGCGGGAGGGACGTCGAACCCCGCGAGGACCGAGTCGATCCCGGTGTCGAGGCGGGCGATCGTCGCGAGCCGTTCCTTCGGGTCCGGCGCCGCGGGTCCGGAGGGCGGTTGTTCGCCGCGCCCGAGGAGGAAGACGACGAGCAGGACGCCGGCCACGAGGATCGATCCGGCGATCCTGACCGCGAGGCCCGACCGGGACATTGTCATGATCCGCGGAACGCCGGTTTCCGCTTTTCAAGGAAGGCCGAGGTGCCCTCCCGGAAGTCGGCCGTGCCGCAGAGCTCGCCGAAGAGGCCCGCCTCGACGCGGAGCCCCTCGCTCAGCGGCAGTTCGAAGACCGCGTTGAGCGCCTTCAGCGCCATCCGCACCGCGAGCGTGCCTTTGTCGGCGACCGCGGAAGCGATCGCGCCGGCGTGCGCCATCAGCTCCGCCGCCGGGACGACGCTGTTGACGATGCCGATCCGGAGGGCCTCCTGCGCGTCGACCTGCCTGCCGGTGAGGATCATCTCGCGCCGCGCGGGCGTACCCGACGACGCGCGCCAGCCGCTGGGTGCCGCCGTACCCGGGGATGATCCCGAGGTTCACCTCGGGCTGGCCGAACTTCGCGGTATCGGCGGCGACGCGGATGTGGCAGGCGAGGGCGAGTTCGCATCCCCCGCCGAGCGCGTACCCGTTGACCGCCGCGATGACCGGCTTGCCGAGGTGCTGGATCGGCGTCGAAGAGCGACTGGCCACCCGCGGCGAATTCCTTCCCCGAGACCGGATCGAGCCGGGTGAGCTCGGCGATGTCGGTGCCCGCCATGAAGGCCTTGGTCCCCGAGCCGGTGAGGATCACCGCGTGCACGGAGGCGTCGGCCCGCAGCGATTCCAGCAGCCGGGACAGTTCCTCCTTGCAGGCGGCGTTGAGGGCGTTCAGCTTGTCGGGCCGGTTGATCGTGACCGTCGCGACGCGGCCGGCGGTACTATGGAGGAGCGTATCGAACGTCATTGGGGGGATGTGATGTCGTGGATGACCTGTTGATTGAGCGTCGCCGCCGGGATGCGCTCATCGTTTGCGTTTCCCCCCGGCGCCGCGCAGGGCACTCCGGAAGGACGCGAGGAGTTCGTCGTACGTCGCGCGCGGGAGTTTTCCCTTCGCGACGGCGATACGCGCCACTTCCAGGGCGCCGATAGTATACAGCGGAATAAATTCCGGTGCAAATTTTTCCAGCGCGCCGAGATGCGCGCCGATCGTCTCCGTGTCGCCCCGCAGCACCGGACCGGTCAGCGCTTCCGCGGCGGAGGCCCGGACCGTGTTATCCATCGTGGCGGTCATCAGGGGGCCGAAGACCTCGGTCCAGGGGAGGGGGAGTCCGCGCGGCGCGCGACAGCGTGGAGACCGCGTGCATCACCACGGCGAGGTAGCCGGAGGCGAAGACGCACGCCGCATGGTAGAGCGGACGCATTTCCGGAGGGACGGCGAGCGGTTTCCCCCCCAGGACGGTGGCGAGCCGCCCGGCGACTTCCACCGCGGCCTCATCGCCGTCGATCCCGAAATAGATGCCGCGGACCGACGCGCGGAGGCGCGCTGCGCCGGAGCCCGCGGGAAATGTCTGCAGGGGATGAAACGACGCGACCGAGGCGCCCGCCTTCCGCAGCGGGGAGAGGAGTTCGGCCGAATGGACGCCGGAGGTATGGAGCACCGTCCGGCCCCTGAGTTTCAGTCCCCGGACGGCGGCCAGGGAGCGGACCGCCCCCTTCAGCTCGGAGTCCCTGACCGCTATGATGATGACGTCCGCCGTCCGGTCGATGTCGGCGATCTCCGTCGAGGCGCGCGCGCAGGAAACGCTCCGGGCCAGCGCGACGGCGGCCGGTCCGTTCCGGCTGATGACGCTGAGGATCCGGTGCCCCTCCTTCGCGAGGAGGGAGACGAGCGTCGTCCCGACGACGCCGGCGCCGATCAACGAGACCGACGGCTGCTGCTTTTTCACGTCCCGTCGCTTCACGACGCCACCGCGACGGCGGAAACGTAGCCGACGACGGAGGATGCGTCACCCCCGGTGTCGCCCGAATTGCACCGGCGCCTCACGATCACCCTGTCGGCGCCGGCGGCCGAAGCCGCCGAGAGCGCCGCGACGACCGGGCCTCCTCCGCACGCCTCGAGGCTCCCGTCTTCGAGGCCCTCCATGATCCCCGCGTGATCGAACCGCTCCAGCAGCGCGATGAAACGGCCGTCGATGCGCCGCGCGACGGGGGCGGGGTGGTAATGCGAGAGATCGGTGCTCGCCACGATCAGGGCCTTCCGGCCCGCGAGGGACGCGGCAAGTTTCTTCCCGAGATGGCGGCAGAGGGCGGCCCGCTGATCGCCCATGACGACAGGGAGGAACGGGACAGGGCCGAAGAGCGTGATGATGAACGGAAGCTGGACCTCGATGGCGTGTTCGCCGCGGTGTCCGGCTTCGGAGACCGTGATAACGTCGTCTCCGGCGGTGAGCGCCCGGCGCAAATCCCCGTCGACGGGCAGCTCGCCCAGGGGTGTCGCATAGGACTTCCCCGGATAGACGGAGATCCCGTCGAAATATTCCCGGTGGCTGGGCGAAATGACGATGACCGTGTCGAACGTTCCCGAGCGGACGGCGTTGTACCCCTCGGCGGCCGTGAGGCCGGAGTACCGGTAACCGGCGTGGGGACTGATGAGCGCGACGGGGATGCCCGCCGGGATCTCCGGCGAGCATTGCCCGAAGAAATCCCCGATCTCCCGGGCCAGCGCGCGGGGGTCCGCGGCGTAGAATTGTCCCGCGACCGCCGGCGGGCGGACTGCGTCGTGCGCGGTCATCGCGGCTCCCGCACGGTTCACGCCGCGCTCCCGGACGCCGCGGACTGTTCCGAGAAGATTTCGGCGGTGAACCGGAAAACGGTCACGCCGGGCGTCCCGATCGGGGCGGGGGCGAGGCCGCACTTTCTGAAGACGTGGTCGACGAATGACCCGGCGTCCCACCGGTACTCCGTCGCGACCTGGGGGAGGAGGAGCCCCTGGCGGTCCCGGTCTCGAGGTACAGGCCGTCCCTGCCGATCACGATGTCCGCGACCGAATTGACGGGGACCTTGCCCGAGAGGACCGATATTTCAATCCTGAGCTGGTGGAGCTCCGGCGGACGGACGGGGCTGAAGCGGTGGTCGTCGAGGGCGGCCTTCACGGCCGCGCGGGCGACTGCATCGACGAGGGAATGGACCGGCTCGAAAAAACCGATGCATCCGCGCAACTCGCCTGATATCGTGAGCGTGACGAAGGCGCCGCACGGTTGGAGGAGGAGCGGGTCGGGCGTGTCGTGGGACGGGGGCGCCTCTTTCCTGACGGCGGCCTCCATCGAACTCCTGCCGGTCTGCAGGAGGAATTTTTTTTGAGCCGGCGAAAGCCGGATCGCCGTTGCCTCGGTGACAGCCATCGGGGAATAGTAAGGAAAAGCGTGAAGAGATACAATACACACCGCACCCGCGATGGCGCCTCGCCCCCGGACACGCCCGGATCACGCCGGAACCGACGCCGCCAGGATCGCCACGCCTTGAAGGTCAGCCGGTTTTTCGGTACTTTGTCACGAAAGCGACGCCCGGAAGCGGTCGTGATCGGTCGCGCCGCGGCGCGAATGAGGGGAATACGGTATTGAGAGTTCAGCCGGTTCGTGTACATTGTCCATATCTATCGGTACAACGACGATGTCATTGATGGTCAGCATATCGGGAGTCCGGGGAATCGTGGGCGAATCCCTGACGCCGGAGGTCGCGGTCAGGTACGCCGCCGCTTTCGCGCAGTACGCGCGAGGGGGGAGGATCGTCCTCGGACGGGACGGCCGCATCACCGGCGGAGCGCTGGCGAACATCATCTCCTCGACGCTCCTCTCCATGGGGTGCGACGTGCTCGCCCTCGGCGTGGTGCCGACGCCCACGATCGGCTGGACGGTGGCGCAGACGAAGGCCGCCGGGGGAATCTCCGTGACCGCCTCCCACAACCCGATGCAGTGGAACGGCATGAAATTCATCGGTCCCGCGGGGATGTTTTTGGATGCGCCGGAGAACGCCCGCCTCCAGGAGATCCTTTCCGGCCCGCCGCCGCGGTATGTCGCGTGGGATAGGGCCGGTCGTCACGCGAAAGACGATTCCGCCGCCGTGCGGCACCTCGAGGCGGTGTTATCGCACCCGCTCGTCAGGGCGGAGTCGATCCGGAAACGGGGTTTCAGGATCGTGGCCGACTGCATCAACGCCGCCGGGGGCGCGGTGGTGCCGGAGATGCTTCGACGCCTCGGGTGCACCGTCATCGGGATGAACGACGATATGAGCGGGGTGTTTGCCCGGACGCCGGAGCCGCTCCCCGAAAACCTCGGGGCGCTCTGCGAGGCGGTGAAGCGTCACGGAGCGGACCTCGGCATCGCCGTCGATCCCGACGTCGACCGGCTCGTGTTCATCACCGAGAAGGGGGAGCCCTTCGGCGAGGAATACACGGTCACCGCCGCCGTCGACTACGTGCTCGGCGCGTCCCCGCAGGGAGCGGGGAAGGTCGTCGTCAACCTTTCGACCACCCGGGCCGTCGAGGATGTCGCCGCGCGATACGGCGCGACCGTGGAGCGGACGCCGGTGGGCGAAATCAATGTGGCCGGCAGGATGAAAGCCGTCGGCGCGCTGATCGGCGGCGAGGGGAGCGGGGGCGTGATCTTCCCCGGGATCCACCACATGCGCGACGCGCTCGCCGGGATCGCGCTGGTCCTCTCCGCCCTGGCCGGATCCGGGAAGACGATGTCCGCCTTCCGGGCGTCACTCCCGGCGTATGTCATCAGGAAAACGTCGATCCGTTCCGAAGGGAAGGACACCGCCGCGCTGCTCGACGCGCTGGCCTCCCGTCTCTCCCCGAGCGTCCGCACGAACCGGGACGACGGCATTAAATTCGATTTCGACGACGGTTGGGTGCACCTGCGAAGGTCGAACACCGAGCCCATCGTTCGCGTTATCGCCGAAGCCCGAACTCCCGGCGCCGCCGAAGCCCTCCTGACGAGGTTCAGGGACGAACTGGGCTGAGGACGAGGCCCGTGTCCGGGAGCTCCTCCTCCTCGGCCGGATCCCCGGGGTCGGCGTCAGGCGTCTGCGCGCGCTGGCGTCATCCTTCGGCGATCCCCTCTCGGTGCGAGGAGCGCCGGAAGGGCGCATCGCGGTCGTCCCCGGATTCACCGCCAGGCTCGCGAGCGACGTCCACCGGTTTTTTCGATCGTCTTCGTTCGCCGGGGAGGAGCGGGAGGTCGTCCGCCAGCTCTCGTCGCTCACCGGAGCGGGGGGCGCCGTTCTCCATCTCTGGGACGCCCTCTACCCGCCGCGCCTCGCCGCCATCTATGACGCCCCCCCCGTCCTCTTCGTCAACGGAGACCGATCGCGATTCGGCGACCCCTGCGTCGCGGTCGTCGGGACCCGGCATCCCACGCCGTACGGTCTGGTGATGGCGGAGTATTTCGCTCGGGAACTGGCCTCCGCGGGGCTGACGGTCGTGAGCGGGCTCGCGAGGGGGATCGATACCAGGGCCCACCGCGCGGCCCTCGACGCGGGCGGGAGGACCTTCGCGGTGATCGGGACCGGTCCTGACAAATGTTATCCACCGGAGAACCGCCGGCTCGCAGCCGAGATCGCGTCCTCGGGGGCGGTGGTCACCGAATACCCCCCCGGGACGGGGCCCGAGCAGGGGAATTTTCCGCGACGGAACAGGATCATCAGCGGACTCTCCCTCGGGACGATCGTGGTGGAGTCGGACGACGACGGCGGGGCGATGATCACGGCGTCGATGGCGCTCGACCAGGACAGGGAGGTCTTCGCGGTTCCGGGGACGGTCCACTCGCGGAAAAGCCGGGGCTGCCACGCGCTCATCCGGGAGGGGAAGGCCAGGCTCGCGGAGCGGATCGACGACGTGCTCGCCGAAATCGCCGGCGGTCTGCCCGGCCGGGGAATGCGGCGCTCACCGGCCCGCGGGGGTTCCCCGCCGGCGCTCCCCCCGGCAGAGCGGGCCATCCACGACCTGCTCGGCGGCGAACCGGTCCACGTCGACGATCTCGCAGGGAGGTCCGCACTGCCGATACCCGACCTCCTCGTCATCCTGCTGACGCTCGAAATGAAAAACCTCGTCCGTCAGCTCCCCGGAAAATATTTCATCCGCCGGCTCTGACACCGCTCGCGCGGTGCGTTCCGGCACGGCCGGCTTTCCTCTTGCCGGGAATTTTCGTATTTTGGCAGCGGTATGATGATCATCGGTGAAGTACTCGTGGAAGATGCCGTCGCGGCTGAGCGATTCCATTGCGACCTCGCGAAGTGCAAGGGCGCCTGCTGCACCCTCGAAGGGACGCGCGGCGCTCCCCTACTCGACGAGGAGAAGGACCTCGTCGAACGGTATTATCCGTCGGTCCGGAAGTACCTCACGGCGCGGAACCGCCGGGTCATCGAACGCAAGGGGACGGTCGACGGATTCGCCGGCGCCTACGCCACCACCTGCGTCGAAAACCGGGATTGCGTTTTCGTGAGCTATGAGGGGGACGTGGCGAAATGCGCGTTCGAGCTGGCGTTCAACAAGGGCGAGATTCCCTGGCGGAAACCGGTCTCCTGCCACCTCTTCCCGTTGCGCTACTCCGGCAGCGGCCCGGGACTGCTGCGCTACGAGGCGATCCCGGAGTGCTCCGCGGGGCGTGAGAGGGGGAAGGCGGACGGTACGAATCTCCACGAATTCGTGAAGGACGCCATCGTCCGGCGGTTCGGCTCCGAATGGTACGGAACCCTCTCCGACCGGTGCGCCGAGCCGGCCGCGACGACCGATTCACAGGGGGAGGGGGGAAAATAGCCGGCGATGCTCAACCTCTCCCAGCGCCTGTCGCTCCAGCAGAAACTCACCCCCCAGCAGGTACAGTACCTTCAGCTCCTGCAGCTTCCGATCCTCGCCCTCGAGCAAAGGATCAAGGCCGAGCTCGAGATGAACCCGCTCCTGGAGGAAGCGACGGAGATGGAACAACTGCAGGAAAACGCCGAGGCGAAGACGGCCGAGGCCCCGGAGGGCGCGGAAGCGGAATCCCGCGCCGAGACCGCCGCCGACCGTGAAGCGGGCGAATTCTCGGCGGAGGATTACATGAACGACGATTCCGACGGGTACAAGACCGGCCTCGCCCGCTCGGAGCACGAGGACCGCGAGGAATATCCGCAGCCGGCGGAGCAGACGCTGATCCAGAGGCTCGCCGACCAGATCTCGATGCTCGACCTGTTCCCGGCCGAACGGCTCCTCGCCGATGAAATCCTCGGCAACATCGACGAGGACGGATACCTCCGGAGGAGCCTCCCGCTGATCCTCCAGGACGTCAACCTCGGACAGGGGCTCTCGCTGACGACCGAATGCAGCGAGGCGGTCCTCGCCCGGATCCAGAGACTCGATCCCCCCGGCATCGGATCGCGGACCCTCCAGGAATGCCTGGTCGTCCAGATGGAGCTGGTCGACGTGCCCGAAGGGACGAGGGAGCTCGCCCTGAAGGTCCTGAGGGACATGTTCGAAGACTTTACGATGAAGCACTACGAGGAGCTCGCGCGGAAGCTCGGCGTCGGGCTCGACGGCGTCAAAGAGGTCCTCGAAGCGATCCGCAAACTCAACCCCAAGCCGGGCGAGGGCCAGTTCACCGCCCAGCAGAACTACATCATCCCCGATTTCACGGTCGAACGGGTCGACGACGATTTCGTCATCACCCTCAACGACCGCAACGTCCCCCCGCTGCGCATCAACAGGCGCTACCGCGAGATGCTGGCGCAGGGGAAGAAGCGCGTCGCCACGAACGGGGTGAGGGACTTTCTCCGGAAGCGCTTCGAGGCCGCGAAGTGGTTCATCGCCTCGATCAACCAGCGCCGCGACACGATGATGAAGGTGATGCGGGCCCTCGTCGAGAAGCAGAGGGAGTTCTTCGAAACGGGCGAATCCCTCAGGCCGCTGATCTACCGCGACATCGCCGACGTGATCATGATGGACATCTCGACCATCAGCAGGGTCGTGAACGGGAAGTACGTCCAGACCGAGCACGGCGTGTTCGAACTGCGGTATTTCTTCAGCGACAAGCTCACGACCGATGACGGCGAAGAGGTGTCGAACAAGGAAGTGAAGAAGACCATCCGGGCGATCATCGACGCCGAAGACACGGGACACCCCTTGAGCGACGACAAGATCGCCGAGATGCTCAAGGCCGACGGGCTCCACATCGCCAGGCGGACCGTCGCGAAATACCGGGAGGCCATGAAAATCCCGGTCGCGCGGCTGCGCAGGAAAATCTGATCCCATCCTCCAGGAGGCCCATGCACGAGATCATCCATTCCACCACCGTCATCGGCCTGACCCACCGCGGCCGGACCGTCATCGGCAGCGACGGGCAGGTCACCGTCGGCGCGGCCGTGATGAAACAGCACGCGAAGAAGGTCCGGAAGCTCTACAACGACACCGTCCTGGCAGGCTTCGCCGGCGCCGCGGCGGACGCCTTCACGCTGTTCGAGCGGTTCGAGGACCAGCTTCAGCGCACGAGCGGAAACCTGGTCAGGGCCGCCGTCGAGCTGGCGAAGCACTGGAGGACCGACAAGTACCTCCGGCAGCTCGAAGCGCTGCTGGCGGTGATCGACCGTCAGAACGCCCTGATCATCTCCGGAACGGGGGAGATCGTGGAGCCCGACGACGGGATCGTCGCCATCGGCTCCGGCGGCAATTTCGCCCTCGTCGCGGCGAGGATGCTCCGGGCCCACACCGAGCTCTCGGCGCCGGAGATCGTCCGGCAGTCGCTCGAATGCGCGGCGGACATCTGCATCTACACCAACAAGCACTTCACCTTCGAGGAACTCCAGTGACCGTCAACGCAGGGGACCTCCCCGCGGCGGGACAGGACCCGGTGCGCGGGGGGGGGCCGACCGCCGCCGGCGCGCGGCGGGAGCTCACCCCGCGGGAGATCGTCCGCGAGCTGGACCGCTACGTGGTCGGCCAGCATGCCGCGAAGAAGTCGGTCGCGATCGCCATCCGCAACCGCTGGCGGAGGCAGCAGACCCCCGAACACCTCCGCGAGGAGATCATGCCGAACAACATCATCATGATCGGACCCACCGGGGTCGGGAAGACGGAAATCGCCCGGCGCCTCGCGCGGCTGGTGAACGCGCCGTTCATGAAAGTGGAGGCGACCAAGTACACCGAGGTGGGCTACGTGGGGCGGGACGTCGAATCGATCGTCAGGGACCTCACGGAGTTCGCCGTGAACATGGTCAAGGGCGAGAAGGCCGCGGAGGTGAGGGGCAAGGCGGTCTCGCTCGCCGAGGAGAGGATCCTGGAGATCCTCGTCCCGCCGATGAAGCGGAAGAGCGTCGTCGAGCCCGGGGAGGCGCGGTCCGACGCGCACGGGGACGACGAGCACGCGGCGACGCGCGAAAAATTCAGGGAGAAGCTCCGGCGCGGGGAGCTCGACGGCCGGGTGATCGAAATGGAGGTCTCGGCCTCGCAGGTGCCCGCGATGCAGGTGTTCGGCCCCGTCAACATGGAGGAGATGGGCGTCAACCTCCAGGAGATGTTCGGCAACATCCTCCCCCGCAAGACGAAGAAGCGCAGGGTCCCGATCGCGGAGGCGAGGGCCATGATCATGATGGAGGAGGTCCAGAAACTCATCGACACCGAGGCGGCCGTGAAAGAGGCGGTGGACCGGGTGCAGAACTCGGGGATCGTCTTCATCGACGAAATCGACAAGATCGCCGGCGAGAAGTCGCGGGCCGGGGGACCCGACGTGTCGCGGGAGGGCGTCCAGCGCGACCTGCTCCCGATCGTCGAGGGGACGACGGTGCTCACGAAATACGGGATGGTGAACACGACCCACGTGCTGTTCATCGCCTCGGGGGCGTTCCACGTGTCGAAACCGTCAGACCTCATCCCCGAACTCCAGGGGCGATTCCCGATCCGGGTCGAACTGCAGAGCCTGACCGAGGAGGACTTCGTGAAGATCCTCACCGTGCCGCAGAACGCGCTGATCACGCAGTACACGGCGATCCTGAAGACCGAGGGGGTGGAGCTGGAGTTCGAACCGGGGGCGATCGCCGAGATCGCGAGGACCGCGGCGCGCGTGAACGAGCAGGTGGAGAACATCGGGGCCAGGAGGCTTCACACGATCATGACCACGCTCCTGGAGGAGCTCCTCTACGAAGCGCCCGACGCCCACGTCGGGGAGAAGATCGCGGTCACCAGGGAAATGGTCGAGTCGAAGCTCGGCTCGATCGTGCGGGACAAGGACCTCAGCCGCTACGTGCTCTGAAACGGGGCCGGGGAGCCCCTGTCAGTGGACCTTGTCGCCGCCTCCTGAGGGGGGCTGGAACCCGAGGTGCCCCATCGAGGGCTCCCCGTGGATCTTGATCTCGCCGTAGGACTTTTCAAATTTCTCGATGTTGTCCCTCAGGGCGTTCAACAGCAGTTTCGCGTGCTGGGGCGTCGTGATGATCCTCGCGTGGACCTTCGCCTTCGGAATCCCGGGGAGGACCCTTGTGAAGTCGATGACGAACTCCGCCGGCGAATGGGTGATGATCGCCAGGTTCGAGTAGATCCCTTCCGCTTCCTTCTCCCCGAGCTCGATGTTGATCTGCTGCTGCGGTGCCGGTGCTGCCATGTTCGTCCTCCCCCTTACTTCTTGCGGAGTTCATCGGCCTTCTTGATCGCGGCCTCGGCTTCCTTCAGCATCCCGCCGTTGGCGCACGCCGAGCCGTAGAAGTCCCAGGCGTTGGGATCGTCGGGCCGGAGGACCGTCAGTTTTTCGAAGTACGCCGCCGCCTTCTTGAAGTACTCGACGTATCCCTTGTTGTTCGTGGCTTTCTTCGGGTCGTCCGACTGGGAGGCCTTCTTCATTTCGTCGGCGAGCTTCAGGTTCGCGATACCGGCGTTCTGGACGGCGAAGGCGTACGTGGGATCGGTCTTGATGGCGGCGTCGAAATGACCGATCGCCTCCTCGACTTTCCCCCCCTGCATCAGGAGGACCCCCAGGTTGTAATGGTAATCGCGGTTCGTCGGGTCGGTCTTCAGGCCCTCCTCCATCAGGGGAATCGCCTCGGGAGCCCGTCCCACCTTGATATAGAGGTCGATCTCGGCGTTGAGAAGGTCGGCGTTCCCGGGGGACACCTTGCGGGCCTCCTGGAGTTCGGTGAGGGCGAGCGTATAATTCTCGTTCGCGACCGCTTCGTTGCCGGCAGCTTTCGCCGTGTCGCCCCGGTCGATGTAGATCTGGATCAGGGGAGTCAGCACCTCCGGGTCGGCCGATATCTTCCTCGCCTTCTGGAGATAGAGGAGCTGACGGTCGGTCAGGCCGTCGGCCTGGAGAGCGATCGACGCGTTCTTGTAGGGGAGGAGACTGTCAGGATTGACGGCGATCGCCGCGTCGTACATCCGGACGGCCTGGCCCCGTAAACCCGGTGCCTCGGCGGCCGGCGCCTTGATGCTCCGGTTGAACAGCTCGACCCCCGCGTTCAGGGCCTTCTGCCAGGCGAACAGTTTTTCCGTGTGGATCTGTGGCGCCCACTCCTGCGAGGATGCGAGGGATTTATCGTACGCGTAGATCATGTTCCCGTAGTCGGTCGTGACCTGGGGGTAGTCCTTGGCGTCGAGGCCCTGTTCGGCCTTGCGCAGGCGCACCTGGCCGAGATAGTACCAGGCCTCGGCGTTCGTGGGGTTATTCTCGACTTCCTTCATGAGGGCCTGTTCGGCGGCGGGCCACTCCTTCCGCTGCATGTACAGTTTTGCGCTGGTCGACTCCGCGGAACCGCACTGGAACCCGGTCAGCATCAGGTAGACGATGGCGAGCGTGACGAGGGCGACGAAGGATGACGTTTTCATGAAAGCTCCTAATGATGGAAGTCGGCGTTGATTTGGAACGGGCAAATATACGGAACCGTGCCCTGAGAATCAACTTTCCGGCGGGACGCGGCTTTGCATTTCGGCCGGATTTTTGGTATAGTAGTGCGTCATTTTCCAGCTGCGACGCTCTCCGATGTCCCGATGTGAATTTTGCTCCATCATCCGTGGCGAATCGCCCGCCGAGGTCCTCTTCAGGGACGAACACGCCATCGCGATCCTTGATATCCGTCCCATCCATCGCGGGCACGTCCTGGTCATCCCCGTCCGCCATTCCGGCGATTTCCTCGACGTCCCGGCGGCCGACTGCGACGGGCTCTTCAGGGCGCTCAGGGTCGTGACGCGCGGGGTCGTGGACGCGATCCGCCCGCCGGGGTTCAACGTCTTCTCGAACAACGGGAAGGCGGCGGGGCAGTCGGTGTTCCATTTTCATTTCCACGTGACGCCGCGGTACCACGACGACAACATCAGGTTTGTCCTCGAATTGAAATCGTATCAACCGAACGAAATGTCGGAGTACGGCCGGAGGATCCGCGAAGCGATCGCGGCCCCGGGCGCGCCCGGCCAACCCATCAAGGAGACTCTATGACGACTGTTGCGAAACCTCCGGTCACGGAGGGAGAAAAAATCAGGATGGTCCGCGGGAAACTCGACGTGCCGAGCCATCCGGTGATTCCGTTCATCGAAGGGGACGGCACGGGCCCGGACATCTGGCGTGCATCGTGCCGGGTGCTCGACGCCGCCGTCCGGAAAGCCTACGGGAACGGGCGGAGCCTTGTCTGGAAGGAGGTCCTGGCCGGCGAGAAGGCCTTCAGGCTGAAGCAGACGTGGCTCCCCGACGACACCGTGGAGGCGTTCCGGGAATACCTCGTCGGGATCAAGGGCCCGCTGACGACCCCGGTCGGCGGGGGGATCAGCTCGCTCAACGTGGCCCTGCGGCAGCTCCTCGACCTCTACGTCTGTCTGAGGCCGGTGCGCTATTTCAGCGGCGTTCCGTCACCGGTGAAGTCGCCGCAGTCCGTGAACATGGTGATCTTCCGTGAAAACACGGAGGACATCTACGCCGGGATCGAGTTCGCGCCGGGGACCCCGGACGCCGCAAAAGTCCTCAACTTCCTCTCCGCGGAATTTCCCGAACAGTTCAGGAAGATCAGGTTCGGAAAGATCGACGCCATCGAGGAGTGGAACCGGGTCTCCGGCATGGGCCAGCCGAACGGCACCGTGCAGGTGGGAATCGGGTTCAAACCGGTCTCGCACCACGGCACCGCCAGGCTCGTCAGGGCGGCGATCCGGTACGCGATCGGGCACAAACGGAAGTCGGTCACGATCGTCCACAAGGGGAACATCATGAAGTTCACCGAGGGCGCATTCCGCGACTGGGCGTACGGCATCGCCGAGAAGGAATTCGGCGAGCACGTCTACACGTGGCCGCAGTGGGAGCGGGAGAAGGCGGAGCGGGGCGAGCAGGCCGCCAACGAGTCGATGAAAAAGGCCGAGGCCGCCGGCAAGATCATCGTCAAGGACGCCATCGCCGACATCATCCTCCAGCAGGTCCTCACACGCCCGCAGGAATTCGACGTCATCGCCACGCTGAACCTCAACGGCGATTACCTGAGCGACGCCCTGGCGGCACAGGTCGGGGGGATCGGGATCGCCCCGGGGGGAACATCAATTACATCACCGGGCACGCGGTGTTCGAGGCGACGCACGGCACGGCCCCGAAGTACGCGGACCTGGACAAGGTCAACCCCGGGTCCGTCATCCTGAGCGGCGAGATGATGCTCCGGTACATCGGGCTGGCACGAGGCGGCCGACCTGATCATCTCCGCGCTGGATAAAACCATCCATGAAGGAGTGGTGACGTACGATTTCGCCCGGCTGATGAAGGGGGCCACGGAGGTGAAGACGTCCGGGTTCGGCGACGCGCTCATCCGGAACATGGGTTGAAGGCGTCCGGCCCGCTGAACGAGGATCCCGCGCCGGCCCCGATGCCGGCCGGGGCCGAAAACAGATCCGCCCGCAGGGCGAAACCGGCGGGCGGATTTTTTTTACCACGATCCCGGCCCGCGGGAGGATGTCGTCCCCTCCCGTGGCCCGTCACACCGTTACTTCACGAGCAGCATCTTCATGTTCCTGGTGAACGCCTGCCCGTCTGTTCCCTGGACCCTGAAGTTGTAGAAATAGGCGCCCGTCGGCAGCGCGGAGGCGTTGAATTCGACGGCGTGGTAGCCCGCCGCCGTCGCCTCGCGAGAGATCGGGGTCGCCACCGCTTCGCCCAGCACGTTGTACACCGTCAGGGACACGACCCCGTCGACGGGGAGCGAGAACCTGATCGTCGTCGTGGGGTTGAACGGATTCGGATAGTTCTGGTCGAGCGCGTAGGCCAGCGGCAACCCGACTTCGGCGATCGAGTACCGTTTCCCTTCAACGACGCTCAGCGTGACCGACTTGCCGTCGCTCAGCGTGTGTGTCGCGGTGACGGTCGCGCCGGTTTTCTCGACGAGGGCGAGCGCACCGGAGCCGTTGCCGGACAACGATGCCGTGACGCGAATCTCGCCTGTCACGCCCTGCACCATGATCGGCAGCTCCTTCCCGGAACCCTTCGTGAGGGCTTCGGCGAACCGGTTCGACGAGAACCGGATGTCGAACGCGCCCGCGGGCGGGGCCGGCGGAAGCTCGAAGAGCCCGCTTCCGACCTTCGCGTTTTCATCGCCGCCGATGTAGAGCGTCGCCGCCTGCCCCTCGGTCCCCGGGACCGTGAAGGTGATCGCATCCATGCCGGCGGAGACCGCGCCGTCCTCGTCACCGGGCACGACCGGGACCGTCCGCGGCGTGTTCCTCACGTCCAGCACGATGGTGCCGGCGCTCGAGGCCTTGACCCAGTAGGCCCGGCCCGGCTGGAGCGTGTCGCTCGAACCGTAACCCGAGACCCCGTTGAACGCGAAGTAATTGGAGGTCACCAGCCCGCCGACGCTCTGGGCGACGGCCGTCTTCGGCATCGGGTAGGCGGTCGTGCCGATCAGGTTCCATCCCTGGTTCAGCGGGATGGTGTCGGTCAGGACCGGCGTACCGGTCATCGACACGGTCGCGGCGGGGGGGAATTTCAACCAGTATCCCGTGCCGGTGATGAAGGTGTCGCGGGACGTATAACCGGTCGGCGGCGGCAGGTATGCGAACGCGTTCGAGATCGATTGGGGATAGAGCGCGCCCTTCGATGGATTGGCGACCGCCAGCGGGAGACTGAGCATGTTCCAGCCGGAGAGCACCGTCGGTTCGAAGGTCACGATGAGAGAAAACTCGTCGGCGCCGATGTCGGGGGTGTTAGCGTCCCTCGGTTCCCCGTCAAGATCGTCCGTCACCGAGGCGAGGGGTGTCGCAGCGCTGTCGAGTTGCGGGTTCAGGACGTGGAGGTTCGTCGCCGAGTAGAACACCGGGTTGACAGAGACCGAGCTCGCCTCCTTGCCGCCCGCCGATTGCAACGCCGACAGATTGGCCATGTTGCCGTTCCAGTATGCGAGGTTGGTCCCCGACGCATAGAGGTCGTTGTAATCCGAAGTGGCGATGCCGGCCGCAGCGGTGGCGTCGACGTAGAGGGCGTAACCGCCGCCCGGGTTGGCGAAGACGTTGTTGACGAAGTTTGTACTGGTGGTGGTGCCGGTGACGTAGAGGGCAATCCCAGAGTTGACGTTGGAACCGGTGATGTTGACGCTGTTGAAGTAGATGTCCTGGTACGTCGAGTAATACAGGGTGATGCCGTAGGCCCCGCCGCCGCCGCCGACCTGGATCATGTTGTTGGAGATGTTGCCGCGGGGCGTTGAGGTCCCGGTGCCGCCGTCGCAGAAGTAGAGGTAGATGCCGTAGCCGGTGGAGACCGAGAACCGGTTCTTCTGGACCTGGAGGGCGGCGTCGCAGTACTGGAGCTCGGCGCCGCGGTCGGCGTCGGGTCCGGCGCCGATGTTGCCGTTGACCCTGGCGCCGGACTGGTTCTCCAGGAACACGTAGCCGTAGCCCTGGTTGGCGAAGGCGTTGTTGTTGACCCGGGTGCCGGAGGAGAGCAGCGCGGTGCTGTAGCCGGTGATCTGGACGGCCCACGAACCGTTGTTGAAGGTGTTGCCGTTGACGACGCGGCTGGTGTAGAGCGAGGCCGGTCCGTAGACCAGGGTCTGGTTGGCGCTGGAGCTGTTGGTGATGGTGCCGGTGATGGTGTTCCCCTCGACCCTGGCGTCCTCGACGCCGCCGGCGAAGTAGACGACGGTGGCGTAGGTGGAGTTGGGGACGCTGTTGGCGGCGAGGGTCAGGTTCTGGATGCGGACGTAGTCGGCGCCGTACAGCAAGATGACGTAGTTGTCCGACGCTCCGGCCGCGGCATAGTAGACGGTCACCGTCGAGGGATCACCGGATTGCGAGGTGAACGTCACCGTATTCGTCGCGGAAGCCCCCGGGACCGGCGTGAGGGTGAAGTGAGTATTGTAGGTGCCCGGTTGCACCTCGAATGTGACCGCGGCGGAGACGCCCTTGAGCAGGAGGTCATTGACGGCCGCGGTGAAGGTGGCGTAGTCGCCCCCCGAGCCGATGGTATAGGCGCCGGCGAGCGGGGTGGTGCTCGAGGGCGCGGCGGTGAACTCGTCGGCGCCGATGTCGTGGGGCGCCGAGCGCGCGCCGCCGTCGTAGTCGGTCGAGATGGCGGGGCTCACCGCGGTGCCGGCCCCGTCGAGCCAGGGGGAGACCGAGTGCAGGTCGGTCGCGGAGGTGAACGACGGATAGACCGAGATGCTCGAGGCGTCCTTGAGCGAGGCGGCCTGCAGGTCGGAGAGCATCGGGTACGATGTCGCCCCCCAGTAGCCGATGAAGTTGCCGACGGTGTACAGGTCGTTGTAATCGGAGGTGGTGATGCCGGCCGCGGCGGTGGCGTCGACGTAGACGGCGTAACCGCCGCCCGGGTTGGCGAAGACGTTGTTGACGACGTTGACGCTGGTGGTGGTGCCGGTGGCGTAGAACCCCAGGCCCGAGGTGACGTTGGAACTGGTGATGTTGACGCTGTTGAAGTAGACGTCCTGGTACGTCGAGTAATACAGGGTGATGCCGTAGGCCCCGCCGCCGCCGCCGACCTGGAGCATGTTGTTGGAGACGTTGCCGCGCGGGGTGGGCAGGCCTGTGCCGCCGTCGCAGAAGTAGAGGTAGATGCCGTAGCCGGTGGAGACCGAGAACCGGTTCTTCTGGACCTGGAGGGCGGCGTCGCAGTACTGGAGCTCGGCGCCGCGGTCGGCGTCGGGTCCGGTGCCGGTGTTGCCGTTGACCCTGGCGCCGGACTGGTTCTCCAGGAACACGTAGCCGTAGCCCTGGTTGGTGAAGGTGTTGTTGTTCACCTGGGTGCCGGAGGAGAGCAGCGCGGTGCTGTAGCCGGTGATCTGGACGGCCCACGACCCGTCGTTGAACGTGTTGCCGTTGACGACGCGGCTGGTGTAGAGCGAGGCCGGTCCGTAGACCAGGGTCTGGTTGGCGCTGGAGCTGTTGGTGATGGTGCCGATGATGGTGTTCCCCTCGACCCTGGCGCCCTCGACGCCGCCGGCGAAGTAGACGACGGTGGCGTAGGTGGAGTTGGGGACGCTGTTGGCGGCGAGGGTCAGGTTCTGGATGCGGACGTAGTCGGCGCCGTACAGCAAGACGACGTAGTTGTCCGACGCTCCGGCCGCGGCGTAGTAGACGATGACGTCAGAGGCGATGCCGGACTGGGAGGTGAAGGTGATCGTATTGGTGCTCGAGGCCCCCGGGACCGGCGTGAGCGAAAAGTGTTCGAGGTACGTGTCGGAGATGACGTTGAACGTGACCGCGGCGGAGACGCCCTTGAGCAGGAGGTCATTGACGGCCGCGGTGAAGGTGGCGTAGTTTCCGCCCGAGCCGATGGTATAGGCGCCGGCGAGCGGGGTGGTGCTCGAGGGCGCGGCGGTGAACTCGTCGGCGCCGATGTCGTGGGGCGCCGAGCGCGCGCCGCCGTCGTAGTCGGTCGAGATGGCGGGGCTCACCGCGGTGCCGGCCCCGTCGAGCCAGGGGGAGACCGAGTGCAGGTCGGTCGCGGAGGTGAACGACGGATAGACCGAGATGCTCGAGGCGTCCTTGAGCGAGGCGGCCTGCAGGTCGGAGAGCATCGGGTACGATGTCGCCCCCCAGTAGCCGATGAAGTTGCCGACGGTGTACAGGTCGTTGTAATCGGAGGTGGTGATGCCGGCCGCGGCGGTGGCGTCGACGTAGACGGCGTAACCGCCGCCCGGGTTGGCGAAGACGTTGTTGACGACGTTGACGCTGGTGGTGGTGCCGGTGGCGTAGAACCCCAGGCCCGAGGTGACGTTGGAACTGGTGATGTTGACGCTGTTGAAGTAGACGTCCTGGTACGTCGAGTAATACAGGGTGATGCCGTAGGCCCCGCCGCCGCCGCCGACCTGGAGCATGTTGTTGGAGACGTTGCCGCGCGGGGTGGGCAGGCCGGTCCCGCCGTCGCAGAAGTAGAGGTAGATGCCGTAGCCGGTGGAGACCGAGAACCGGTTCTTCTGGACCTGGAGGGCGGCGTCGCAGTACTGGAGCTCGGCGCCGCGGTCGGCGTCGGGTCCGGTGCCGGTGTTGCCGTTGACCCTGGCGCCGGACTGGTTCTCCAGGAACACGTAGCCGTAGCCCTGGTTGGTGAAGGTGTTGTTGTTCACCTGGGTGCCGGAGGAGAGCAGCGCGGTGCTGTAGCCGGTGATCTGGACGGCCCACGACCCGTCGTTGAACGTGTTGCCGTTGACGACGCGGCTGGTGTAGAGCGAGGCCGGTCCGTAGACCAGGGTCTGGTTGGCGCTGGAGCTGTTGGTGATGGTGCCGATGATGGTGTTCCCCTCGACCCTGGCGCCCTCGACGCCGCCGGCGAAGTAGACGACGGTGGCGTAGGTGGAGTTGGGGACGCTGTTGGCGGCGAGGGTCAGGTTCTGGATGCGGACGTAGTCGGCGCCGTACAACAAGACGACGTAGTTGTCCGACGCTCCGGCCGCGGCGTAGTAGACGATGACGTCAGAGGCGATGCCGGACTGGGAGGTGAAGGTGATCGTATTGGTGCTCGAGGCCCCCGGGACCGGCGTGAGCGAAAAGTGTTCGAGGTACGTGTCGGAGATGACGTTGAACGTGACCGCGGCGGAGACGCCCTTGAGCAGGAGGTCATTGACGGCCGCGGTGAAGGTGGCGTAGTTTCCGCCCGAGCCGATGGTATAGGCGCCGGCGAGCGGGGTGGTGCTCGAGGGCGCGGCGGTGAACTCGTCGGCGCCGATGTCGTGGGGCGCCGAGCGCGCGCCGCCGTCGTAGTCGGTCGAGATGGCGGGGCTCACCGCGGTGCCGGCCCCGTCGAGCCAGGGGGAGACCGAGTGCAGGTCGGTCGCGGAGGTGAACGACGGATAGACCGAGATGCTCGAGGCGTCCTTGAGCGAGGCGGCCTGCAGGTCGGAGAGCATCGGGTACGATGTCGCCCCCCAGTAGCCGATGAAGTTGCCGACGGTGTACAGGTCGTTGTAATCGGAGGTGGTGATGCCGGCCGCGGCGGTGGCGTCGACGTAGACGGCGTAACCGCCGCCCGGGTTGGCGAAGACGTTGTTGACGACGTTGACGCTGGTGGTGGTGCCGGTGGCGTAGAACCCCAGGCCCGAGGTGACGTTGGAACTGGTGATGTTGACGCTGTTGAAGTAGACGTCCTGGTACGTCGAGTAATACAGGGTGATGCCGTAGGCCCCGCCGCCGCCGCCGACCTGGAGCATGTTGTTGGAGACGTTGCCGCGCGGGGTGGGCAGGCCTGTCCCGCCGTCGCAGAAGTAGAGGTAGATGCCGTAGCCGGTGGAGACCGAGAACCGGTTCTTCTGGACCTGGAGGGCGGCGTCGCAGTACTGGAGCTCGGCGCCGCGGTCGGCGTCGGGTCCGGTGCCGGTGTTGCCGTTGACCCTGGCGCCGGACTGGTTCTCCAGGAACACGTAGCCGTAGCCCTGGTTGGTGAAGGTGTTGTTGTTCACCTGGGTGCCGGAGGCGAGCACGGCGGTGCTCGTGCCGGTGATCTGCACACCCCAGGAGCCGTCGGTGAGGGTGTTGCCGCTGATCTCGATGTTGTCGACGGATGATGCCGGGGAGTAGATCAGGGCCTGGTTGGCGCTGCTGCTGGCCGTGGGAAACCCGGTGATCTGGTTGTCGAGGATCCGGTCGTTATCGGCGTCACCCGTGATGTTGAAGGCGATGGCGTACGTTGAACCGCTCGCGGAGCTGACCGTCAGGTCCCGGAACGTGACGTAATCGGCACCATTGAGCTGCACGACATAGTTGTTCCCCGACGTCGGGGTGAAGTAGAGGGTGACGTCGGCCGGATTGCCCGAATTCGATTGAAACGTGATCGTGTTCGTGGAATTCGCCCCCGTGATCGCCGGGATGGTAATCTGCTCGTTGTAGGTCCCGTTGAAGACGTTGAACGTGACCGCCCCCGACACGCCGCTCGTCGTGAGGGCCGTGACGGCCGCCGAGAATGAGGCGTAATTCCCACCGGATCCGATGGTGTACGTCCCGGAGAGCTGTGCGTTGGACGCCGAAGGAGTGCAGAGCAGGAGCAGCGCGAACGCGATGAGTGCTCCAACGTTCACGGTGCGGCGACGATCGAGTGACGGACGAATCATGACAACCTCCTGAATAAGAATGTGAGTGATGTGAAGAATATTATTCCGGTCCTGCCGGTGGAACAGTGCGGTTTCCACCGCCGAAGCCGTTGAGAGTCGTGAGTGCTATTTTAGGAGCAACATTTTTCCGGTGTGCGAGCGGCCGTCGAACGTGAGACGGTAATAATAGATGCCGCTCGCGCGCGATGACGCGTTCCAGCTGTGGCTGTGTTCGCCAGCCGCCTCCGGTTCGTCTGCAAGGACGGCGACCTCCCGTCCAAGATTGTCGTGGACCGAAAGCCGGACGCGGGCCGCCCGGGGAAGCGAATACGCGATTGTCGTGACGGGATTGAACGGGTTGGGGTAGTTCTGCGCCAACCGGAACTCTCCCGGCGCCCCGCCTCCGTCCTTCACCCCGCGGCCGAGAGTCATTCCCTCCGGAGCGGCCTCCAGGAGGATCGTTCCCTGACCGGTAAGATCGGCAAGAAATCGGTCTCCGTCAAGGAGAAAATATCCGCTGCCGGGCTCACCGACCGACCAGGCCAGCCGGACGGGTGCGCTGAGTCGATGGAGGAGGATCTTTCTTCTCCCGGGATTCGTGTCATCACCGTTGAAAAATTCGGCAATCCCGCCCGAAGCGAATCTGATATCCGCGGCCCCGCCGGGCGCCCCCGGGGGAAGTTCCATCGTAAACCGCCGATCCGGGGCCGGGCCGGAAGAAAAGTACAGCCTCTGCGAATACCCGGCGGCGTCCGTCATCGTGATCGAATTCATCTCCGGTGCCGGGGCGCGGCCGGGACCCAGCGTCGTTCCGGGGAACCCGACCGACGACAGCACGATCGATCCCGCCGATCCGGCCTTCACCCAGTAACCCCGACCGGGGATGATCGTGTCTGCGACCGTGTATCCCTTCCGATACCCGTAGATGAGCGATGAGAGGAGTCCGGGCGGACGTTCGATGACACCGTCGACCGGCACCGGGTGCGAAATGGACCCGATCATGTTCCATCCCGGGAGCAGGTTGACGGAATCGGTGAGGACGGACTCTCCCGTGAGGTCGGTGAACTCGGGGCCGTTGAACTTCAACCAGAAACTGATCCCGTTCGAGAGCGTATCGCGGACGGAGTAACCGTTCGCGTAGGCGTAGGCTCGCGAAACGGAGGTCGGAAAGAGAGAATCCTTCAGGAAGTCGTCCGGCCGGACCGGCACGGAGACCATGTTCCATCCGCCCAGGAGGTCCGGGTCCACGACGATCGTGAACGGCGCGAGGCCGGAGTCCGCGGGCGACCCGCCGGCCGCATTGCTGATCTTCACCACCCCCTCGTCGGTATCGATCGCCGGCACCGTCCAGTCGAAATGCCCCGCGGCGGCCGCGACGTTGTCAGCGATGAGGCTCCATCCGGCCCCCCCGTTGCTCGAAAACTCGATCCGGACCAGCGAGGTGTATTCCTGCGACCACCGGATCCGTTCCACCTGGCCGGCGACGAGCACCTCGTTCCCCACGGGATAGATGAGGGACAGCGCCGAGAACCTCGGGAGCCGGCGCTGGTAGACGCCGTTCCCGAACGTAGCGGCTCGCAGCGCGTCGTTGCCCCGTGAAACGGTGAGGTCGAGGACCATCGCGTCGGGCATGCCCTCGGCGTACGCGCTCCAGTTCGCGCCGCCGTCGCTGCTCTGGAAGATCCCGAGGTCCGTCCCGACATAGAGATACTCCGGATAGACCGGGTCGACCGCGATGCACTGGTGCGGAAGGTCGGGAAGGTTCGCGCTGACGTCGGTCCAGGAGGCGCCGAGGTTCGTCGTCCTGAAGACGTGCGGCGTCCCGTACCCGGAGTACGTCAGGTACGCCCTCCGGCTGTCGGAGGGGTCGAATTCAATGTCCGTCGGATACCGGTTGGGGAGCGGCCCCGTGACGTTCGTCCAGGCTCCGCCGCCGTTGGAGGATGAGAAGATCTGGAAGAGCGGGTTGCCGCCGAAGGCCCCGGAGCCTGTCCCCGCCAGGAGCGTATCGGAACTCGTCCACGAGACGCCGATGCAGGCGACGGTGGTGCCGTTGAGCGACGGGGCCCCGTTCGCCGCGGACCACGAACCGCCCTGGTTGGTGGTCTTGTAGACGTTCCGGCTGCCGGCGTAGAGGACCTGCGGCTCCGACGGCGAGATCACGAAGGGTGGTATGAAATTCCAGTCCGACTGACTGCCCGGCAGACCGACGGTCACCTGCGAGAACGAGCTGCCCCCGAGATAGGACCGGACGATTCTCCCGTACTGGGTCTCGGCGTACACCGTGTTCTTGTTCGTCGGGTCGATCGCGCACCACCCGCCGTCTCCGCCCCAGACGGGGATCCAGGAGGGTCCACCGACGTACTTCAACGTGCCGTTGTCCTGGAGGCCGCCCAGGGCGATCGTCGAGTCGTCCGCCGCGTTCGCGAACCCGGGATAGAACTGCGTGGTGAGGAATCCCGCGTTGAGGTTGATGAACGTGGTACCGTTGTCGGTGGTCTTGTACATCCCGCCGTCGGTTCCGAAGTAGACGGTCCCCGGGTCGGAGGGATCGAACGTGATGGCGTGGTGGTCGACGTGGACCGACCCGGAGGAGATCGCCGGCAGGTTCGTGCCGCTATTGGAGGTTTTATGGATGTCGAATCCCGCGCAGTAGACCGTTGCGGGGTCGGAAGGGTGGACCGCGACCACGTTGTCGTACCACCCCTGCGAGCCCACGTAGTTGGTCGAGCTCTTCAGGGCCCAGGAGAGCCCCCCGTCGGTGGACTTGTAGAGGCCGATGATCTGTGAGCTCGAGCCGTTGGAGACGCCGGCGTACACCACGTCGGGGTTGGAGCGGGAGATGCTCAACGACGCCCTTCCGAAATTCGATGAGGGAAGCCCGCCCTCGAGCTTCGTCCAGGAGCCCCCCCCGTCGAAGGTCATGTACAGTCCCGGATTGGCCGTCGAGTTCAGGTTGCCGTGCGACGATATGAGGATGGTCGTGTCCGCCGGATTGATCACCAGGTCCATCGCCATCAGTTCGGGATTCGAGACCGCCCACGATCCGCCGGCGTCGGTCGACCGGTAAACGCCCTCGCTGGTGGCGGCGAACACCGTCGCCGGGTTGAGGGGGTTGATGACGATTTCCTGCACGGCGGTGATGTTCTGGAACGACCAGCTCAGGCCCGTGGTGTCCCAGCTGGAACCGCCGTCGGTCGATTTGAGGATCCCCATTCCGTAGGACGACCGGGCGCCGAGCGTTCCCACGAGGGGCCTGACATAGCGGCTGATCTCGCCGGTCCCGATGTACATGGTGTCGGGGTGGAGCTCGTCGATCGCGATGGCGCTGATGGAAAGGGCCGGGTAGCCCGTGGGGACGTACGACCAGGGGTTCACGCCGGTGCCCCCGGTGACGCTCTTCCAGAGGCCGCCGCTCGCCGAGCCGGCGAACACGGTGCTCGTCTGGTAGGGATGGACGGCGATCGCGAGGACGCGGCCGCCGATGTTGTCGGGCCCGATTGACTCCCAGGCGGTGGTGTTGGAGGAGATGCCGGCGTCCCGGCCTTTCGCGGCCCGAATCCTCCGTTGTTCGTCGTAGGCCCTTCTCAGGGCTTTCGGCGGGATGAACGCGTTGGGATAGGCCCGCTGCGTGTACCACCACTCGAACGCCTTCCACGCACCGCCCTGCGGCGCCGCGGCCGGCTCAGGGACGGTCGGAGCGTTCACCTGGATGATCAGCGCAAGAAAAAAAATGGCGAGGGACAGGGCCCCCGCTGCCAGTCCTGATTTCATGAAAGGGTGAATGACACAAGATGATCGGTCTACCTGCAAATATATCCTCTCCACGCCCCAAAGTCAATACGCCCGCCTTGCATAAAACCATTATTCTTTCTAATTTTACGTATATTTCTATCGCAATTTGCTTGCCATGACCACCGGAACGCCTGATCAGCACGTCTCTTTGGAGTCGGACGACGACACCGACGTCCTGGTGCAGACCCCCGCCAAGGTGATCCTGTTCAACGATGAATTGCACACCTTCGAGGAAGTGATCGGCCAGATCATCAAGGCGACCGGTTGCGACCTGACGAAAGCCGAGGCCCTCACCTGGGAGGTGCACCACAGCGGGAAGGCCATGGTCTTCGAGGGGGAGATGCGCAACTGCGTGCGGGTCAGCGCGGTCCTCGAAGAGATCGACCTGACCACGCAGATCGAAGTCTGAATCACGCGCGTACCCGACAATCCGATGACATCTCACGACATCAGGACATCGTTCCTGGAATTCTTCAAAACGCGGGGGCACAGCATCGTCCCGAGCGCCCCGGTCATCCCCGCCGGGGACCCGACCCTCCTGTTCACGAACGCGGGGATGAACCAGTTCAAGGACGTCTTCCTCGGCACGGGGACGCGACCCTTCGTCCGGGCCGCGGATTCCCAGAAGTGCATCCGGGTGAGCGGCAAGCACAACGACCTCGAGGAGGTGGGACGGGACACCTATCACCACACCTTCTTCGAGATGCTCGGCAACTGGTCGTTCGGCGATTACTACAAGGAGGAGGCGATCGCGTGGGCGTGGGAACTCCTGACGCGCGAGTGGGGCCTCGATCCGGCCCGGCTCTACGCGACCGTCTACGAAACGGACGACGAGGCCGGGGAGATCTGGCGCGGCCAGAAGGGCATGGACGCGGGCCGCATCCTGCGGTTCGGCAGGAAGGACAATTTCTGGGAAATGGGGGAGACCGGCCCCTGCGGCCCCTGTTCGGAGATCCACGTGGACCTGACACCGGACGGGACCGGCGGCACGCTGGTGAACAGGGGCGATCCCCGGGTGATGGAGATCTGGAACCTCGTCTTCATCCAGTACGACCGCGACGAGAAGGGCGCCCTGTCGCCGCTGCCGGCGAAGCATGTGGATACCGGAATGGGTTTCGAGCGGATTTCGGCGGTCCTCCAGAAAAAACATTCGAACTACGACACGGACCTCTTCATGCCGATCATCGACGGCATCGCCGCCATGGCCGGCCGTCGGTACACCGGGTCCGCCGACGGGGCGTCGGACGTCGCGATGCGGGTCATCGCCGACCACGCCAGGATGCTCACCTTCGCGATCGCCGACGGCGGGATCCCCTCGAACGAGGGGCGAGGGTACGTCATCCGGCGGATCCTCCGCCGCGCGTCCCGCTTCGGGCGAAACCTCGGGCTTCGCGAACCCTTCCTCCACCGCGTGGTTCCGTTCGTCACCGGCGTCCTCGGGGGACACTACCCCGAAATCGCCAGCCGGCAGGAGCACTGCCGGAACATCGTCCGGATCGAGGAGGAGGGTTTCAACGTCACGCTCGACCGGGGGCTCGAAATTTTCGAGTCCGTGGCGGGACGTCCGGGGGCCGGCGGGGAATTTCCCGCCGCGGAGGCCTTCAAGCTCTATGATACGTACGGGTTCCCGTTCGACCTCACCAGGCTGATCGCCGCGGAAAAGGGACTCACCGTGGACGAGGATCAGTTCACCGCCCTCATGGAAAAGCAGAAGGCGCAGTCACGGTCCGGCCGGGCGGGACGATCGGACCGCGCCGGGGAGCGTCCCCGGGGGGTCGGCCTTCTCCACGACGGCGAGAGCGCGCGGCACCTCGAGGTCCCCGCGGCGGGCGTGAAAACGGAATTCACCGGGTACGAACGGATCGACGGGAGCGCGACGGTGACGGCCGCCGACCGTAACGCGGTGGTGGTGGCGGCGACGCCCTTCTACGCCGAGTCCGGCGGGCAGGTCGGCGACAGCGGCATCCTCATCGGCGGCGGTGAATCGTACGCCGTGGTGGACACCCAGAAGTCGGGAGACCTGATCGTGCACGTCCTCGACCGGCCGTGCCCGTTGCGGCCCGGCGAAACGGTCGAGCTCCGCGTGGACGGGCACCGGCGGGCCGAAACGGCGTCGAACCACACCGCGACCCACCTCGTCCACGAGGCGCTCAGGAGGGTGCTCGGCGCTCAGCTTCACCAGCAGGGGTCCCTCGTCGCCCCCGAGAGGCTCCGGTTCGATTTCAACCAGCCCGACAAGATCCCCGCCGACAGGATCCGGGCGATCGAGGACATCGTCAACGAGAAGATCGCGCTCGGCATCCCGGTCCACGCCCTCAACGATCCGAAGGAATGGCTCACCATCGAGGAGGCGAAACGTCGCTACCCGAACGTGAAGATGTACTTCGGCGAAAAATACGGGCACAGGGTCCGGATCGTCGAGATCGATCCCGCCTTTTCCGTCGAACTCTGCGGCGGGACACACTCCCCGTCGACGAGCGCCCTCGGATTTTTCAAGATCGTTTCGGAGTCCGGCATTTCGAGCGGCGTACGCCGCATCGAGGCGGTGACGGGGCAGGGGTTCGGGGAATATCTCGAGGCGAGGATCGCCGAATCGGGTATGCTCGACCGGCAGCTCGAGACCCTCCTCGCGGAGCGCGACGACCTGCTCCGGCAGCTGGAGCGGGCGGCGGCCCCCGGCGACCCCGCTCCCGCCCCGGTCGCCCGGTCGGCCGACTCGATCGCGGCGTGCGACCTGATCGAGGCCGGCCGGCAGGCCCGGCAGGACGCGATCGACCGCGCGGTCCGCGAAACCCAGGCGATGAAAAAGGAACTGAGCCGCAAGCTCGTGAACAACGCCGCCTCCGGCCTCGACGCGCTGCTCGAGCGGAGCGTCGCGTGCGACGGATTCAAGGTTGTGTTCGATCGCGTCGACACGCCGGACATGGAGGCGCTCAAGGACCTCGGCGACCGCCTCCGGGAGAGGATCGGTTCGGGCGTCGGCGTGCTCGGCGCCGTCATCGGCGACAAGGTCGCCCTCGTGTGCGTCGTGACGGACGACCTCGTGGCGGGGAGGAAACTCTCCGCCGGCAAGATCGTCGGCGCCATCGCCAGGATCGTCGGGGGCGGCGGGGGCGGGAGGGACCACATGGCGACGGCGGGCGGCAAGGACCCGGGGAAACTCTCCGAGGCGCTTCAATCCACCCCGGGCGTCGTCGCGTCGATGATCGGCCGCTAGGCGACGGGCCGGCCGGCCCTTTCCGGCCACAGACGAAGGAGCATTCATGGACATGGAGTTCATCAGGCGACAGCTGGCGGAGAGCGCCGCCGTCAAACAGAAGATCGCTGCCGAATGCAGCGCGCAGATCCGCGACGCGATCGACGTCCTGCTGCGCGGCTTCCGCGCCGGCAACAAGCTCCTGCTCTGCGGGAACGGGGGCAGCGCGGCCGACGCCCAGCACATCGCCGCCGAGCTGGTCGTCCGCATGAGCATGGCGGGCCGGCCGGCGCTCCCGGCCATCGCCCTGACCACCGACAGTTCCCTCCTGACGGCGGGCGGCAACGACATCGGGTTCGACAACGTGTTCGCGCGTCAGGTCGAGGCGCTCGGGGCGCCCGGGGATGTCCTCCTCGCCATCAGCACGAGCGGCAATTCGGAAAACGTCGTGAGAGCCGCCGCCGCAGCGAAGGCGCGCGGGATGAAGGTCGTCGGATTCCTCGGCCGTGGCGGGGGAAGGCTCGCGCCGATGATGGACGTCGCCGTCGTGGTCCCCTCGGACGACACGCAGCGGATCCAGGAGGGTCACATCACCATCGCCCACATCCTCTGCGGCGCCATCGAAGAAACGATGTTCGGCGTCCGGGCGTGATCACGCTCTTCATCTTCTACCTCCATACGGTGGCCGCCGTGACGCTCTTTACGGCCACCTGGCAGGAGGAGGGGCTCAAGGGGGGATTGGCCGCGGTGGGTTTCCTGGCCCTGATCTTCACCGTGGGCTGGCCGATGGCGACGATCATCCTCACGCTCTTCGTGCCGCCCGGCGGCATGGGGCCGTGGCTCGATCGCGACACACTCTCGCTGATCCTGCTCACGGCGGTCGAGGCGACCGGGTATTACCTCTACCTCGGCAGAAAATCCGCGTGATCTGACGATGGGGGAGGGCTCCGCGGCTCGAGCCTGACGCTGCGGTAGACCCCGTCCACGGTGCCGGCGAACACCGTCCCGGTTTCATTGATCGCGAGCGCGCGGACCTCCTGCGACCCCAGGCCCGTGTCCAGTTTCATCCACTGCAGGCCGGCGTCGGTGGAGAGGTAGACTCCCGTTCCCGTCCCCGCGAAGATTTCCCCGAACTGGCTCGTCCTGAACGCGTTCACCTCCCGGCTGATGCTCCCGGCCCCGGTGTTCTGCCAGAAGACCGTGTCGAACGGGGACCTGTAGACACCGCTCGACCGCGTGCCGGCGAAGAGATACCCGGACGAGCCCGAGTAGATCGCGTTGACGTACAGGTCCTGGAGCCCCGCGTTCACCGCCTCCGTCGAACCGCCCTGCACGCCGAAACGCACCACACCCCCGCTCCAGACCCCGGCATAAATTTCCGACGTCGACATCACCAGGAGGGAGGTCACGGGACGGGTGGCGGAGAAGATTCTCGACCAGAGCGAGTCGCCTCCCCCGGTGACGCACAGGTCGCCCCGGGCGCTCCCGGCGACGAGGCCGCCGCTCGGGAGGTAGGCCAGCGCGTAGATGGCCGTGTCGGTGAGGCCTTCGTTCATCTCCGACCAGGTCGCGCCGCCGTCGTTCGAGACCAGGACGCCGTGGACGTCGTTGGCCAGGAAGATCCGCCGGAGGGGATCGACGATGATCGCCGTGATCGCCCCGTCCGTGACAGGGAGGTCCATCCTGGCCCAGTCGCCGCCGTCCGTGACGGAGCGGAAGAGCCTGCCGCTCTCGGCGCCCGCATACAGGATGCCCAGCGGGTCCACCCTCAGGGCGAGGATCGCCTCCCCGTCCGGTCCGCCGGTCCGTTCCCAGACGATCGGCGCACCCGACCCGGGCGGGGGGGTGTCGTCATACTCGACGATCTCCCTGCACGAGGTGAACGCGGCGGAGATACAACAGGCGAGGACAACCGCCGGCCACGGCCGGAGTCTTACCGGCCTTTCCATTCCGGTTTTCTCTTTTCCACGAACGCCTTCATCCCCTCCTTCTGGTCCTCCGAGGCGAACAGGAGGTAGAAGTTCTTCCTCTCGAACTCGAGGCCCCCCTCGATCGTCGTGTCGAACGATTTCAGCACGGCTTCCTTGGCGAGCCGCACGGCGACGGGAGGCTTGTCGGCGATCGCGCGCGCCGAGGGACTGCGCCTCCGCGAGATACGCCTCGACGGGCACGACCCTGTTCACCAGGCCGGCGGACAATGCGTCCCGGGCGTCGATCATCGTCCCGGTCAGGACCATTTCCATCGCCCGGGCCTTGCCCACCGCGCGCGTGAGGCGCTGCGTCCCCCCGGCCCCCGGCATCACCCCGATCCCGATCTCGGGTTGACCGAACCGGGCGGTTTCCGAGGCGACGATGATGTCGCACATCATCGCGAGCTCACACCCGCCGCCGAGGGCGAAGCCGCTCACCGCGGCGATGAGCGGTTTCCGTATCCGGCGGATCCGGTCCCACCGGGCGAACTGATCGCGCAGGAGCATGTCGATGGCCGAGGCGTCGGCCATCTCCCTGATGTCGGCGCCCGCGGCGAACGCCTTCGCGTTCCCGGTGATGACGATCGCGCGGACCGCGTCGTCCGCGTCGGCGGCCTCGAGCGCCTCCACGAGCTCCCGCATCAGGGCGATGTTCAGGGCGTTGAGGACGTCGGGCCGGTTCAGCTGGAGCGTCACGACGGGGGGCGCGGAATGGAGGAGGAGGTTCTGGTACATGGTGGTTGCCGTCAGAGTGTGTGAATATTCAAATGGTTATCGAATTAGCAGAATTTTCCTGGATTCGGAAAACGGCCCCGCCGTCATCCGGACGATGTACGCGCCACTCGGCAGCGCGGGCGCGGAAAAGGTGATGGTGTGTTCGCCCGGCCCGTACCGGCCCTCGGCCGGGACCGCGACAGTCCGGCCCGCCATGTCCACGACTGCGAGGCGGAGCCGGGCAGCGACCGGGAGGGCGAACCTCAGTGAAACGGTCGAGTTGAACGGATTCGGGTACGCCGGATCGAGCCGGTAACCGGAGGGGAGCCGCGCGTCGCCCGGGACGTCGGCGCCGAGCGTGTCCGTCACGTCGATGGCGAGGGAATCGATGAGCGCCGGGGCGGACCTCCCGTGTTTCTCCCAGGCGGCGTACAGTTTCTCCCCCCAGGCGTTCCAGTCCATCGGGTTCCCGGCGTTCTCGTCCCTGAGAAACGAGGCATACTCCCGGGACATCGTCTGGTACCAGAGGGTCGCCGTGACGCGCGACGCGCCCTCCGGGAGCTGGTATTCGCGGTCGTCCCAGTGGGCCCCGTCGGCGTACGAGACGCCGACCGGCGCGGCCAGCCTCTCCGAGAACCCCGCGTTCGTAAATCCCCGCGGGGGGATCCTGTTGTCGAACAGGATGGTGTCGTTGACCGAAAACAGGAACGTCGGGCCGGGGGAAAGGCCGTGCACGGCGGCCATCGAATCGGTCACGCCGTGGACGGCTTCGTAGACCGCGGCGGCGGGGTCCGGGATCAGCGAGGCGCTCGCCGTATCGTAGACGCCCGACCGATAGAGCGTGTCGCCGGCGTCGTCCACGGCGGTGATGGTGAGCCACATCCTCCTGCCCTCGGGATACCCCGTCGGGAGCTTGTGTCCGGTGAGGTTGGTGATCCGGATCCTGGGCCGTCACGCCCCCCGTCATCCCTCGTCGCGTCAGCGCTCAGCATCGCCGCGCGCCGTAGCGTCGCGGCGGCGCGTTCGCTCGCGGCGCGCAGCAGGGAGGAGTCGAGTCCCGGCCAGAAATCCGGAAGGATGAGGGGGACGAACGTGTTCCCGCCCGTCATATCGTGCGATCGCACGTCTTCGCGTTCGGGCGCCGACGGTATGGAGGCCGCGAACCCGCCGACGGCAGCCATGTGACAGCCCTGGCAGGTGGCCCCCGGTCCCTCCGAGGAGAAGGAACTCATCAGCCATTCGCTGTAGGTCCGCTCCAGCGGAGCATACGCGTGGGGCGGGAGGAAGATCCTGTCCTGCCCCTGCGTGTGAAGGGGGTTGCTCACGTCGTGACAGACGCCGCAGAGTGCTCCGGAGGACTGGAAGGTGTCCTGCATCGCGGCGTGGGGGGCGGGGGAACCTTCGCGCGGTCCCCGCCGCGCGGACGAGGAGGCCTGGACCAGGTGCATGCCGTTGCCGTAACCCGGCACGGGGAAGACCGTCGCCGGGACGGTGGAATCGGGATGGAGCGGGTCGACCAGGCGGTGGCAGTAGTCGCACTGGACGCCGTCGATGTCGGTCCCGCGCAGCGCCTGTCCGGAGATGTCCTCGGAGCGTCCGGCGAGCCACCCGGTGGGCGAGTGGCAGCGGATGCAGAACTCGCCGGTATTCTCTCCGGGCGTCGCGCCATATTTATTCGCGACCGCGAGCGCCGCGTAGAAGACCGGATCGCGCGCGGCGTGAGCCATCATCGACCCCGCCCACTCGTCCTGGATGGGCACGACGCGCCCGTGATCGGAGGCGTGGCACATCGCGCACGAGGCGGCGCCCCCGGACGCCACGGTGTCCACCGTGCCCGGCTGCGTGCCGGGGAGGAAGATCAACGATCGTGAAAGCCGGTCGGAATTACCGAGGAGGAGGCAGCCCGAAACGACCAGCACGGCCTTCAATGTCCCCGCCCGTAATCCCCGCCGCGAGTCGGATCTGCGCATGATGGGCGGTCATTTCTTCCCGGCGGGTTTCGGAGACCGGAGTTTCGCGTAGTCGATCGGTCTCTTTTCGTTGAACGCGGTGATCCCCTCGGCCACCTCCGCGGATCCGGTGTGGACCGTGAGCCAGTCCTTCGCGTGCCCGATGGTCATCCCCCAGGAAAAGTCCTTCCAGAAATTCAGCTGCTGCTTGGTGTACCGGAGCGACTCGGGGAGCTTGTTGACGAGCTTCTCCGCCATCGCGTTCACGGCGCGGTCCAGCTCCTTCCTGGGGACCGCCTGGTTGATCAGGCCCCACTCGACGGCCTTGCGCGCCGGAATCTCCTCGCAGAGGAAGAGGATCTCCCGCGCGCGCCTGTCCCCGACGATGATCGGCAGCCACTGCGTCGCCCCGGCGGCGGGGACGCTGCCCCGCGCGACCCCGACATGGCGGATGAAGGTGTCGTCGGCGGCGACGGCGAGGTCGCACGACATCTGGAGTTCGTTCCCGCCCCCGACGGCCATGCCGTTGATCCGCGCGATCGTCGGTTTCCCGATGTTCCGCAGGCGCTCGAACGTCTCGATGAAGACCCCCATCCACTTGTGAAAATCGCCCGGTTTCGGAAGAAAATCCTCCTTCCATTCGGTGATGTCCGCCCCGGTGCAGAAGGCCTTCGTCCCCGTGCCCGTGAGGATCACCACCGCCGCTTCGTCGTCCCAGGCGGCGTTCTCGAATGCCCTGCCGAGTTCGCGCAGCGCTTCGAAATTCAGGGCGTTGTGGACGGCGGGCCGGTTGATCGCGATCGTGACGCGGTGGCCGGTCTTCTTATAGACGATATGTTTGAACTTCAGGCCGGTCGCCGGCTTGCCGGAGTATTTGTTCGGCATCGTTCGTCTCCAGGGGAAAAAATGACGGTGATGAAATATAGACACGGTGCCCCTGAGAATCAAGCAGCGCGGCCGCCGGTATCTGGCATCTCGGCGGCAAATTCGCTACTTTCCACCCTCACGGAAATCCGATTCATGACATCACAATCAGTCGCCCGGCGGGTCCCGATGGCAGGACTCGCACTGGCGGTCGCGCTCCTTTACGCGTTCACCGCGGCCCGCACCGTCGTGTTCATCGACAGCGGCGAACTCTCCACGGTGGCGTGGACACTCGGCATCCCCCACCCCACAGGCTACCCTCTCTTCACGGTCCTCGCCTGGCTCGCCGCGCACTTCCCGGCCGACATCGCGCCGGTGTTCAAACTCAACCTCTTTTCGGCCGCCTGCTCCGCCGCGGGCGTCCTCCTGTTCGCCCTCATGGTGCGCTGGATCCTCGGTCGCCACCGGATGCCGGCGGGCAGGCCCGCCGGGACGAAAGGTGCGCCCGGAGGCGGCCTCCCGGCCGCCGGCGAAGAGGTGACGGTGCTCGCGTCGGCCCTGTTCGGCGCGCTGACACTGGCTTTTTCGGAGACGTACTGGGCGCAGTCGGCGTCCGTCGAAGTCTACCCGCTGCACGGCCTCTTCCTCGTTGTCCTGATCTGGCTCTTCCTTTCGGCCTTCCCGCGCCGGGTCGGGAAGGCGAAGTCGGAGGGTCCCGAGCGGCCCGCAACGGCGCACCTGTTCGCCTACGTCCTGGGCCTTTCCTTCACCAACCACATGAGCACGATCTACCTCGCCCCCGCGTTCCTCGTTCTCTATTTTATGAGGAGGGGGGGAGGGGGGGGGAGCCGCGCGCTCCTCCTGTCCCTGGGACCGGCGTTCATCCTCGGTCTTTCGGCCTACCTCTACCTCCCGGTGAGGGCGTCCGGCGGACCCCTCATGAACTGGGGCAACCCGGTCGACGCCGAATCGATCCTGCGGCACCTGGGCGGAAAACAGTACAGCGTGTGGATCTTCTCCTCGACCGAGACCGCGTCGAGACAACTCTCCTACTTTTTCCGCACCCTCGGCGCTGAGTTCTCCTGGGCGCCGCTGGCGCTCGCCCTCTGGGGGTTGCGGTTCCTCTACCGTCGCGAACGCGACCTGTTCGTCATGATCGCGCTGCTCTTCGCCGGATGCCTGCTCTTCGCGGTGAACTACGACATCAACGACATCGAATCCTATTTCCTCCTCGCCTATCTCGCCACGGCGCTCGCGGCCTCGGCGGGCCTCTACGCCATCCTCACCGCGCTCAACGGACGCCGGCGGCTCGCGCTGCTGGCCCTGTCGGGCATCTTCCTGGGATGGCAGGCCGTGCGGACCTATCCAGCGGCCGACCAGAGCGCAGTGCGGGTGGTCGAACAGTATGCGCGGTCGATCCTGGCCTCGGCGGACCCCGGCGGGATCGTCATCAGTTACCAGTGGGACTATTTCGTGTCGGCCACCTACTACCTGCAGGTCGTCGAGGGCTTCCGCCCCGATGTCATCGTCGTCGACAAGGAGCTGCTCAGGCGCTCCTGGTACATCGGGTACCTTCGCAACCGATACCCGGCGCTCCTGGAAGGCCTCGGGACGGAGTCGGAGGCGCTCCTCGCGGAACTCCGCAAGTTCGAACGCGGGCTGCCGTACGATCCCCGCACGATCGAATCACGGTACGCGGGCCTCATCGCGGGGATGATCTCCCGCCATTACTCCGCGCGCTCCGTCTACGTGACCGCGGAGATCGAACCGCAATACACGCCGGGGTATGTCCGCGTGCCGCACGGCCTGAGCTTCCGGCTCAGGAGGGAGGGGGACGCGGACCTCTGGCGCGATGTCCCGGTCGTCATCGATCCACCCTCCCGGACCGACCGCTACACTGACGGCATCACGGGCCTCGCCGCGAGGGCCGAGCTTGGCACCGCCCTCTACCTCGAGCGGCGCGGCATGCTCCCCGACGCGATCCGGGCGGCGGGCCGCGCGCTCGCGATCAGGCCGGATTTCCCGGAAGCCCGGACCCTCCTCGGCCGTCTGGCCCCCTGAACCGCGCCCCGGTGCGCAATGGGGAGAAATCCCCATTGCGGCCAAAATGGCCGTATTTCGCCGTCCATTCACCGGGGTGGGCAGGATAATTGGAAAATCTCATGAAAATCTTTGACATTTTGACAAAAAATATTATATTGATAGGCTTGATTGGAAAAAAGTCCCCCCCTCAAAGGTCGAAAATTTTCACGTTCGTCGATCACACGAGACACTCAGCGGGGGGTGAGTTCGCCATTTTTCCGGTTGAACCGGCGGAGCGCGGCCGATCCGTTTGCGTGATTCGCCGTCCGGAGCCGGACGCCGATGTAGCTCAATGGTAGAGCAGCTGATTTGTAATCAGCTGGTTGGAGGTTCAAGTCCTCTCATCGGCTCGACATCGCTCGACGCGCGGTCTCAATCGCCCGCGTCGCACCGGTGCCCGCCGGTCGCGGATGAACGGATCTCGAACCAGGGGGGACGCAAGACAGCGGGCAGGTAGCGAAGCGGTCAAACGCATCAGACTGTAAATCTGACGGCTCATGCCTTCGGAGGTTCGAATCCTCCCCTGCCCACACGTTTTGCAGGACTGAATGGATAGTCGCTGGATGTGGACGAGTCTTGAATGAGCGGAATGGTATGCATGCGGGAGTAACTCAGTTGGTAGAGTCACAGCCTTCCAAGCTGTTGGTCGCGGGTTCGAGTCCCGTCTCCCGCTCCAAGTGCCTGAGTCGCTTGCGTAGCTCAGTTGGTAGAGCACTTCCTTGGTAAGGAAGAGGTCATCGGTTCAATCCCGATCGCAAGCTCAACGAATCAGCTAGAACGAGGAAATGTAACGGATCGACGATATGCGAGACATCATTACTTTAGAATGCACGGACTGCAAGCGGCGCAACTATACTACCACGAAGAACAAGAAGAAGCAGACCGGACGGGTTGAGTACAAGAAGTACTGCCCGTGGTGCAACAAGCATACCCCGCATAAAGAAACCAAGTAAGATACCTACGTCAGTAGCTCAATTGGCTAGAGCAGCGGTCTCCAAAACCGCAGGTTGGGGGTTCGACTCCCTCCTGACGTGCTCGACTGACGGCATCGTTATTTGAAAGACCGGAGATGAAAGAGAAAATTATCAACTTTTTTACCGACGTCGTGAAGGAGATGAGGAAGGTCACCTGGCCCCGCGGGAAGAACTGCAGGAGTCCACCCTCGTCGTCATCATCGTCTGCGGGGTCATCGCCCTGTTCGTGTACGGCGTGGACATCCTGGTGAGCAACGTCCTGAAGATCGTCCAGTAAACTCGCGCATGACGACGCCGAACGGAAAACGCTGGTACGCCGTCCGAACATACTCCGGCCACGAGAACAAGGTGAAGGCATACCTCGAGAACGAGATCAAGATGGCCCGGCTCGAGGAGCGGATCAGCGCGTGCTGATTCCGTCGGAAAAAGTCATCGAGATGAAGGACGGGAAGAAGAAGAGCAAGATGAAGAAGTTTTTCCCCGGCTACATCCTCGTGGAGGCCGTGCTCGACAAGGAGACGAAGCACCTCATCCTGAACGCCCCCGGCGTGATCGGCTTCGTGGGCCCGCAGGGACGAATCCGGCTCCGCTCCAGCCCGACGAGGTGCGGCGGCTGCATCGGCAGGATGGAGGAACGGAAGGACGTGGAGCTGATGGAGATCCCGTTCCACATCGGCGAGGCGGTCAAGGTCGTCGACGGGCCGTTCAACAATTTCACCGGCTTCGTCCAGGACATGAATGAGGAGAAGATGAAAGTGAAGGTGATGGTGAGTATTTTCGGCCGCAAGACCCCGGTCGAACTGGATTTCAGCCAGGTCGAAATAGAAAAATAACTGACAGGGTCGATCCCGGAGATGCCATGAAAAAGATAACAGGATTCATCAAGCTGCAGATCCCCGCCGGCTCAGGCGAATCCCGCCCCCCCGATCGGCCCGGCGCTCGGTCAGAAGGGCGTCAACATCATGGAGTTCTGCAAGCAGTTCAACGCCAGGACCAAGGACAAGCAGGGACTGATCATTCCGGTGGTGATCACGGTCTTTTCCGACAAGTCGTTCACGTTCATCACCAAGACACCTCCGGCGCGATCCTGCTCGCGAAGGCGGCGAAGGTGGAGAAGGGTTCCGGCGAGCCGAACCGGAACAAGGTCGGGAAGGTGACCCGGACGCAGGTCCGCGAGATCGCGGAGCTGAAGATGCCCGACCTGAACGCCAACGACGTCGAGGCCGCGATGAAGATGGTCGCTGGCACGGCGCGGAGCATGGGCATCACGGTCGAGGATTAATAGAACAGTAATTCACCCGTGGGAGCCCGGCGCCCGGACGCGGCGTCAGAGGGCGATCGCACCACAACTCAAGAGGACATCATGATCCATCGCAGCAAACGCTACAGGGCCGTCGATCCGAAGGTCGACAGGACGAAAGCATACACCGTCGAGGAAGCCGTCGCCATCGTGAAGCAGACGGCGAGCGCAAAATTCAGGGAGTCCGTGGACATCGCGGTCCGCCTCGGGGTCGATCCCGAAGAAGGCCGACCAGGCGATCCGCGGCACCGTCGTCCTCCCGCACGGGATCGGCAGGGCCGTACGGGTCCTGGTCCTGACCAGGCCCCCGAAGGACGCCGAGGCGAAGGCCGCGGGCGCCGATCACGCCGGGCTGCAGGAGTATGTCGAAAAGATACAGGCCGGGTGGGCCGACATCGACGTCATCATCGCGTCGCCCGACGTCATGGGCGAGGTCGGCAAGCTCGGGAAGGTGCTGGGCCCCAGGGGGCTCATGCCGAACCCGAAGAGCGGCACCGTCACGGCCGACGTGGCAAAGGCCGTCACCGAGGTGAAGGCCGGCAAGATCGAATTCCGGGTCGACAAATCCGGCATCGTCCACGCCTCGGTCGGCAAGGCCGATTTCGAGGCTCCGAAACTCGTCGACAACATCAACCGGTTCCTCGACACCATCATCAAGGCGAAGCCCTCGTCGGCGAAGGGACAGTATGTCCGCAGCGTCACGCTCTCGAGCACGATGGGACCCGGCATACCGGTGGACAGGTCCGTCATCGGGGCGCATTGACCGGCCTATAATAGATTATTACGCACTCAACACCATACACGGCCCCCTGTGTCCGCCTCCACGGACGCTTCTCAGGGTGCCAGACGCAGTACAACAGAGGATACCATGAAACGGTCTGAAAAAGAACAGATCATTGCCGCGGTGAAACAACGGGCGGAACGGGCCAAGAGCATGTTCTTCGCCGATTTCACGGGGATCACGGTCGAGCAGGTCAGCGAGCTCCGCCGGGAATTCCGGAAGTCGAATGTCGACTACCAGGTCGTCAAGAACACGCTCGCCCGGAAAGCCCTGGCGGACCTGGCCGGCTTCGACAAGGTCGCCGGCCACCTGCATCAACCCACCGCCATCGCGTTCGGGTACGACGATCCTGTCGCGCCGGCGAAGATCATCAAGAAGTTCCGGGAGAAGAACGACAAGCTCCGCGTGAAGGTCTGCGTGCTGGAGAACCGCGTCTACGAGGGCGCCCAGCTCGACGAGATCGCGAAGCTCCCGACACGGAAGGAGATCATCGCAGGCATCCTGGGGAGCATCCAGTCCCCGGTGACGGGCGTGGTCGGCGCCATCAACGCCGTCATGCGCGACCTGGTCAGCGTCATCGATGCCATCGAAAAGAAGAAGGCGGCCTGAGGCAGCTCACCGGCCGGCAACCCAGTATCTGAAAATCAACTGAAAACACAAAGGAGAAATCACCATGTCAGCAGTTCTGGAAATCGTCGAAAAAATCGAAAAGCTCACGCTCATCGAGGCCTCCGAACTCAAGAAGGCCCTCGAAGAGAAGTTCGGCGTCACCGCCGCCGCCCCGATGATGATGGGCGGAGGGATGATGGCCGGCGCGGCCGCCGCGGCCCCCGCCGCCGAAGCGCAGACCGAGTTCACCGTCGTCCTGAAGAGCTCGGGCGCTCAGAAGATCAACGTCATCAAGGTCGTTCGCGCGGCGACCGGCCTCGGCCTCAAGGAGGCGAAGGACCTGGTCGACGGTGCGCCGAAGAACGTGAAGGAATCGATTTCGAAGGACGAGGCGGACAAACTGAGGAAAGAGCTCGAGGAAGCCGGAGCAACGGTCGAGCTGAAATAACGCCTCCCCGCCGGTGTCTCGCAATGCACGGCGGTCCGAAGAGTCACCATTTGTACTCCCGATTCGGCGGTAGGTAACCGGTAACCGGTCTCAGGACCGGTTATCGGTTTCCTGTTTTTCCCGGGCACGTCGGGGCCATGCGCCCCGGGATATCGTGAACAGTACCAACAACCAGAGGGTGTTTCCTTGAAAGTCGCGGAAAAAAACTCAAACGGCAGGATTTCCTTCGGGATCATCGATTCCGTCATCCAGTATCCGGACCTCCTCAACGTCCAGACGGATTCGTGGGACAGTTTCCTCCAGGCGGGGATCCCGCCGGAGAAGAGGCAGAACAGGGGCCTCCAGCAGATTTTCAAAATGAATTTCCCGCTCACCGACGCGCGGGAAAATTATCTCCTCGAGTTCGTCGAGTACTACGTCGAGAAACCGAAGTACTCCGTCATCGAATGCCAGGAGCGCGGGCTCACGTACGCGGTCCCGCTGAAGGCCAAGCTCCGGCTCTCGACGAAGAGCGACGACGGGAAGAGTTACGTGGACACCATCGAGCAGGAAGTCTACCTCGGCAACCTCCCGATGATGACCCACAGGGGCACCTACATCATCAACGGCGCCGAGCGCGTGGTCGTGAGCCAGTTGCACCGCTCGCCCGGCGTGTTCTTCGACGAATCGATTCATCCCAACGGCATGTCGATCTACTCCGCGCAGCGTGATCCCGTTCCGCGGATCGTGGGTCGAGTTCACGACCGACATCAGCAACGTGATGTACGTCTACATCGACCGGAAGAAGAAGTTCCCGGTCACGACGCTCCTTCGCGCGCTCGGCTATTCGACCGACGACGAGATCCTGAAGCTGTTCAACCTCGTCGAGGAGGTCGACGCCCAGAAGGCGATCTGAAGGACTACATCGGCCGGAGCGTCTGCAGCGACGTGTTCGACAAGAAGACCGGCGAGATCTTCATCAGCAAGGACCAGGAGTTCACCGAGGACCTGCTGAAGACGGGTCAAGAAGGCCGACGTGCGGAAGATCCGCTTCCTCAAGTCCGAGGGGACGGGCGAGAGTTCGGTCATCGCGAACACCATCCAGAAGGACACCTCGCGCTCCGACGAGGAGGCCCTCAACGCCATCTACCAGCAGCTGCGCTCAGGCGAAGCGCCCGACCTCGAAACGGCGAAAAACCTCCTCGAACGGCTCTTCTTCAACGAGAAACGCTACGACCTCGGCGATGTCGGCCGGTACCGGATGAATTCGAAGCTGAACCTGACCGTCCCCGGCACCGTCGACGACCCTCACCAGGGAGGACATCATCGCGATCATCAACTACCTCCTCGACCTGCAGGAGGGCCGCAAGACGGTCGACGACATCGATCACCTCGGCAACCGGCGCGTGCGCACCGTCGGGGAACAGATCGGCCAGCAGTTCAACATCGGCCTCGCCCGCATGGCCCGCACGATCCGGGAACGCCTCGGCCTGCGGGACCAGGAAAAGGTCACCCCGCAGGACCTGGTGAACGCCAGGACCATCACGAGCGTCATCAACGCGTTCTTCGGGACCAACCAGCTCTCGCAGTTCATGGACCAGACCAACCCGCTGGCGGAAATCACGCACAAGCGGAGGATGTCCGCCCTTGGACCGGGCGGCCTGACGCGCGAGCGCGCGGGGTTCGAAGTCCGCGACGTTCACTACACCCACTACGGCCGGCTCTGCCCGATCGAGACGCCCGAGGGCCCGAACATCGGCCTGATTTCGTCGCTGTGCATCCACGCGCGGGTGAACGAGTTCGGTTTCATCGAGACGCCCTACCGCACCGCGAAGGGCGGAAAGGTCTCCGACAGACATCGAGTACCTGACCGCCGAGAAGGAGGACATCTACACCATCGCGCAGGCGAACGCGATCGCTCGACGAGAAGGGCAAATTCACCGACGAGAAGATCAAGGCGAGGCTGAAGTCCGAGTACGCGATGGCCAAGCCGGAGGAGATCCAGTACATGGACGTGGCGCCGAACCAGATCGTCTCGGCCGCCGCGGCCCTCATCCCGTTCCTGGAGCACGACGACGCCAACCGCGCCCTGATGGGATCGAACATGCAGCGCCAGGCGGTCCCGCTGCTCCGGCCCGAGGCGCCGATCGTGGGCACGGGCATGGAGGAGAAGATCGCGCGCGACGCCCGCACCATGGTGGTCGCCGAGCGCAACGGATCGGTGGAGTACGTCGACGCCAACACGATCATCGTCAACTACGACATCGACGACATGAGCCACGAGGCCCTCGCGAGCTTCGAGGACAAGAAGCGGGTCTCGTACCAGCTCGTCAAGTTCTTCCGGACGAACCAGGACACCGCGATCAACCAGCGCGCCATCGTCAAGCCCGGGCAGAAATTCAAGAAGGGCGACATCCTGGCCGACGGCTGCGCCACGAACAACGGCGAACTGGCCCTCGGCCGGAACGTGCTCGTGGCGTTCATGCCGTGGCGCGGCTACAACTTCGAGGACGCCATCGTCATCAACGAGAGCGCCGTGGCGGAGGACACCTTCACCTCGCTGCACATCGAGGAGTTCGACCTCCAGGTCCGCGACACCAAGCGCGGCGAGGAGGAGCTGACGCGGGAGATCCCGAACGTGAGCGAGGAGGCCGTGAAGGACCTCGACGAGAACGGGGTCATCCGGGTCGGCGCCGAGGTCCTCGAAGGCGACATCCTGATCGGCAAGATCACGCCCAAGGGCGAGACGGAATCCGACGCCCGAGGAGAAACTGCTCAAGGCGATCTTCGGCGAAAAGGCCGGCGACGTCAAGGACGCGTCGCTCAAGGCGCCTCCGGGGATGAAGGGCATCGTCATCGCGACGAAGCTCTTCAGCCGCAAGCGGAAGGACGCCGAATCCAAGAAGGAAGACAAGCGGCTGACCGACCAGCTCGAGAAGGCGCAGAAGAAGGCCCTGAAGGACACCCACGACAAGCTCGGGCTCAAGCTCGGCCTGTTCCTCGACGGCGAAAAGTCCGCCGGGATCCGGAACGTCGACGGCGAAATGGTCCTGCGGTCCGGCACGCTCCTCAAGGCGGACACCTTCTCGTCGATGGCCGACCCGGAGAAGCTCGACCCGACGAAGGACTGGGTGGAGGACAAGAAGAAGAACGCCCTCGTCGTGAAGATCTACGACAACTATTTCGCAGCACATCAACGACATCGAGGAATACTACAAGCACGAGAAGACCAAGATCCTCATCGGCGACGAGCTCCCCTCGGGGATCGTGCAGATGGCGAAGGTCTACGTCGCGAAGAAGCGCAAGCTCGCGGTCGGCGACAAGATGGCGGGCCGGCACGGGAACAAGGGCGTCGTCGCCAAGATCGTGCCCACCGAGGACATGCCGTTCATGCCCGACGGCACGCCGATCGACATCGTGCTGAACCCGCTGGGCGTGCCCTCCAGGATGAACCTCGGGCAGCTCTTCGAAACCGCCCTCGGGTGGGCCGGGAAACGCCTGGGACAGAAGTATTCGAGCCCGATCTTCGACGGCGCCACGTGGGAGGAAGTGACGGCGGAACTCGTGAAGTCCGGGCATCCCGAAGGCCAAGGCGAAGCTGATCGACGGGCGGAGCGGCGAGACCGCTCGACCACGAGGTGTCGGTCGGGTACATTTACATGATGAAGCTCTCGCACCTGGTCGACGACAAGATCCACGCCCGGTCCATCGGGCCCTACTCGCTCATCACCCAGCAGCCCCTCGGCGGCAAGGCGCAGTTCGGCGGCCAGCGGTTCGGGGAGATGGAGGTGTGGGCGCTCGAGGCGTACGGCGCGGCGAACATCCTCCAGGAGATCCTGACGGTGAAGAGCGACGACGTCTACGGCCGCGCCAAGCTCTACGAGGCGATCGTCAAGGGGGACAACCTCCCGGAACCGAACGTGCCCGAATCATTCAACGTCCTCGTCAGGGAACTGATGGGGCTCGGACTCGACATTAAAATCGAATAAGGAGAGCGATCGCATGGTGTTATCGTCTCACGACGCAACGATCAGCAAGAACTTTTCGAAGATCACGATCACGCTCGCTTCCTCGGACCTGATTCTCTCCACGGTCCCACGGGGAAGTGACCAAGCCCGAGACCATCAACTACCGGTCGTTCCGGCCGGAGAAGGACGGTCTCTTCTGCGAGAAGATCTTCGGCCCGATCAGGGACTGGGAGTGCCACTGCGGGAAGTACAAGAGGATCCGCTACAAGGGGATCGTCTGCGACCGCTGCGGCGTCGAAGTCACCCAGAAGAGCGTCCGCAGGGAGCGGATGGGGCACATCGCGCTCGCGGTGCCGATCGTGCACATCTGGTACTTCAAGTCGGCACCCTCGAAGATCGCGAACATCCTCGGTCTGACGGGCAAGGACCTCGAGACGGATCATTTACTACGAATCGTACGTTGTGGTGCAGCCCGGGACGACCGGCCTCCAGCGGCTCAACCTGCTCTCCGAGGAGCAGTACTACGAAATCCTCGCCAGCCTGCCGGAAAAGAACCAGCACCTGGACGACACCGACGAGAAGAAGTTCATCGCGAAGATCGGCGGCGACGCCATCAAGGACCTCCTCAAGCGGGTCGCCATCGAGGAACTCGCCGTGGACCTGAGGACGACGGTCAAGATCGAAACGTCCGTCCAGAAGAAGCAGGAACTCCTGAAGCGGCTGAAGGTCGTCGAGGCCTTCAGGGAACGCGAGGAGGGCGCCCTCAACAAGCCCGAGTGGATGGTGCTCGACGTGGTCCCCGTGATCCCGCCCGAGCTCCGGCCGCTGGTGCCGCTCGAAGGGGGCCGTTTCGCGACCTCCGACCTGAACGACCTGTATCGCAGGGTCATCATCCGGAACAACCGGCTCAAGCGCCTGATCGAAATCAAGGCCCCGGAGGTCATCCTCCGGAACGAGAAGCGGATGCTCCAGGAGGCGGTCGATTCGCTCTTCGACAATTCGCGCCGCGTCAACGCGGTGCGCTCCGACAACAACCGCGCGCTCAAGTCCCTCTCCGACATGCTCAAGGGGAAGCAGGGGCGTTTCCGCCAGAACCTCCTCGGCAAGCGCGTCGATTATTCCGGCCGCTCGGTGATCGTCGTCGGCCCGGAGCTCCGGCTCCACGAGTGCGGCCTGCCGAAGGACATGGCGGTCGAGCTCTTCAAGCCGTTCATCATCAGGAAGCTGATCGAGCGCGGCCTGGTCAAGACCGTCAAGAGCGCCAAGAAGATGGTCGACAAGAAGGGGCAGGAAGTCTGGGAGATCCTCGAGGGGATCATCGACGGGCATCCCGGTGCTGCTGAACCGCGCGCCGACGCTCCACCGCCTCGGGATCCAGGCGTTCCAGCCGGTGCTCGTCGAGGGGAAGGCGATCCGCGTCCACCCGATGGTCTGCACCGCGTTCAACGCCGACTTCGACGGCGACCAGATGGCCGTCCACGTGCCGCTGTCGTACGACGCCCAGCTCGAGGCGCAGGATCCTGATGCTCTCGAGCCATAACATCCTCTCCCCGTCCAACGGGGCGCCGATCGTCCACCCGACGCAGGACCAGGTGCTCGGCTGTTACTACCTCACGAAATCGAAGACCGGCGACCGCGGCGACGGCAAGTCGTTCTCGTCCCCGGGCGAAGTGGTCATCGCCTACGACTGCGCCCAGGTGGGGCTCCACGCGCGGATCAAGGTCCGCATCAAGGGGAAGCTCATCGAAACGACGGTCGGCCGGGTCCTCTTCAACCAGATCGTTCCGCAGGAGATCGGTTTCATCAACGAGCTCCTCAACAAGAAACGCCTGACCCAGATCGTCCAGCTGGTGTTCCGCACGTGCGGCAACCTGGTGACGGCGGAATTCCTCGACAAGCTCAAGGACATGGGCTTCGCCTACGCCACGCAGGGCGGGCTCTCGGTGGGCGTCGACGACGTCGTCATCCCCAGGGAGAAGGAAGAAGTCATCGGCAAGGCCCTCAAGGACGTCGACGGCGTCGAAAACCAGTATTTCCGCGGGTTCATCACCAACGGCGAGCGGTACAACAAGGTCATCGACATCTGGACACGCGCGACCAACCGCGTGGCCGAGCGGCTCTTCGACGCGCTCCAGCACGCCGAGGACGGTTTCAACTCGCTCTATATGATGGTCGATTCCGGCGCGCGGGGTTCGAAGGAGCAGGTCCGCCAGCTGGCCGGCATGCGCGGTTTGATGGCCAAGCCGCAGAAGAGCATGTCCGGGGCCACCGGGGAACTGATCGAAAACCCGATCATCGCAAACTTCCGCGAAGGTCTCTCGATCCTCGAGTACTTCATTTCGACGCACGGCGCCAGGAAGGGCCTCGCCGACACGGCCCTCAAGACCGCGGACGCCGGGTACCTGACGCGCCGCCTGGTCGACGTCGCGCAGGACGTCATCATCTCGCAGGTCGACTGCGGCACCATCCGCGGCGTGCTCACGGGCGCGCTCAAGGAAGGGGAGGACGTGAAGGAGCCCCTGGCCGAACGCATCCTCGGCCGCGTGGCCGTCCGCGACGTCGTCGACCCGATTTCCCGGAAGGTCCTCGTGAAAGCGGCCGATGAAATCGACGAGGTGAAGGCGCAACGCCATCGCGGCGACCTCCATCGAGGCGGTCGAGATCCGCTCCGTCCTCACGTGCGAAGCGGCGCGAGGGGTCTGCGCGAAGTGTTACGGCCGGAACCTGACCACCTCGGCGATCGTCGAGATCGGCGAGCCGGTCGGCATCCTCGGGGCCCAGTCGATCGGGGAACCGGGCACACAGCTCACACTGCGCACCTTCCACACGGGGGGCACCGCGAGCCTGATCGCGACGCAGTCGCAGATCGTTTCGAAATTCGACGGCCGGATCCGGTACGAGGGCGTCAAGTTCCTCAAGCAGACCGACGCCGAGGGCAAATCGATCGTCCTGGGCAGGAGCGGCATCGCGAACGTGATCGACCCCGACAACCGCGTGCTCACGAAGTACGACGTTCCCTACGGCGCCACGCTGCTGCTGGCTGACGGCGCCCAGGTCAAGCGCGGTGAAATCATCTACGAATGGGACCCGTACAACGCCGTCATCATCTCCGAGCACCCCGGGAAGGTCCGCTACCACGACCTGAAGGAGAACGCGACCTACAGGGAGGAGCCCGACGAACAGACGGGCCATATCCAGAAGGTCGTCATCGATTCCCGCGACCGGACCCTCAGCCCGATGATCCTGGTCGAGGACGCGAAGGGCCAGAAGCTCGGGAACTACATCATCCCGACCCGGGCCCACCTCGGCGTCAACGACGGCGACGAGGTCGCCGCGGGCACGATTCTGGTCAAAATTCCACGGGACAGCGGTAAAACGCGTGACATCACCGGCGGCCTCCCCAGGGTCACCGAGCTCTTCGAGGCCCGGAGCCCGGCCGATCCCGCGATCGTCTCGGAGATCGACGGCACCATCCGGTTCGGACCCCAGAAGAGGGGATCGCGCGAGATCGTCGTCAAGAGCCACGACGGCCACGACGAGCGGAAGTACATGGTCCCCCTCGGCAAGCACGTCCTGGTCCAGGAGAACGACGTCATCCGGGCCGGCGAGCGTCTCTCCGACGGGGCCATCGACCCCCATGACATCCTGAGGATCAAGGGCGTCGGCGCCGTGCAGGAATACCTCGTGAATGAAATCCAGGAGGTGTACAGGATGCAGGGCGTGAAGATCAACGACAAGCACATCGAGGTCATCGTGCGCCAGATGATGCAGAAGGTGAGGGTCATCGACGCCGGCGACACGCGCTTCCTCGAGGACGATTACGTCGATTCGCTCGGGATCAACGTCGAGAACGAGACACTGAAGGACCAGGTCATCGTCACCAACAAGGGCGACGCGAAGCTGAAGAACGGCCAGATCATCGCGAAGAAGAAGGTCCGCGAGATCAACACCGACCTGAGGAAGAAGAGCAAGAAAATCGCGGAGTCCAAGGACGCGGAGGCGGCGACCGCCGAACCGGTCCTGCTCGGCATCACCCAGGCGGCCCTCTCCACGGACAGCTTCATCTCGGCGGCGTCGTTCCAGGAGACCACCAAGGTCCTCACGGACGCGGCCATCGCCAGCAAGGTCGACCACCTCCTCGGCCTCAAGGAAAACGTCATCATGGGGCACCTGATCCCCGCCGGGACCGGGTTGAAGAAGTTCCGGAACATCATTGTGAGCCCCCGGGACGAGGAAACGCCCGTAACGCTCGAGGCGCTGGCAGAACAGGAGATCCAGGATCGGAAAAAGGTCAAAAAGAGCGAAAAAACGACCGTCGAATGAGTAAAAAACCCCGGGGTGAAAAAGGTGGGGTGGATATTGACTATTTCCATTTTTTTTATTAAATTTATAAGCTTTTTCATATTTTGGAGTACCTCCGTTGCCTACGATTAACCAATTAATCCGGTTTAGCAGGGAAAAAGTTACTTTCAAAAGTAAATCCCCCGCGCTGGAAAGTTCGCCGCAGAAGCGCGGCGTCTGCACGCGCGTCTATACCACGACGCCGAAAAAACCGAACTCGGCGCTGCGCAAAGTGGCGCGCGTCCGCCTGACGAACAGCCTCGAGGTGACGGCGTACATCCCGGGTGAGGGCCATAACCTGCAGGAGCACTCGATCGTGCTGATCCGCGGCGGCAGGGTCAAGGACCTTCCCGGCGTCCGGTACCACATCATCCGGGGCTCCCTCGATACGGCCGGCGTGACGGACAGGAAACAGGGGCGCTCGAAATACGGCGCGAAGAAAGCGAAGTAAACGACCATGCGAAAGAAAACTGCCTCGAAGAGAATCAAGAGCCCCGACCCGAAGTACGGGGATCTCCTGGTGTCGAAATTCATCAACTCCGTGCTGAAGGAGGGGAAGAAACACCTCGCCCGCAGCATCGTCTACGGCGCGTTCGACATCGTCGAACAGCGGACGAAGCAGCCCGGGGTGGAAGTGTTCAAGAAGGCGATCAGCAACGTGAAGCCGCTCCTCGAGATCCGCGCCCGCCGCGTGGGCGGCGCGACCTACCAGATCCCGACGGAAGTCCGACCGGACCGCAGCACGGCCCTGGCGTTCCGGTGGATCATCGCCTACGCCTCGGACCGCAAGGACAAGTCGATGCAGCTCAAGCTCGCCGCGGAGTTCATGGCGGCCGCCAACAACGAGGGCAGCGCGGTGAAGAAGAAGGAAGACACGCACAAGATGGCCGAAGCGAACAAGGCGTTCGCCCACTTCAAGTGGTAAGGACGCCATAGAACATTGAAATAGAGAAGAAAACACCTTTTAGTATGCCCAGAGCCATTTCACTCGAAAAGACGCGCAATATCGGCATCATGGCCCACATCGATGCCGGCAAGACCACCACGACGGAACGGATCCTGTTCTATACGGGCATCCTCCATCGCATGGGTGAGGTGCATGACGGCGCGGCCACGATGGACTGGATGGAGCAGGAGAAGGAGCGCGGCATCACGATCACGAGCGCCGCGACGACGTGTTCCTGGAACAACCACCGCATCAACATCATCGATACGCCCGGCCACGTCGACTTCACGGTCGAGGTCGAGCGCTCGCTGCGCATCCTCGACGGCGCGGTCGCCCTTTTCTGCGCCGTGGGCGGCGTCGAACCCCAGTCCGAGACGGTCTGGCGGCAGGCGGACAAGTACGGCGTGCCCCGGATGGCGTTCGTCAACAAGATGGACAGGATCGGGGCGGATTTCTACAATTGCATCGCCATGATGCGGAGCAGGCTCGGGGCGAACGCGGTCCCGATCCAGATCCCGCTCGGCGAGGGCGACATGTTCACCGGCATCATCGACCTGATCACGATGAAAGCGCGCGTCTTCACCGACGGCACGCAGGGCACCGTCTTCGAGGACCTCGACATACCCACCGGAATGAAGGCGAAGGCGCAGGAGTACCGCACCAAGATGCTCGAGGCGGTCTCCGACGAGGACGACACGCTGCTCGAAAAATACCTCGAGGGGAAGGACATTTCCCCCGACGAGATCCGCGTCGTGCTCCGCCGGTCGTGTCTCAAGGTCAACATCATCCCGGTCCTGTGCGGTTCGTCCTTCAAGAACAAGGGCGTGCAGAGCCTTCTCGACGCCATCGTGGCGTTCCTCCCGTGCCCGCTGGACCTGGGCGGCGGGGAAGTGGAAGGGCATCACATCAACATGCGGGACCGCATCGTCCGGAAGGTCTCCGACACCGAGAAGATCACGGGGCTGGCGTTCAAGATCATGACCGACCCGTACGTCGGGCGGCTGACGTTCGCCCGCATCTACACCGGAACCCTGAAGAGCGGCTCCTACATCTATAACCCGATCTCCGACAAGCGCGAGCGCGTCGGGCGGCTTCTGCGGATGCACGCCAACCACCGCGAGGACATCGACGAGGCGTTCGCGGGCGACATCATCGCCATCGTGGGGCTGAAGTCCACCAAGACCGGCGAGACGCTCTGCGACGAATCGGACCCGATCATCCTCGAGAAGATGGAGTTCCCGCAGCCGGTCATCTCCGTGGCGATCGAGCCGAAGACGAAGGCCGACCAGGAGAAGATGGGCGAGGCCCTGGCGAAACTCTCCGAGGAGGACCCGACGTTCCGCGTCAACACCGACGAGGAGACGGGCCAGACGATCATCAGCGGCATGGGCGAACTGCACCTGGAAATCATCGTCGACCGGATGAAGCGCGAGTTCCGCGTCGAAGCCAACGTCGGCAAGCCGCAGGTCGCGTACAAGGAAACGATCCGCAGGAAGGTCCAGCAGGAGGGCAAGTTCGTCCGCCAGTCGGGCGGCCGCGGCCAGTTCGGCCACGTCTGGATCGAGGTCGAGCCGAACGAGAAGGGCAAGGGATACGAGTTCGAGAACGCGATCGTCGGCGGCGTGATCCCGAAGGAATTCATCAACCCGGTCTCGGAAGGCATCGTCGAGGCCATGCGCAACGGCGTGCTGGCCGGGTACCCGGTCGAAGACATCAAGATCAAGCTGTTCGACGGATCGTACCACGACGTGGACTCGTCGGAGATGGCGTTCAAGATCGCGGGCTCGATGGCGTTCAAGGAAGCCGCCAGGAAGGCCCACCCCGTCCTCCTGGAGCCGATCATGGAAGTGGAGGTCGTGACCCCCGAGGATTACATGGGCGACGTCATGGGCGACCTGAGCTCGCGCAGGGGGAAGATCGAGGGCCTCTCGTCGCGGAAGGACGCGCAAATCATCAAGGCGAAGGTGCCGCTCTCGGACATGTTCGGCTATTCGACGGTCCTCCGGTCCATGACGCAGGGCCGGGCGATCTACTCGATGCAGTTCGCGTACTACGAAGAGGTGCCGAAGAACATCGCCGAGCAGATCATCGAAAAAGTCAAGGGCAAGGAAAGCGTGCCCGCATAACCCCTGCATTGAAAACAGCAACGTCCACCATCGAAGGACCAAAGGAGAGAAGGTATGGCAAAGGAAAAGTTCACACGAGATAAACCGCACATCAACGTCGGCACGATCGGGCACATCGATCACGGCAAGACGACGCTCACCGCGGCCATCACGATGGTCCTCGGGAAGAAGGGTCTCGCCTCGATCCGGACGTTCGACAGCATCGACAACGCCCCCGAGGAGCGCGAGCGCGGCATCACGATCGCCGTGGCGCACGTCGAGTACCAGACCGCCAAGCGGCACTACGCGCACGTCGACTGCCCCGGCCACGCCGACTACATCAAGAACATGATCACCGGCGCCGCCCAGATGGACGGGGCGATCCTCGTGGTCGCGGCCAACGACGGCCCGATGCCCCAGACGCGCGAGCACATCCTGCTCGCCCGCCAGGTCGGCGTGCCGAAGATCGTGGTCTTCATGAACAAGGTGGACATGGTCGACGATCCCGAGCTGCATCGAGCTCGTCGAGATGGAAATGCGGGACCTCCTCAAGAAGTACGAGTTTCCCGGCGACGAAATTCCGATTATTCGCGGCAGCGCCCTCAAGGCGATGGAACGCGCGATCGCGGCCGACTCGAAGGCGGACGACCCCGCGTTCAAGCCGATCTTCGACCTGATGGACGCGGTTGACACGTACATCCCGGTCCCGAAGCGCGACGTCGACAAACCGTTCCTGATGCCGATCGAGGACGTCTTCTCGATCACCGGACGCGGAACCGTCGGCACCGGCAGGGTCGAACGCGGCAAGGCCAAGGTGGGCGACGAAGTCGAGCTCATCGGGCTCGGCGCGCACAAGAAGACCGTCATCACCGGCGCCGAGATGTTCCGGAAGGAACTCGACGAGGTCCAGGCGGGCGACAACGCGGGCCTCCTGCTGCGCGGCGTCGACAAGGCCGAACTCGAGAGGGGCATGGTCATCGCCAAGCCCGGATCGATCACGCCCCACACGAAATTCACCTGCCAGGTCTACATCCTCAAGAAAGAGGAAGGCGGACGCCATACCCCGTTCTTCAACGGGTACCGGCCGCAGTTCTATTTCAGGACGACGGACGTGACGGGCGTGGCGACGCTGCCCGGCGGGACCGAGATGGTCATGCCCGGCGACAACGTCGACAACATGAGCGTCGAGCTCATCGGCGAAATCGCGATGGAAGAAGGTCTCCGGTTCGCCATCCGCGAAGGCGGAAAGACGGTCGGGGCCGGCGTCGTGACGAAGATCCTGGAATAACAATACTCAAAGAGGGGACGTCTGCAGTGGCCACGCAAAAGATCCGGATCAAACTGAAGTCATACGATCACACGCTGATCGATAAATCGGCGGAAAAGATTATCAAGACCGTCAAGTCGACAGGTGCGGTTGTTTCAGGTCCGATCCCGCTGCCGACCAAGCGCACGCTCTACACCGTGCTGCGGTCGCCCAACGTTGACAAGAAATCACGCGAACAGTTCGAGATGCGGTCCCACAAGCGCCTCATCGACATCCTCAACTCGTCCAACAGGACGGTTGACTCGTTGATGAAGCTGGAGCTCCCCGCTGGCGTCGATGTGGAGATAAAAGTCTAACTATCTTTTCCGTATCCGTTCTTCACTCATCCCCCGTCCGGGGGGCCTCGCGCCTCTCCGGACGGAAGGGTACTTTTTTCAAAGAAAGACAATGACTGGTATCCTCGGCAAGAAAATAGGAATGACCAGCGTCTTCGATGAAAGGGGACAATCCATCCCCTGCACCGTCATCGAAGCGGGTCCGTGCACGATCACGCAGATCAAAACCGTGGAACGGGACGGCTATACCGCCCTCCAGCTCGGCTTTGACGAAAAACCGGAACGCGCCGTCAACAAGCCGGAAGCGGGACACCTCAAGAAGGCCGGGGCCTCCGGAAAGAGGCTCACCCGGGAATTCAGGGGCTTCGACGTCTCCAAGTTCCAGCTGGGCGGCGAGGTCAGGGTCGACGCCATTTTCGCGGTGGGCGACAAGGTCTCCGTCGCGGCGAACTCGAAGGGGAAGGGATTCCAGGGCGTCGTGAAGCGCCACCACTTCGGCGGCGGATTCAGGACCCACGGCCAGAGCGACCGCGAGCGCGCCCCCGGTTCGATCGGCGGCAGCTCGTATCCCTCGAGGGTCTTCAAGGGCATGAGGATGGCCGGCAGGATGGGCAACGAGCGGATCACGGTGAAGAACCTGCGGGTGTTGAACATCATCCCGGAATCGAACATTATTCTTATCCGCGGGTCGGTGCCGGGGCACAACAACACCTACGTGGAAATCATCAAGGATATGAGATAGGGAGCGCGCGATTATGGAAGTCGACATCTATACCAAAGAGGGAAAGCCGAGCGGGAAGAAGATCTCCCTCCCCGACGCGGTCTTCGGGATCGAGCCCAACCAGCACGCGATGTACGAGGCCGTGACGACCTATCTCGCCAACCAGCGGCAGGGAACGCACAAGACGAAGACGTACGGCGAAGTGTCCGGCAGCGGCAAGAAACTCTGGAAGCAGAAGCACACCGGGCGGGCCAGGATCGGCGCCCTCCGTTCACCGCTCTGGAAGGGCGGCGGCACCATCTTCGGACCGGTACCGAGGGATTACTCCGCGAAGCTCCCGCGAAAGGTGCGCCAGCTCGCGCGGCGCAGCGCGCTGAGCCACAAACTGCGCGAGGAATCGATCCGGGTGGTGGAGGACTTCACCCTTGAAGCCCCGAAGACGAGGGAGATGGCCGCGGTCCTTGCCGCCCTCCAGATCAAGGGGAAGAAAACGCTCCTCCTGACGTCGAAGAACGACCCGATCGTGTACAAGGCCGGCCGGAACATCCCGAGGCTGAACATCCTCCAGGCGTCGCAGGCGAGCACGTATGAAATCCTCGACAACCAGGTGCTCCTCCTCCAGCAGAGCGCGGTGGCCGAGATCGAAAAAATGTTAGCATGACAGGACCCAGATGATAAGCATCATTTTTCGCCCGATCGTCACCGAGAAGATGACCGCGCTCCAGGACAAGGGCCGGTACGCCTTCGAGGTGGACCTCGGCGCCAATAAGATCGACATCGCCCGGGCCGTGGCGAAAAAATTCAACGTCACGGTCGTCAACGTCCGCACGATGAACTACAAGGGCAAGACCAAGACCCAGATGACCAAGCGCGGCCGGTTCGCCGGGAAGACGTCGCACTTCAAGAAGGCGATCGTCACCCTCAAGGACGGCGACGCCATCAACCTCTTCGAGAACGTTTAACGCAGACAAGGAACCACGGTACCACGATGCCCGTACGCAAATTACGACCGACCACTCCCGGCACCCGATGGATGTCGGTGCCGACCTTCGACGAGATCACGAAGTCGAAGCCGGAAAAGTCCCTGATCGAGCCGCTCCGGAAGACCGGGGGACGGAACACGAACGGCCACATCACGTCGCGCCACCGCGGCGGCGGGCACAAGCGTTTCTACCGGATCATCGACTTCAAGCGCGACAAGCGCAACATCGAAGCGAGGGTCGTGGCGGTCGAATACGACCCCAACCGCTCGGCCAGGATCCTGCTGCTCTGCTACAAGGACGGCGACAAACGGTACATCCTCGCGCCGGACGGGGTGAAAGTCGGCGACGTTCTGATGTCGGGCGAAGGATCTGAAATCAAGGTCGGCAACTCGATGCCCCTGGCGAGCATCCCGGTGGGCACCTCGGTGCACGCCGTCGAAATCAGGCCGGGCAAGGGCGCCCAGATCGGCCGCAGCGCGGGGACGGAAATCCAGCTCATGGCGAAGGAAGGCAAGTTCGCCCAGCTCAAGCTCCCGTCGGGCGAGATCAGGAACTTTCCCGTGACGTCGTACGCGACGATCGGCGTCGTGAGCAACCGCGACCACGAGAACATCAGCCTGGGGAAGGCCGGCCGTTCACGGTGGCTCGGCATCAGGCCGCAGTCGAGGGGCGTGGTCCAGAATCCGGTCGACCACCCGCACGGCGGCGGCGAAGGCAAATCCCCGCAGGGCAATCCCCATCCGGTCTCCCCCTGGGGATGGCACACCAAGGGCAAGAAGACGCGCCGCCACAAGCTGGCGTCGAACAAGTTCATCGTCAAACGCAGGAAATAATCGCATATGGCACGTTCGCTGAAAAAGGGTCCCTACGTCGACGCGAGGCTTCAGGCGAAGATCGACGCGATGGCGAAGTCGGGACAGAAAAAAGTCATCAAGACGTGGTGCAGGTCTTCCACCATCACGCCGGAATTCGTGGGCCACACCCTCGCCGTCCACAACGGGAACAAGTTCATCCCGGTCTACGTCCACGAGAGCATGGTGGGGCATAAGCTCGGCGAATTCGCGCCGACGCGGATCTTCCGTTCGCATCCCGGACTGAAGAGCGAATCATCGACAGTCGTGGGGAGCTGACCATGTCCGAATCCAGGGCCATCAACCGGTATATCGGGTCGTCCCCCCGCAAAATGCGGCTCGTGATCGACCTGATCAGGGGGAAATCGGTCCCCGACGCGCTGACGATCCTCCACTACTCGACCAAGCACCCGGCGAAGATCGCCGAGAAGGTGCTCCGCTCGGCGGTCTCGAATTTCCAGAACAAGGACCACGAGGGGAGGACCGAGATCGAGACGCTGTTCGTGAAGAGGGCGTTCGTCGACCCCGGACCGAGCATGAAGCGGATCCTGCCGGCCCCCATGGGACGGGCGTTCCGGATCGTCAAGAGATCGAACCACGTAACCATCGTGGTGGACAAGCGCGAACAGCGCGCGCGCGGGAAAGCCGCCGCGGCGGCGCCGTCGCAATCCGCGAAGGCCCAGCCCTCGAAGGCGCAGGCTGCAAAAGCCCAGGCCGCGAAGGCAACCAAGAAAACAGCGAAAGAATAGGAGGACGATTGGGACAGAAGGTACACCCCGTAGGGTTCAGGCTCGGCGTTCTGCGCACGTGGGATTCGAACTGGTACGACGACAAGACGTTCGCCGACAAGCTCCAGGAAGACCTCAAGATCCGCAACTACGTCTCGAGCCGCCTCAAGAAAGCCGGCATCTCACGGATCCTCATCGAGCGGACCCCGAAGCGTGCGGTGATCACGATCCACACCTCCCGGCCGGGCATCGTCATCGGCCGCAGCGGCAAGGAGATCACGCAGCTCGAGGAGGAGCTCAAGCAGCTCACGTCGAAGGAGGTCAAGATCCTGATCCACGAGGTGAAGCGTCCCGAACTCGACGCCTTCCTCCTGGCCGAAAACATCGCCGGACAGCTCGAGGGACGGACGTCCTTCCGGCGGGCGATGAAGATGGGCATCACCTCGTCCATGCGGATGGGGGCCGAGGGCGTGCGCATCATGTGCGCGGGCCGTCTCGGCGGGGCCGAAATCGCGCGGACCGAACAGTACAAGGAAGGGCGGATCCCGCTCCACACGCTGCGCGCCGACATCGACTACGCGCAGGCGACGGCGATGACCATCTACGGCACGATCGGGGTGAAGGTGTGGATCTGCCGCGGCGAGATGCTCGAACGGCCGGCGGCGAAGTAACGCCCGCGACATCACGACAGACAGCTGACACGAAGGACGACGAATGTTACTACCGAAGAGAGTAAAGTACCGCAAGGCGCAGCGCGGGCGGATGAGGGGCAAGGCCACCCGGGGCGCGATGATCAATTTCGGCGATTACGGCCTCAAGGCCATGGAACCGGGATGGATCACGCAGCGCCAGATCGAGGCGGCGCGCGTGGCGCTCACCCGGTTGATGAAGCGCGAGGGCAAGGTCTGGATCCGGATTTTCCCGACGAAGCCGGTGACCAAGAAACCGGCCGAAACAAGGATGGGCAGCGGAAAGGGCGTTCCCGAGTTCTGGGTCGCCGTGGTGAAGCCGGGCACGGTGATGTTCGAGCTCGGCGGCGTGAACAAGACCACGGCAGCCGAGGCCCTGAAACTCGCCTCGAGGAAACTGCCGATCAAAACGAAAATGGTGGCGCGCCCGACGCTGGGCTTCGCCGGATAAGGAACAGACCATGAAACCACGGGACATCCGCGCGTTGCAGACCGTCGAACTCGAGAAGAGGATCAGGGAGGAAGAGGAAAACCTCGTCCACCTCAAATTCCAGAAGGCCACCAGCCAGCTGGAGAGCCCCATCAAGATACGCAGCGTCCGCCGCGAGATCGCCAGGATGAAAACCGTCCTGAACGAGAAACTGGCGGCGGCAGGAACGGCCGCCTGAGAACGCCGTTGCATAACCGTCGAAGAGAGAGACCATGAACGACAGAACGACACAGAGGAAGGTACGACAGGGCAGGGTGGTCAGCAACAAGATGCAGAAGAGCATCGTCGTGGCGATCGAGCGGAAGGTCCCGCACCCGGTGTACCGCAAGTATTTCAAACGGACCGTAAAGCTCACGGCGCACGACGAGAAGCAGGAGGCCGGCATCGGCGACCTGGTGCGCGTCATGGAGACCAGGCCCCTGAGCAAGACCAAGCGGTGGCGTTTAATGGAAATCATCGAGAAAGCCAAATAGCAGGCGGTGCGATATGATTCAGGAAGAAACTAATCTGGTTGTCGCGGACAATTCGGGCGCCAAAAAGGTCCGATGCATCCGCGTCCTCGGCGGTCACGACCGCCGGTACGCTTCGATCGGCGACCTGATCGTGGTCTCCGTGAAGAGCGCGATCCCGGGCGCCGGCGTCAAGAAGGGGGAGGTCTCCCGCGCCGTCATCGTCCGCACCAAGAAAGAAATCCGGCGGAAGGACGGCTCCTTCATCCGCTTCGACGAAAACGCCGCCGTGCTCCTCACCCCGCAGGGCGAGCCGCGGGGGACGCGCATCTTCGGCCCGGTCGCCCGCGAGCTGCGCGAAAAAAACTACATGAAGATCATCTCGCTCGCGCCCGAAGTCCTATAACCCGGAAATGACACGATCATGAGCATTCAGAAAAACGACACGGTGATGGTGGTCGCCGGCAACTCGCGCGGGAAGACGGGGAAGGTCCTGAAGGTCTTCCGCGACAAGGAGCGCGCGATCATCGAGGGCGTCAACATCATCAAGCGCCACACGAGGGCCTCACAGAAAAACCCGCAGGGGGGCATCGTCCAGAAGGAGGAGGCGATCCACATGGCCAACGTCATGGTGGTGTGCCCGAAATGCAACAAGCCTTCGAGGCTCGGCCACAAGCAGGTGGCCGACGCCGGCAGCGGCCGCAAGCACATGATGCGGGTCTGCAAAAAATGCGAGCACATGTTTTAACTGAAAGAACGGCACATGGCGAAAGAGACGAAAGACATCAAAGAGACCAAAGAGAAAAAAGAGAAGAAGCCGAAGGCCGACCAGGCGCCAAAGGCGGAGAAGGGTGCGCAGAGCCACGAAGAGGACAAGGGCGTTACGCCCCGCCTCGAAGAGCTCTTCCGGAAATCGCTGACCGCGGACCTGATGAAGCGCTTCAAGTACCGGAGCGTCATGCAGGTCCCTCACCTGGAGAAGATCGCCGTGAACGTCGGCGTCGGGGCGGCCACGCAGGACCCCAAGATCCTGGACACGGTCGTGAAGGAGCTCGAGAGCATCGTCGGTCAGAAGCCGGTCGTGACCAAGTCGAAGAAGGCCATCTCCAACTTCAAGCTGCGCGAGAACGTCCCCATCGGGGTTCGCGTCACGCTGCGCAAGCGCAAGATGTACGAGTTCATGGACCGCTTCGTCGCCGTCGCCGTCCCCAGGATCAGGGACTTCCGCGGTTTTTCGGACAAGTCCTTCGACGGCCGGGGGAACTACACGGTCGGCATCAAGGAGCAGATCATTTTTCCGGAGATCGACGTCGACAAGGTGACGCGGGTCTTCGGCATGGACATCACGTTCGTGACCACGGCCCTCACCGACCAGGAGGCGATGGAGCTCCTGAAGGGCCTCGGGTTCCCGTTCGTGAAGCGCGACGAACAGGCGGCCGCCTGACGACCGCGCCCACGGGACGAGACGATACTACGAAACCATTTCGACAGAGAGGAGTGACCAGTTGGCGCGACTAGCAATGAGAGTGAAGGCGAAACGGAAACCGAGGTTCCCGGTCCGGGCCCACAACCGCTGTGAGATCTGCGGGAGACCCCGGGCGTTCCTCCGGAAATTCGGAATCTGCCGCATCTGCTTCAGGAAAATGGCTCTCGAAGGGAAAATCCCCGGAGTCATCAAGGCCAGCTGGTAAGGAGACATCAGGAAAACTATGCAGACGACAGACCCCATCGCCGATTACCTCACACGGATCCGCAACGGCATCCATGCCAGGCACAAGCGGATCGACGTCCCCGCCTCGAACCTCAAGCGGGAGATCACGCGGATCCTGGCGGAGAAGAAACTCATCGCCGGGTACTCCGAGATCAAGGACGACCGCCAGGGCGTGTTGCGCATCGCGCTGCGGTACACCGAGGGGGTCAACGCCATCACCGGGCTCCAGCGGATCAGCAGGCCCGGGTTGCGCCTCTACACGCAGGCCGACCGCCTGCCCAGGGTGATGAACGGCCTCGGACTGGCGCTGATCTCCACATCGCAGGGCATCCTCACAGACCGGGATGCCAGGGCGAGGAAAGTCGGCGGCGAAGTCCTCTGTTACATTTGGTAATCAAACGTCGGTAAGGAGAGCAACGTGTCCAGAATCGGAAGGCGGCCGATCGCCGCAGTGAAAGGCGTCAAGATTGAACGCAAGGCCGGGCTCCTGAAGGTGACCGGACCGAAGGGGGAACTCTCGGCGAACGTCCCCCTCTCGATCGCGTTCGAAGTGGGCGAGGCCGACATCAGGGTCAAGCGCGCCTCGGACAAGAAGACCGACCGGGTGCTCCACGGGACCTGGCGGGCGCTGCTCGCGAACATGGTGCGCGGCGTCTCGGAGGGTTTCTCGAGGAAGCTGGAGATCGTCGGGGTCGGGTACAAAGCGGAGCCGAAGGGGAGGAACATCCAGTTCGCGCTCGGCTATTCCCACCCGATCCTCTTCACACCGCCGGCAGGGATCAAGATCGAGGTGCCCCAGCCCACGGTCCTCATCATCTCGGGGATCGACAAGCAGCTCGTCGGCCAGGTGGCCGCGAAGATCCGGTCGTTCAGGCCCCCGGAACCGTACAAGGGCAAGGGCGTGAAGTACGAGGGTGAATACATCAGACGGAAAGCCGGCAAGGCTGCGGCCACCGCCGGGAAGGCATAACAGGCACGATCATGATCAAGAACACCAGAAGAGAACACCGGCTGGGCGTCAAGTCCCGCATACGCAAGAAAATCCGCGGGACCACGGAGCGTCCGCGCCTGGTCATCTACAAGAGCCTGTCGCACCTCTACGCGCAGGTGGTCGACGACTCGCAGGCGAAGACCCTGGTCGCCAGTTCCTCGCTGAGCAAGGACCTCAAGGAATCCCTCGGCGCGTTGAAGGGTCAGAAGGAAAAGGCGAAATCGCTCGGGCAACACATCGCGAAACTGGCGATCGGAAAGAACATCAGGACCGTGGTGTTCGACAGGAACGGCTACCTTTACCATGGCATCGTCAAATCGCTCGCCGACGGCGCCCGTGAGGGGGGTTTGAAGTTTTAACGGACCCGTCGACCCCGGCCGTCGTGACGGAAGTGCCGGGTCGTCTAATGGCAGGACAGCGGCCTTTGGAGCCGTCAGTGGAGGTTCGACTCCTCCCCCGGCAGCAGGAAACGCACACATTACAGAACGGAGAAGCTCAGTGGCTCGGATAAAAGCAGGTGACATGGATCTCAAGGACAGGCTGGTCCACATCAACCGCGTGGCCAAGGTCGTCAAGGGCGGGCGCAGGTTCAGCTTCAGCGCCATCGTCGTCGTCGGCGACGGAAAGGGGCACGTCGGGGTGGGCCTCGGCAAGGCGAACGAGGTGCAGGACGCGATCTCGAAGGGGGTCGACGAGGCGAAGAAACACATCGTCGAGGTCACCGTCGTGAACGGGACCATTCCGCACCCGGTCCAGTCGAAGTTCAGCGCGTCGAGGGTCCTGCTCATGCCGGCCTCGCCCGGCACCGGCCTGATCGCCGGCGGCGGCATCAGGGCGGTCCTGGAATCGGCCGGCGTGAGGGACGTCCTCACGAAATCGATCGGGTCGACGAACCCCCACAACGTCGTGAAGGCCACCCTGAAGGCGCTCATGAGCCTCCGGGACGCCCGCACGACGGCGCGGCTCCGCGGCATGACCCTGTCGGAGCTCTTCGAACGCCCGGCGAACGAACCGGCCCGGTAAGGAATCAGGAGATCATCATGCCAGTGAAATTGAAAATTACGCAGGTCATCAGCCAGCTCGACTGCCTCGAGGCCCAGAAACGCACGATCAAGGCCCTCGGTCTCGGCAGGCCGAACTATTCGGTGGTCAAGAACGACTCCCCGCAAATCCGGGGAATGATCAGGACCGTGCGCCACCTGGTCAAAGTTGAAGAGGTCCCGTCATGACGAAACCGGTCTTAAGCAATCTCACCTACGCCAAGGGTTCGCGCAAGCGGGTCAAACGCATCGGGCGGGGCCAGGGCTCCGGCCATGGCGGAACCGCCACGCGCGGCCACAAGGGCGAGGGTGCGCGCTCGGGCACGCACAACAGGCCCTGGTTCGAGGGCGGACAGATGCCGCTCATCCGGAGGGTGCCGAAGTTCGGCTTCCACAGCCCTTTCCGGGTCTCCTACCAGGTGGTCAACCTCGACGACCTCTCGAAGGCGATCACCGAGGGGAAAATCCAGGGGAAGGGGATCACGCCCGCGACGCTCCTCGCCTCCGGCCTGGTCTCGAAGAAGAACCAGCCCGTGAAGATCCTCGGAACGGGCGACATCGCGCAGGCGGTCGACATCTCGGCCCACGCGTTCAGCGCCACGGCGTCGAAAAAAATCGAATCGGCGGGCGGGAAGACCACGGTCATCAACCGAACCAGCAGATAACAGATGGGAAAGATTTCGGACAGCTTCCGCAACATCTTCAAGATCCAGGAACTTCGCCAGAGGATCCTCTTCACGGCGGGCCTGCTGATCGTCGTCCGGTTCGGGTCGCACGTCACCCTGCCGGGCATCGACGCGACGGTGCTGCAGGAGGCGCTCAAGAACCAGTCCTCCAACACGCTCTTCGGCCTGTACGACCTCTTCGTCGGCGGCGCGTTCAGCAACGCGGCGATCCTCGCGCTCGGGATCATGCCCTACATCAGCGCGTCGATCATCATCCAGCTCCTCGGGGCCGTCATCCCGTATTTCCAGAAACTGTCGAAGGAGGGCGAGGAGGGAAGAAAGAAGATCACGCAGCTGACCCGGTACGGCACGGTCGGCATCTCGCTGCTGCAGGCGTGGGGCGTCAGCGTCCAGCTCGCCAGCATGTCGGTGAACGGCGCCACCATCGTGCCGGCCGCGGTGCAGGGGATCGGGTTCCACCTCTCCACCATGATCATCCTGACGGCCGGGACCGTCTTCATGATGTGGCTGGGGGAGCAGATCACCGAGCGCGGGATCGGGAACGGCATCTCGCTGATCATCTTCATCGGGATCATCGCCCGGTTCCCGCACGCCGTCTACGACGAATACCGCATCGTCGCCTCGGGGGCGAGGGGCCTGATCGTCGAGCTGCTCATCGTCATCCTGATGGTCGTCGTCGTGGCCGCCATCGTCCTGATCACCCAGGCCACCCGGCGGATCCCCGTCCAGTACGCGAAACGGGTCGTGGGCCGGAAGGTCTACGGCGGGGTCACGCAGTACATCCCGATGAGGGTCAACACCGCGGGCGTCATGCCGATCATTTTCGCCCAGGCCATCATGTTCATCCCGAACACGATCCTCACCTTTTTCCCCGACAGCGAATTTCTCCAGGTGGTGTCGGGCTACCTCAGCTACACGTCGATCACCTACTCGGTGGCCTACGGATTGATGATCATTTTCTTCACCTATTTTTACACCGCGGTCGCCTTCAACCCGAAGGACGTCGCGGAGACGATGCAGAAGCAGGGCGGGTTCATCCCCGGCATCCGGCCCGGGAAGCACACCTCGGATTTCATCGACAACATCCTGACGAAGATCACCCTTCCCGGGTCGATTTTCCTCGCGCTGATCGCCATCCTCCCGGCGTTCATGGTCCGGATCGGCGTGACGTCGAACTTCGCGAGCTTTTTCGGGGGCACGAGCCTCCTGATCATCGTCGGTGTCGGGCTGGACACCCTGCAGCAGATCGAGTCGCACCTCCTCATGCGCCACTACGACGGCTTCATGAAGAGCGGCAAACTCAGGGGCCGCAGGGGCTAAGGGAACGACGACGGGGACCATTGCGTACACGACGAATATCCGCCGGCATGACAGCGGGCTTACGAAAGACATCCCGCGAGATCGAGCTCATGAGGGAAAGCTGCTCGATCGTCGCCGAGGTGCTGCGACTCCTGGGTCCGCTCGTGAAGCCGGGCGTGTCGACCATCGAGCTGGACGCGGCGGCGGAGGAATTCATCAGGATGCGCGGCGGCGAACCGGCCTTCAAGGGGTACGGCACCGACAAGCGGAACCTCTTCCCGGCGAGCATCTGCGCCTCGGTGGACGATGAGGTGGTCCACGGCATCCCCGGGACGAGGGTCCTCGCCGGGGGCGAGATCGTTTCGATCGACGTGGGCGTCCGGAAGGACGGATATTACGGTGACGGCGCATGGACGTTCGCCGTCGGCGCGATCAGCGCGGAAAAGGCGCGACTGATGCGGGTGACCGAGGAATCCCTCATGGAGGGGATCGGCCGCACCGTCGCCGGGAACCGGGTCCACGACATTTCCGCGGCCATCCAGCAACGGGTCGAGGCGGACGGATTTTCGGTGGTGCGGGACCTCGTCGGACACGGCATCGGGACGCGGCTCCACGAGGAGCCGGCGGTGCCGAATTTCGGCAACCCCGGGACCGGGATGGTGCTCGAGGAGGGGATGACGCTGGCGATCGAACCAATGGTGAACGGCGGAGCCCACCGCGTGATCGTGGACCGCGACGGCTGGACGATCAGGACGGCCGACGCTCAGCCCTCGGCGCATTTCGAACACACCGTGCTGGTCACCTCCGGCGCGGCTCAGATACTGACGGTCTAGAGGACGGGGCATGGCGAAACAGGGCCCGATCACGATGGACGGAGTGATCACCGACACCCTCCCGAACGCGATGTTCAGGGTGAAGCTGGACAACGGGCATGAAATCCTCGCGATCATCTCGGGCAAGATGCGGATGCACTACATCAAAATTCTGGTCGGCGACAAGGTGACGGTGGAAATGTCGCCGTACGACCTTTCAAAGGGCAGGATCACGTACCGGTACAAGTAAGGACAGTCCAGGAGAGAGTATGAAAGTCCGTTCATCGATCAAGAAACTCTGCGATAACTGCAAGATCATCCGCCGGAAGGGCGTGGTGAGGGTGATCTGCAAGAACCCGAAGCACAAGCAGCGCCAGGGTTAAACACACAATCACGTTTTCAGACCCAAGCAGAAAGGAATACCAGGAGTGGCCCGAATAGCCGGTATCGATTTGCCCAAAGGAAAGCGCGCCGTCATCGGCCTGACCTATATCTTCGGAATAGGCAGGACCAGCGCCGCGCACATCCTCGCCGAGGCGGGGGTGGACCCGAACAAACGCATCTCCGAGCTCAACGACGACGAGGTGTCGCGGATCCGCTCGATCATCACCGCGGACTACAAGGTCGAAGGCGCGTTGCGCAGCGAGACGCAGATCAACATCAAGCGCCTGATGGACATCAACTCCTACAGGGGACTGCGTCACAGGAAGGGGCTCCCGGTGCGCGGACAGCGCACGCGGACGAATTCCCGGACGAGAAAGGGCAAGCGCAAGACCGTCGCCGGCAAGAAGAAGGCGGCCGCCAAGAAGTAATCGGCACGACAGACAACCCACACAAGGACAGTCAATGGCCAAAGCAGCAACAACACCGGGAACCGCCGCGGCGGGGGCCCGGAAGAAGAAAAAAATCCAGGTCGACGTCACCGGCAAGGTGTTCATCAAGGCGACGTTCAACAACGTCGTCATCACCATCACCGACGTGTACGGCAACGTGATCAGCTGGTCGTCCGCGGGCCGGAACGCCTTCAAGGGCTCGCGGAAGAACACGCCGTTCGCCTCCCAGGTCACCGCGCAGGCGGCGGGCAAGGAAGCCTACGACATGGGCCTCCGGAAGGTCGACGTGTTCGTCAAGGGGCCCGGATCGGGCAGGGAAGCGGGCATACGCTCGCTGCAGGCGGTCGGCATCGAGATCCTGAGCATCCGGGACATCACGCCGATCCCCCACAACGGCTGCCGGCCGCCGAAAAAACGCAGAGTCTGACGCACGAAACGAATTTCACGAACCGAAGGACAGTATGGGAAGATATATCGATCCGAGTTGCCGGCAGTGCCGCCGCGAAAAACAGAAATTGTTCCTCAAGGGGACCAAGTGTTTCACCGAGAAATGCCCGGTGGAGAGACGGGGCTACGCCCCCGGTCAGCACGGGCAGAGCCGGCGCCAGAAGATTTCCGAGTACGGCGTCCAGCTGAGGGAGAAGCAGAAGGTGCGGCGATCCTACGGCCTGCTCGAAAAACAGTTCCGGAATTACTTCGAGAAGGCGCTGAGCCAGTCGGGGCGGACGGGCGAGACCCTGGTCAAGATGCTCGAACGACGGCTCGACAACGTCGTCTACCGGCTGGGCTTCGCCCCGTCGCGGAAGTCCGGGCGCCAGCTCGTCACGCACGGCCACATCCTCGTCAACAACCACCCGGTGACCATCCCCTCCTTCCTGCTCAAGGCGGGCGACGTCATCCAGATCAGGGAGAAGAGCCGGAAGCTCGAGTTGATCCATTCGTCCATGAAGCGGATCAAGGACAGCGCGATGCTCCCCTGGCTGAGCCTGGACAAGGCCTCCATGTCCGGAACGTTTCTCACCGTGCCGGAGCGTGCGGACGTCCCGCTCAACGCGAACGAGCAGCTCATCGTCGAACTTTACTCCAAGTAAAGGCCGGACGCACCACACTTACGAAACGACATCTGGGAGTCAGAATCTATGGTTGGAATTAATTTTCAAATGCCGGAAAAAGTCCAGCTCGACGAATCGAGCTACACGAACACGTTCGGCAGGTTCATCCTCCAGCCTCTGGAGAAGGGATTCGGGGTCACGATCGGCAACGCCTTCCGCCGGGTGCTGCTCTCGTCGCTCCCCGGGACCGCCTTCACGGCGATCCGGGTCGAGAACGTCCTCCACGAGTTTTCCACGATCAAGGGCGTCGTCGAGGACGTCGCCGAGGTGATCCTGAACCTGAAGGCCGTCCGCATCAAACTGATCAACAAGAAATTGAACAAGATCGTCGTCCAGCTGAGCGGGAGGCGGGAGATCACGGCGGGGGACATCCAGAAGGCCAACCCCGAGCTCGAGGTCCTCAACCCCGAGCAGCACATCGCCACCCTCAACGGTGACACCGATTTCGAGATGGAGCTCCGCATCGGAAGGGGGAAGGGCTACGTCCCGGCCGAGGAGAACAAGCAGCAGGACGCGGTCGCGAACCTGATCCCGATCGACTCCATCTTCACGCCGATCCGCAACGTCCGGTACACCGTCGAAACGACCCGCGTGGGCCAGCAGACCGACTACGAGAAGCTCGTCCTCGAGGTCGAGACCGACGGATCGATCGCCCCGGACGACGCGATCGCCCAGGCCGCGAACATCCTGCGCGACCACGTCCAGCTGTTCCTCAGCTTCGACGTCGAGGTCGACGCCGGCGACGAGGGGACGGAGAAGGATTCCGAGGTGTCCCGGATCAGGAAGATCCTGGAGATGAGCGTCGACGAGCTGGAGCTTTCGGTCCGCTCGCACAACTGCCTCCGGGCGGCCAACATCAAGACCATCGCGGACCTGGTCCGCCGGGACGAACCGGAGCTCCTGAAATTCAGGAACTTCGGGAGAAAATCACTCGCCGAGCTCTCGGAGATCATCGACCAGTTCGGCCTGACCTTCGGCATGGACGTCGAGAAGTATCTCACGACGAGCGGCGAATAACCGACAACCTGGAACACTCATGAGACACAGAAAATCAGGCAGAAAACTCAAACGCACGGCGTCCCACCGGAAGGCGCTCTTCGTGGCCCTCACGACGGCGCTGCTGAAGCACAAGAAGATCCGGACCACGGTCACCAAGGCGAAGGAAACGCGGATGTTCGTCGAGAAGCTGATCACCCGCGCCAAAAACGCGTACGGCCGGGAGGACAAGGCGAAAAACGTGCACGACCGCCGGATGGTGGCGCGGACCATCAAGGACAAGGACGTGCTCAGGGAGCTCTTCTCGGAGATCGCCGCGAAGGTCTCCTCCCGCCCGGGGGGATACACGCGCATCGTGAAGCTCGGGCGACGGCAGGGCGACGGGGCCGAAGTGGCGCTCATCGAACTGGTCGATTTCCAGGGCGTGACGAAGCCCGACAAGGCCGAGAAAGAGGCGAAGGCGGAGAAGTCCGGCGCCGACGCGCAAGGCGAAGAAAAACGGCGAAGAAGGCGGCCGGCAAAAAAGAAAAGGCCGCACCAAAAGAGAAGGAAGCCGCGGCGCACTCGTCCTGACCGTCGCCGTCGTCATATCGGTCCATCAGGGTTTCCGGCCTCCCGGAAACCCTTTTTTTTATGGCGCGCGCGCAGGCCTCGAACGCGGGAGTTTTGATTCTCCTGCCGAAAATCGTTATTATCAACCTTTCCACGACACTCGCTGCGCCTTCAGAAGCGGACCATGCACTACGATTTCCGACGCATTGAACCGAAGTGGCAACACTCCTGGGAGACGAACGGCACCTTCGCCGTCACCGAGGAGCCGTCGAAGCCCAAGCTGTACGTCCTCGACATGTACCCCTACCCGTCCGGGTCGGGCCTCCACGTCGGACACCCGGAAGGGTATACCGCGACCGACATCTACACCCGTTTCAAGCGGATGAAGGGGTTCAACGTCCTCCACCCGATGGGGTGGGACGCGTTCGGCCTCCCCGCCGAACGCTACGCCATGAAGACCGGGATCCACCCGAAGATCACCACCGGAGAGAACATCGCGACGTTCCGGCGGCAGATCAAAATGCTCGGCCTCTCCTACGACTGGTCGAGGGAGGTGGATACCACCGATCCGAAGTATTACCGCTGGACCCAATGGATCTTCCTGCAGCTCTATAACTCCTGGTTCGACGACGCGGCCGGAAAGGCGCGTCCGATCAGCGACCTGCCCCTCCCGGACGGCCTCGACGACCGCGCGATCGAGCGGTACCGGGACGGGCGGAGGCTGGCCTACCTCGACGGACATGCCGGTCAACTGGTGCGCGCAACTCGGCACCGTCCTGGCCAACGAGGAGGTGGAGGAGTGGACCGGGAAGGGGTACACCGTGGAACGCCGCATGATGCGGCAGTGGATGCTCCGCATCACGAAGTACGCCGGAACGGCTCTCCGACGACCTGGAGACGCTCGACTGGCCCGCCGGCATCCTCGAGATGCAGAGGAACTGGATCGGCCGATCGGAGGGGGCCGAGATCGATTTCCCGGTGCAGGGGCGGCGAGGAAGCGCTGAGGGTCTTCACGACGCGGCCCGACACGCTCTTCGGGGCGACCTACATGGTCCTCGCCCCGGAACACCCGATGGTGGCGTCCCTCACGACGCCCGGACAGGCGTCCGCCGTCCGGGAGTACGTCGGCACGACCGCCCGGAAGAGCGACATGGAGAGGACCGCCCTCGAGAAGAAGAAGAGCGGCGTGTTCACCGGCGGCTACGCCGTGAATCCCGCGACCGGCGCGACGATCCCCGTCTGGATCGCCGACTACGTCCTCCCCGGCTACGGGACCGGCGCCATCATGGCCGTCCCCGGCCACGACCAGCGCGACTACGAATTCGCCGCGCAGTACGGCCTCCCGGTCGTCGAGGTGGTCAGGGGCGGAGACCTTTCGCGGGAGGCGTTCACCGGCGAGGGGACCGCGATGAACTCCAGCGGCCCGGAGATCTCGATCGACGGGCTCCCGACGCGCGACGCCATGGCGAAGATGACGGCGTGGGTCGAATCGAAGGGGATCGGGAAATCCACCGTCCGGTACAAGCTCCGCGACTGGCTCTTCTCGCGCCAGCGCTACTGGGGCGAGCCGTTCCCGCTGGCCTACCGGGAGGACGGCTCCGTCGTGGCGCTCGCCGAATCGGACCTCCCGGTCCAGCTTCCCGACCTCGCGTCGTTCCAGCCGACGGGGTCGGGCGAATCGGCCCTCGCCACCGCCGGCGACTGGTTGTACATCGACCACCCGGTGCACGGGCGGCTGCGGCGGGAAACCCACACGATGCCCCAGTGGGCGGGCTCCTGCTGGTATTACCTCCGGTACCTCGACCCGCACAACGACAGGGAATTCGTCTCCCGCGAGAAGGAACGCTACTGGATGCCGGTCGACCTCTACGTGGGCGGGGCCGAGCACGCGGTGCTGCACCTGCTCTACGCGAGGTTCTGGCACAAGGTGCTCTTCGACCTCGGCCACCTCTCCACGACGCGAGCCGTTCGCCCGGCTGATCAACCAGGGGACGATCCTCGGCGAGGACGGGCAGAAGATGTCGAAGTCGCGCGGAAACGTGGTGAACCCCGACGACATCGTCGCGGAGTACGGCGCCGATTCGATGAGGCTCTTCGAGATGTTCATGGGCCCGCTCATCGACACGAAACCCTGGTCCACCCGCGGGGTCGAGGGCGTCCACCGCTTCCTGAACCGCGTCTGGAGGATGCTCGTCGGGCCCGACGGGAAGCTCCATCCCGCGGTACGGGAGGGGACCTGCCCGCCCGACCGGGAACGGCTGCTCCACCAGACGATCAGGAAGGTCACGGAGGACGTCGATGCGCTCGCGTTCAACACCGCGATCTCGCAGATGATGATTTTCGTGAACGAGTTCCTCAACGCCGAAGAGAAGCCGAGGCACGCGATGGAGGCGTTCGTCCTGCTGCTCTCGCCGTTCGCCCCGCACATCGCCGAGGAGCTGTGGGAACTGCTGGGGCACCCCGGATCGCTCGCCCGCGAGCCCTGGCCCGCCTTCGACGAGGCGAAGACGAAGGTCGGAGACGGTCGAGATCGTGGTGCAGGTCAACGGGAAGGTGCGTTCGAAATTCATGGCGGCGCCCGACAGCCCGGAGGAGACGTTGCGCGAACGCGCGACGGCCGAACCCGGGGTGACGGCGCACCTCGCGGGGAAGGAGATCGTCCGGGTGGTGGTGGTGAAGAACCGGCTCGTCAGCATCGTCGTGAAGTGACGGCCGTGGCGCGCCTCAGTGTCATCGTCCTCACGCTGAACGAGGAGCGGAACATCCGACGCTGCCTCGGCAGCGTGCGATGGGCCGACGAAGTCGTCGTCGTCGATTCCTTCAGCACCGACCGGACCGTCGCCATCGCCGCCGGGATCGGGGCGAAGGTCATCGCCCACGCCTACGACTCCGACCTCCGGCAGCGCGACCGCGGCTTCGCGGAGGCGACGGGGGAGTGGCTGCTGGTCCTGGACGCGGACGAGGAGGTCCCCCGACCCGCTCGCCGACGAGATCCGCGGGGCCATCGACGGGGACGGCGCCGCCGACGGGATACACGCTGGCGCGGCTGGTGAGCTTCCACGGCCGGTGGATCCGCCACGGCGGATGGTACCCCGGCACCACGATGCGGCTGTTCCGGAAGGACCGGGTCGTCGATCGAGGACGCGGCGGTCCACGGCGGGTACGCCGTGAAGGGGCCGAGGGGCGCACTCTCCAACCCCCTCCACCATTATTCCTACGACTCGATTTCGCACTACCTGCGGAAGATGAACGACTACACGTCCCTCCAGGTGTCGAACCTGCTCCGGTCCAGGCCCGGCTACGTCCCGGGGTTCGGCAAGATCCTATTCAGCCCGCTCTCCCATTTCGTCCGGAATTACTTCACCCGCAGGGGGTACCGGGACGGCATGCAGGGGTTTCTCCTCGCGGTCCTCGATTCCCTCTACGCCCTCGCCCTCTACGCGAAGCTCTGGGAGTACCGGACGGCCACGCGGCGCACGGGTGATCCCCCCCGACGACATGGACGGGATCCGGGCCATGAAACGGCGGTACGGCGCGTGAGCTCCGCGCCGCGCCATACCGTCCCGGCCGCGTCGATGACGCTCGTCGTCGCGGTCTACAACGCCGTGCGCCCGCTCGGGCTGATCTTCGACGCGCTCGACCGGCAGACGTGCGTCGATTTCGAGGTCGTCGTGGCCGACGACGGGTCGGGCCCGGCGATCGCCGAACTCGTCGAACTCCGGAACGCGGCCTCGCGGTACAGCGGTCTCCCACGTCTGGCATGCCGACCTCGGCTTCCGGAAGAACGCCATCCTCAACCGGGCCATCGCGGCCGCCCGATCGGGCTACCTCGTCTTCATCGACGGGGATTGTCTCCCCCACCGCAGGTTCCTGGAGGACCATGCGCGCCACGCCGAACCGGGGGCGGTCCTCTGCGGGAGGAGGGTGAACCTCGGGGCGGCGATCTCCGGCGCGGATCACGCCGGAGCGTTCGCGACGGCAGCTTCGAGAAGATCTCGCTCGCGCTGCTGGTCGGACGGCCTGAGGGGCAGGAGCGCCTGGATCGAGGACGCCGTCAGCGACGGAGAACCCGCTGCTGCGGAGGCTGCTCCATCCCGGCAAGCCGGCGATCCTCGGCTGCAATTTCTCGGTCCACCGCGAGTGGATGGAGCGCATCAACGGATTCAACGAAGAATACCGCGGCCCCGGCCTCGGGGAGGACTCCGACGTGGCCTTCCGGCTGGGACTCGCCGGCGCGACGCTGAAGTCCCTCCGGAACCTCGCGCATCCTGTTCCATCTCCACCATCCGAAGACGGAGGTCGGGGAGGAAAACCGGCGGATCTACGAGCGCGTGGTGGCCTCCCGTGAAATGGTCTGCAGGAACGGTCTCGTCACACTCTCCCCGGGCGTCCATGCGGTCTGAACTCGTCGAATCGTTCTCGATCTTCCGGCGCATCCTCGGGCTGACGCGGCCCTACTGGAAGCACATCTCGGCGTCGGTGGTCCTCACGGTGTTCTATTCGCTGCTGAGCGGCGCGTCGATCTACCTCTTCATCCCCCTGCTCGACATCCTCTTCCACCCGGAGAAGATGAGCTGCGGCCGCCTCCGGCGACGCCGGCGGCGTCGCCCTCGGACTCGGGGCGTGGTTCTCCGGCCTCAAGGAGGAGGTCATCGGGGCGATCCTCGCCGGGTCACAGACCGACGCGCTCCTTCGGATATCGGTCATCATCATCGTGACCTTCCTCCTGAAGAACATTTTCGGGTACCTGCAGTTCTTCCTGATGAACTACTCCGAGGAGTCGATCATCCGGGACCTCCGGAACGCCATCTACCGGCACATCCACTCGCTCCCCCTGGGGTTCTTCTCGAACGAACGGACGGGGGACCTGATCTCGCGGGTGGTGAGCGACGTCTCCGTCCTCAACGGCGGCATCAGCGCGTTCTTCGTCACCATGATGCGCCAGCCGCTTTTGATCGCGGTCTACCTCGGGCTGGCCTTCTCCCTCAGCTGGAAGCTCACGCTGATCTCCCTCGTGGTGTTTCCCTTCACCCTGGCGGTGATCGCCTGGATCGCCCTCACGCTCCACCGGGAGCGGGGCATCATCCAGGAGAGGATGGCGGACATCACCGCGGTCCTCCAGGAGACGATCTCGGGCGTCAAGGTGGTGAAGGCGTTCGGGATGGAGGAATTCGAGACCAGGAAGTTCACCGACCACACCCGGCAGTACCTCCGATCGGTCCTCAGGATCAACCGGATCAAGGACATCTCCTCGCCCGCGACGGAGTTTCTGAGCGTCATCGCGGGCTCCGTGATCGTCTGGTACGGGGGCATCCTGGTCCTTCAGGAGGGTTCCATGAGCGCGAGCGAGTTCCTGGGGTTCCTCTTCATCATCTTCCAGATCATGCCACCGATCAAGGAGCTCACGAACGTCGCGAACCGGATCCAGGAGGCGAGCGCCGCGGCGAAGCGGGTGTTCGAAATCATCGACGTGAAGCCGAGCATCACCACGCGCGAGGGCGCGCCCAGGCTCGAGGGTTTTTCACGGTCCCTGGAATTCAGGGACGTCGCTTTCTCGTACGAGGGCGGGCAACCGGTCCTGGCGGACATTTCGCTGACGATCGGCAAGGGCGAGGTCGTCGCCCTGGTCGGCCCGAGCGGGGCCGGCAAGACCACGATCGTCGACCTCATCCCCCGGTTCTACGATCCCACGGCCGGGTCGATCCTGATCGACGGGCACGACCTGAGGGACCTCGACCTGAAGAGCCTCCGGGAGAAGGTCGGCATCGTCACGCAGGAAACGATCCTGTTCAACGACACCATCCGCAACAACATCGCGTACGGGCTGGCCGAGTGTTCCATGGACCAGGTCGAGGCGGCGGCCCGCGCGGCGAACGCCCACGGGTTCATCACGCATACGAGGGAGGGCTACGAAACGGTCATCGGCGAGCGGGGAGTGAAGCTCTCGGGGGAGAGCGGCAGCGGCTCGCGCTGGCGAGGGCGATCCTCAAGAACCCCCCGATCCTGATCCTGGACGAGGCGACCTCCGCCCTCGACACCGAGTCCGAGATCCTGGTCCAGGAGGCGATCGACAGGCTGATGACCGGGAGGACCTCGGTCGTCATCGCGCATCGCCTCTCGACCATCCAGCGCGCGTCGAAGATCTACGTCCTGGACCGGGGGCGGATCGTCGGGGCGGGGAAGCACCCGGAGCTCATCGCCGACCGGGACGGACTCTATAAAAAACTCTATGACCTCCAGTTCCGCGCCTGAGTCCGCCCTGCCCGGCGCCAGGGCGGGGACGGCGGTCTGCCTGCTGGCCGCCGTTTCGGTCATCTCGGTGACCTTCTCGGTGGCGGTCTCCTCGATCACCATGGGGGCGGCGTTCGTCGTGCTGGCCGCGATCATCGCCCGGAAGGGCCTCTCCTGCGTGCCGGGGACCGGGCTGGAAGCCGCTTTCGTCCTCTACATCGCCGCCGAAATCCTGTCGTCGGCATTCTCGGTCGATCCCGCCGACTCCTTCACCAACATGAAGCGGGTGCTCCTGATCGGGGTGGTCTACCTGTCGGCCTTCTCCTTCAGGAGCGAAAAGCGGATCGCGGCGGTCCTCGGCCTGCTCGCCGCTCTCGGCGCCGCGACGGTGATCGCCGAAATCGCATCACTTCGGGTCATCGACGGCGGAATCGAACGGCCCGCGATGTTCCAGATGCCGATGACCGAGGGGGGAATCAGGATGCTGATCATCCTCGTCCTCATTCCGTTCACGCTGTCGACGTCGCTGACGCTCCGCTGGAGGCTCGGCCTGGGGGCGGCGCTGGTCACGCTCATCGCGGGGCTGGTGGTTTCGCAGACCCGGAGCGCGTGGGTGGCCTTCCTCGCCGGCTCCCTCGTCATCGGAGTGCTCCGGGACCGGAGGGTCCTTGCCGGCCTGGCGCTGCTCGCCGTGCTCTTCGCGATCTTCGCCCCGGCCGATTTCCGGGACCGGGCGCTGAGCGTCGTCGATCTGCGCGATCGGGGGGCTTCGTCGCGGACTCGATCACCACGACGGCGGAGTCGAACGTCTCGCGTTTCCAGATGATCACGACCGGCTGGCGGATGTTCCTCGACCGGCCCGTCTTCGGCTGGGGGGACATCGGGTTGCGCAACTATTACGTCACGTACGTCACCCCGCTGACGATGGGGGAGGGGGGACACCTCCACAACAACCTCATGGAAGCGCTGGTGACGCTCGGTGGCCCCGGCTTCTGCGCCGTGCTCTATCTTTTCGCCATGATGTTCGTCGTCATCCGCCGCGCCGGGCGGGGCGCGGCGAAGGGATCCTTCCGCGAGGCCCTCTCGACGGGCATCCTGGCGGCCTACGCCGGATTCCACGTGCTGGGACTCTTCGAGTATAATTTCGGCGACCACGAGGTCATGGTGCTGGTCTGGTTCCTGACCGGGCTGGCCGTGGCCGCGCCCGCGGCCGAAGGGGCCGGGGCATGACGACGCGCCCCGGGACCGTCACCGCCATCGTGATCACGCTGAACGAGGAGCGGAACATCGGCGACTGCCTGGACGCGCTTCGCTGGGCGGACGAGGTCATCGTCGTCGACGCCCTCGAGCACCGACCGCACAGTCGGAGATCGCCCGGGAGCGGGGCGCCACGGTCCTGAGCGAGGCGTGGGGCGGGTACGGCAGCGCGCGGAACCGCGGCGCCGACGCGGCGTCCGGGGAGTGGATCCTCGCCGTCGACGCCGACGAGCGGGTGACGGAGCCACTCGCCGCCGAGATCAGGTCGCTGGCCTCCGGGGGAGGGCCGGACAGGCGCGCACGGGTCTACGAACTCGCGCGCCGCGCCTACTTCCTGGGACGCTGGATCCGTCACTGCGGCTGGTACCCGGGATACATTCCCCGGCTCTTCCGGAACGGGGACGCCCGGTACGACCAGGCCCGGGTCCACGAACGGCTCGTGTTCGAGGGGACGGCGGGGAGGCTCCGGAACGACCTCGACCACTACACCGACGACAACCTGTTTCACTACATCCACAAGTTCGACCGGTACACGACGCTCGCGGCCGACGACCTCGCGGAACGCGGCCGCCCCTTTTCGATCCTCGACCTCGTCGTGAAACCCCCGTTCCAGTTTCTGAAGATGTACGTCCTGAGGCTCGGTTTCCTGGACGGGCTCCACGGGCTGACGCTCTCGCTCCTCTCCTCGGCGTATGTCTTCGTGAAATACGCGAAGCTCTGGGAGAAAAGCGTCTCAGGGCCCCGTTGATTTTCACCACCCTTTTCGATACACTGACACCAGAGAGGCATCGCCCCATGACCGACCACGAGAAAGACGAACTCCTCCTGACGCAGATCGCCCTGATGTTCCAGACGGCCGCCCTCCAGCAGATGGGCAAGCTCAAGAACCCGATGACGGACACCGTGGAAAGGGACCTCGGACAGGCCCGGATATCGATCGACATCCTCGACGTCCTCCACCGGCGGATGAGGGGAAACCTCACGGAGACCGAAGACAGGATGTTCACCAATGTCCTGCGCGAACTCCGGCTGAACTACGTCGACGAGGCGGCGAAACCGCCGGTTGAGCCGCCAAATCCCGGGCCGGCGGCGTGACGGGGAGACCCTGATGACATACGGAATCATCGCCAACACCTCCAAGAAGGAAAGCCTGAGCGTCCTCGCGACGCTCGTCGCCGCGCTCAGGGCGAAGGGTGCACGGTACGTCGTCCACGAGGACATCGGCGCGGCCGCCGCGTTGACGCCCGGAGGGGTGCCCGGCGTCGGGCCGGGAGTCCCGATGGCCGCGCTCCTCGACGCTTCGTCGATGGTGATCGTACTCGGCGGCGACGGAACGATGCTCTCCGCCGCCAGGGCGATCGGCCCCCGGCAGCTTCCCCTCCTCGGGATCAACCTGGGAAAACTCGGTTTCCTCGCCGAGGTTTCCGTGTCGGACCTCGAGGCATGCCTTGACGACATCGGCGCCGGGCGCTACGACGTGGAGGAGCGGATCGCCCTGGAGGCGTATGTCGGCGGGGACCCCGCGCCCCTGACCGCCCTGAACGAAATCGCCATCGACCGGGGCGCGTCGGCCCGCGTCATCGACTTCGAGACGCTCGTGAACGGGGAGTACCTCGTCACGTACTCCGCCGACGGGATCATCGTCACCACGCCGACCGGCTCGACCGGCTACTCGCTCGCCACCGGCGGTCCGATCGTCACGCCCCGCAGCGACGTCCTCACGATCATCGCGATCTCGCCCCACACGCTCACCGCGCGGCCCGTGATCATCCCGTCGGCGAGCGTGGTGACGCGTGAACGTGAGCCAGGGCCCGCCCGCCGTCCACATCACCGCGGACGGGCAGGTCGAAAAATTCTGCCCCACGCCCGTGGAATGCACGATCAGGCGCGCCCCGTTCAACGTCCGGCTCGTCCGCTGGAGGAAGGGGTCGTTCTTCGACCTCCTCCGCACGAAATTGATGTGGGGCCGGGACCTGCGATCGGGCCGGGAAGGCCGTCGTTGAAACAATCCCCGTCCCGGGCCTCCCGGAGCGTCTTCGTGTGCCAGGCCTGCGCCTATGAATCACCGAGGTGGGTGGGCCGCTGCCCGAACTGCGAAGGATGGAACACGCTCGTGGAGGAGATCAAGAATCCGCCGTCCGGGTCGCGCGCGTCCTCCGGCGCCGCCGCCTCCCGCCCGGTCCCGCTCTCCGAGGTCGATTCGGTCGAACGGACCAGGATCCCGACGGGACTCGGCGAATTCGACAGGGTCCTCGGCGGGGGCATCGTCCCCGGTTCGGTGACCCTGCTGGGCGGCGATCCCGGGATCGGCAAGTCGACGCTGATGATGCAGCTCGCCGCGTCCATCGCGCCGCTGCCGATCCTGTACGTCTCCGGCGAGGAATCCCCGCGGCAGATCAAGCTCAGGGCCGAACGGCTCGGTTACGGCGGGGGCTCGAACCTTTTGATTTTCACGGAGACGAACGCCGACGCGGTCGCCGACGTCGTCGCGAAATCCCCGCCCGGCATGGTCGTCATCGACTCGATCCAGACGATGTACCGGCCGCTCCTCGACGGATCGCCCGGGAGCGTCGCCCAGGTGCGCGAATCGGCGGCCCTGCTCACCCGGGTGGCCAAGGAGCGCGACGTGCCGCTGTTCCTGATCGGCCACGTCACGAAGGACGGATTCATCGCCGGCCCGAAGGTCATCGAGCACATGGTCGATACCGTCATCCAGTTCGAGGGGGACCGGCATTTCGCCTACAGGATCCTCCGCGCGTCCAAGAACCGTTTCGGGTCGACCAACGAGATCGGGGTCTTCGAGATGCGCAGCGAGGGACTCCGGGAGGTCCTCAATCCGTCGGAAGTCTTCCTGTCGGAACGCTCGGTGGGGGCGTCCGGCTCGACCGTCGTCGCCGCGCTCGAGGGGACCCGGCCAATCCTGGTCGAGGTGCAGGCCCTCGTGTCGTCCACCAACTTCAACGTCCCGCAGCGAAACACCACCGGGTTCGACTACCGCCGCCTCGGTCACCTGCTCGCCGTGCTCGAGAAGCGGCTCGGCATGAACATGGGAGGGCATGACGTGTTCGTGAACATCGCCGGGGGCGTGCGCATCGACGAACCGGGGCTCGACCTCGGGATCGCGGCCTCGATCATCTCCAGCATGAAGGACGTCGCCATCGCATCGCAGACCGTGGTCGTCGGGGAGATCGGCCTCGGCGGGGAAGTGCGGAGCGTGGGACAGATCGAGAAGAGGATACAGGAGGCGGAGAAGCTTGGGTTCGAGCATTTCCTCCTGCCGCAGAACAACCTCCGGACGGCCCCGAAAGGCCGGATCGCGCTCCACGGAGTCGACAGGGTGGAGGACGTCATGGCGTTCCTGATGCGATAGGCCGGAACGCCGATGCAACCGCCCGCCGTCATTCTTCTCGCCACGCGCAACCCGGGGAAACTCCGGGAGATCCGCGCCATTCTCTCGGGCCTTCCGTTCCGGATCGAGGGACTCGACGGCGTCCGCGCTCTGCCGGTGACCGCCGCCGGCCCGATGATCCACGGGAGCCGCGTGATTCCTGGGATTCCGGAAATCCCCGAGATCCCGGAGATCGAAGAGACCGGGGAGACGCTCGAAGAGAACGCCCTCCTCAAGGCCCGCACCGTCTCCCGCCTGACCGGCCTTCCGGCGATCTCGGACGACTCGGGACTGGAAGTGGATTTCCTCGGCGGCGCGCCGGGCGTGCGCTCCGCGAGGTTCGCCGGCGAGAACGCGACCTATGACGACAACAACCGGAAGCTCCTCGCGTTGCTCGCCATGGCCTCCGGCCCCCGGCGCCGCGCCCGGTTCCGGTGCGTGGCCGCTTTTGCCGGCGCCGGCGTGGAGCACATCACCGAAGGCCGGTGCGACGGCGTGATCGCCACGGGGCTCCGGGGCGGGAACGGTTTCGGGTATGACCCCCTCTTCATCCCCGACGGCCGGGACCTCACATTCGGCGAGTATCCGCCGGACGTAAAAAATTCCATCAGCCACCGGTCAAGGGCGTTTCGCGCGATGGGGGACTACCTCACTGCGCTCTACGCCGGCCCCGCAACCTGACCTCCCAGGGGTTCGCAATAATTTATTTACGCGTAAGAAACTATTGATATTCGAGGGAGTGATGTGTATCTTAGTCCCAAAATCAATCCCCGTTGTCCGGAAATGAATACCGGAGGTGTCGAACGCGGCCTGTGGGAATTCAGGACGGCCGGAAACATCTGGAAGATCGTGCCCGCCGAGGGACGCCTGATCGTCGGCGAAGAGAGGGACCTCGCGGAGAAAACCGTTTCCTATTTCTGCGTCTCGCTCGACGACGGCCGTGTCCTCTGGAAGGGGAAACGACCGCCCGAACCGTGGTGGACCGGCATCGAGACCGTCCATCGCGGGATACTCTTCATTCACGAATACCCTGTTCCGAGCATGCCCGACCATAGGAAAATCCTGGCGATCGACACCCGGACCGGTGATTCGCTCTGGGAGAACGCCGAGCTCGCGTTCGGTTTCGCCGGGGACGCATCGGTGTACGCGTCGAAGGAGTTGTTCGACAGGAAGGCGTTCTACGAACTGGACCTGCTGACCGGCGCGGTGATCCGGGAGATTCCGCCGCACGACCTCCAAACGCTCCGGGCCGGGACGGGGACGGGGTGGGGGGCCGACGTCCAGTTTCCCGAATGGACCCCCGAGCCGCCCGGCGCCGTCCGCGCGGCGTTTCCGCCCGCGGTGGCGCTCGAGCCGGGCGAGGCGCTCAGCTACGCGCTCAGCGACGTCTCCACCTGGTACGAGGTGCTGCCGGCGACGGATGGCGGCCGGAAACTCCGGGAACACCTGTTCATCCTCGACCGCCGGTCGGGCTCCCTCCGGTTCCACGACGTCGTCTGCGACGGGCTCCTCCTCCCGGCCGGGTCCACGTTTTTCCGCATGGAGGAGAGGCTCCTCTACGTGAAGGACAGGACGACGCTTCGATCATTGACGCTCCCGAACGGGGGCGCGGCATGAATTCCATAACGGTCAGGCAGGTGGACGCGTTTACGTCGGTCCCGCACACGGGGAATCCGGCCGGGGTCGTCCTCGACGCCACGGGCCTGAGCCAGCCCGAGATGCAATCGATCGCCCGGGAAATGAACCTCTCGGAAACGGCGTTCGTCCTCCCGGCGACCAAAAACGGGGCCGACGTGAGGATCCGCTGGTTCACCCCGACCGTCGAGGTGCCGCTCTGCGGCCATGCCACGATCGCGACCTTCCACGCGCTCTCGGAGGAGAAGCGCCTCGGGATGTCGGCGACCGGGAAATATGCCTTCAATCTGGAAACGGCCGACGGCATACTCCCGGTGGAGGTGGACCGTCGGGAAAAGACCAACTTCATCTTCCTCGGTCTCAGGGTCCCCGAGTTCGAAAAGGTCCCCTACCTGAAGGTGGACCTCGTCAGGTTGCTCGGCATCCCCGCCGTGGAGTTCGACAACCGTATCCCGATCCTCAAGGATTCCTATCTTTACGTTTTCATCCGCCGGCTCCATACCCTCTTCACGATGAAGCCGAATTTCCTGAACATCTCGGCGTTCCTCTCCTCGCGGAACGTTTCCGGGCTCTGCCTCTATACGCTCGAAACGATCGACCGCGAGTCGAAGGTCCATTCGAGGTTCTTTGCGCCGAACTGCGGCATCAACGAAGACCCGGTGACCGGCTCCTCGCACGGGCCGCTCGGCGTGATCCTCCACGACCACGGTCTCCTCACCGGCGTCGAAGGCGTCTGCTCCTTCCAGGGGGAGCAGGGCGACGCGATCGCCAGGAGGGGGAGGGTCCGCGTCGAGGTGACCGGGGAGAACGGCAAAGCGGTCTCGGTGCGGATCGGCGGACAGGCGGTCACCGTGCTCCGCGGCGACATGGTCGTTCACGAATAACCACCACACGGGATTATGCCTTCTCTCCAGACTCTCGCCTTCATCGTCGTCCTGGCCGGATCACTCGCGTTCTTCGCCGTCAACGTGCGGCGCCTCGCCGGGTATCTGCGGATCGGAAAAGCGGACGCCCGCACAGACCGCCCCGCCGAACGGCTCCGCAACGTCCTGACCGTGGCGTTCGGACAGACCAAACTCCTCCGGGAGCCGCTCGCGGGCATCCTGCATTTCTTCATCTTCTGGGGTTTCGTGATCCTCCTGAGCGCGATCGTCGAAACCATCGGGGAGGGGCTCGTCCCCGGATTCAGCCTCGCCTTCCTCGGCCCCCTCTACCCGCCGCTGGCGTTCCTCCAGGAATCGATCGGGCTGATGGTGGTGGTGTCGACGGCCGTGAGCCTACTGCGGCGTTACGTCCGTCCCCCCGCGAGGCTCGACGTCGGGGGGCACGCGCGGTTCGACGCCACGCTGATCCTCCTCTGGATCCTGTCGATCATCCTCTCGATGTTCGGCCAGAACGCGTCCAACATCGCCGGCGGGGCGGACATCGCCAACGCGGCGCGGTTCGTCTCGGTCCCGCTGGCGGCGATCTTCACCGGGGGCGAGACCGGGAACGCGGCCGCCTGGTTCGCCGTCTTCTGGTGGGCGCACATCATGCTGGTGCTCGGGTTCCTGAATTACCTCCCCTATTCGAAACACCTGCACATCCTCTCCTCGGTGCCGAACGTCTTCTTCGCGAAGCTCGGGCGCCGCGGGACGCTGAAGAACCTGAACCTCCAGGACGAGAGCGCGGTCCGGTTCGGCGCCGCCGACGTGGAAGACCTCACCTGGAAACAGCTCCTGGACGGGTACACGTGCACCGAATGCGGCCGGTGTACCGCCGCGTGCCCCGCGGCGTCCACGGGCAAGCTCCTCTCCCCGAAGAAGATCATCGTCGACATCCGCAAACGGCTCGTTGAGAAGGCGCCGGGCCTGCTCGCCGCCGCGCGGACGGCGGAAGCCACCGCGGCCGGTGCCGGGGCGTCGGTCACGCCGCCGTCGGATCCCGGACGCCAGCTCGTCGACGGGTACATCACCGAGGACGAGCTCTGGGCGTGCACGACCTGCATGGCCTGCGTGCAGGAGTGCCCCGTGCAGATCGAGCACGTCGACGCGATCGTCGACATGCGACGCTACCTCGTGCTGAACGAGTCGAGGTTTCCGAAGGAGATGCAGGCGACGTTCCAGAACCTCGAGAGGAATTTCACGCCCTGGGCGTTCAGCCACGGCGCGCGGGCGGATTGGGCGCAGGGGATGGGGATCCCGACGATGGCCGGCGGACTCCCGGCAAACCCGGAGCGGGTGCTCTTCTGGGTGGGATGCGCCGGGGCGTACGACGCCCGGTATACGAAGGTGACGAAGGCGTTCGCCCGGCTGATGCAGATCGCCGGGATCGACTTCGCGATCCTCGGGACGGAGGAAAAATGCACCGGCGACCCTGCCCGCCGGGCCGGGAACGAGTACCTCGCGCAGACGCTGATGGCGGAGAACGTCCAGGTCCTGAACGGACACGGGGTGAAGAAAATCGTGACCACCTGCCCCCACTGTTTCAACATCCTGCTCAACGAATATCCGCAGCTCGGCGGCCGGTACGAGGTGGTCCACCATTCCGACTTCCTCAACGGCCTGATCGACTCCGGGAGATTGAAGCTGACGGCCGGGCAACGCGCGAAAATCACCTACCACGACTCCTGCTACATCGGCAGGTACAACCAGCTCTACGATGAACCGCGGCGGGTCCTCTCGTCGGTCCCCGGCGTGGAGCTCGCCGAGATGCCGCGGAGCCGCGACCGCGGTTTCTGCTGCGGTGCGGGCGGCGCGAGGATGTTCATGGAGGAAACCACGGGGAAGAGGGTGAACGTCGAGAGGACCGAAGAGGCCCTCCGGCTCGAGCCCGACGTCATCGGCACCGCCTGCCCGTTCTGCATGACCATGATGACCGACGGGGTCAAGGACCGCGACGCCGCCGACCGGGTGCGGGTGAAGGACATCGCCGAAATCATCCTGGAAGCCGTGGCAGAGGGGAAATCGGAGGCATGACGCCCTGGGTCATACGCATCATCGCGGCGAACGCCGTGATGTTCGCCGTCACCAACCTGGTCCCCGGCATCGAGCGGGAGCTGATGTTCATGCCGGCCGAAGCGCTGCTCCGGCCGTGGACCGCCGTCACCTATATGTTCCTCCACGGGGGATTCGGGCACATCCTCTTCAACATGCTGGCGCTCTTCTTCTTCGGCCCCAGGCTTGAAGGCGAGCTCGGGGCGAAACGGTTCCTCTGGCTCTACTTCATCAGCGGCCTTTCCGGGGCGGCCCTCTCGTTCCTGTTCTCCTTCAACACGCCGATCATCGGCGCTTCGGCGGCGGTCTACGGCGTCCTGATCGGCTTCACCTGGTTCTGGCCCCGCTCGCAGATCTTCCTCTGGGGGATCCTCCCGGTGGAGGCGCGGTGGCTCGTGGCGGGGATGACCGCGCTTTCCATTTTCGGGGGATTCGGGGGTGGCGGCGACGGCATCGCCCACTTCGCGCACCTCGGGGGGTTCCTCGGAGGGTACCTCTATCTCAGGTCGGCGGCCCCTCGCAAGGACGGCGCCGTCTCAGCCGTGCCCCCCCCCGTGCAACGCCCGTCGATCGACGCCGCGACGCTTCAGCGGTGGAGGAGCATCCCGACCGCGGGAATGCACGAGGTGAACAGGGAGGAATTCCAGAGGATCATGGCCAAGGTGGACGGGGAGGGGGCGGGGAGCCTGACCCCGCAGGAGATCGCATTCCTCGAACGGTTCAGCGCCCGGTAGGGGCTCACTCGCCCGCTTCCAGCTCACCCATCGGGTTCGCGCGTATCAACATCAGGATCGCCGATTGCGACACGATCAGGTACTTCGTGCCATCGTACTCGATCTCGATCGCCTGGTCCCTCAGAAAGATCGCATAGTCCCCCTCCTCGGCCTGCAGCGGGATGTACTTCACCGGCTCCTTCGCGGCGGTCGACCACGACTCCTGGTCGATGAAATTCGGATTGGCCACCGGGTATCCCGGGCCGACTTTCACGATGTAACCGCTCTGGACTTTCTCCTTCTCCCTGACGCCGGGGGGAAGATAGAGGCCGTGCTCGCTCCGGTCCCGGTCGCTGTCCGGGATGACGAGGGCGCGGTCGCCCACCACGAGCATCGTCTTGTTGCGGGACTTCGCCTGCTTCCCTGTCGATCCGTCGTCGGACATCACCCGAACCTGTAGACGTCGAGCCAGGGGAGGAGGAAGGCGTATCCCGCCCAGAGGGCCAGCCCCACCGAGAGCGGGACCGAGAGGTTGTCGTCGATGCCGGTCGGCGAGGCCTCGACGACGGTGCCGACGAGCGCCGCGGCCGCCCCGACGGCGTACTCGGCGGCGCTGTACCCGACTTTCGGCGTCGCCGCGATGATGATCAGCGCCGTCACGAAAAACGCGGCGCTCCCCTCGACCGATTTACCGAAAAATTTTCTTCGCCCGTATCTCCTGCCGACGAGGGCCGCCGCGAGGTCGGAGACGATCAGGATCAGGAACGAGGGGAGGGCGATCAGTTTGGGGAAGATGAAGATCGACACCGTGGCTGCGATCAGCACGTAGGTGGCGCCGTTGAGCCTTTTCTGTCTCGCGTCGCTCTCGTGGCTCCTGAGCAGCGGTCCGAACACCGCATGGTAGATCCGGAAGAGCGGGGGATAGTAATGCCGCCCCAGGTCCAGGGAGAGCGCGACGACGGTGAGAGCCGCCGAGACGATTAGGGCCGTCTCCCTCGGCGTGAGGAGATAGAAGATGGGGATGCTGATCGAGGAGAAGTGTATCGCTTTCCGGATCACCTCCTTCCGGAACTCCCCCGGCGGAAGGACATTTGGCTCCTGGCGCGGCATCATTCCCCGGGAACGGTCACGCCCCGGCGGCGGGCCCGGCCGCCGGCTGGCCGGCCTTCGGGTGGCCGTTGTCCTTCGCCTCCAGCGGCGGGAGCGTCTCGCCCCGGAGGATCGTATTGATCTCCTCGCCGTCGAGGATCTCGCGCTCGAGCAGTGCCTCCGCGAGGTGGTGCAGCGAATCGATGTTGTCGCGCAACAGCTTTTCCGCCCGTTCCATTCCGTCCATGATGATCTTCTTGGTTTCCTGGTCGATCAGGACCGACGTGCTCTCGGAGTAGTTCTTCGAGCGGGTGATCTCGCGGCCGAGGAAGATCTCCTCCTCTTTCGTGCCGTAGGCGAGGGGACCCATCTTTTCGCTCATCCCCCATTCGCAGACCATCTTGTGCGCCAGGCTCGTGGCGCGCTCGATGTCGTTCCCCGCGCCGGTGGTGAACTGGTTGTATATGAGCTTTTCGGCGGCGCGCCCGCCGAGGGCGTAGGCGATCATCGCCTCGAGGTACTCCTTCGAGTAGGTGTGTTTCTCGTCGATGGGCAGGTACGTCGTCACCCCGAGCGCCCGCCCGCGCGGTATGATGGTGACCTTGTGGACCGGGTCCGCCTCCGGGATCAGCCTCGCCACCAGGACGTGGCCGGACTCGTGGTACGCGGTGATCTTTTTCTCCCGGTCGGAGATGATCAGGCTCTTCCGCTCCATCCCCATCATCACCTTGTCCTTCGCCTCCTCGAAATGCCGCATCCCAACCTCCTTGCAGTTCTGGCGGGCGGCGAGCAGGGCCGCCTCGTTCACCAGGTTCGCGAGGTCGGCGCCCGCCAGTCCGGGCGTTCCCTTGGCCAGCACGTCCAGCTTGACGCTCGCCTCGAGGGGGATGTTCCTGGTGTGGACCTTCAGGATCCCCTCGCGGCCCCTCACGTCGGGGCGGTCCACGACCACCTGGCGGTCGAACCTTCCGGGCCTGAGGAGGGCCGGATCGAGGACGTCCGGCCTGTTCGTCGCGGCGATGATGATCACCCCGCTGTTCTGTTCGAACCCGTCCATCTCGACGAGGAGCTGGTTCAGGGTCTGCTCCCGTTCGTCGTGGCCCCCGCCGAGCCCCGCCCCCCGGTGCCGCCCGACCGCGTCGATCTCATCGATGAAAATGATCGCCGGCGCGCTCTTCTTCCCGGTCTCGAAGAGGTCGCGCACCCGGCTCGCGCCGACGCCCACGAACATCTCCACGAATTCCGCTCCCGAAATGGAGAAGAAGGGAACGCCCGCCTCGCCGGCCACGGCCCTCGCCAGAAGGGTCTTGCCCGTGCCGGGCGGGCCGAGCAGGAGGACGCCGCGCGGGATCTTGCCACCGAGCCGCTGGAACTTCGAGGGTTCTTTCAGGAATTCGATGATCTCCTGCAATTCGTACTTTGCCTCATCGGCGCCCGCGACGTCCTGGAACGTGACCTTGGTCGTCCCCTCGGCCTGCATCTTCGCGCGGCTCTTGCCGAACGAAAAGATGCCCTTCGTCCCGACGCCCTGCATCCGGCGCATCACGATGAGCCAGATGACCAGCAGCAGGACCCACGGAAGTGCGCTCAGGAGGGCGTTCATCCAGGTGTTGTCCTCCCTGGTGATCGTGAACTGGATCCCCCGGTCGTTCCATTCCTTGACGACCTCGGTGTCGATGAAGGGGAGGAGGACGTAGAACCGCTCGATCGTCACCCGCTTTCCGCCGGGGGTGTCGATCGTTTCCGCGCCCTTGAGCGTCCCGTGGAATTCGTAGTTGTTCAATTCCGATTTCTTGACGATCGCCGAGGCGACCTTGCCGCCCCTGAGGTATTCAAGGTAGGTCGTATAGGGCACTTCGTACTGGCTCACTTCCTGTGTCCGGAAGAGGGTGACCAGGATGAAAACTCCGAAAATGATGGCCGACCAGCTTAAAACGACCTTGAGGACCTTCCCCCAGTTGAAATCGTCATCGTTCCTGAATTGATTTTTCGGCATCCTCGGTTTCCTCGGTCGTGCGTTTTTACGCTGAAATCCCTTGCCGCCGCTGCTCCTCGGGGTCTGTTTCTCGTCGCTCATTGCATTCCCTGGTGATGTTCAAATCCCGCGTCCCCCGCCGGATTGGGACCTCCAACCGCGGTGCCGGATTGACAATATTATAATGAAAATCCATCAAAAGTGCGAAATCGGGGGGATGGCTCGCCGGTTTCACCGCCGCTTCACCGTGGCGCCGGTTCGTACGACAGGCGGAGGATTCGTTCGGTGCGGGGCGTGACTTTGAACCGGTCGTCGAGCCGCTGGCCACACACCCAGACAATCGCGTCGCCGGACGCGAGGATCGGGATGCGCCGTTTTTCAGGAAGGGCGATTTTCCGGTCGACGAAAAAATCGCTCAGTTTTTTCCGGTCACCCATGCCGAACGGGACGAACCAGTCTCCGTCCGACCAGGAGCGGAGCCGCAGGTCGCTCCCGAGGAGACCCTCGTCGACATATTCCTCCAACGGCGTGGAGCCGTATCGCGTCGCGGCCACGACCGAGGAGGAGAAGGAGAACGCGTCGAAGGCATACGATTCACCCGCCCTCACCGGAAAGTCGAACGTTCCGGCGGCCGGTGCGGAACGGCGCAGGACGAGGAAGGCGCCCTCCCGTGCCGCGTGGAGATCCTTCGACACCGGGCAGGACGATCCCGACCGGGCCCCCAGCAGGTCGACGAGGGCCCTGACATGGACGTACCCGATGCCGTACGGATTGAACAACCTGGAGCAATGCAGGAGGACCGACTCCCTCAGGAAGAGCGGAAGCTCCTCCATCTTCCCCGCGATCAAGCGCACCTCCGTCGCGGCGGAGGGGGCCAGGACCGCCGGGAGCGCCCGTTCCACCTCCATCCCGACGAACGCTTCGAGGTCGGAAAACAGGATGGCGGTCCTCGCAAGCGTTTCGCGAATGCCGGGATTGACGGCCGATTCGATCAGGGGGATCAACGAGTGACGCAGCGTGTTCCTGGTGTAACCGGTCCCGGCATTGCTCGAATCCTCCCGGAACGGCACCGCATGTTCGCGGGCATAATCGAGGATGTCTTCCCTCGGCGCGAACAACAGCGGTCTGATGACGAATCCGTCGGACCGCGACACCGGGATGCCGGTCAGGCCGTGGACCCCGCTGCCGCGTAAAAAATTAAACAGGATGGTCTCCGCATTGTCGTCGCGATGATGCGCCGTGGCCAGCCGGGTCCGGCCCGTCGGTGAACGGAGGGAATCGAAAAAGCGATATCGTTCCTCCCGGGCGCGTTCCTGGATCCCGCCGCCCCCCCGGGGCGCCGGGCGGCGACTGCGCCGGGCTCCGGTGCAGGTGAAACTCCACGCCGAGGTCCCGGGATCGCGTACGCACGAGCTCCTCGTCACCGTCGGATTCGGGCCCCCTGAGCCCGTGGTTGACGTGCGCGACGGACAGGTCGAATCCGGCGGCGGGTCGAAGGCGCTGCAGGAGATCGAGCATCACCATCGAGTCGACGCCCGCGCTGACGGCTGCGATCACCCGGTCGGCGGAGGCGAGGAGGCCGTTCCGGCCGACGAATTCGGAGAACGATTTTTCCAGTTCGGATGGTCTCAATCCAGGTCCCCGGAGGTCGAAAAAAAACACCTTTCGAACCGCAGGTCCGAAAGGATGGAAGGAGAATCTGTAGCGGAGGAGGGAGTCGAACCCCCGACACACGGATTATGATTCCGTTGCTCTAACCAACTGAGCTACTCCGCCAAAAAACCGTTGAAAGATACGGGAAAAACCCATCATAAGCAAGATTTTAAAGGATTTTCATTTGATTCTGCTGAAATTTCTTAATACCTTGATCACTGAGGAATCGGGACGTCGATCACCCGGCAATCCGTTCTTAAACAGAGGATGACGTGCGATGAGCGCGGCGGGACACTCGTTGAACACCATTGTTGCGTCCGCTGAACGCGTTCCCCACATCAGGAAGGGGGACGTGAGAGACGGCGACTGGCTCCTGGTGAAGACCAGGAATTCCGTCTACACGATTCTCGTGGGATCGGGCGGAAGTTGCAGGGTCTCCGGCGGCTGGTTCGACCGGCGCGGTAAATCACCGATGCATACCACCGTGGCCGGATGCACGTGGGGCGGCGCCGTCATCAAGGTGGACCTTCTCGCGGCGATCGGCCTGTGCATCGAATTCGGCAACAGGCTCATCACGACGGAGGCGAGGCGGATCGTCCTGTTCCGGAGGGAATCACTCAACTGATATCCCGTTGAAATTACGCATCCCCCGTCCATCCGGAACACCCTCGAACGTGGAAACACGAACAACCCCCATGGAACGCGCAGTCACATGATCAGTCGAGACACGCCCGGTCGAACGACGCGACGGCTCGCCGTCCTCTTCGGCCTTCTGCTGCACGCCGCCGTCCTCCCCGCCGCGCCCCGGGCCGGTGACGTCCCCGCCACGGCGCCGGGCGCCACGGCGGACACCGGCGCCCGCGACGGTGTGGTCGCGGAGATGGTGAAACGGTTCGCGGAGGATTACGGGAGCCTCGACCGGTTCTACAGCGCACCCTGTTCGCCGGTGCGGAGGGAACGGTTCACGGAATTCTTACCGGGGCTGGATTTCACAGCTCGACGCGCTTCCCTTCGACGACCTGGGCGCTCAGGAGAAAGTCGACGCAGTGTTGTTCCGGAATACGCTCGACCACGAGATCGGGCAGCTCGACATCGACGCGGAGCGTTTCACCGGGATGCTGCCGATGATCCCGTTCGCCCCGCGGCTCGTGGCCCTCGAGGAGGATCGCCGGGCCCTCAGGCCGGTCGATCCGGAGTCGACCGCGGCCCTTCTGAACGACGTGAAGAAATCGGTCATCGAAACCCGGGCACGGTATGACTCCCTCGCGAAGGCCGGAAAACCGGGGGTGAAAAAAACCGTCGCGTTCAGGGCGGCGCGCGCCGTCGGCGACCTGCAGAGGATGCTCTCCGGGTGGTTCGCCTACCACGACGGATACGACCCCGACTTCTCCTGGTGGGTGAAAGCCCCCTACGCCGCCCTCGACTCCCTCCTGGGGGAGTACGCCGGATTCGTCAGGGAACGGCTCGTCGGGATCAGGCCGGACGACCGGACGACGATCATCGGCGACCCGATCGGCCGCGACGCGCTCATGGAGGAACTGCGCCACGAAATGATCCCCTACACACCGGACGAGCTGATCGGGATCGCGAAGAAGGAGATGGCGTGGTGCGAAGCCGAGATGGTCAAAGCGTCCCGCGAAATGGGGTACGGCGACGACTGGAAAAAGGCCCTGGAGCACGTCAAGAACCTCCACGTGGAGCCGGGCGCTCAGCCGGAACTGATCAGGCAGCTGGCCGATGAGGCGGTCGGGTTCCTCGAAGAGCGCGACCTCGTCACGATTCCACCGCTGGCGAAGGAAACCTGGAGAATGGAAATGCTCAGTCCCGAAGCGCAACTGGTCTCGCCGTTCTTCCTCGGCGGCGAGGTGATCCAGGTTTCCTTCCCGACGAGCGGCATGAGTCACGAGCAGAAGATGATGAGCATGCGGGGGAACAACATCCACTTCTCCCGGGCGACCGTCCACCACGAACTGATCCCGGGGCATCACCTCCAGGGATTCATGAACCAGCGGTACCGCAGCTACCGCTGGGTTTTCTCGACCCCCTTCTGGACCGAGGGCTGGGCCCTGTACTGGGAGCTCCTCCTCTGGGACCTGAATTTTCCGAAGACGCCCGAGAACCGCGTCGGGATGCTTTTCTGGAGGATGCACCGCTGCGCACGCATCATCTTCTCGCTCAGTTTCCACCAGGAGAAGATGACGCCGCAGGAGTGCGTCGACTTCCTCGTGGACAGGGTCGGGCACGAGCGGGACAACGCGACGGCGGAAGTCCGGCGTTCGTTTCGCGGCGACTACGGGCCCCTGTACCAGTGCGCCTACCTCCTGGGAGGGCTCCAGATCCGGGCGCTCCGGCGGGAAGTCGTCGAATCAGGGAGGATGACGGACCGTGAATTCCACGACACGATCCTCAGGAACAACAGCATCCCGATCGAGATGCTGCGCGTCATCGTCACCGGCGGCGACGTGAGGCGCGACCACCAGACGTCGTGGAGGTTCTACGATGACAACGGGCCGAAGCGGTAACCACGGGGTCGCCACGGCCATCACCCCATCTTCCGAAGGAGAGATCCGATGATCCCGACAGACCGTCGCGCGACACGCGCATTACCGGCCCTCATTTGGGCCCTCGTATTCTTTGTCGTCCAGCCCGGCGCCCTGCTCTCACAGGTGCAGGACCACGAGGAGGGATTCTTCCTGCGTCTCTCCGCCGGTGGGGGAGGCGCCACCACCGAAGCGAGCGACGGCGCCAATACGGCCTCCTTCTCCGGCACGGCCGGGGACATCAACTTCGCCATCGGCGGGATGGTGGGATCCAACCTCGCTCTTCACGGCACATTCTTCGGATGGAGCATCACCGACCCTGAAATCGAGTTCAACGGCCAGACCGGAACAGCGCAGGGGGACCTGACCCTCGGGGCCTTCGGCGCCGGGGTCACCTACTACTTCATGCCGGTGAACATCTACATCTCCGGGTCGCTCGGTCTCGGCCGTTTCGACTATAACCAGGGGAGCTTCGAGGGGAGGTCGTCCACGGGACTCGTCTTCGACGCCACGGTGGGGAAGGAGTGGTGGGTGGGCGATTCGTGGGGCCTCGGCGTCGCACTGGGCCTCGGTGTGCACTCGATCCCGGATGACGACGTGGACGACAACTGGTCCGGGGGGAGTGTCACCCTCAGGTTCAGCGCGACGATGAACTGACGCAAACCAGCGAGCGACCCCATGCACATGAGACTCCTCACGGTCGACGTCGAGAAGGACGGCATTCACCTCCTCACGAAGCTCTACGCCGAGAAGGTCATCGCGGCCCTGGAGCGGATCGGGGGGTGCCGCTTCGCGGGTCTGATGCAGAGCGTCGAGCGCCCGGAGCGGTGCATCTCGCTGACGCTCTGGGACACTCCCGCCGACGCGACGGAGTACGAAAAATCGGGCGTCTACGGAAACCTCATCGACGAATCCAAGGTTTTTTTCTCGCCGACCGTCGAGTATACCATCAAACTCTCGGAAGACCTGCGGGTGGAATATCTCCCCGTCACGAGCGAACCGGTGGTGCAGGCCTACCCGATCGCCGCCGCGAGCGAACCGGAGAGGCAGGGCCGCGACCTGCCGCAGCCCCTCTGGCTGAGGATCGTCTCTCTGACGATCCTGCCGGGGATGATGGACGAGTTCAAACAGTTGTACACGCGGCACTCCATCCCCGCGCTCCGGTCGGCGCCGGGCTGCCGGCACGTCTATCTCCTCGAGAACGATAGGAAGGGGGACGAGGTCTTTTCGATCACCATCTGGGAATCGAAGGAGCACGCGGCGGCGTACGAACAGAGCGGTGTCTTCGACCGGTTGATCGGGCTCCAGGAGCACACGCTCTCCGGTCACGCACAGGGGAAACTCCTCGACGGCGGGGCGGCGAAGTCCCGCGGCACCGGGGATGTCCTGGTGGAGCGTTTCACGATTCTCACTGGCCGCAGTTTCGGCTGATCGGTCCGGCGCGCGGGGAGTGGGCCTGTCCCCCGGCCGTCGCACCCCCAACGTTTATCCCGCACTCAAAACCCATGAGAACACCCGCCCCGCCGGTCGTCCGCGTCCTGCTCCTCCTCGCCGTCGCAGCGTGCGAGGTTCCCGCGCTCCGCGCGCAGGTGGCCGACATCGTCATCGTCAACGCCGCCGTCCGCACCATGGACAGCGCACGGCCGGCGGCGACGGCCCTCGCAATCGCCGGGAACACCATCATCTTCGTCGGGACGGACGGCGGCGCGGGCGCCTTCGCCGGCGAACGGACCGAAGTGATCGACCTCGCAGGCAGGACGGTGATCCCGGGATTCATCGAAAGTCACGGACACCTCCTCGGCCTCGGGTATTTCCGGCAACGGCTCGAGCTCGGCGAAACCCGGAACTACGAAGAGATGGTCCGGATGGTGGCTGAGGCGGTGAAACTGGCGCGGCCGGGCGAGTGGATCGAGGGCAGGGGCTGGCACCAGAGCAAGTGGGACCCGCGCCCCTTCCCTGAGGTCCGGGGATTCCAGACCCACGACGCGCTGAGCGCGGTCTCTCCCGACAACCCGGTCTGGCTGAGGCACGCCAGCGGCCACGCGGGGATCGCCAACGCGCGCGCCATGGAGATCGCCGGTGTCGGCCCGCTCACCGCGTCACCGCCCGGCGGGGAGATCATCAGGGACACGCTCGGCCGCGCCACCGGGATCTTCGTGGAATTGGCGCAATCGATCATCGCCAACGCGATCCCCCCGGCGACGAAGGAGTCCAGGCGGAAAGCGCTCGGCACGGCCGTCGCGGAGTGCGTTTCGAAGGGCGTGACGACGTTCGTCGACGCGGGCGCGGACCGTTCGGAGATCGCCCTCTACCGGGAGACCGCCGACAGCGGGAAACTCGACATGCGGATCTGGGCGATGGTGGGCGGCCGGGACGACATCGGGAGGGAGGAGCTCTTCGCCCGTCCCCCCGACCGCGGCACCCCCGGCGGGTTCCTCACCGTACGGGCGCTGAAGCTCTCGATGGACGGCGCGCTGGGGTCGCGCAGCGCCTGGCTGATGGAGCCGTACACCGACGATTCCACCAGCCACGGTCACGAGACGCTCGATCCCGAAGTCCTGTATGAAATTTCGGCCGAGGCGCTCAGGGCGGGGTACCAGGTCTGTGTCCACGCCATCGGCGACCGGGCCAACCGGGAGACGCTCGACGCGTTCGAGAGGGCGTTCAGGGAAAATCCCTCCGCGGCGAAGGACGCGCGCTTCCGCATCGAGCACGCGCAGACGCTCGATGAGAAGGACATCCCCCGGTTCGGACGGCTGGGGGTCATCGCGTCGATGCAGGGCATCCACTGCACCTCCGACAGGCCCTGGGTCGCGTCGAGGCTGGGCGAGGCCAGGATCGCGGAGGGGGCCTACGCGTGGAGGAAACTCCTGGACGCGGGGGCCGTCATCGTGAACGGCACGGACACGCCGGTGGAGCCGGTCGATCCGTTGAAATGCTTCTACGCCTCCGTGACCCGCCAGCGGCCCGACGGCACGCCGCCCGGAGGGTTCGACCCCGGCCAGAAGATGACACGGGAGGAGGCGCTCCGTTCCTATACGATCGATGCGGCGTACGCGATCTTCGCCGAGAACGAGCGCGGGTCGCTCCGCGAGGGAAAGGTGGCGGACCTCGTGGTCCTCTCGAAGGACGTCATGGCCATCCCGGAGGCGGAGATCCTTTCGACCAACGTCCTCGCGACGATGGTGAACGGCAGGTTCGTGTATCTCGCGGCGGGGCCGGCCGGTGTGAAATGACCTCCACGCCAACGGCGGGCGGACGGGCGGCGGACGCGGCGTTCGAATACTGCGCCCGCCTGACCGCCAGCCATTATGAAAATTTTCCCGTCGCGTCCCTTTTCCTCCCGGAAGAGAAACGCCCCTACGTCCAGGCCATTTACGCCTTCAGCCGGTCCGCGGACGATTTCGCCGACGAGGGGGAGCTCGCCCCGCAGGCCCGACTGGACCATCTCGACGACTGGGGTCGCAGGCTGGACCGCGCGTACGACGGCGAAGCCGACCACCCCGTCTTCATCGCGCTCGCCGAGACCGTCCGGAACAACGAAATACCGCGAACATACCTCGCGGACCTCCTCTCCGCCTTCCGCCAGGACGTCGTGAAGAACCGTTACGACGACCTGCCGGAGCTCCTCGATTACTGCTCCCGCTCGGCGAACCCGGTCGGCAGGATCGTCCTCCACATCTTCGGCCACCGGGACGAGGGACTCTCGCTCCTCTCCGACGAGATCTGCACGGGGCTCCAGCTGACGAACTTCTGGCAGGACGTCGGGGTGGACCGCGACAAGGACCGGCTCTATGTGCCGCTCACGGAGATGGAACGACACCAGTACACCGAGGAGGAATGGCGCGGGCGCGTTCTGAACGACCGTTTTCGCGCGATGATGAAATCCCTGGTCTCGATGACGAGGGAAAAGTTCCGGGCCGGGGTCCGGCTCCCGGACCTCGCGGAGCGTGAGATCGCCCTCGAGCTGCGCCTCGTCTGGCTGGGGGGGATGACGATCCTCGCGGGCATCGACCGGTCGGGGTACGACCTGTACGCCCGGCGCCCCACCCTCGGGGCCCGCCGGAAACTCGGCATCCTTTTGCGCGGGTTCTTCATGAAGGACCTGTCCCGTTACGGCATGCAGAAGCGGCGGGGGAGGTCGTGGGAGCTCCCGTGAATCCGGAGGCCGGCGCCGGGGGGCCGCCCGTGAGGACGAGCTTCGCGTATTCGTTTCCATTCCTCCCCGCGCGCCGCCGCCGCGCCCTCGCAACCGTGTACTCCTTCTGCCGTGCCACCGACGACATCGTGGACGGTCCGGGGAGCGCCGGGGAGAAACGCGCCAGGCTCGACCGCTGGAGGAGGGACCTCGCGGACGCCCTCTCCGCCGGTTCCGACCTGCCGCTCCTGAACGAGCTCGCCCGCGTTTCCGGGGAGTTCAGCGTTCCGGCGCACCTCTTCCACGACCTCGTCCGCGGCGTCGCGATGGACCTGGACACAGCGCGGTACCGGTCGTTCGACTCCCTGAAGGAGTATTGCCACCTTGTCGCCTCCACCGTGGGCCTCATGTGCCTCGGTATTTTCGGACGGTGGAACCCGAGGACGGAGGAGTACGCGCGGACGGTCGGCATTGCGCTCCAGCTCACCAACATCATCAGGGACGTCCGCGCCGACGCCGCGATGGGCCGCATCTATCTTCCGCTCGAGGACCTCGGGACGCACGGATGCAGCGAGGAAGAGATCCTGGCCGGCAGGGACTCCGACCGTTTCCGGCGGCTCATGGAATTCCAGGCCTCGCGAGCGGAGGCCTGGTACGCGAAGGCCGGTTCACTCCTGGATTCGTCGGACCTCCCCGCCATGAGACCGGCGAGGATCATGGAAGAAATCTACCATCGCACACTCCGGAAAATCGCCGCGTCGGGATATGACGTCCTGGGCGGGACCATCAGGATCTCCCGGCCCGCGCGGCTTGCGGTCGCCTTCCGGTACGGCGTCCTCGGCAGGTTCTTCGCGCCGTGACGTACGACGCCGTCATCGTCGGCGGGGGCCTGAGCGGCCTCGCCGCGGCCGTAAAAATCTCCGCCGGCGGCGGCACGGTGGCGCTCCTCGAGCAGGCTCCGAGACTGGGGGGCAGGTGTTATTCGTTCCGCGACCCGACGACCGGCGAGACGGTCGACAACGGGCAGCACGTCCTGCTCGGGTCGTACCGGTCGCTGCTCCACTACCTCGGGACCATCGGCACCTCGCACCACCTCAGGGCCGAAGCTTCCCTCACGCTGCCGTTCCACCACCCCGAGCGGGGCTTCGCGACATTCCACATCCCCACACTCCCGGCGCCGCTCGACCTGACCGCGGGAATCCTGAAATACCGTCTCCTTTCGGTACGGGAAAGAGCCGACCTCCTGAACGCGGGGAGGTGGCTCAGTTCCTGGACTCCGGCGAAAGCGAAGACACTGAGCCGGCTGACCGTCGACTCGTGGCTGACGGCGATGGGACAGGGCCGGAACTCGCGCGACTGCTTCTGGGACCCGATCTCGGTTTCCGTCATGAACGAAAGGCCCGACACCGCATCGGCCCTGCTCTTCGCCCGGACGATGCGGAGGGCTTTCCTCGAAAAGCGGTCCGACAGCCGGATGCTCATCCCCGCCGTCGGCCAGACGGAACTCTACGTCGGAGGGGCGGTGACGCTGCTCGAATCGGCGGGCTCGATGGTGAGGGTGAAGACGCCCGCCGCCGCGATCGTCCTGAACGCCGGGCGCGCCGGCGGCGTTCGGCTGCGCGACGGGACCGTCATCAGGGGCCGGAGCGTCGTCTCCACCGTGCCCCCCTGGAGCCTGGGCGGGATCCTGCCGGAACGCGGGGCGTGCGCGCCCCTGGCAGCCGCGGCCCGTTCGATCAAGCCGTCACCGATCGTCTCGATCAACCTCTGGTTTGACCGGCCCTTCATGGAGGGGGACGTCCTCGGAATCATCGGGAAGCAGATCCAGTGGGCGTTCAACCGGCGGGCGATACTCGGGGAAGGGAAGGGAAAGGGCGGCTGCGTCGCCTGCGTCATCAGCGCGGCGGGCGATGTGATCGGGCGCTCCGCCCCGGCGCTCACCGCCCTGGCGGTGGAAGAGCTCCGCGCGGTCTACAGCGGCGCCGCCCGCGCCACACTGGTCCATTCGGCGGTGATCAAGGAAAAGCGGGCGACGTTTTCACCGACGCCGGAGACCGAGGCGATCCGTCCCGGGGCCGGGACGCCCGTGGAGGGCTTCTACCTGGCCGGAGACTGGACCGATACGGGGCTCCCGGCGACCATCGAAGGGGCCGTCGTCAGCGGGTACGCGGCCGCCGACCTGGTCCTCCGGGATTGACAGGGCAGGGGGCGCTCAGGCCCGGAGGGCGGGGCCGAGGACCCAGTTCACGCCGGCCTCGATGAAACCCGCCGTCGCGAAGAGGACGAGGGCGATGGCCCACTTGTACCGGACGGCCTTGATGTCGTGGACGACGATGATGGAGAAAAACAACAGGAGGAGTGAATAGAAGCACATGATCACCGTCGGGATCGTCGGGTCCGTCAGTCCCATGAGGGAGAGGGAGATCGATTCGTCGACCTGCAGTGCCGTGCGGCCGTGAAGCAGGTACTGGAAGAAAACGGTCACCGCTTCCGGGAGCCTCGCCGTGGCGTTGACGAACGCCATCGACATCAGGAACAGGTTTTTCGGGAGAGCGGAGGAAAAGGGCGAAGGAGACGATGCCGAGGCCGAACGTCCACGCCTGGCCCGCGAGGGCGGACATCCCGCAATCGCCCGGGACCAGTTCGGGGGTCATCAGGGAAATGACGGGGCGGGCGACGGAGGAGGGCCCGCCGCAGAACGCGGCGCCTCCGTAGCGGTGCGCCATCTGGTGAGTCAGCAGGGAAACCGCAACCGCCGCGACGAATGCTGGAATGCCCGCCAGCAACAACCAGCGCGTGGAGAGCGTCGGTTCATCCTCGAGTAGGGTCATATCCTCAACGTGTGTCCTGATCGGTATCAGCGCCGGTCATGGTACGCATTTCCCCCGTGATGCGCAACCGGTTTTTGCTTTTTCACGACGAAGGTGCTACTTTGATCGGCCATGGACAGTCTACAGCACGCTGATTTTCTTCAAGGAGCTCGAGTGGAGGGGTTTCCTCCATAGCGCCACCCCCGGCGTGAAGGAACACCTTGCCGCCGGCCAGGTCACCGGGTACATCGGCTTCGATCCCACCGCGTCGAGCCTCCACGTCGGTTCGCTCCTCCCGATCATGGGACTGGTGCACCTGCAGCGGTGCGGTCACCGGCCGATCGCCATCGCCGGGGGCGGGACCGGGATGATCGGCGATCCGAGCGGTAAATCCCAGGAACGCAACCTGCTCGGCGCCGACGAGATCGGACAGAACCTCGAGGGGATCCGGGCGCAGCTCTCCCATTTCCTCGACTTCGGGAAGGGCGCCAACCCGGCGCTGATCGTCAACAACGCCGACTGGCTCGCACCCCTTCGCGTGATGGACTTCCTCCGGGACGTCGGGAAGTTCTTTTCGGTCAACGAGATGCTCGCGCGGGATTCGGTCAAATCGCGTATCGCGAAGGAGCAGGGGATCTCGTACACCGAGTTCAGTTATTCGGTGCTGCAGTCGTACGATTTCCTGGCGCTCTTCGACCGGTTCGGCTGCACGCTGCAGATGGGCGGGAGCGACCAGTGGGGAAACATCGTCTCGGGCATCGACCTGATCAGGAGGATGCGGTCACGGGACGTTCACGGCATCGTGTACCCGCTCATCACGACGTCGTCGGGCGCGAAGTTCGGGAAAACGGAGGCGGGGACCGTCTGGCTCGACCCGGTGAGGACGTCGCCGTACGGCTTCTACCAGTTCTGGCTGAACACCGACGACAAGGACGTCGTGCAGTACCTCAAGTTTTTCACGCTGCTTCCGCCCGAGGAGATCCGCGGCCTCGCCGAATCGCACGGGAAGGACCCGGGGAAGAGGGAGGCGCACCGGAACCTCGCCTCCGCGGTGACCGCGATGCTGCACGGGGAATCGGGCCTGGCCCAGGCGAATCGCGCATCGGAGATATTTTTCGGCGCCGAAATCGCGGGCGTGCCGGAACAGGTGCTGCTCGAGATATTCTCCGACGTCCCCTCGTGCGAATATCCCCGCTCCACGCTGGAATCGGGCGCGGTCAGCATCGTGGACCTCCTGGTCGCGGCCGGCGTCGCCGGCTCGAAGGGCGAGGCCCGCAGGGCCGTCGAGGGGGGCGGCATCTACCTGAACAACGTGACGGATCGGATCCCCCGCCGGGACCGTCGGGCCGGGGGCGGCGCTCCACGGAAAATTTCTCGTCCTCCGGAAAGGGAGCAGGAACTACACCCTCGTCCGCCTGGTCTGACCCGGGAACGGTGCGAACCGCGGACCGCCCTTCCCGGGGAGTTTTCACCGGCCTCCCACCGCCTCCCGATCCTCTCAATCCTGGTCATCCCCACCCAACGCCTCATTTCACATTTGAGAACCGTCACGGTGAACCCCTCGATTTCCCGTGGAATGCACATTTCCGGTCTGGCATAATTTTTGAGGTTTAATTGTTCGGCGTAGTGTGCAATCACATCAAGGCTTATCATGAACGTCACGTCGTCATACCCATCGAAACCCCACCCCGAGGCCGGAGCGCCGGACCTTCCCCGCATCATCATCTGGCAAATCGCGCCCGGACCCGGACGGTCCGGAAACGGACCCGCCGCGGGACAAAGCGACGCGCCACAGCGAGCCGCTCAACACGAGCGAGTGCATGCTCGTCATCGATTCCATCGCCCGCACGGCGAAACCGATCGTCGTCCTGATCGGCGAACGGATCCTGGAACGGTATCCCCGACTCCCCGAGATCCTCGAGTACGGTCGCGCGCTCGGCCTCAAGATGATCGTGGAGGTGTCGCCCGCCGAACTCACCGACGACGTCATCGCGAAGTACCACCATTTCGGAGAGAGGGTCTTCAGGGTGAAGATCAGCCAGTCGGTCAGCGACAACACGGACTCCCGCATCGAAGACACATCCTTTTTCGCGGAACTCGACGACAGCCTCGACCGGCTTGCAAAATCAGGATACGAAACGCACCTCGTCTATACCGCGACCGGACCGGACATCCGGACACTCGCCCTCGTCCATGACTACGCCGTGCGCAGGTCGGCCAGGGGCCTGTACTGCCACCTGCGGTTCGATATGGGGAACGGGAAACAGCCCCGTGACGGACACTCCGTGGATGATTTCATCGAGCGTTTCGCGACGATGAAGGAATACAGTCCCGCGTCGATGATCATCTCGCCCCAGTGCGTGAAATTCGTCCATCATTCCCATCGTCCGGGCGATCAGGACCAGGGCGGTGGAAACCGCGGGTCGTGGGAATATACCTGCCTGGCGGGGAAATCGTATGCGTTCATCGACGAGACCGGAAGGGTCCAACTCTGCGGCGGCAACCCGGACAAGCGTTCGACCCTCCGGGACGCCGGGTATGATTTCCGGAAAATCTGGTCTCATTCACCGGCGTTCACCGGTTCGAGGAGGATCTGCCGGAACTGCCTTCACGGCTACCATTCGCTCCACCCGGTCGCCGGAGACGAGGCCGTGCTTCAGGGCCCGCCCCCCGGGCCGGGGGCCGCTGCGTCCTGATCGATCCGGATTCCGGCCGGGGCGGGTTCAGGCCGGCCGCGACCGTGCGGCGGCCGGTCCGCCGCGTTTCATCCCTCTCCCCGTCTGCCGCGCGGGCCCGCCCGCGGCCTGATCATTCCGGTTGATTTTCACACTCTTCTTTATTATACTACCGCGACTTTACGGCTCACGCCTCACCCCGCCTGAGCCCGATCCATTCCATCACCATCCATCATGAGGGAGACCATCATGAACCGATTCGTTGGCACAACCGCTTTCCTCATCGTCGCGCTGCTGCTCGGGACCGCGGCCGAGGCGCAGATTTCAATTTCCTTTACGGACATGCAGAACATCCTCGTCAACTCGAAGAGGATGAACTACATCGGCCAGTATTTTCCGTCGACCACCGTCGATCTCGGGACCGCGTCCGGCTCGACCCAGACGTTCGATTTCAGCGGGCTCCCCGCCCCCGACGGGAGCGATTCGCTGCACCAGGTCTACGCCGACCCGACCGGCCAGCCCGGCGCCGCCTATTTCCCGGTCGCGAACCTCTGCACCCCGTCGGTGGACACCGGGTTCGGTTTCACGTTCACCGTGGTCACATACTTCCGGCTGCAATCCGACGGGTTCTACATGGTGGGGATGTATGTCCATACCTATGCGCCCCCGATCATCGACGAAGAACAGATCGAGCACTACTCACCGATGAGGCTCCTGATCCCGCTGCCGCTGTCGTACGGCACGAACCGGACCGGGACGGACACGTCGGTCACCGACTCCGTCGCCAACGATTACACCGTCAGGACCACAACGCTCGCGTGCGACGGATGGGGGGACATCACCTTCCCGTCGCTGACCGCCGCCGGGTCGGCGCCGAAAACCTCCGCCGTCTCCTCGTTGCGCGCGACGGAGACGGAAGTCAATGAGTTCTTTACCGGGGGCGTGTACTCCGGGAGGGAGAAATTCGTCAGCGTCATCTACGTCACCGCGGACGGAAGCCTGATGATCGTCGAGCAGGAGGATTCCGCGTACGCCGGCGGCGCCGCGTCCGTTCAATCGTACACCTACAGCCTGAGGGTCGGCGGGGCGACGGACGTCCGCCAGTCATCCCCGGCGGTGCCGGACGGGTTCGCGCTCCTCCAGAATTACCCGAACCCCTTCAACCCGTCGACCACCATCGCGTTCGCAGTCCCGTCGACGGGGCACGTGTCGCTCCGCGTGTTCGACGTGCTGGGACGGGAAGTCGCCACGCTCGTCGACCGGGTGATGAGCCCGGGCACCTACGAGGCGACGTTCGACGCGCAGGGACTGCCGAGCGGCATGTACATCTACCGGATCGTCTCCGGGTTGTACGTCGGGACGCATAAAATGAATGTGGTGAAATAACGTCGCCGGGGAGGGCGACCCCGGGTACCGGCGTTTGATCAAAACCCTGCCCCTGAAGGGCGGGGTTTTCTTTTTCGGAGAGCGTTCGTGATTATCGTCATCAAGGCATCGGCCACGGAAGAACAGATCGCCGCCGTCGTCAGAAAGATCGGGGAGGAGGGACTCACCCCCCATCTTTCGAAGGGAGTCGAACGCACGATCATCGGCGTGATCGGCGACGAGCGCCTCATCCGGAAGGAGCAGCTCGGGCTGCTGCCGCACGTCGAGGATGTCATCCCGATCCTGAAGCCGTACAAGCTCGCGAGCCGGGAGTTCCGGCAGGAGAACACGGTCGTTGATGTGCCGGGGTGCGCGATCGGGGCGGGCGGAGCTCGTGGTCATCGCCGGGCCGTGCTCGGTGGAGACGGAGGAACAGGTCCTTCAGACCGCCCTCGCGGTCAAGCAGGCCGGCGCGACGGCTCCTGCGCGGCGGGGCGTACAAGCCGCGGACCAGCCCCTATGCCTTCCAGGGGCTGGGGGAGGACGGGCTTGACGCATCCTGCCGAAGGTCAGGGAGCAGACCGGGCTCGGCATCGTCACGGAGGTGATGGAGTCGCAGCGAAGTGGAGATGGTCGCGGAGTATGCCGACATGCTGCAGGTCGGCGCGCGGAACATGCACAACACGAAGCTCCTCCGGTCGCTCTCGCGAATCAGGAAGCCGATCCTCCTGAAGCGCAATTTCTCCGCGACGCTGAACGAGCTCCTGATGAGCGCCGAGTACATCCTCTCCGGCGGCAATCAGCAGGTCGTCCTGTGCGAGCGCGGGATCAGGACGTTCGTCGAATACACGCGGAACACGCTCGACCTGAACATCGTCCCGGCCGTGAAATCGGCTCTCGCATCTCCCGATCCTCGTCGACCCGAGCCACGGCACCGGCCGGCACGACCTCATCCTCCCGATGAGCCTGGCGGCGGTCGCCGCCGGGCGCCGACGGGCTGATCGTCGAGGTCCACCCGCGCCCCGCCGAGGCGTTCTCGGACGGGGAACAGTCGCTGACCCCGAAGCGGTTCGAACTCCTCGTGAAAGAGGTCGCCGCCGTGGCCGCCGCCCTCGGCCGTCCGCTTCTCGCATCCTGACGCGGCCGCCGCCACAACGCGTCGCGGCCTCCTTGCATTTCAGCCGGACGCTGTGTACGTTTCGTACGCCATGAGCTCGCGCGCCATCGTACGCCGCCTGGGAGAGATCGTCGGGCACGGGAACGTCCTCGATTCCCCGGAGGCCCTGGTGGCCTATTCCTACGACGGCACCGCCCTCCCGCCGCAGCTTCCCCTCTGTGCCGTCCGTCCGTCCTCCGCAGAGGAGGTCAGCCGGATCATGCTGCTCGCCAATGAGACCAAAACGCCAATCGTTCCCCGCGGTTCCGGAACCGGACTGAGCGGCGGGGCGATCCCCGTCGCGGGATCGGTCGTCCTCCTGACCGGCCACCGGAACCGCATCCTCGAGATCGACACTGCAAACCAGACGGCGACGGTGGAACCCGGGGTCATCACGGCGAGGCTCCAGCAGGCGGTCGACGCCCTCGGGTACCTCTATCCGCCCGATCCGGGGAGCGCCTCGATTTCGACGCTCGGCGGCAACGTCGCGGAAAATGCCGGTGGCCTGAGGGGCCTGAAATACGGCGTCACGAAAAACTACGTCATGGGCCTCGAAGTCGTCCTGCCCACCGGCGAAGTCCTCTGGACCGGGGGAAAGTCGGCGAAGGACGTCGCCGGATACAACCTCCGGGACGTCCTGGTCGGGTCCGAAGGGACGCTCGGCGTGATCACCAAAATCCTGCTCCGGATCGTGCCCAAGCCCGAGGCCTCGAGGACCCTCCTGGCGTCCTTCGCGACGACGGAAGCGGCCGCGGCCGCGGTGTCGGCGGTCGTCTCGGCGAAAATCCTTCCGGCGATGCTCGAGTTCCTGGACGACATGACCATCCGCTGCGTGGAGGCGTACGCCCATCTCGGGCTCCCGACCGGCGCCGGGGCGATGCTCCTGGCGGAGACCGACGGCCATCCCGAGGTGGTCGAGCGGGACGCGGCGCTGATCGAGGCGATCTTCAGGGACAACGGCGCCACGGAGATCACCCGCGCGTCGACGGCGGCCGAGTCCGACAGGCTGAAGATCGGCCGGCGCTCGGCGTTCACCTCGCTCGCGCGGGTGAGGCCGACCACGCTGATGGAGGACGTCGCCGTCCCCCGGTCCGAACTGGCGAACCTCGTACGGAAGATCGGCGAAATCAGCCGTAAGAACGACATCCTCATCGGCACCTTCGGCCACGCCGGCGACGGCAACCTCCATCCCAATTACCTCACCGACGAACGGGACGCCGAAGAGTTCAGGCGCGCTCACCGGACCGTCGTGGAGGTCGAGGAGGCCGCCATCGCCCTGGGGGGTACCATCACCGGCGAGCACGGCGTCGGCCTCTATAAGAAGCCGCTCCTCGAAAAAATGGTGGGATCGGCCTCCATGACGATGATGCGAAAGCTGAAACAGGTGATGGACCCCAACCTGGTCCTCAATCCGGGGAAGATCCTCGACTGCGAACCAAGGTGCGAGGGGCGCATGCCGCGATCGCGCGAGGAGATCCGGAAGTTCGAAGACGTCGCCTGGGTCTGAGTCCGGATGAAACCCGTCCACGATCTGGCCCTCTTCCACAAATTCCTCCGCCCCCGCAGGACGGCGGAGGGACCACCGCCGGCCCTGATCCTCCTCCACGGGCGGGGCGCCGACGAGGAGGACCTCCTCGGCCTCTCGGAATATTTCGACGACCGGATGCTCATCCTCTCGCCCCGGGCCCCCTTCCCCTTCACCCTCGGCGGGGGGTACACCTGGTACGACCTGGAGGAGATCGGCAAGCCGGACCGCGCCATGTTCCACGAAAGCTACGGCAGGCTCCGGACATTTCTGACCGAAGCGCGGGAGCGGTACGGCCTCGACCCGGGGAGGACCTTCTGCTGCGGCTTCAGCATGGGATCCATCATGGCGTTCGCGATCGCGCTCACGGAGGCGGACCGGTTCTCCGGCGTCATGGCCAGCAGCGGCTACATCCCGGAGGACGCCGGCATGGAGTTCCGGTGGGAGGGGGTGAAGGGGAAACCGTTTTTCATCGCCCACGGCATCTACGACCCCGTGATCCCCTTCGCCTACAGCCGGCGCGCGAAGGAGCTCCTGGAAACCCACGGCGCGCTGGTCACCCACCGCGAGTACGACATGGGGCACCAGATCAACGAGGAGAGCCTGAACGACATGATCGCGTGGATGGCTCCCCGGCTGGACCCGTGATCGCGCGACGATGACGGGGAGGACCCGGACACAGCCATGATCCCCCTTCGCGACGCCAATCCCTCGCGCACGCTCCCGTTCGTCACCTACCTCCTCATCGGGTTGAACGCGGCCGCGTTCATCCTCGAGCTCTCCCTGGGTCACGCACTCCCCGACTTCATCCGGGAGTTCGGCGTGGTCCCGATCCGGGTGAGCGCCGCAATCGACTCCTACAACCCGGACGCGGGGGCGTTCCTCCCGTTCGTGACATCGATGTTCCTCCACGGGGGGTGGATGCACCTGATCGGGAACATGATTTTCCTTTGGGTCTTCGGCGACAACATCGAGGACCTCTTCGGTCACGGGCGGTTCCTGTTTTTCTACCTGTTCGCCGGCGTGTCGGCGGCGGCCACGCAGGTCTTCATCGATCCCGGATCGGGTGTCCCGATGGTGGGGGCGAGCGGGGCCATCGCCGGCGTCCTGGGGGCGTACGTGATCCTCTTCCCCCGCGCGCGGGTCCTGACGCTGATCCCGATTTTTTTCTTCTTCCAGCTGCTCGAGCTTCCGGCGTACATCTTCCTCGGCCTCTGGTTCCTCATGCAGATGGCCAGCGGCGTGCTTTCCCTCCGGATCGGGGCCGACGCGGGAGGGGTCGCGTGGTGGGCCCACATCGGCGGTTTCCTCGCGGGGGCGCTGATGGTGCCGATCCTCCGGAGGAACCGGTGAGCGGTCCGGGCCCGGACCGCGAGCACCTCGAGAGGGTGATCGGGACCTGCCTGCACTGCGGCCTCTGCCTTCCCGCGTGTCCCACCTACGACGTCACGCTCGACGAAAGGTCCTCACCGAGGGGGAGGATACGGCTCATCCGGTCGGTCCTCGACGGTTCGCTCACGCCGGGGAGGGAGTTCGCCGACGAGATGAACTTCTGCCTCGACTGCAGGGCGTGCGAGCCGGCGTGTCCGGCGGGAGTCAGGTACGGCGAGCTCGTCGAACACGCTCGAACCATCGTCCGGGACGGCAAACTCGAACCGCTCCTGGGCAGGATCAGGAAGTTCCTCATCCTGCGGATGGTCTTCGGCTCCCGTCGGGCCTTCGCCGGGTTCGCCGCGCTCCTGAGGCTGTACCACGCTTCGGGTCTGCGTGAAGCGGTCGAACGCTCGGGGATCCTGGAAGTCCTCCCGCGCGCCCTCCGCAGGATGGTCCTCGCCCTGCCGGGCGCCGCCGAACGACCGTACCTCGACACCGTTCCCGAACTTATCCCGGCGCCGAAGCCCGCCGCCGGGAGGGTGGGCCTCCTCACGGGTTGCGTCATGAACGTCTCGTTCCCGGGCGTCCACCGGGACACGGCGGATCTCCTCGGGAGGGCCGGCTTCGACGTGGTGGTCCCGCGGTCGCAATTCTGCTGCGGATCGCTCCACGGCCACAACGGCGAGAAAGACCTGGCGATGCGGTTCGCCGCGGAGCTGATCGGCTCGTTCCCCGACGGGCTCGACGCGGTCGTGGTCAATTCCGCGGGCTGCGGGGCGTTCATGAAGGAGTACGGCCGGTTGTTCCGGGAGAACCCCGGCCTGTCGGGGCCCGCCGCGGGTTTTTCTGCGAAGGTCGCGGACGTCTCTGAATTCCTCGACCGGCACCGCCCGGCGGGTGGCGACGCGGGGCTCGGGGGGGAGCTCGTCACCTACCACGACGCCTGCCACCTCATCCACGGCCAGGGTATCTCGCGGCAGCCCCGCTCACTCATCGCATCGATACCGGGCGTTCGGTTCACAGAGCTCCGGGACGCATCGCGGTGCTGCGGCAGCGCCGGAATCTATAACGTCGTCCGGCCCGACGATTCGGACCGGTTCCTCCGCGCCAAGGTGGACGCGATCGTGGCCACCGGGGCCAGGATCGTCGTGACGGGCAACCCGGGTTGCCACCTCCAGATCGAGCGGGGCCTTCGGGAGACGGGATCGACGGTCGAGGTGCTCCACCCGGTGACACTGCTGCGCCGCGCCGCCGGGGGCCGCACCGCCTGAACCCCCGCCGCGGGGCGGTCCGGGGGCCGCACCGCCTGAACCCCCGCCGCGCGCGTCCGTGGGGGGGGCGTTTTGGTTTTCCCTCCCATAAATCATATCTTTTATCAATGCATTCCGTGATCGTTCTCCACCACCACGAGATCGTCCTCAAGGGGGGGAACAGGAAATACTTCGAGCGAACCCTCATGAGGAACGTCCGCGCGACCGCCGCGGCGATCGGGGTGCGGTGCGCCGTCCGGGGCGGATACGGCAAGTTCATCCTGTCCCCGGAATCGGCGGCGAAGGACGAGGAGCTGGTCGCCGCGCTCCGCCGGGTGTTCGGCCTTGCGAATATCTGCCCGGGGGTGCGTGTCGAGCCGGAGGCCGACGCGATCTGCGCTGCGGCCGAGGGTTCGCTGGCGGGGGCCGAATTCCAGACGATCCGCGTCGAAACCCGCAGGGTGGACAAACGCTTCCCGATGACATCGATGGAGTTGAGCGCACTCGTCGGGGCGCACCTCTGCGCGCGTTTCGGGGTGCGCGCGAACATGACCCGGCCGGACGCCACGGTGTCGGTCGAGCTCGCCGATGGCGCGGCGTACGTCTATTCCCGGAGGCTGCGCGGCGCCGGAGGACTGCCCTCCGGTGTCAGCGGACGGGTCGTGGGGCTGCTCTCGGCGGGGTTCGATTCGCCCGTGGCCTGCTGGCAGATGATGAAGCGGGGTTGCACCGTGATCTTCGTCCATTTCCACAGCATGCCGTACACCGGGGAACAGTCCGTCGACCAGGTCCGCGACATCGTCAGGATCCTCACCCCGTACCAGCACCGCTCGAAACTCTGCATCGTTCCGTTCGCCGACGTCCAGAACGAGATCGTCCTGCGCACCGAGCCGTCCCTCAGGATCATCCTCTACCGCAGGATGATGCTGCGGATCGCCGAGAGGATCGCGCTCAGGGAGAAGGCCGAGGGGATGGTGACCGGGGAGGCGGTCGGGCAGGTGGCCTCGCAAACCCTCAGGAACATCCGGGTGATCGGTTCCGCGGCGACCATGCCGGTGCTCCGCCCGCTCTCCGGCGCCGACAAGGAGGACACCATCGCTTCGGCGAGGCTGATCGGAACGCACGACGTCTCGAGCCAGCCGTACGACGATTGCTGCTCCTTCCTGGCGCCGAGAAGTCCCGAGACCTGGGCCGACCCCGAACGCGTCCGCGACGCCGAAGAGCGCCTCGACATTCCCGCGTTGACCACGATGGCGCTGTCCGCGCTCTCCGTCGAACGGTACCGGTACCCCCCGCAGGAACTGCCGGAAGAAACGCCCACGCTCCATGGGTAAGGCCCTTTTCGCGACGACGCTGCTCTTCGCCTGGGTCTCACGCTGCCCGGCCCAGAACTTCGTCAGGGACCTGGACGGGATTCCGTTCTACCACGACACCGTGGCGTACACAGAGCCGCTGGGCGGGGGATTGAACGCCCCGATGCACCAGTTCGCCGACGCCGACGGTGACGGAGACCTCGACCTCTATATTTTCGACAGCGATTTTTATGCTGAACGCTATTTCTTCCGGAACACCGGCGATTCGTCGACTCCCGTCTACTCTCTCGAACCCGACGGCGGGCTCGCGGGAGTGGAATTCACATTCTGGTTCCGCTTCATCGACTACGACGGCGACGCCTCGGTGGATCTCCTGACCGACAACGGTTCGTCCGGCGTGCGGGTCTGGGGGAACGACAATCCCGCCGGCGAGCCGCACTGGGTCGTCGCGGTGTCCGAACTGGCCGACACGGCGGGGACGGCACTTTTCGCGGGGTTCGGCGGACTCCCGGGATTCGCCGACCTGGACGGGGACGGGCTCCCCGATTTCCTCTCCAGCAACTCCGCCGACGGTTCGTTCAACTATTACCGGAACGTGGGCACGGCGGGCTCGCCCTCGTATGCCCTGGTCTCGACCCGCCTCAGCGACATCACCATCACGAGCGACACATGCACGAAGGGGGCCGTCGCCCCCGCGGCGCCGGACAACCCCGCCCACGGGCTCGGGGCCGTCGCACTCGACGACATGGACGCCAACGGCACCGCGGACCTTTTCTACGGCGACGTCTTCTCCCACAGCCTCTTCCACCTGCGGAACAGCGGGACGCCGCAGGATCCGGTGCTCGAGTGCGAATCGAATTTTTTCCCGCCCGACGGATCGCTGACCACGCCCGGGTTCAACCAGGCGTATTTCGCCGACCTCGACGCCGACGGAGACCGGGACCTCACCGTGGGGGTCCTGAATTCCAGGACCAGGCACTCGTTCTGGTACTATGAGAATACGGGGACGCCGGCCGTAGCGCACTACGATCTCGTGACGACCGAGTACCTCGCCACGCTCGACGTCGGCCAGAACGCCAAACCGGCGTTCGCCGACCTCGACGCCGACCTCGACCTCGACCTGGTCATCGGCACCAACGACGGCGACCTCTGGCACTTCAGGAACGACGGAAGCATCCTCTCGCCGCTGTACCACCTCGCCGACACCGCCTTCGCCGGCATCTCCGGCAATTTCTCCTACGCCCCGGCCTTCTTCGATGCGGACGCCGACGGCGACCCCGACCTGCTGCTCGGCAGGTTCGACGGACGGGTCATCCTCTATCTGAACGAAGGCCCCGGCGGGTTCATCCCTTCCGACACGATCATCACCGCGCAGTATGCCGTCCCGGCCGCGGGGGACGTCGACGGTGACGGCGACCCCGACCTCGTGGTCGGCAGGGGGAATGGAACGCTCAGCTTCTACAGGAACGCGGGAGACTCCGCGCATTTCGACCCGGTCCTGGAAACGGACCTCTACCTCGGCGCCGATTTCGGGACCAACGCCCGGCCGGCATTCCTGTTCAACGCCGGGACGGGGTTCACCGATCTGTATGTCGCTCCCGCGTCCGGCGACACGTCCCCCGGCGGGCGGAGCAGGATCTGGTACTACCGGAATACGGGGACATCGGTCGAGCCGCCGTTCGTCCTCGGGGACGACCATTTCGGTCCCGGCGTGCCGTACGAACCGGCAATCGCCTTCGGCGACCTGGAAGGGGACGGCGACGACGACATGCTGGTCGGCACGTCCAAGGGGGACTCGTCTATTACAGGAACGACGGCGCCACGGGCGTGGACGCGGACCCCGCGAGCCCGCGGACATTCCGGCTCGACCAGAATTATCCCAACCCGTTCAACGCCTCGACCGTCATCACGGTCGAACTCCCGTCGGCCGCGCGGCTGCGCGTCGACATCTTCGACCTTCACGGGAGGCGGGCCGGTCGCCTCGCCGACGAGCGCCGCGGCGCCGGGTCGCACCGGCTGACGTGGAACGCGCTGGGCCAGCCGAGCGGGGTCTATTTCTGCCGGGTCTCGGCCGACGACCGGGTCGGGGTCATCACGATGGTGCTCACGAAATAACTATTGAAAGGGTCATCGATGCCGCCAGTCAAAATCACCGTACGCACGAACGGAAGCCTCAGGGTCGAGGGTGACTTCGAGCTCTACGACGCCGAGGGCGGGAAATACGACCTCGCGGGACGCACGGCGATCAGCTTCTGCCGGTGCGGCCTCAGCAAGGACAAACCGTTCTGCGATTCCTCACACAAAAACGGGGCCTTCGTCTCGGAGGTCAGGGCGAAAACACTCCCGCCTCCCGCAATCAAATAACCATCGGGCGTCTTCAAAGGAGCAACCCATGCACACAATGGTTTCGATCCTCGCGGCGGTCATCCTGTCCGCCGCCTCCGTGTACGCGCAGTTCGAGGGCACGATCAGGATGCGGGCCGTCACCTACTCGGACGCTGATTCCAGCGTCGTGGTGTCCACCGTCTATTTCAAGGGGACGCTGTTCGCGGCGACGATCGACAGTTCCGGGGATTCCTCCGGCCGGGGGGGGAAATTCATCCTCCGCGGGGACAAGGGCCTCATGTGGATCGTGATCGACCAGGAGAAAAAATACATGGAAATCCCCCTCGCGGACAAGGCCCGGAAGCCCGACAGCGCGAGGGCGTCCGACGAGACGACAACGTACACGCTCGCGAAAACGGGGAAGAGCCGCACGCTCATCGGGCATCCCTGCGAGGAATGGATCGCCGACGAGGGAGACGGCGTCACCGCGAAGATCTGGGCGACCGGGGAGTTCGGAAACATGTACGACGGCGTCGTCAAGTGGTTCGACGAGATGAGCATGGAATCGGCCACCGACCGCACCCGCTGGGAACGGGAGCTGGCCGACAAGAAACTCTTCCCGCTCATGGTCGTGCGCAGCGAGGAGGGGGAGGTGACCGAAACGGAGGAGGTGCTCGCGATCCGGGAAATGGACATCCCCGATTCGACGTTCGACGCGCCGGCCGGTTACCAGAAGCAGGTCGTGGACCTGAACTTCGAGAAGATGTTCGAGGAGATGATGAAGCAGATGGAGAAAGAGGGAGCGGAGGGGGATTCGACGGATGACGGCGGGGACGATGGCGGTATATGATTCCCGCCCGGCGATCCTGAGCGTCTTCCTGGTGGTCGTCGCCGCGCCGGCCCCCGCCGGCGTCCGGCCCGACCCCCCGGGCGGACGCGCCGGGTCGCGCGCGCCGAGCGGGGCGCAGGTCGTCGGCGACCTGCAGATCAAACAGGGCTACCATCTGAAGGCATGGATCGGCTCGAACGGGACGATCGGCCAGGGGGCCTTCGATAATTTTCTCCCCCCGGACGGGATCGGCATGGAATACCCCGTCGGTTCGGTGATCGAACACCTCTACGGGGCCGGGATCTGGATCGGGGCGATCGTCGACACCGGTGCTCCGGGGGCGACGTCGAAGTTCCACGCCGTCACCAAGGCGTACAACTGGGGGGAAACCGGCGTTCAGCACGAGATGTACGGATACCTCACTCCGCGCGACACCTTCTTCGTGACGGGTGTGGGCGATCCCGGCGCGCCGAACCTGCTCGGGTATGACGACGACGGGGACGGGGCGGTGGACGAGGACGAACTGGACGGCCACGACAACGACGGGGACTGGAGGCGCGACAGCGACGACGTCGGATCCGACGGGGTCCCCGACCCGCTCGAAGTGGGGTGCGAGGGCCCCTACGACGCGGCGACGAACCCCGACCCCGCCCACGACGACTATTCCCCGGCCCTGCGGGACATCTGCCACCCCGACCGTTCCGGCAACTACCCGCGGCAAAACAGCGTGTACGCATACACCGAACGCAACGGCGCGGGCGACGCCGGGGAGCCCGGCGTCGACGAAGACTTCGCCGCCGTCTCCGAACGCGACGTCGCGATCGCGTATTCGGATGTCTTCACCGATCCGGTCGTGACGGGGCACGTGCCGCTGGGGATCCGGGTCTGGCAGAAATCGTACGCCTGGCAGAACCTGGTCCGTCAGCCGATCCTGCCGATGGAGTACACGATCGTGAACGCCGGAACGAAGACGCTCGACAGCGTCTACATCGGCTTCTTCGTCGACCCCCTCATCGGGAACGTGAACATTCCGGACATCACGACCCACAAGTACTCGGCCTACATCCCCGAACTCAGGACCGGTTACGCGCACAACGTGTACGACCGGGCGGCGACGCCGGTCGGCGTGGTGGTCCTCGGCACGCCCAGGCCGCTGACCCAGCTGCGGTACACCTTCAACTGGAACCGGTTCGAGGACAACCCGGGGACGGATTTCGAGCACTACCAGCTCATGGCCAGCGGCCGGATCAAGCCCGATGAGCCGCAGAACCCCGGTTCCGACTCCCAGTTCCTCCTCGCTTTCGGTCCCTTCGAAACGATGGCGCCCGGCGACACGCTCACGATCGCCGTCGCCCTCATCAGCGGGGACGGGATCGAGATCGGGCCGAACTCCCTGATGGAAAACGCCAGGGCGGCGTACTCGCTCTACTCGTCCGGCTACCGTCTGCCGGTCGTGCCCGCGTCCCCTCCGCTGTCGGTCACCGAGGGGCCCGGCCGGGTCACGCTCGACTGGAGCTGGTCGCCCGGCGCCCCCACGCCCGACCCGCTCGAGTCGTGGGACGATTCCAGCGCGTTCCTCTCGTCGCTTCCCGACACCCACTGGAGGCGGGCCGACCCGCCGCCGGGGCACACGACGGGAGGCCGGATCTTCGAGGGGTTCCGCCTCTGGAGGAGCGAGTCCCCGGAATTCGACCCCGCCTCGTTCGGCCTCATCCGCCAGTACGACGTGGACGACGACCTCGGTTTCGAATACGACAGCGGACTCGAATTTTCGTACACCGATTCGAACCTCGTCCGCGGGAAGAAATACTGGTACTCCGTGACCTCGTTCGGAATGCCGGGCGTGACCGTCAACGTGATACCGCTCCCCGACGATCCCGGTGCGACACGGACCGATACGCTCCACACTCCGCCGCGGGAATCGGACATCGGCGCGAACGCGACGCTCGTCCAGCTCCCCTTCTCGCCGTCGGACGGACCCGGCCAGGCGATCGTCGTCCCGAACCCCTACAGGGTGGACGCGAACTACACGTTCGAGTCGGGGGGATGGGAGGGGCGATCGATCGACTGGAACGAGCTCAGGCGGACGATCTGGTTCATCCACCTGCCGTCGCGCGCGGTCATCAGGATCTTCAGCCTCTCCGGCGACATCGTCGCGACGCTCGAGCACGACGACGCCGGCCGGTCCGACCCCGGGCGGCCGGGCGGCCAGGAGGAGTGGGACATGATGAGCGGAAGCGGGAGGGTGATCGCTTCCGGCGTCTACGTGTTCTCCGTCGAGTCGGAGTACGGAACCCAGATCGGGACATTCGCTGTTATACGGTGACCGTCCACGACATTCAACTCAGCTACGACCAACCAGGGACAACGAATGAAAAAGGAAAACAGGAGAAAATTCCTGAGGCAGATCACCCTCACGGTGGGAGCGCTCACGATCGGCGTGGACGCCGCCCCGGCATTTTTCCACCAGAAAAAAACGACGATGCGCCAGGCCCCCGATCCTGTGGCCCCCCGGAACGTCGATTTCCGGTATTCACCGGGCGCCTGGCATGCGCCGATCCGTCACCCCGACGAGACGGGCCAGTCCTACATCGCCCGTTCCGGCGGGCTCCTCAGGACCGGAGACGGCCCGGCGCCGGAATCGGTCGACCTGTCCATCGAGGGGGCCGGGGAGATGACGTCGCTCACCCAGCGTTGTGAGGAGCCTCACATCCCCATCGTCCGGACTTTCCTATCCTATGGTGCCGCCTCGGCCGAGTTGACGGCCTTTTCCTCGGTCCACGAGGACGAGGGGGCCGTCGACAACATCACGGTCTCGGTGAAGCCCGCGGACCGACCACTCAGCCTCCGGCTCGTCGTGCGCTCCGATCGGACTCTGACGGTGGAATTCGAGGAAGACGACGACCTGCCACGGGGGACGGTCTGCATCGTGAACGTGGACGGGGATTCCGACCGACCGTTCCTGATCCTCGACGCGGACGCGGCCGTCACGCGCGAAGGGGACGCGCTCGTGCTCACCGTCCCGGTCGCCACGGGCGGCGCGGACGATCCCGGGACGTTCCGGATCCGCGTGCCGAGGGGGGAGGGGGATCGCGACGACGTCGTGTCGGGATCGCTGGATCTCGCCGGGAGGGCGGACGCCGAGAAACAACGCTGGGCGGCCTGGAAATCACGCAGGACCCCGGCCGGTTGGGAGTTCCCCGGGGAATTCGGCCGGTTCGGCATCGCGAGCGCCAGGATCATCGACCAGATGAACGCGGCGGTGCGCCTCGCCGGGGAACGGCAGCCCGGCGCGCCGGCGCCCCCGACCGCCCGACCTCGTGGACGAACATTGCATCTCCGAAGCCGAGCTCTATCTCGGCAGGGACAAGGACGCGAAGGCGCGGCTCGAGGCGGTCTGGAACCTCGAAGACGACAGGGGGCTGGTGATCGGGGCGGGCGGGGAATCGAACACGAAGGAGATGAGCGCGGCCATCTATTCCCTCTGCAGGCACGCCGAAGCGACCGGCGAGTGGACCATGTTCAACGAACTCTACCCCGACGCGTGCAACGCGGTCAACTCGCTCAAAGAGATGCGGGACAAAGCGTCCGCCCTCCCTGCTCCGTCGGCGAACGCCCGGCGGAATCTGCTCCCCGAAGGATCACCCGGCAGGGGATGGGACGGCGTCTATGAGGAACTGACCAATACACTCTGGGCGCTGATCGCCGTGAAACAGCTCCTGGAGATTTCCGACAGGCGTTTCCTCCTGAAAAAATCCGAGCTCAGGGAGTTTTACGGACAGCTCCGGCTCGCATTCGTGACGACGGCGCGTGAGACGACGCAACGGGACCCCGCGGGATTTTCGTGGTTCCCCCTCGTCGCGGGGAAGGCGGGTCCAGCCGGGGACGCGGCCGGAGGGACCCGGCCCCAGTCCGGGCTCGGAACGCTTTCGCTCGGCCTCTTCCCCGGGCTGCTGTTCAAGAAGGAAGACGTCGTCGTCCGGGATTTCCCGGGCCTGGTCAAGGCCTCGCTCCGGGAGGAGATCCCGGCAGGCACGGGGCCCGGTTCACCGGACGCGTACGATCCGGTCGACGCGGCGCTCGCGGCGCAGGCGTTATCCTGGTTCGGCCTGAGCGAAGAGGCGAGGACCATCATGACCGGTTGCCTGAACCACGCCTCACCGCTCTTCACCTGGACGACCCCCGCGTGGCGGGGAGTGCCCGGTCCGGCGGGGCAGGGGGGCGTCGACCTGCGGGCCTCCGCCGAATGCGTGCGGTACCTGAGGCACGCGATGGTCATGGAGGACGGGGAGATCCTGAGGCTGTTCGACGGCCTCGCCAGCGCGGACCTGGCCGACGCGCGGCCGCTGCGGATCGACCGCACCCCCACGCGGTGGGGGCGCGTCAGCGTATCCCTCGAACCGGTGGACGCCCGGACATGGAAGGCCACATACCTTCGTGAGCCGGTGGACCCGGTGAAGGCCCCGCCGCTCACGTCCGTCGAGTTGCCGAGGGTGCTCGGCCCGAATTTCCGGTTCGACACGGTCACCCCGGTGACCGCGATCAAAAACGGCCCCAGGGTGATCATCGAAGGCGCGGCCCTCCGCTGGGAGGCGATGCTGCGCGACCTGAGGCGCTGACGGCGCACCACCTATCACACGGAGAGAATGTTCTCATGGAAAACCAGACACAAAAATCGCAGGTCAGCGATTTCTTCAATACGAGCGACGGCTGGAAGGGAAAGTTCTACAGGGAGGTGCATAATCCGTTCGGGCAGATGCTCGTCCGGAGGAAGCTCCACGTGCTTCGCCTCTTCAGGAAGCATATCGACCATACCGCGGGGACGATTTTCGACGCGGGCTGCGGCCCCGGGGAGTACCTCGGGGAACTCGGCGGCGGGGAGGTGAGGGTCTTCGGCATGGATGCGTCGGAGGAGATGATCCGGACCTCGGACGAGATGCTGCGAGAGAAGGGATGGCCGGTCAGACCGGGCCTCGTCCGCGGCGACATCGAGCACATCCCGTTCAGGTCGGCGTCGTTCGACGCCGTCCTCTGCATCGGCGTCCTCGGGTACCTCGAGCACGATGACCGCGCGCTCACCGAACTCCACCGTCTCCTCAGGCCGGGGGGGCACCTGCTCCTGAACGTCCGGAACCTGAACGCCCTGACCTCGCTTCATTACAGTTCACGGCTGAAATTCCGGCACCTCCTGAAGAACGGCTGGCGCAGGTTCCGCACATCGGTCTCGCTCGTGACGCATACCAGGGACGGGGGATGGAAGAGCCGGGCCTACAACTTACGACCGTTCGAGAAGTTCATGGCGTCCAGGGGGTTCACGAGGGTCGAAGGGATGACCTTCGGCTACGAGTTCAAGGTCCTGTCGAAACTGGGGATGGGCGGTCGGACGATCGTGCGGCTCGAAACGTGGATGGAAAACCTGATGATGGTCATGCCCTTCCGGTTCCTGCGGTACTCCGGGTGGGGGTACATCGGGATCTTCAAAAAGGCCGGTCCCGGCTGACCCTCCGTCGCTAGAACCTGGTGCCCGCCTCGTTGAAGACCGCGATCCCGGTCTCCGTCCCGATCCAGAGGTTCCCCATGTTATCGTAACAGAGCGCGGTGACGACGTTCCCCGGCAGTTCCGGCGTGTTCGCCATCGTGTAGGTCGTCCAGGTGGTGTCGCTGAGCCTCACGAGGCCGTAGTCGGTCCCGAACCAGCGCGTGCTCCCGAGGTCGGTCGTCACGGCGTGGACCTCGCCCGGCGGCAACTTTCCCCCGGTGCTCGCGTTCGTGTAATGGACCCACTCGCCCGATTCCCTGTTGAAACTGCTCACCCCCTCGAGCTTCGCCATCCAGAGCGTGCCCGACCGGTCGAACGCCATCGAATTGATCCTGTAATTGTACGCCGGGGGGATGCTGTACGACGTCCAGTCGCCGAGCATGTCGTTGAACGACGCGAAGCCGTCCTGCGTCCCGAACCATGGCGTGTTGTCGTTGAAATTCATCGCGCTCGCGTAGACCTGGTTCGACGGGATGTACGGCATCAGGAACGTCTGCCAGGTCCCGAACTCCGGGTTGGTGGAGCTCGGCATGAACCGGCTGACGCCGTTCGTCGTGGCGAACCATACGTCGCCGTTGACCACGAGGTCGGCGCAGATGGACTGAACGACAGGGTACGTCAGGTCGGGGTAGTTGTATGTCGTCCAGACGGCGCGGGTGGCGCCCTCCCTGTATCGCTTGACCCCGCCTCCATCGAGGCCGAACCAGAGGGTCGAATATTTCCCCGATTCGATGGTGTTCACCGCGTACCGCATCCCTGCCCCGGTGCTGAACCCGAGCGAATCCTTGATTCGTCCCCAGGAACCCTTCTGAAAGTAGTTCGCCCCGCTGTCGGTGGCGATCCAGACACGGCCGGACTGGTCCGCATGGAGGTCGTTGACGTGGTTGGCCAGGAGTTGTGGTGTCGCCGGCCGTTTGAACGTCACCCAGGGGGGGCCGGGAGGGGGTATCACGATGTCGCCCCCGGTATTGCATCCCGTGAGCATCTGGCTGACGACGAGGAGGATCAGGAAACAAACGATGATGGCCTTGAAAGAGGTCATTCTGATGTCGGTTGATTGGAATTGTCAGGTCTGGTAACGGTATACGGGCCGGGGGAGGGGGTGTTTCATCCGATGTCCACGAGTGACGCGGACCGTCCGCCCGAACGTCCCAATATACTGAAAAACCGCGAGGCATTCAAGATCATATCTGACAGTATTGCAGCGGGTTAGCATCGCATGGAGGGAGGGGACACGGACGGCATCTGCGCGGCCGCAGTGCGCGGCCGCCGGGCCCGATTCGTCGAATGCGGTCTCCGATGGCGGGAATAAAGTAACACAAACTTGACCTTCTATTGAATTTTTATTATAATCCCCTGTTCATACTTCACCGCCAAGTCGTTCCCCTAATTACCACTATCGGTTTCGTCATGAAAGCAAAGATCTCTTCGCCGGGTCTGGCCCTCGTCGTTGCCCTCCCGCTTATCTCCGCCATCCTCAATTTCGGATGCCAGACGGAGTACGCATCGCCGCTTCCGGGCATTGTCGAGGTCCGGCTGAAAACGATTTCCCACAACATCGACTTCGACCCGCTGAACAATTTCATCCTGACCATTCCCCTCGTGGTGGCGTACAGGGATGACCTGGCGCAGGCCCAGATCTACCCCGATCTGGAGGCCATCGACCGGGAGGACACGAAAGTGAACACGCTCGACCTCAGGGCGCAGGATTCGACGCTGATCATCGGGCAGACGTACGTCCCGCCGGGGTCATACGTCGCCATCGGGATGCTCATCGACCCCGCCCACCAGGCGATCCTCGACGGGTACAGGGTGATCACGGTGGAGCGCCAGCCCGATTTCGACACGCGCCTCTTCTTCGAGAGCCCCTTCACCGTCGACGAATACCGGACCACCCAGATTGTCCTCGAACTGAATCTCGACTCCACCCTCCTGAAGAGGGCCAACACGTACATGTTCAGACCGTACTACCGCATCTCGTCCATACAGTGAAAACCGATGACCACGCCCGTCTCTGCAGAGGAGTTTCCCCGATGAATCGTCCGACGCTTCGCCACCGACAATTCTTCCCATTCATCATCGCCGCCGTTCTCGTTCCCTTACTGCTCGCCGGCTGCACCGAGCCGAAGGAACCTGGGACAAAATTTGCCAACAAAGACCCTGAGACGCGGCTCTCGAATGTTCCGCCGCCCGGCACGATCTCGACCAGCCCGCTCGTTTCGCTCTCCTGGCTCGGTGACGACGCAGACGGATTCGTCGTCGCGTACCGCTACCGCTGGAGCTTCCAGCAGAGCGACACGTCTGCCGTCGAGTACAAGCCGTACACCTACATCCTGAACATCATGGCGGGGACGGGGGAGGCGAGCCTCGCGTTGATCCTGCTGGGCGATGAAACCGTCGCGCCGGCCGTCTATAAATATTTTTCGACCCTTCCCCCGGAGGGCCTGGACACCGCGAGCCTGAACCTCCTGGCGAGGGGGGACACCCTCTACGTGGAGGGCGTCGGCCTGTACGCCTCGAACCCCGACGACGAACGGTACCCGACGCACGAAAACCCGAGCCGGGGCACGTTCATTTTCGATTCACAGGACTCCCTCAATCCGCACATCTTCGAAGTTTCGGCGATCGACAATAACGGCGTGGTCGATGGTACCCCGGCGGCGGTCGACTTTTCGACGCCCCTCGTCCCACCCCCCGACGTGGAAGTGGTCGACGGGCCCGGCTTCCTGGACCTCTCGACAACGACGTTTTCGGACACCGTCATTGTCCTCGACGACCTGACCGACACCTACGAGGGCATCCTGTTCAGGTTCCAGGGATACGATCCGAACAGCCGGACCATCGAATACTCGTGGGTTGTCGACCGTGACCTCTGGCCGCCCGAATCGCTGGAGGCGAAGTGGTCCCCGTTCAGCCTCGACCCGACCGCCCGGATCAAGGGGACGGACCTCCGGGACCACTACGCGACGGACCACACGATCTACGTCCGGGGCCGCAACGAATTCGGGTCGATCTCGACCCGGGGCTTCTTCACCCGGCCGAGCACCACGGGGGAGGACACGACCTGGGCCTACGCACACTTCCGGACGATCTATCCTGAGTTCGCGCGAGTTCCCGCCACGGAGAAGCGGATCCTCCTGATCAATAACACGTTCAACTGGGACACCCTCGCCCAGCCCCCGGTGAGACCGGCCCGGGCCGACCTGTTGCAATACTACACCGAGCTCTACGACGCGGTCGGCCTCGCCGGGAAGTACGACATCTACACCATCCCGTACGACCGCATCACGCTCAGTTCCGTCTGGCCCGGACTCGGGCTCTTCGGGAAGTACAGCATGATCCACATCGTCGGCGACGTGGGAAACGCGGTCTACAAACTTCCGACGATTTCGTCCGGCGCCCAGGAAGATCTCCTCGCGTACTGCTATGCGGGGGGGAAGCTCCTCGTGAACGGATGGAACCTGACCCGTGGCGACATCATACCGCCGTCGACGAACTTCTGGAACAACATCCTGCATATTTTCAACCAGACCCCGACGCTCAATTACCGGTTCCCGGTCTACGCGCAATACCAGGGGGCATACCACCAGACGATACCCGACGCAAGTCAGTATCCGGAGGCGCCCGTCGACCAGCTGAAACTCGACACCGCCTGGCACGGGGGAATGCCCTCGTTCCACATCTACCAGGCGTACGGGTTCGGGGAAATCATCTATCGCTTCGACGCGGTCGATGACAACGCGTTCGCTCAACAAAGCCCGCAGGAATTCCCGCAACCCCTCGAGGGCGGGGTCGTCGGCATACGATACATCGGCCTGACCTACGACGTCATCTACCTGGGGTTCCCGCTCTACTACACGGAACAACCCGCGGCGATCGAAGTCCTCCGAAAAGCGCTCCGTGACCTCAAGCATCTATAATCCGCATCCCCTGAGGAGAACACCATGAACATCTTTTTACGACGCGTCCAGCTCGCCGGCCTGGCGACGATCCTCATCTCCGCCCAGCTCTTCGCGGGGAATACCGGAAAAATCGTCGGAAAGGTAACGGACAGGAGTACGGGGGAGGCGCTCTTCGGCGTCAACATCCTGGTGGTCGGAACCACCCGCGGCGCGACGAGCGACCCCGACGGGAAGTTCTCCATCATCGGCATCCCGATCGGCAACTACGCCGTCCGCGTGAGCGCCATCGGGTATGCCCAGTCCGAGATGAAGGACGTCAAGATCGGCGCGGACGAGACCACGCAGCTCAATTTCCAGATGGTGTCCGAGGAGGTCCAGCTGACGGGTGTGACGGTCACCGCGGACCAGCAGCTGGTGAACGCGCAGATCACCTCCGGAACGCAGACGGTGTCGAAGGAGGCCATCGAGAGCATACCCAACGTGAAAAACGTCGAGGACGTCCTCAAGCTTCAGGCGGGAGTCGTGAAGCAGGGGAACCAGTTGTTCCTGCGCGGCGGCCGCGCGAACGAAGTACAGTACCTCGTGGACGGCATCCCCACCAACAGCATCGTGGGCAACGCCGGGGACCTCCAGACGACGTCGAGCCTGAACGCAGAGCTCTCGGCGCTCTACGCGGGAGCGTCGCAGGGCATCGGGGGCGGTTCGAGCGGACTGTCGGTGTCGGCCAACGCGATCCAGTCGGTGAGCGTACAGACCAGCGGATTCGACGCCGATTACGGTAACGCCCAGTCGGGCATCATCAACATCGTCACGAAATCGGGCGGCGACCACTACACGGGCTCGGTCCAGTACCGTACGGACCAGATCGCGACGACCAATCAGAACGAATGGTACACGTCGCTCTCCTTCGGCGGGCCGGAGCCGATCAGCAAGTACGTCCTGCCGGGACTCGGTGTGCGAGCTCCCCGGCGACCTGAGCTTCTTCATCAGCTCCGACGTCAGCATGAGCGACGGCGCCTACAACTTCGTCCAGAACGAATTTTACAACCCGCTCGAGCGCAGGATCGAACTCAACGGCTTCCTGGGCGGGCTCCTCGACGGGATCGGATTCGGTTATACGGAGAACCAGAACAACTCGTTCACCTTCAACACGAAGCTCCGGTACGACATCAGCGGAGAGGACCAGGTGAGCTACGGGTACCGCGCCAGCCTGACGTCCGACCACTCGTACAACCGCTCGTACAAGTACCGGGCGGATTCCTCGTCCCTCGGCGACGGCCTGTCGATCCAGAACAACCTGGGGTGGACCCACTTCTTCGAGGGAGGCAAATCTTTCCTGAAGTTTTACATCGCGAAACTCGAAACGAAGGACGGCAACGACATCGCCGGCACGCCGCCGCCCGCGTATTCCGGGGCCTACGAGAACCTCGACGTCAATCTCGACAACTTCATCGACGTCAGCAGCGGGCAGCGATGGTACAACTCCGAGACCGGGGTATGGTCGACCCGGTTCGACTTCAACAGCCAGGTCCACGAGCTCCACATGCTGAAAACCGGCTTCGAGGTGAATTTCGAGGAGATCAACTCGACCGAAATTTTGCGCCCCACCGCCCAGCTCTCCGATTCATCCGGAAACCCCGTCAACGCGCCGTACCCCGGCAAGGTGGAGTCCGATCACGGAGACTACCCCGGCTACGGCCAGTACAGGGCCTTCATGAGCAATTACCCCAACAGGGGAGGCCTCTTCATCCAGGACAACATCGAATTTTCCGGCCTGAACCTCCACGTGGGCCTCCGGTACGACTGGTTCGACATCGGCCGCCAGGTCTTCGATCCCGAATTCGTGGCGGAATGGGAGGGGGCGACGGGGTTCGAGGCCCAGTGGGCCGAGAGGGAGCAGACGGCGACGGGGGAGGCCGGCGACTACAAGCGTCTCTCCGGTGGCAGCTCGTTCCCCTGGTACGCGACACACGGCAACTTCAGCCCGCGGCTCTCGATCGGATACCCGGTCACCGACAGGATCGTTTTCTACTTCAACTACGGTCATTTCCTCCAGCTCCCCGATCGCGAGAACTATTTCCGCAACCCCTTCGACAGGACGATCAGCGACGCGACGCTCGTCGGCAACCCCGACCTCAAGCCGCAGCGCACGGTCCAGTACGAGGCGGGGTTCGAGGACCAGTTCACCGACGACATGGCCTTCGCGATCCGCGCCTTCTACAAGGACATCTTCGACTACGTCACCGGCATCAACCTCGGCGACATCGTCGTCCCGATCAATTTCGACTACGCGTCGTCGCGCGGCTTCGAGGTCACGTTCAACCAGGCCTTCTCCGGGAATTTCTCCCTCAACATGAGCTACTCCTACCAGATCGCCAAGGGCCGGTCCTCGAATCCGTTCGCGAGCGTCTTCAATCCGGATTTCCAGCTGCCGCGTGAGACGCGCCTCGACTGGGACCAGAACCACACGGGGAACCTCTTTGCGACCTACCGCGTCGGCCCGAACGAGGAGGGGACGTTCTTCGGCCTCCCCTTCGTGAACAACTACGGCATGTCGCTTACATGGTCGCTCGGGAGCGGCTTCCCGTACACCCCGTACCGGAGCCGCACGACGCAGAGCAACGTGTTCCTCGTCAACACCGAGGAAAACCCCTACACGTCGGTGATCAACCTCAGCCTCTACAAGGGCTTCCGGCTCACCGGCAAGATCAACATGATCGCGACCCTGGACATCACCAACCTGCTGAACCGCAGGAACGTCACCAGGGTTCTCAATTACACGGGCGAGTCCCCGGTCTACGGGGACCTCGACCCGAACGATCCGAACGCGGGGGTGATCAACCCGTGGAACAAGACCGAATTCGATTTTCTCGATCAGACGTTTTTTGACGCCCCCAGGCAGATCCTGCTTGGGTTAAAATTGAACTGGGACTGATGTGACAAAGCACCCGAGGATAACGATAATGTTCAGGCTGATGTGGATGGGAGTCATCGCGTCGTCGCTGCTGACCGCGGTGAGTGTGGAAGCCGATGTCAGGGGAGGCCGGGCCAACGCCGGTGATCCCCGCTCGGTATCGAAGACCGCCGTCACGTACGCGAAGCACGCGGTCCAGGGGTTCGACATGCAGGTCTGGATCAGCAACCAGATGACGATGGGACTCCAGGCGTTCGACGGTTCGGTCATACCGGCCGGCCTGAGCCCGCGCTACGGGCTTGAATACCCGGCCGGCTCGGGCATCGAACATGTCTTCGGCGCCGGTCCCTGGATCGGCGGCATCGTCGACGGCACGCGGCGCGTCTCTGAAGGGTACAACGGCGACAACGCGAACAAATTCATCCGTCCGGACCCGCGGCATCCGCTGCGCGAGCTGATCTGGCAGACCTCGGTCCGCGACAGCGTCGACGAGCCGAACCGGCGCGGGTGCGACGACGACGGCGACGGGGCGATCGACGAGGACGACCTGGACGGCCTCGACAACGACGGGGACTGGGTGCTGGCGGTCGACGACATCGGTTCTGACGGGATCGAGGACGTCAACGAGGTGGGCTGCCGCGGCGGATACCACGCCACGGACAACAGAGACCCGAACTTCGACAACTACGACCGGTCGAAGACGGACTTCTGCCGGCCGGACGATAACGGCAACTACCGGAAGCAGGACGACCCGGACGCGTACACCGAGAAGAACGGCATCCCGGACCACGGGGAGCCGAACGTGGACGAGGACTACGCGGCGATCTCCGACAACGACCTGTACTGCTCGGCGCGCGACGACAACGACGTTCCTGCGTCACACTTCCCGATGGGCGTCAAGGTGATCCAGAAGGCGTTCGCCTGGAGCGGGAACTTCGCGAACGCGGTGATACCGTTCGACTACTACTTCATCAACACCTCCAACAGGGACATCGAGGATGTCTACGTCGCGTTCTTCATCGACGCTGACGTCGGGCCGTCCGTCGCCGCGAACTACGCCGCGAGGAACTACTCCTGCTACTACGACTCGCTCAGGACGGCGTACATCCACAATCCGATCGACCGCGGCTCGACCCCGATCGGCATCACGGTGCTCGGGACGCCGAAGCCGCTCAACGAGCTGAAATACATCTACCAGTGGTTCAACTTCACGACGAACCCGAGCCCCGGGACGAACGATTCGACGCTCTACAGCTGGATGAGCGGGGAGCCGTTCCCGAACAACCTGGTGGCGACCTGCGAGAGCCCGACCAACCCGTCGGACACGCGGTTCCTGTTCTCCTTCGGGCCCTTCGACACGTTCTCGCCGGGTGACACGCTGAAGATCTCGGTGGCGCTGGTGGGCGGGGAGGGCGTGGAGGCCGGGCCGAACAACCTGAAGGCGAACGCGGAGAAGGCGATCAAGCTCTACAAGCGCGGGTACGTTCCGCCGATCGTTCCGCCGTCCCCCTCGATGCGGCACACCGAGGGGTTCCAGCGGGTGACGCTGGAGTGGGGCGGGAGCGTCGGACCGATCGATCCGCTCCAGACGTGGGACGACTCGAACAAGCTGGCCCAGGGGTATCCGCCGGACGACTGGAGGAGGATCAACCCTCCGTGCGCGCCGGCGGGCGGATCCGGTGGGTGCGCCACGGGGCACATGTGCGACTCGACCGGCTTCCTGCCGGGCGGGCGGACGTTCGAGGGATACCGGCTGTACCGGAGCGAAGACCCGGGTGACGAGCCGGAGCGCTCGAGCTTCACGCTGGTGAAGCAGTTCGACATCGCCGGGGACGAGTACGGATACAATGTGGGCCTGGACAGCGTGTTCATCGATTCGAACCTGGTGCGCGGCAAGCGGTACTGGTACTCGGTGACGTCGTTCGGGATCCCGGACATCGCGGTGGTGGAGCGGCCGACATCGTCGGGCGGAATCTCGTACGACACGCTCTACTCGGAGAGCCCGGAGTCGGCGTTCAACGAGAACCGGATCCGGGTGGACCTGTCGTTCTCGGCGTCGGACGAGGCGGACCAGGTGCTGGTGGTGCCGAACCCGTACCGCGTGGACCAGGATTACACGTATGAGAACGGGGGCTGGGAGGGGCGTGGACGGGAGTGGGACGAGACGAAGCGTCTGGTGAAGTTCATCCATCTTCCGCGCAAATGCACGATCCGGGTGTTCAGCCTGTCGGGGGACCAGATCGCGGTGCTGGAGTACGAGGCGCCGGCGAGCGCGCCGGACCGGGAGAGGTGGAATGGAACCTGCTCTCGGAGAGCAACCGCGCGCTGGCCAGCGGGGTGTACGTGTACACGGTGGAGTCGGAGTTCGGCCGGCAGGTGAGCAAATTTGTCTTGATCCGGTAAGGAAGGAGAACGATCAATGAAAAGGACTGAGAGAATGCGGAGCGTGACTTCCTGGGTTGCAATCCTGGCGGCGGGGACGATGCTGACGGCGTCGGCGGTGGTCGCCGGGAACCGGTCGGGGACGGTGACGGGGCAGTTTTTGAAGCTCTCGACGAGCGCGCGGGCGGTGGCGATGGGGGGAGCGCAGGTGGCGGTGGCCGACGGGGTGAACTCGATGGCGTACAACCCGGCGGGGATCCTGTCGGTGGCGGACTACGGGTTCGGAGCGACGTACACGCAGTTGTACGCGGACATCCAGCACTCGTACGTCGGGGCGGTGAAGAACATCCCGGGGCTGGGGGCGGTGGGGGTGAGCGTGGTGATCCTGACGACCGACGACATGCTGGTGACGACGCCGGCGTTCCCGGAAGGAACGGGAGAGAAGTTCAAGGCGAGCGATTACGCGATCGGGCTGTCGTTCGCGCGGCAGGTCACCGACCAGTTCCGGGTGGGGGTGAACGGGAAGCTGATCCAGTCGTACCTGTACAATTCGGAGGTGGGGACGAGTTCGTTCGCGTTCGACATCGGGACGCTCTACGACATCCCGGTGCTGCGGAGCCACGTGGGGGTGTCGCTGACGAACCTGGGGAAGGACCTGACGTTCGTGAACGAGACGTACTCGCTGCCGACGGCGCTGCGTTTCGGGGTGCTGGTGGACGTGGTGAAGGACGACATGAACCAGCTGGTGACGACGCTGCAGATCACGCGGGTGAACGACGCCGACGAGCAGTACAACCTGGGGGGCGAGTACGTGTTCAACGGGATGTTCGCGCTGCGGGCCGGGTGGAAGTTCGCCTACGACCAGGAGGACGTCACCGCCGGGTTCGGCGTGAAGCTCAACTCGCTCGGGATCAACAGCGTCCTCGATTACGCCTACAACAACTTTACGTACCTCCCGGGCACCCATACCATCACCTTCGAGGTCATGTTTTAACAACGACGAACCATGGACGGTTTTTTCACTGGAGAATTTCATGCTTAACCGAACAATCTACACAGGAGCGATCGCGGCAGTGGTCGTCATGACCCTGTCGGGGTGCAGTCTCGTCACTGAGCCGCCGCCCCCGAAAACACGGCCCGTCGGCGATAATCTTGTCATCAACGAAGTCTTCACGCTGCCACCGGACAAATATTACGCGTACTCCTGGATCGAGCTCCTCAATCCGACCGACCATACGATTCCCTGGTTCGATGAATCGTACCCCGCGAGCCTGAACCTGGTGGGCGACAACGGGACGTTTCTCATGACCGAGAACGACGGCTCCGACTGGACCTCTCCGCCGGCCGTCCCCGCGCAGGACCTGAACGCGCTCAATTTTCCGTATCCCGACACCGGATACGTGGCCGGTGACAACGGAACGATGTTCAGGGTCGTGAGAGTGGGTACGACATATGAGTTTCTCCCGGTCGTCGTTCCGGCGACATGCGACATCAACAGCATCACGTCGATTCCCCTCACAGTGTCGGGGTTCGCCGCGGGGGATTGCGGCACCATCCTTCGGACGACGACCCGCGGGCAATCGTGGGTCTCCCAGAATTCACGCACCACGAAGAACATCAACTCGGTCATCATGGCCACAGTGTCGAGAATCTACGCCTGCGGCGATTCCGGACTGATCCTCCGGTCCCTCTCTTCCGGCACCTGGGTCACGCTCCCGGTCGGGGCAGCGTACGGCGCCACCAATTTCTATACGATCGGGTACAGCGGCTCCCTCGGTGACACGGCCTGGGTCGCCGGTGAAAACGGGACGATCCTCCACTCGAAGAACGCCAACGAGCCGACACCGACGTGGATCACCGATACCACCAATACCACCGTCACCCTCCGGGGCAGCCACTTCCTGGGCGGCACCACGCTGGGCTGGGTGGTCGGCGACAGCGGGACGATTCTCCAGAAAACGGAAACCGGCCGAATGTGGAGGAAGCAGACCAGCGGGACCACTGCGAATCTCCGCTCGGTGACCTTCATCGACCGCCAGAGGGGATGGGCGGTGGGGGAGAACGGCGTGATCCTCGGTACGACCAACGGGGGGAGCCGCTGGACAACGATCAGCAGCGGTACGGCCTCCACGCTCAACGGCATCTATCCGCTCCCCCTCAACATCCGCATCCTCGACCGGTATGTCGTGCAGATGTACGCGCAGCGCCAGCAATTCTTCTTCGACCTTACGACCGGGACCATCAACTTCGATTACATCGTCAAGACGGACACCGGATATCTCTACTACGATCCGGAAATCCTCCGTCAACAGGCGGGCGCCGAGGCACCCGATGACATCCCGCGCAATGGATTCGTCATCATCAACAGCGACAGCGGCCGTTTCAATGAACACACCGACGTCGGCCCCGGGAAGCCGAACATCCTGAATTTTTCGATCGGGTTCTATTACGATACCGCGTCGCTCACCGGCGCCGTACCGGTCCTCTGGGACCTCCTGCAGTCGGGCGAGGTGCGTCTGATCAGGCAGTATTTCAAAATCCGGATGGCCACGGGGGAATTCCTGGGCCTGACGACAGAGACGGTGGACGTTGTGAGATGGGGCGGGTTCGTCCCGACCCTGGACGATCTTCCGAACGACCCGGTCTCCGGACCGCCCGACCCGGCGCTGATCTATCCGCAGAACCAGCCCGCGGGGTTCATCCCCGAATGGTGGTCTCTCTCACGGTACGGCAACGATGTCGGGACCTCGGTCGATCTCCAGAATACGAACAACTCGTTCTACATGTCGAACAGACCTGTGCCGGGATATTACAGCCAGATGAACAAATAGCCTGTTGAAGCAGGAAATGGCAAGGCCGGGTCCCCGGGGACCCGGCCTTTGTCATTTTCAGGGGGTGAGTGTCGTGTGCTGAAGGTGGGAATTGAACCCACACCCGGGGTGAGCCGGACTGGATTTTGAGTCCAGCGCGTCTGCCAGTTCCGCCACTTCAGCCGGTCCGGATGGTGCCGGAAACCTCCCGTCGCGCGATCACGTGCGCGGATAATATACGGAAACGGGGGCGATTATCAAACGTCATCCGGCCGGTCGGCTCTCCGACGATCGTGTGACACGGGGTGAATCCCCCTTGATTGGCCGCGATATTTTCATTACGTTTTCTGCCTGCGGGCCCAGTACGAATCGCGCCCGGAACAGACCACAGCATACGCCGAATCAATGACCGGTTACCGGCTGATCTTCTTTGTCCTGCTTTTTCCCGCGGCATGGGGGACGTGCGCGGCGCAAAACCGCCAGGAGGACCCGCTCGAACGGCTCTTCGCGGACGGGCTCTCCGAATTCAAGGCCGGCAGGTACGCATCGGCCGCCGCCGCGTTCGGTTCCGTCGTCGAGGCGCGCGGGCGGAACCCGATGAGTACCGCGGCACTGATCATGGCGGCAAAGTCGGAGTACAGGGCGGGACGGTTCGACGAGGCGCGTTCGCGCGCCACGGCGCTCCTCGACCGGTTTCCACGCTCAACGTATGCCGATGCGGCTCTCTACGTGCTCTCCCTGAGCGAGTTCAGGCTCGGGCTTCACGACCTCGCCGCGGCTGATCTCGTCAACCTCCTCAGGCTTCACCCCGGCTCGACCCTGGCGGGGAGGGCCCGGGAACTTTTCGGAGTGATCGCCTCGTCGAACCTGCCGTTATCGGAGCTCAAGCGGCTGACCGGAACGGCACTTCCGCCCGGGCTGCACACGACTGCGGCCATGGCCCTGGCGAACGCGTACGTCCGGAGGGGTGAGGACACGCTGGCGCTTTCTGTCCTCGACGGCCTCCTCGTCCATCCTGATGCGGCGGGCTCGCTCACGGAGATCCGGTCGATGCGCGAGGACATCGCCGCGGGGGAGGGTATCCAGGTCGCGGCGCTCCTGCCGCTGATGGCGGACAGTCCGGAATCCGACGTCGGGCGGCTCGGAAAGGAACTGCTCGACGGCATCAGGTTCGCAGCGGATGCGTACAACGCGGGCGGTCTCCCGCGGCCGGCGCGTTGAAATCCTGGCGAGGGACACAGGACGGGACACCGCCAGGTCGGCGGCGCTGGTCCGGGAGCTGGCGGTCTCCGCGGGCGTGAGGGCGGTGATCGGCCCGGTCTTCAGCGACATCTTCTCGGCGGCGTCGCAGTCCGCGAACGCGCTCCACCTTCCGATCATTTCCCCCACGGCGACCGCTGACAGGCTCGCCGAGATCGGCCCGTTCATCTTCCAGGCGAACCCGGACAACGCAACGCGCGGGCGGGCCGCCGCCCGGTATGCGGTGTCTGAGCTCCGGATGTCGTCCTTTGCGGTCATGGCCTCCGACGAACCGGTCGGGCGATCGCATGCCGCGGCGTTCGTGCGGGAAGCGGAGGCTCTCGGCGCCACGGTGTACTGCACGGTGTTCTTCCCGCCCGATGCGAGCGACCTGCGGGAGGCTTTTCTGTCGGTCCGCCGCGCGGTGATGGCCGAAGGGACGATGATCCGTCGCTCCGATCTCCGGGATCCCCGGTTTCTCGCCGCGCTCGAGGCGTTCGGCGTCGACAGCCTCCTCGCCGCCGACAGTCTTTCTGCCGCCGGAGATTCGATCCCCGGCCCGTTCGTCAGCGTCACCACCGTGTTCGGCCCCCGGGGATATGCCATCGCCGAATCGCTCGGGCTGCCGATCGCTTCGCCCGATACTTCCGCGGAGGAGACCGACATTCCGATGGTGACGGCGGACGGGATTTTCCTCGCCCTCGGCGACCCGGGACAACTCGATTACGTCGCGCCCGCAGTTGAATTATTTCAACATCCGGGCGCAGATCCTCGGGAACAACGAGTGGAACGACCCCGATCGCCTGAGGGACAACCGGGAATCCCTGGAAGGCGCGCGTTTCGTTTCAGACTCACGCTTCCCCGACGCGGATTCCGCCACGACGGCTTTTACAGCCGCGTTCGCGGCGGCGAGCGGACGGAAACCCACGAAGTTCACGCTTTACGGATACGACGTCATGAACCTCATCCTGGAACAGGTGCGCTCGGGGGCCCGGACGAGGGCTGAGATCGCCTCCAGGCTCGCGGACGTGTACGGCTACCAGGGCATTCACTCCGAGATCACGCTCCGGGGCGGGAGAGTCAACCGATATCTGAACGTCATGGAATATTCCCGCGGGGCGATCCGGCGCGTCGGCTCCGTGACGGTCGGAGAACCCTGAGCGACTCGTCCGACACGGCGGCGGCCGCGGCGGGATCGCCCGCCAGGCTGAAGATCTCCGACTGGCATCCCTCGGAAAGGCCGAGGGAAAAAGTCCTCGCCCGCGGGACCGGCGGGTTGTCCGACGCGGAACTGCTCGCCCTCGTCATCCGCCACGGGACCAGGGGCGCGACGGCGATCGATCTCGCGAGATCACTGATCGACGAGTTCGGCGGACTCGCCCGCCTGGCGACGAGGAACGTCCGGGAGATCGGCCGGTTGCGCGGGATGGGTCCCACGAAATCGGTGGGCATCGTCGCCGCGCTCGAGCTCGGCCGGCGGGCCGCCGCCGGCGGCGGGGGAGAGAAAACTTCCATCTCGTCGCCGCGCGACGTCGTGCGTCTCTACGGCCCCGCCCTGAGGCACCTCAAGCAGGAAGTCTTCAAGGTGATCCTCCTGGACAGCGCGAACCACCTCCTCCGGGACGTCACGGTCACCACCGGGATCCTCAATTCCTCGCTCGTTCACCCCAGGGAGGTTTTTCAGCCCGCCATCCTGGAGCCCGCCGCGGGCATCATCCTGCTCCACAACCATCCGAGCGGCAACCCCGACCCGAGCGCCGAGGACGTCCGGATCACCAGGCAGTTGACAGAGGCGGGAAAGATCCTCGGGATCCCGGTCCACGACCACATCATCATCGCCGACCACGATTCGACGAGTATGGCGGAAAGGGGGCTTCTCTGAGGGCAAGACCGGGCAAATACGGCGATATTGAAGGCCGTTCACAAGATTGCTTGACAAAGTCGTGATTTATTCATATACTGCCGCCGTCGAAACGGACAGACTTTCGGATATGCGTTCAACGGAAAACTACCATAAACAGGAGAGTGCTATGCAAAGACTGATCAAAACACTGACGGGGGCGCTCGTCCTGTCGGCTGCTTTGGTGCTCATGAGCTGTTCAAGTTCTCCCTCTGCGGAGGACCTCAAGGCGCTCAGCGATTTAAAGGCGGAAGTGGCCTCGATGGAGAAGGCCTCAGCTGACAGGCAGAAGGAACTGGCCAACATGGAACGACAGCTCGCCGAACAGAACGGCAAGCTGCAACAGTGCCAGTCAGACCAGGAAGCCGTCAAGAAAGCGCTGGGTGGCCAATGAAAACGACACTGAAAACCCTGATGATCATCCTCGTCGCGCTCGTCATCACCGTCCCGGAGATGGCGTTCGCCCAGGAGGAGATGACGAAAGACCAGTGGCAGGCTGAAATGACGAGGCTGACGGCCCGCAAGACCGAGCTGACGACCCAGACGACGAAGCTCGACGCAGACATCGCGGCGATGAAGGCCAAGAACGACAAGGCCGCGGCGGATGTCCTCGCCTGCGAGGACGCCCTCTACGCGATGCTCGGCGTGACCCGCGCGGACGTGGCGGCATTCGACAAGGAGCTCGGCACGATGGAATCGCGCGTCGCGGAACTCCAGCGCATGTCGGACGCGGAACTGCTGAACCACCGGGACGAAATCATCGCCATGGACGCCCGTCTCGCCGAAATGTCGAAGAGCAAGATCGCGCTCATCCCCCGTTTCGGGAACCGGATCTCCGGACTGCAGGCGAAGGTCGCGTCCCTGCTGAAAAGCCTCCAGCGCGAGAAGACCTACACCGTCGGCACCTGGTCGCGCAACCGTGACTGCCTCTGGAACATCGCCAAGAAGCCCGACATGTACGACAACGCGTGGCTCTGGCCGAAAATCTGGCAGGGCAACCGCGACATGATCAAGGATCCTGACGTCATCCAGCCCGGGTAGATCCTGAAGATCCCCGAGGGGACCGAACTGACCAAGGAAGAAAAGTCAGCGGCCAACAAGTACTACCGTTCGAAGGCCGCCGCGGCACCGAACTCGATTCCGTAAAGGTCGGAGCCGCACAGGCCATCGTTCTCTCCCGTTGAGAGAATCCGGCACGATAATCAGCGAAGCCCTTCACGCCGCACGCCGGCGGGGAGGGCTTTGCCGTTTTACCCCCATCAACGACCCGACGTCCATTGATCTCTAAGAAAATCAACGCCGAAGGCGTCGACATGCTCCGGCTCCTCGGCCTCAACGACGCCAATCTCCAGTTCATCGAAGGCCGTTTCGACGCCTCCATCATGGTCCGCGGGTCCCAGATCTCGCTCCGTGGGACGCAGAAGGAAGTCGACTCCCTGGAAAAAATATTCAGGGAACTGATCTACATCCTCTCCAAGAACGGCAGCCTGACGATCAACGACGTCGACACGGTGATCGACCTGGTGACCGTCAACGGCGAACCGGCGATTCCCCGGAGCGTCGCGGCGGCGGCGGAGACGGAGGAGGGGATGGACACGGTCGTCCTCTTCACGAGGAACGGCATCATCCGTGCGAAGACCCCCGGCCAGCGGGAATTCATCGGGGCGGTCAGGAACAACGACATCGTGTTCGCGATCGGGCCGGCGGGGACCGGGAAGACCTATCTGGCGGTCGCGATGGCCGTGGCGGCGCTCAAGAACAGGGACGTGATGAAGATCGTCCTCACGCGGCCGGCCGTCGAGGCGGGCGAGAGCCTCGGTTTCCTCCCCGGGGACCTGAAGGACAAGATCGACCCCTACCTGCGCCCGCTCTACGACGCGCTCGACGACATGATCCAGCCCGACAAGCTCAAGACGTACCTCGAACGGAAGGTCATCGAGGTGGTCCCCCTCGCCTACATGCGCGGGAGGACGCTGAACAACGCCTTCGTGATCCTCGACGAGGCCCAGAACGCCTCGGCGATGCAGATGAAAATGTTCCTGACGCGGCTCGGGGCGAATTCAAAGTCGATCATCACCGGGGACGTCACGCAGATCGACCTGCCGCTGAAGACCGTTTCCGGGCTGGTGCAGATCCAGGAGGTCCTCCGGGGGATCGGGGGGATCGAGTTCTGTTACTTCGACCGGAACGACGTCGTCCGCCACCGCCTCGTCAAGGACATCATCGACGCGTACGACAAGTTCCAGGAGAGGGGCGGCCTGCCCGAGGCCGCCCATACCGGGAGGAGACGGAGACACTAGGCGGTTTCAGGGGGCGCTCTTCGACTCGTTCCAGAGAGCGTCCATCTCCGCGAGCGTCGCGTCGTGGGGAGTGCGGCCGCCCGCCCTGAGCGCCGATTCGATGTAGGCGAACCGCTTTCTGAACTTCCTCACCGCGTGCCGGAGCGATTCCTCCGGATCCACCTTCAGGAACCGGGCGTAGTTCACCATCGCGAAGAGGAGGTCGCCGAACTCCTCCCGGATGCCGCCGGGGTCGCCGTCGGCCACCTCCCGGCGGAGTTCTTCCGTTTCCTCCACGACCTTTTTCCAGACGTCCTCACTCCGCTCCCAGTCGAAACCTGCGGACGACGCCTTCTCCTGCATCCTCTTCGCGTGCATCAGGGCGGGGAGGTGGGCGGGCAGCCCGTCGAGCACCGACTCCCGCCCCTCGCGCATTTTAAGCCTTTCCCAGTTTTCCTTCACTTCATCAGCCCCCGAGACGACGGTTTCGCCGAAGATATGGGGATGGCGGGAGATCAATTTGGCGCTGAGGGTGTCCGCCACGTCCGAGAGGCGAAAGGCCCCCTGTTCCTCGGCGATGTTCGAGTGAAACAGGACCTGGAGCAGGAGGTCGCCGAGCTCGTCACGGAGCCGGTCGGTGCCGCCGCCCTCGATCGCGTCCACCACTTCGTACGATTCCTCGATGAGATGCGTCGCGAGGGTTTCGTGCGTCTGCACCCGGTCCCAGGGGCATTCCCTCCTGAGCCGTTTCGTCAGTTCGATGAGGCGTACCAGGCTGTCCATCCGTCGGTTCTCCTTTTCCCTGTGTGATGTGTGATAATATAATGGAATGGCGCTTCCTCCACAATCACCGGGCGCGGATTTCGGGCAGGTCCGCCGGTTTGATATCGGACTGTTTTTCTTTATATTTTTCGGTCGTAAAAAGGCTGATCACCAGGACATTCCCCATGATGAAACGAAGACTCTTTACCCCCGGCCCCACCCCCGTGCCGGAGCGTGTGCTCCTCAGGATGGCCGAGCCGATCATCCATCACCGGAAAGCGGAATACCGCGCGATCGCGGCCCGGGTCAACGCAAACCTCAGGACGCTCTTCGAGACGGCCAGGCCGGTCCTCACGCTGACCTCGCTCCGGGACCGGGGCCGTCGAGGCCTCGTTCGTGAACCTTTTTTCGCCCGGCGACAAGGTGATCTCCATCAATGGCGGAAAATTCGGGGAGCGATGGGTCAAGCTTCCCCGCGCCTTCGGGCTCAACGCCGTCGACGCGACGGTGGAGTGGGGGCGGACGATGAAACCGGACGAGCTGGCCGCCGTCCTCCGCGCGCACCCGGACGCGAAAGCCGTCTACATCACGCAGAGCGAAACGTCGACGGGCACCTTCTTCGACGTCGAGGCGCTCGCGGCGACGGTCCGCGCGCAGTCCGGGGCGCTTGTCTGCGTCGACGCGATTTCCGCCATGGGCGCCCACGAACTCCGGTTCGACCGCTGGGGGGTCGACGTCTGCGTCACCGGGTCCCAGAAGGGGTTGATGATCCCCCCGGGGCTGGCGTTCATCGCGCTCAGCGAGCGCGCGGAGATCGCGATGAAACGGTCGACGCTCCCCCGATACTATTTCGATCTCAGAAAGGCCCTCGATACTCACGCGACGGACGACACGCCCTGGACCCCGGCCGTGTCGCTCGTGACCGGGCTGGACATCGCACTCCAGGCCATCCTGGAGGAGGGCCTGGAAGCGGTCTGGTCCCGTCATCTGAGGCTCGCCTCGGCGCTCCGGTCGGGCGTGCGCGCGATGGGACTCGGACTGGCTTCGGAATCCCCCTCGGCGGCCGTGACGGCCGTCCGGCTGCCGGACGGCGTCGACTGGAAGAAATTCAACCGGACGCTGGACGATGTCTACGGCGTGGTCGCGGCGGGGGGTCAGGACGCCTGGAAGGGCCGGGTCTTCAGGATCTCCCACCTCGGGTACTACGACGAACTGGACATGGTGACCGTGGCCGCGGCGCTCGAACGCACGCTTTCAGATTGCGGTTTCCGGGTGAAACCGGGATCCGGGGTGACGGCCGTCCAGGAAGTCCTATGCCGCCGGCTAGACGATGAGAGACCAGCTCCGGATATTCATCGCCGACGCCGTCGACGAAAAAGCGCGGGACGTCCTCGCCGCCGAGGGGTTCGCGGTCACCTATCAGCCGGAGATCGGTCCGGAAGAGCTCAAGGCCTCCATCGGCGCCTACGCAGCGTTGATCGTCCGGAGCCGGACGGTCGTCTCCGCCGAGGTCCTGGCGGCCGGCGGGTCGCTGCGCGTGGTCGGCAGGGCCGGCGCCGGGGTGGACAACATCGACCTCGAGGAGGCCACGCGCAGGGGCGTCGTCGTGATGAACACCCCGGGGGGAAACACCGTCTCCACCGCGGAGCACACCGTCGCCATGATGCTCGCCCTCGCCAGGAACATCCCCGCCGCTGACAGGAGCGTCCGCGCGATGGAGTGGAGGCGGAAGGATTTCATCGGGGCGGAACTCTCCGGGAAAACGCTGGGCCTGATCGGGCTCGGGAAAGTCGGACAGGAAGTGGCGCGCCGGGCCCTCGCCTTCGAGATGCGGGTGCTCGCCTATGACCCGCTGATTTCGGACGATGCCGCCCGCAAACTCGGGGTGGAACCGTCCGGGCTCCAGGAGCTCTACCGGTGCGCGGATTTCATCTCCCTCCACACCCCGCTCACCCCCGAGACCGGGAACCTCCTCAACATCGACACCCTCCGGCTCTGCCGGCGCGGGGTCAGGATCATCAACTGCGCGCGGGGCGGGATCCTGAACGAGCGGGACCTCCTGCTCGCCCTCGACGAGGGAATCGTCGCCGGCGCCGCGCTGGACGTTTTCGAGCACGAGCCGCCCGCCGATCGTGCGCTTGTGAATCATCCCCGGATCATCTGCACGCCGCACCTCGGGGCGTCCACCGGAGAGGCGCAGGAAAAAGTCGCCATCCAGATCGCCCGCCAGGTCGCCGATTTCCTCCTGGACCGGAATGTCGTCGGTTCCGTGAACGCGGACCTCATTCGCGTCGCGATGAGGAAGGAACTCGCCCCGATCCTCCTGCTGGCCGAAAAAGCGATGTCCTCAAGGTCGGTGTGGCGCAGCAGGGCGTGCGAGAGCTCGTGGACGAGGGTCTTGACCTGGTGGTTGGTGGAGTTGGCCTCGTTGAGCGAGATGAGCTGTTGGTCGGGGATGAAGCATCCGCCGCGGCCGTCGGGATGCGACTCGATGACCAGCGAGCATCCGAGCTCTTCGGTCAGCGCGGTGAGCTTCGGGAGCGTCGAGGCGAGCGAGTCGCCTCCGGGCTCGGCGATCGGCGGGTCCAGCGGAACGGGCTCGGCCGGCGACGGCAGCGGCTCGACCTGCGAGCGGTCCCAAACGGGCCCGAGGCGATAACGCGTGCGCGGCTTGTCATCCGAGTCGCCGCCGTTCTCCTGCCAGGCCACGAGCTGCTTCTTGGTCGGCGGGATCGGCATCCAGATGCGGATGACGGCGTGCTCGCCGCGTCGTACGCAGTAGCCGAGCTTGATCCAGGCCTTGAATCCCGCGACGCGGGTGGCGTGCGGCATGGCCAAAGCGATCAGCAGCTGGTTGGTCAGCGAGTAGACGTGGAAGTGGTGGCGCAGGCGCAACCACTGCTGCCAGCCGTCGCTGGCGCGCAGCGCTTCGACGGCCTTGCGGGGTCGGGCGCGACGGACCTCTACCTCTCGACCGTCAGCAACCGCCAGAACGACGTGATGAAGCAGCTCACGGTGATCGCGACGATCTTCCTGCCGCTGTCCTTCATCACCGGCTTCTTCGGCCAGAACTTCGGCTACCTCGTCACCGATCTGATCAGAGCCCCGTGGACCTTCTGGGTCCTCGGCGTCGGCAGCATGCTCGCGACCAGCGTCGGCCTGCTGCGCCGCTTCCAGCGCAAAGGCTGGGTCTGACCGAGACGGCTGCTTGAACGTCGTCTGCGATGCGGCTCCAGCAGCTCCTGATGCCGGGAGCGAGACCGTCGGGCTGCCGAGCATCGGGCGAACGCACCAACGCTGGCGCGCTGATGGCGCAGCACCCCGTTCGCTACGCCTCGGCGCACGTGGCCGGACCATATGTCCCAGTGATGGTTGACACTCATGAAATGAGTGCGCCCGACGTGCGCCACGAGGACACGATCTGGAACACGAGCGCCATCACGTTCGGTCGTTGGCGAGAACCGGGTTGGCAGTGGCAAGGCGCACCCGGGGGGTCGGCGCTCGCGGTCGAGCAGTCGCTTGACGTCCCACCAGGCGAGCGAAGGGTCGGCACGCTTGAGCAGGGCAAAGCTTCGCGCACTACCGGACCACGTGTGCCCGACCGTGCGCACGTCAGCTTCAAGCACGACCCCGCCGCCGCGGACCGCAGCGCACGGTGTCGCGACCTGCCACACCCGTGCTACACACAGACTGGACGCCGGACTTCATGCTGCCGCCGTAAGTTGGGTGCTGTTCAGGCGGCGCGCGCTTGCCCGCCGTAAGTTGGGTGCTGTTCAGGCGGCGCGCGCTAGGGCGGGGGGATCGCGACCGAGGGGGAGGTCGGTTGCCGTGTCCGGCGGGCGGTGATCTTCGATGCGATCGAGCAGCTCGGCGAGGTCTTGGCGGGTGAACTTCCATTCAAACGGCTCTGCGATCTGGTTGCAGTGGTGCTCGAAGTCGTTGAGCGCTCGCGCCAGTTCGGCGGTGCTGGCGAAGTCGTTGGGCGCGAGCAGCTTGCGTTGGATGATCGAGTGGTAGATCTCGACCTGGTTCAGCCAACTGGCGTGCACCGGCAGGTGCACGAGAACGAGGTTGGGCCAGCGCTTCTGCAGGCGCTTGACCGACGCCTTGCCGCGGTGATCGGAGCCGTTGTCGACGATCCAGAAGACGCGCGGCGCCGATGCGTAGGGCTCCCGGATCATCACCTGGCGGACGAGCCGGTCAAACGCCAGGATGCCGCCCGTGGGCTCGGAGCGGCCGATCACGCCGCCGCGGCGGACGTCCCACGCGTCGAAGTAGGTCAGCGAGCCCATCCGCTCGTACTCGTGCTCGACGCGCTGGACGCGTCCGGGCGCGGGCGCCAGGCTCGGGTGGATGCGCTTGCGCGCCTGGATCGAGGGCTTGGCGTCGGCGCTGATGACACAGTCCTCGGGCGCCAGCGGCTCGCCCTCCCAGACCCCGGCATACAGATCCAGGACGCGACCGGCCTTCTCCAGAAAGTCCGGGTCGCGCGGAAAGATCCAGGACTGATGGCGCCACGGCTGGATCGCGTCCTCGGCCAGCCAGCGCCCGATCGTCGACGCCGACGCGTCGCACATGGCGCGCTCGACGACGAAGCGGTGCAGTTCAGCGCGACTGAAGCGCGCCAGCGGCAGGCCGTGCTGCTTGGGCAGCTCGCACGCGATCGCCTTGACCTCGGCGACCTGCTCCGGGGGGAAAACGGCGCGGACGACCCGCGCGCTCGTTATCGCTCAACCCCTCAAGACGCCGCTCGCAGAAGCGTCTTCGCCACTTCCCGACCGTCTTGACCGTGCAATCACGACGAGCCGCGATCTCCACATCACGCAGCCCAGCCGCGGCGTCCAGAACGATCCGCGCTCGCTGCACGTCGCGAAACGCTGCCGTCAGCGAAGCCGCGACTCGCTCGAGCGCGGCGCGCTCCGCGGCGCTCAAAACGAACTCATAGCTACTACGCCGCGACACACCGCCTACTTCGCCCCCGGCGACATAACTCCTTCAGCGATCCGGAGGGAACTTGCGGCGGGCAGCACAGATAGGACAATTCCCAGACGTGTCCGGGGCCTCCGGCAAGCTGCCGGGCATGGACGACGACACCCGCCGGCGGCTGCTGCGCGCCGTGCATCGGCGAGGACCGGCCCGGCCGCGGCCGGGTGCGGCGCTGGACGCTGCTCGAGGCGGCCGAGCGCGCCGGGCTCGTCCTCGGCCACGCGCGGCGGGGGCTGCAGGAGCTGCGCGAGCACGACCCGCCGCTGGTGTGGGGCGACGTCGATGGCGCCGGCGGCGGCGAGGAGCTGTGGTGGCTGCTGCCGGACGGCCTCAACGAGCTGGACCGCCTCGAGGCGGGTGGGCGCGCGTGAGCGAGCTCGCGGCGCGGCGCCTCGCGTCGGCGCCGGCGGTCAGCGGCGAGCTGATCGACCCGCGCGGCCTCGCCGCGCGCGCGGCGGAGGTCGCGGCGCGCCAGCGCTCGCCCGAGACGCGGCGCACCTACGCCGCCGTGTATCGCTCGTTCGCCGCGTTCGTCGGCCCGCAGGCGACGGCCGAGGACGTGACGCCCGAGGCGGTGCGCGCCTACCGCGACGCGCTCGAGCGCTGCGGGCGCTCGCCGGCGACGGTCGCCAAGCACCTGTCGGCGCTGCGCGGCCTCGCCGACGCGCTCGGCGCCGACCAGGCGCTGCGGACGGTCCGCTCGGCGCGTGTCGCGCGCGGCGAGCCGCGCGCGCTCGAGCACGACGAATGGGCGCGGCTGTTGCGGATGCCCGACCGCCGCAGCCGCCAGGGCAAGCGCGACCTCGCGCTGCTTGCATCTGCTCGGCTCGGCCGGGCTGCGGCGCGCCGAGGCCGCGGGGCTGCTCGTGAGCGACGTCGACGAGCGCCGCCGCGCGAGCGACGCGCGTCTGCGCGAGGCGATCGCGCGCTCGACGAGCTGGTGGGTGACCGTCCGCTACGGCAAGCGCGGGCGCACCCGCGCGATCCCGCTCGACGAGGACGCGCTCGCCGCGATCGCCGCGTGGGTCAAGGCGCGACCCGCCGCGGCGAGCGAGCACCTGCTGCTGTCGCTGCCGCGCACCGGCCAGCCGCCCCGGGCGCTGAGCACGCGCGACGTCGCGCGCATCGTCGCCCGCTACGCGCACGCCGCCGGGCTGCCGGAGGACCGGCGCACCCCGCACGTGCTGCGCCACACGTTCTGCACCCACCTCGCCGACGCGGGCGCCGACGTCGGCGTGATCCGCGAGCTCGCCGGGCACGCCGACATCCGCACCACCACCGTCTACACCGCCGTCAACGACGAGCGCCTCCAGGACGCGATCGCCGGACGCCGTCGCGACCGCTTACGACTCGAGCAACTCGACGGCGACTGAACGTCGGCGGCGCCCGGCCTGGCGCGCCGCCCAGGAACTGCCTTTCCCCCTGGTGCCTCGGCGCCGGCGCCACGCTGCAGCGCGGCGCCGGGCGCGGGAAACGGCACGCAAACCGGGGCGTCGAGGCCTCGAACGCCGGTCATCGAGCAGCGCGAAGCGACGCGAGCGCCGGCGCGCGGTCGCTTCAGCCGGAACGGGCCAGCGCCGGCTCGCCGCGAGAGCGCTCGGGCACGGCACGAGCATGTCGCGCCCGCGACCGCTGGGAGGTCGCTGGGCTCAAACGCCGCGCGCCCGGGGGCCGGCTCGGTCCTTGGCCTGCCGTAGATTGATCGCGCACGGCGGCACCGCCGACCGCCTGCAGCTAGCCGGGACCGCTGATGAAACGAAGCCCAGACATCCGGATCGCGCTGCTGCAAGCCGCCGGTGTGGCTCAGGCCGCCGACGAGCCGCTCGAGCTCGCGGCCCTGGCGTCCCGGGTTCGATGTCAGCGAGCAGTCGCTCGGGCTCGAGATCGAGCAACTCGAGGCAGCCGGGCTGATGTTTACCGGCCAGCCGGAGCAGGAGGTGCCGCTGCTGCTGGACGCTGGCCGCCAGTTCGCCGCTCGCGGCGAGGTCTCGGGGGACGTGCTGCACTTCCTGCCGCGCGTCATCGACGACCTGCACGCCCGCCGGGCGCTCATCCACGGCGGCGCGGTGCTCGTGCACGAGTTCCGCCACCAGCACCTCAACGGCGATCCGGTCGCCCACGCCGCGAAACTCGTCCCGCCGGCGTTCGCGGAGGCGGTCGACGAGGCGTTCGCGCTCGATTTGTTCGCGGCGTCGGTCGCGCTGATGGCTCGCCTCTCCGACGGCCGCCCCGCCGGCTGCATCGCCGAGGAGATCCTCGCCGTGCGGCTCATCGAACACGCCACGGCGCAACTGGAGATCCGCGAAGACAACGGCGAGCTCGCCGAAGCCGAGGCCTCATCGGCGGTCGAAGAGCTCCGCGCCCTGTTCGAGCTCTTCGAGGACGACGACGTTCTGAGCATGTTCGACATGCACGAGCCCGGCGACGCCGCGCTGGCCGGCCGCGATCCGATCAACGTCCAGCTCGGCGTCGCGGACCAGCGCATCGAGAACTGGTTCAAGCCGTTCGGCGGGGCGACGCCGACCGGCTACCTGCGCGACGACTAGGTCGCAGAGACGACGTGCCCAACCGCGGCTGCGTCCACCGACTCCCGATAACTTCTCCATACGACGGGAAGCGAGCGCGAACTCGGCGCCGCCACGGAATCGCTCGTCGACGACCAGCAGGAGCGGAAAGCGGCAGGCAGCGCGCTGCTGCTCCGACGCGAAGCGGGAGAGTCCCAATGACCGATCCGCGATCGCACCTACCGTCCGGCGAGCGTTCCCGTGGTCTGTAAAGCCGGCTGGAGGCCTCGGGGTCGGGCGGCTTCGAGCCTTGATTCCGGGACGAATGGCGACAAACACTAGGCGTTGGATTCGCGCGGATGATGGCGCGACCCCGATCCGCCGAGCTGCGGGCGTCAGCTGGGTGGTCCACTCTTCAACGGGCGCCAGAGGGCCGGATTTCGACGGGTCTAACAGCGAGCGCGCTCGTCCGCGGAGCCTGCGTCAGGGAAGCCGGGTCGCTTCTTGTCAGCCGGTCCCGTTCGTGTCACCTCCGTGAGGATCGGCCGTCGCTCACGTCGGGCGCCGGCCGCACCTCGCCAAGGCGGGGGGGATGCTCGCAGACGCGGGCGGCTGATCTGCGGCGGTTGGAACGGGATCTCCGGCCGCGCGCTCGGTTGCTGCGTAGTCCTCCGACGGCGCTGCGCGGCGTCGACCGGATGGCGGCGGCCCGCGCAGCTGCCAGAACTGCGGGAGCGGACCGATTCGGTCCTCTGCGGCGCGGCGTGAGGAGGCAGAAACCATGACCTACCGCAACGACTTGAACGAGCTGACTGCAAGAGCCGCCGACCGCGAGAATTGGCAGCACGCCGTGGCCGACCTCCACGAGGCCTTCCAGATCGTGGGCATCGTCCTGGACGACCTCGAAGCCCGCGTGAAGGCGGTTGAGGCAGCCCAGGACCTCGCCGCGCGATCCTGAGGCTACGTTCGGCGACGCGCCGCCGCCGAGGAGTGAATGGCCCGCCATGCCGGCCGACCCCCGCTACGCCGATGCTCGCCTGCTGCTCGCCGCCGAGCAGGCGGTCGACGTCGGTGCCGGCATCCTGCGCCGCGGCCGCGCGCACATCGGCGCGCTGATTGCCAAGGGCGATCGCGACTTCGCCACGGACGTGGACCTTCAGATCGAGACGGCGATGAAGACCGCGTTGGGGACCGCCGCGCCTGAGATCCCGTTCCTGGGCGAGGAGCAGGGCGCGGCCGGCGCGCCGGCCGCGCCCGCGCGATGGGTGCTCGATCCCATCGACGGGACGGTCAACTTCGCCAACCCACCATGGCGTGATCGCCGCGTTCACCAACCAAGTGTCCGGTGAACCGGGGGCGGCGCACGCCGCGGCTGACCAGGAGCGTCGACGATGAAGCCGTCATCTGATCGGGTTACAGCGAACCGTTCTCGGAGACGCAGCGGCGTGGACGTCGCACTGCTTGCGAGCATCGTCGATTCCTCCGATGACGCGATCGTGAGCAAGACGCTCGATGGCGTGATCACGAGCTGGAATCGCGCTGCGGACGAGTTGTACGGCTACACCGCGGAGGAGATCGTCGGCAAGTCGATTGCGCTCCTGATCCCCGAGGGCAGCGGCGAGATGGACGAGTTTCTCGGCGAGATCCGGGGCGGACGACGCGTCGATCATTACCAGACCGAACGCTTGAGGAAGGACGGGAGCGTGGTCCCGGTCTCGTTGACGGTTTCGCCGATCTACGACCACGACGGTGCGATTATCGGCGCGTCCTCGATCGCGCGAGACATCACCGAGCCGAGGCGCACCGACGCGTTGGTCCGTGATGCGTCGGAATATGCGCGGAGCTTGATCGAGGCGAGTCTGGATCCGTTGGTGACGATCAGCGTGGAGGGCAAGATCACCGATGTCAACGAGGCCACCGTGAAGGTCACGGGGGTCGAGCGCGAGCGGCTGATCGGCACCGATTTCTCGGATTACTTCACCGAGCCTGAGACCGCACGGGAGGGCTACCGGCGGGTGTTTGCCGAGGGTTCGGTGACCGACTATCCGCTTACGATTCGCCACCGGGACGGCGGGTTGTGCGACGTGCTCTACAACGCCTCGGTGTTCCGTGACGCGGCCGGGAACGTGCTTGGGGTGTTCGCCGCCGCCCGTGACGTGACCGCCCAGAGGCGGGCCGAGGCCGAGATCGCCGCGCAGCGGGCGAAGGACCTCGAGCGACTGGCGGAGCTCGAACGGTTCCAGCGGCTGACGGTTGGGCGCGAGCTGAAGATGATCGAGCTCAAGAAGGAGATCGCGGAGCTGAAGAAGCTGCTCCCGGACGACCCGGTGGAGATGGCGTGACATTGCGCGAGGACGGCGCCGGCCTCCCGGCGGTCGAGACCTCGGGCTACGCGCGGGCTGTCTTGAACATGCTCGAGGACCTCAGCCAGGAGCGCGAGCGGATGGGGGACGTTCACCGCGCGCTCGTCAACATCCTCGAGGACAGCAATGAGGAGCAGGCCCGTCTTCGGGACACACAAGCGGCCGTCCTGCAACGTTCTCGAGGACCTCCAGGCTGAGCAGGAGGAGATCCGGCGGCTGAATTCGCAGCTGGAGGACCGGGTGCGGGAACGGACCGAGGATCTCCTGCGGCGGACCGCCGAGCTCAAGGCCGCCAATCAGGAGCTCGAAGGGTTCGCGTATTCGCTCGCTCACGATCTCCGCGCGCCGGTGCGCGCGATCAATGGATTCGGCGCGGCGCTGTCCCAGAGTCACGGCGACGAGCTCGGCGATCAGGGTCGGGAGACGCTCGATCGGATCCGCCGGGCGAGCGCCAAGATGGGCGAGCTGATCGACGCGATGCTGCTTGCTCTCAGACCTCACCCGACGTGAGCTGAGCCTCACGAGCGTGGATCTCAGCGCGGTCGCCAGGGAGATCGGCGAGGAGCTACGCGCGCTGGATCCGGCGCGCGGGGTTGAGTTCGTGATCGGCGACGGGCTCGAGACAGTGGGCGACCAGCGGCTGGTGCGGGTTCTGATGCGCAACCTGCTCGAGAATGCATGGAGGTACACCGGCCCCCGGGAGCATGCGAGGATCGAGGTGATGCGCGCGGGCGCCGGCGTGTTCGCTGTCCGCGACAACGGCGTCGGGTTCAACATGGATTTCGCCGGGCTGCTGTTCGAGCCGTTCGCGCGCCTTCACCGCGAGGACGAATTCCCCGGCATCGGCGTCGGCCTCACGACCGTGGAGCGAATCGTCCGCCGCCACGGCGGCGCGGTGTGGGGCGAAGGTCGGCCCGGCGAGGGCGCCACCTTCTACTTCAAGCTCGAGCCACCAACAGAAACCGGATCATGACTCCCGGGAACATCCTCCTCGTCGAGGACAACCCCGACGATCGCGATCTCACGATCATGGCGCTGAAGGGCAGCAAGATCGCCAACGAGATCGACATCGCCCGTGACGGAGAGGAAGCGCTTCAGTACTTCGAAGATCAGTCCCGGCCGCTCCCGGCGCTGGTGCTGCTGGACCTCAAGCTGCCAAAGATCATGGGTCTCGACGTGCTCAAGCGCCTCCGCGCCGCCGAGCGCACCAAGCTCGTGCCGATCGTGGTGCTGACCAGCTCACAACAGGAGAGCGATCGCTACCAAAGCTACGTCGAAGGAGTCAACGCCTACGTCGTCAAGCCGGTCGAGTTCGACAAGTTTTCCGAGGCCGTCAAGGCACTCGGACTGTTCTGGCTCGTGATCAACGAGCCTCCGCCCGATCCAGAGAGCTCGGAATGAACGCACCACGAACCGCCGCTCAAGCCGCACCGTCGACCAATCGGAGACGAGCAGCAGATGTGACGGGGCTGGCCTCGACGAGACGCTCGTCGGTTGGCGCGAGGTGACCGAGCGCACGCGGGTCGAGCGGGCGGTGCGGGAGAGCGAGCAGCGGCTGCGGGCCGCGGTCGATACGCAGCTCGATCCGTTCGCGATCTACAGCGCGGTTCGCGACAGGGCGGGGCGTGTCGTCGACGTTCGTACCGAGTTCATCAATCGGGCGGCGTGCGAGTTCAGTCAGATCACCGCTGAGGATCAGCTCGGACGGGGTCTGCTGGAGTTGTTTCCCGAGCTGGCCTCGAGCCGGATCTTCGAGCTGTATCGGGAGGTGATCGAGACTGCCGAGTCGTTCGCGCAAGATGGGCTTGAGCTGAACGCGGTGTTCGGCGGCGTCGCCAGCCCCCGTTACTACGACGTCCGAATCGCTCGCCACGGCGATGGTTTGGTTGTGAGCTGTCGCGATGTGACCAGGCGCGTGCTCGCCGAGCGGCGAGCGGAGCGGTTGACTCGCGTCTACGCGACGCTGTCCAGGGCAGACGAGGCGATCGTGCGGATCAGGCAGCGGCTTGCCCTGTTCGAGCGGGTCTGCCGCGTGCTGGTCGAGGAGGGGCGGCTGCGGATGGCGTGGGTGGGTGAGATCGACCAAGAAGGGTGGATCGTTCCCGTCGCCCACGCGGGAGCGGTGCAGGGCTACTTCGACTCGATCCGGATCTCGGCGCTCGATGTTCCGGAGGGCCGGGGGCCGACCGGCATCGCCGCGCGGGAGCGCCATCACGTGTTCACGACCGACATCGCGACGGACGAGCGGATGGCCCCGTGGCGCGACGCCGCGCTCGCGCGGGAGTATCGATCTTCTGCCGGTTTCCCGCTCGTGGTGGAGGATCGCTGCGTGGCGGTGCTGACGGCGTACGCGTCAGAGCCAGGGTTCTTCGACGAGGAAGAGGTCAAGCTGTTCGACGGGCTGGCGGCCGATCTCTCGTTCGCGCTGGAGGCGATGGCGCGTGACGAGCGACGCCGAGCGGTCGAGGACGAGCTGCGCCGCCTTTCGGAGGAGCTCGAGCATCGCGTGCAGGAGCGCACGCACGAGCTCCGGGCCGCGAACGCAGAGCTTGAGGCGTTCAGCTACTCGGTCTCGCACGACTTGCGCGCGCCGCTTCGCGCGATCGACGGCTTCAGCCAGGTGCTCCTCGGGCGCTACGCCGACAGGCTCGACGCCGACGGCCGTCACGCGCTCGAGCGGGTGCGCGCCGGCAGTGAGCGGATGCGGGTGCTGATCGACAGCATGCTCGAGCTTTCGCGGCTGGGCCGGCGGCCGCTGGAGTTCCGCGATGTCGATCTGAGTGCGCTTGCGGCCGAGGTCGTGGAAGAGTTGCGTGCCGGGGACCCCGAGCGCGACGTGGAAGTTCTGATCGAGCCGAACGTGTCGGTGATCGGTGACAAGGAGCTGCTGCGCGTCGCACTGCAGAACCTGCTCGGCAACGCGTTCAAGTTCACCTCACAACAGCCACACGCGAGGGTGCAATTCGGTCGCACTGAGCACGCGGGCCATGCCGCGATCTTCGTGCGCGACAACGGCGTCGGCTTCGACATGAACGACGCCGACAAGCTCTTCCGCCCGTTCGAGCGCCTGCACTCCGAGAGCGAGTTCAGCGGCACCGGTATCGGCTTAGCGACCGTCCAGCGCGTGATCGCTCGCCACGGCGGACGCATATGGGCCGAGGGCGCCCAGGGCGACGGCGCCACGTTCTCCTTCACGCTCACCCCAGACGATGACCCTCGGGCGAGCGCGCGCTCCGGGCCGTCAGGCACCGATTGCGCGCGCGACACGCAACTCTCAGCGCCACCCGGATCATCGACAGAACGGCAAGTGAATTGATGCCCGATCCGGTAACCATCCTGCTCGTCGAGGACAACCCAGATGACGAGGCGCTGACGGTGATGGCGCTAAGGGGCGTCCCCGCCAGCATCGAGGTCGCGCGCGACGGCCAAGAAGCGATGGACTACCTGACCAACCACGGCAAGTTCCTCCCGCGGCTGGTGCTCCTGGACCTCAAGCTACCGAAGATCGACGGGCTCGAAGTGCTCCGGCGCATCCGCGAAGACGACCGCACACGCCTCACGCCGGTGGTGGTCCTCACAAGCTCCAACGCCCCCAACGATCTCGCCGCGAGCTATCGCCTAGGAGCCAACAGCTACGTCCGCAAGCCCGTCAACTTCGACCAGTTCTCCGAGACGATCCGGCAGCTCGGCTCCTACTGGCTCGCGGTCAACGAGCCACCGCCAAACGTCCCCGACCAGTAACCATGCCGTCTCGGGATTCGCGGTCCCGCCGCAGCGTTCACCCCGGTCCAGACCTGCAGCCGACGCCCACGCCGTCCGTCGCGATGCCATCGTCGCCCTGACGCACACAACCCTCCGCAACCGCCGTCGTGTACCCGGACCGGTGGCTCGTTCGCGCGGCCGCCTTCAGACGACGGGAGCCGTGACTCCCTCAGCCGCGGCCGCAGGTGCGGTGGTAGTGCTCGCCGGCGCTAACCGCGTCGCCTTCGCCTCCAAGCAGCAGTGCTACTCGGTGGACGCCGGCGCTTCGGGCGCCTCTGCGACGTCGCCCGGGGGTGTCTGTGGCGCGCTGTCGACCGTGGCCTCCGGTCCGGGCGCGGACTCCGTCGCGGGCTCGACCGGGTGCAGGCCGGCGCCTTGCTTGCGCACGCGCCCGTCGTCGGCCAGTCGCTTGACGACGCGGTACAGGCCCGTGGCCTCGACGCCGAGCCGCTCGCCGATCTCGCGGACCGTGATCCCGGGGTGCTCGGCGACGAGTCGCAGCACATCGTCGCGGCGTTGACCGGGTCGCGCGGCCGTCGCGCGCCGCCCGCCGGACCGTTGGCCGCCGCTACCGGGCGCCTTGCGCGCGCGCGCCGGCGCGACCGTCCCGCTCGCGCCTGTTGCCTGCGCGCTGGCGGTTGCCCGCTGTCCGCTGGTCGATCGCGCGCCTCGTGGCTTGGCTGCGGTCTTCGCCGCGCGAGTGCGGCCCGCCGCTCGTGTGGCTTGCGTCTTCGCCGGCGTGCGCCCGGACCGCTGCTTCGCGCGCGTTCGCGTCGCGCCGCCACGCGCGGTCGTCGCCCGCTCGGGCTCGGATTCGGCGTCCGCAACGCTCGGCGAGTACTTGAGTCCAAACCGCTCCGCGAACTTGCGCAATTGCTCGTACTCGCGCGTGAGCGGCTCGAGCTCCTTGAGGCGGTCTGTGACCTGTTGCTCGAGCTTACGCACTTGGTCTAGCAGCGACATGCGACTCCCCTCGTCCGGACGGCGCTCCCATGTAACCGCAAACGGGCCGGGCGAGCGCCGCGCTCCGTGCGGATCCGCGCGTTCGCTTAACGAACCGCAGCGCGCTCGAACCTCACGAGCGCACCGTGCGGCACACGTAGTCGCGCGGCGAGCCCTGCAAGCGGCCGTCGCGCAAGCGCCGCGCCTGCACCTTGCCATGACAGGCGATCGGCCACCAGTTGCGCTTGCGGTGCGCGGCGTCGGGTACCAGGCGCGCGCGGAAGCGGCAGGCGACCGTGACGGGGTCGCGCCGGCCGCACCGCCGCGCGCGCTCGACCCACAGCCGCTCGGTGGAGAAGAACGCGGCGCGCTCGTCGCGCAGCAGCGCGCGCGGCGCGGCCGCCGGAAACGCGCGCACCAAGAACGCGCGCGCGTCGCGCTTGCTCAGCGTCGCGGCGTCGGCGCTCGCGACCGAGCCGCCCAGCAGCGCGGTCGCCAGCGCCGCCGCGATCAGGCGCGCGGTCATCAGCACTTCGCTTTCATCGCAGGTGACGATCTTCGACGCTTCCTCGCACGACCCAGCCAAGCGCCACGGCACGGGGGTCGACCGCGTCGAGCTCGAGCACATCCCAACAGGACGGCTCGCGCTCGCGCGTGAACCTATGCGCGCCCCCTCGAGGGGCGAGGACCTCGCCGAGCAGGCCTCGAACTCGAGCTGACCGACCATACGTCACGACCGACCGCGTTCGGTCGTCTTCGAGACACACCGAATGCGCGGCCGTCGTGGACCGATGCGCAAAGGGCATGTGAGCGACAGTCTGTGACCGCGCGCTTATGGGCCCGGTGCTCGGGTCCGTGTCACCAGGGGCAAAGTAGGGATTTGCGGTGCCGTCTACCGGGAGCCGGCGGCCGTGTCGCTGAGCGACCGGTAGATGCTGGCTCGGCTGACGCCGAGGGTCGCGGCGATCTCGGCAATGGTGTGCTGGCGGGCGTCGTAGAGCTGGCGGGCGGCCTTGAGCTTCTCGGGGGTCATGACGGTGGGTCGGCCGCCGCGGCGCCCGCGCGCACGCGCGGCGGCCAGTCCGGCGTGGGTGCGCTCGCGGATCAGGTCGCGCTCGAACTCGGCCAACGCGCCGAAGACATGGAAGACCAAGCGCCCGCCCGGTGTGGTCGTGTCGACCTGCTCCTGCAGGCTGCGAAAGCCGACGCCGCGGTCTTCGAGCCCGCGGACGGTGTCGATCAGGTGCGGCAGGCTGCGCCCGAGCCGATCGAGCTTCCACACCACCAGCGTGTCGCCGCGCCGTGGTCGAGGGCGCGGGCGAGCTCGGGCCGCTCGGCGACCGCGCCGCTCGCCTCCTCGGTGAACACACGCTCGCAGCCCGCGGCCTGGAGCGCGTCGAGCTGCAGCGTGGGGTTCTGCTCGGTCGTTGAGACGCGCGCGTAGCCGATCAGGTCTCCCACGGCACGGCAGTGTCGCAGAACTGTCGGACGATCCTGCTTGTGAGACGTTGATTGTGGTCACGGGTTCTGAACGCCGCGCCGGCGGCCCGGAGGGGACCTCTGGCGACCGTTTCAGAATCGCTCGTTTCTGCGAGGGCGGCCCGGCTCAGGCTCGCTAGCAGCTAGCCCTTGTCGTCCGTTGTGCGGCGCGCTGGGGCGAGTGGAGCCGGACGCTCGGTCCTGCCGCGCAAGGAGCAGCGAGGGCGGTGTGCCGGGACGATCCGGCCGCTCGGTTGTGTCTAGCGGCGCGGCAGGAAGACGAGGGCGGTCGCGATGCCGCGGCCGCCCGGCTCGGACACGCCGACCGAAGCGCGCGGGCGGTTGCGCAGCCGCCCGCCAGCGATCAGCGTGGCCGAGCCGCCGCCGTCGAGGTTTAGCGCGTCGCGGGCGCCGAGCGCGACCATGATCGCGGCGAGCTCGTCGAGCGTGAGGCCTGCGTCGGCTGGCGCGCGGCCGTCGCAGACGACCGCCAGCAGGCGCTCGTCGCCGATGCCGAGCGCCGCTCGGGGGTGCCGGCCGTCGGTGATGTCGGAGTCGAACTGGTGGGCGCCGGCGCGGAATCCCTCGGTGTCGGCGGCGCGCTCGAACGCCGTGGCGCCGTCGCGGGTCAGCAGCGGCCCGGCCTGCAGGAGGTCGCCGCGCGGCGCCGCCGGTAGCTCGTCGCGGCGAGCGATCCGGACCTCGCCGCCGCGGGCGGTCACGCACGCGCGCACGGCTGACCATGGGGCGTCGAAGGGAACGTGGCGGCGCACGACGCCGCTCGTGCGGACCTCGCCGAGCGGCTCGCCCAGCGGCCGCGTGAAGAACCCGCCGACGATCGCGTCGTCGATCCCGCGCGCGCGGCAGTGGGCCGCCAGGCGCTGGCCGCGAACGATCGACACGCGGACGTCCGCGCAGGCGAGCGGGTGCTCGGCCACGTGGACCGTCGTCGCCGCGCCGTCGGCAAGGCCGACACGCAGCTGTCGCACGAGCCGCGCGGTGCGCCGCGCGGGGCCGGTGGCCTCGAGCGAGGGGTTCAGCACACGGCGACGTTGTACACGGTGTGCACCACAGGAGGGTGTGAACATCTGGTGTCCCGGCTACGATCTCGCGCCCCGTGCAGCCTGCCGCGCACCGGGTCCTGATGGGCCTTCAGTTCTTCCCGCGCGGCGGCTCGGCGCACGTGGCGTGGAACCTCGCGCGCCAGCTGCCCGCCGCGGGTTGGGAGCCGACGGTGCTCACCGGCTCGGTCGGGCTGCCGGGCCGCCTCGGCAACGCGCAGACGTTCTACGAGGGCGTGCGCGTCCGCGAGCTGGACATGACCGCCGCGCTGAGCGCGCCGGACCCGATGCGGGCTGACCCGCCGCTGCATCCGTCCTACGAGGATCGCCCCGGCGCGCCCGACCGCGTGTTCTGCTCGCTGCCCGACGAAGTCTTCGAGCACCACGCCGCGAGCTGGGCGGCCGCGCTCGCGGGCGCGGGGGCGGCGAGCGCCGACGTCTTGCACCTGCACCACCTCACCCCGCTCAACGAGGCCGCCGCCCGCGTGGCGCCCGGCGTCCCGGTCGTCGGCCACCTGCACGGGACCGAGCTGCTGATGCTCGAGGCCGCGGTCGAGGATCCCGGCCATTGGCCGCACAGCGCCGCGTGGGTCGAGCGCCTGCGCCGCTGGGCGACGGCCTGCGAACGCCTGCTCGTCCTCTCCGCGACCCAGGCCCAGCGCGCCGAGGCGCTGCTGGGCATCGATCCCGGCCGCTGCGTGCACATCCCCAACGGCGTCGACCCGCAGACGTTCGTGCCCCGCCACGTCGAGCGCGCACCGTTCTGGCGCCGGCAGCTGGTCGAGGCGCCACAAGGCTGGGCGCCCGGCGGCGAGCCGGGCTCCGTCGCCTACACGGACGCCGACATGGCGCCGTTCGAGCGCGGCGCGCCCGTACTGCTCTACGTCGGCCGCTTCACGAAGGTCAAACGCCTGCCGCTGCTGATCGAGGCCCACGCGCGCGCGCGCGACGCGCTACGCGGCACCGGCCCCGCTCGTCCTCGTGGGCGGCTTCCCCGGCGAGTGGGAGGGCGAACACCCGCTCACGACGATCCACCGCACCGGCGTCCCCGACGTCTTTCTGGCCGGCTGGCACGACCACCACGAGCTGCCCTGGCTGCTGGCCGCCGGCGACGCGGTCGTGCTGCCCCAGCGTCCGCGAGCAGTTCGGCCAAGTGCTAGTGGAGGGCATGGCCTGCGGGCTCCCCGCGATCGCCGTCGACGCCCACGGCCCCGCCGAGATCATCCACGACGGCGAGACAGGCTGGCTGATCGAGGGCGACGACCTCGACAGCCTCGCCGCCGCGCTCGTGGACGCCGTCAACCACCCACACGAGTGCCGCCGTCGCGGCCAGGCCGCCGCGCGCGACACCCGCCGGCGCTTCGGCTGGCCCGCCCTGACGCGCCGCGTGGCCGCCGTCTACGACCAGGTCGCAGCCGGCCGGACCGCCGATCCCACGTAAACCCCCGGTACGCTCCAGCACCCCCGCCGCCGCGACACTTCGGCCATCGCACGACGCACGTGCAGACGCGCAAGCAAACGCACGCCGTGCGGCGGCAACGCGACCCAAACCCACCAACGATCGGCGAACTCGTCGCCAGCGCACAAGGTGCACCGAACACGGCCAGCCAAACTCCAACGCGCGATCCCTCCCAACAGAAGGGCGGGCAACCCGCGGCGCGCGAGCCTACTTGTCACCTGGGGACAGCTTCGGGAGCACTGGGCCAAGCCGAATGAACGCATGCCCTCTCCCGGTCGATATGGCGGTGGGAGGCGCGGCGGGCGAGGACGACAACGACGGATACGTGCTCGCGGCACAGCCGGGGCGAGTCGCAGGGGCGGCCACTGAGAATGTCGGGCTCGCAGCCCATCGGACGAATAGCGGCCTACCCAGCCTGCGTCCTCCCTCGAAAGCCCCAGTCCCGGCCAGGCGAACCTACGCGTGGGTCCGGACGTCGCCGGGCGAGGCCTTCACGGAGGCAGCTTGCATGACCGAGAATGCCCTTTCCCGGACATGCGCCCAGGCGCTGAGCCAGCACGCACGCCGAGAAACCCGCTCGGCGCCAGGTCGGATTCTCAGGACGTATTTCGTCCGCTAACGGAGATCGAGCGCGCCGCGGGCCCTCGAGGTCGACGCGCGCCGGCGCGAGAGCACGCCCCTGCGCGCCTGCTCAGAAAATGAACGCTGAGGGTTCCGTCAGGCGGCCTGGCGGAAGCGCTTCGACGGGTTACCTCAGGCCGAGCTTCTGCTCAGAAAATGAACGCTGAGGGTTCCGTCAGGCGGCCTGCGGAAGCGCTTCGACGGTTACCTTGAGGCCGAGCTTCTCGAGCTGTCCGATCGCGCGGCGGCGGATGCGGTCTTGGTCGCGCTGCCGCAGCGCGCCGGCGCCCTGCTCGCGGTACAGCTCGCCGCTGGAGAGCATGTGCCAGCAGACGGTCAGGATCTCGTGGGAGATCGCGACGATCGCCTTCTTGTCGCCGCGCCGCGCGGCCAGGCGGCGGTAGCGCTCGGCGAGGTAGCTCTCCTTGGTGCGAGCGGCGGCGCGAGCGGACTCGGTCAAGGTCTTGCGCAGCCATTTGGAGCCCTTGCGCGTCCTGGCGGGCTTGCGCTTGCCGGCGGACTCGTTCTGGCCGGGACACAGACCGGCCCAGGAGGCCAGGTGCGCGGCGGTCGGGAACACGGTCATGTCGGTGCCGATCTCGGCGAGGATCACCTCGGCCGCGCGGCGCTCGACACCGGGGATCGAGCGCAGCAGCTCAACCGCCGGCTCGAAAGGGGCGATCTCCTGCTCGATCCGCCCCGAGATCGCGTCGATGTCTGACTCGAGCTCCTCGACGTGCGCGAGCATCCGCTCGAGCAGGAAGCTGTGGTGGTCGGTGAAGCGGGCTGTCAGCGCCTTGCGCAGCTCCGGGAGCTTGGCTCGTAGCTTGCCCTTGGCCAGCTGCGAGAGCGCCTCGGGGTCCGCCCGGCCTTCGATCAGCGCGCGCATCATCGCCCGACCGGAAACCCCCATGATGTCGGTCGCGACGCAGGCGAGCTTCACGCCCGCGTCTTCGAGCAGCTTGTGCAGCCGGTTGACCGCGCGCGAGCGCTCCTCGATCAGCGCCTTGCGATAGCGCGTCAGATCTCGCAGCCGGCGGATCGGCTTGGGCGGCACGAAGCTCCCGCGCAACAGCCCGCAGCAGAGCAGCTGCGCGATCCAGGCGGCGTCGATCGTGTCGGTCTTGCGCCCGGGAACGTGCTTGATGTGCGCCGCGTTAACGAGCCGCACCTCGAACTCGTCCTCGAGCACGTAGTAGACCGGCTTCCAGTACACGCCGGTGGACTCCATCGCCACGTCCGTGACCGCGTGCGCCTTCAGCCAATCGCGCAGCGCCAGCAGGTCGGGCGTCGTGGTCCCGAAGGTCTCCACGATCTCGCTCACGGCGCCGTCGATCAGCAGCCGCACGCATGCGGTCACCTGCGCCTTGTGCACGTCGAGCCCGCCGCAGCGCGCGATCATCGTCTCCACAGTCGTCTCCTTCGGTCGCGAACACCGGATCTGCGGTCGTCGCTCGGGGGAGGCTCTCTGGGACAGACGATTCTGCTCGTCGTGCTCAAGGGCGACAGTCCGGGGTGCCGAGCAGCCTCCGCGTCACACTGAAGAACGGGCTACGCGGCACCAAGTAGTAGCCGACGTCGCCACAAGCGACAGACCGCCGCCATTTTCATGGTTCGCGGGTGCCCGGCCCAACTAGCGCACCAGACCTTGCAGGCGCCCGCGAAGGCCGGACATGGCCACT
>CAVRTZ010000027.1:0-185398 GCA_963724215.1 uncultured Ignavibacteria bacterium
AGTGGGTTTCCAAGCGTCCCGTCCAGATGTAATGGCACCGATAATGTGGAACCACCCACCTGTATTGTAAAACCCGGATGGTTCTCGATCGCCATAATGCAACAACTCCGCATACTTCCTGGTATCGATACCTAGCATGGTAGCCAGAACTTTAAAACTTTCGGGAAAAGCGTAATCTAAGGCAGATCCAAAATTTCTGCATTGGGAGCATTCACATCCGTGTCCAATAGGTTCCTTTGAATAGCATGCCGCAGTGAGGGATGAATCGTACTCAATCGTCCATCTGCCAATGGTAGTTATCATCCTTTACTGCGGCCTAACGGACAGAGCTAAGCTGCGCCAAACGCTTTCGCGCGCCGGCAGGCCGCGTAGGCCGTTGATTCATTGAACTGCCACCAGAATGCATCCAATCTCCATTTGATGATCGCGCGCGGTTTGGCGTCAGCTTGAGCGAGTTGTTAGGCGGCGCGACTCGCTCGCTACCATTGAATGTCCGCGACATAAGAATTATTCTCATAGCTTTTCTCGTAGATGATCGGCCCATGGATCTTCTTTTTGAAAGCGTCGTTGGTGTTGATGTAGAAGAGCATATTCGGCATGCTATCTTGGAGAGACACCCGGAATTGTGGGTCGATCGAGCCACCGACGTCGATTATTCCAGTAGGCTCGTTCACCGGATGATGGTAATCGCATTGAGACGAATCAAAGGAACGGCGTGTGGTCGTCCAGGAAAGATAGAACTGTCCAGTAACGGGGTAGTCACCAATGTTCTTCACATGGACGGTGACCTCAAATTCATATTGCCAGATTGGCAACCTCTCATACGAAACCGACTCGATAATCAGATCCGGCTTGGAGTCCACGACGACGACTTGGTCAACATTGCAGCCGGTCGGGATCAGGCACAGGAGAAGAGCTATGCATGCTGAAGTTGAGTGGAGTGGCATCATCATCATTGTTTATCTCTCCCATGATTCAGTAAGTGCTCCTTCAGTGAACGCCGCGCCTAACGGACAGAGCTAAGCCGCCGGGCCGGTTGGCGCGCGGCTTGCCGTGGCTCTTCACACCTTGCAAGCCGCGTGACAAACGGACCGGTCGGCTTGAGCGAGTTGTTAGGCTTGCGGATTGACTACCCCTCAATTCTAGCCTTAGCGTAGATACAATACCCTTAGCGAGTGGGTCTGATTCTGCTCTCGTACGCGGAGGATGTATACACCCCCCGGAACATCAGTCGGCGTCCAGGTAAATTGGTATGTACCCGGATAGAACCACCTGATCAACTCCAATGAAGACTAGTTCACCGATGAGATTGTAAACACGAATGTTCAACGTGGTCAATGCTGAAACGCGAATATCAATTGTCGTACTCGGATTGAATGGGTTTGGATAATTCTCGGAGATCTCCAAGGTTCGGGGAAGTTCATACGGAGGATCAACACCCGTAAAAGTACCGATGGTCCTTCCGTCGATCAACGCGGCCTGTAAATAGTATCCATCGAAAAAAGGCCCCGGCCCAGTCATCGACACGACACCAATACTATCCCCGATGGTCCACCAACCTCCGCCATCGATAGTGTGACGAGGTGAAAGTAGCATCGTCCAATATTTACTAGACCATCCGCCGGGCAACCCTGGTGTCACGGAGAGGAGGATGACGTCCGTGGTGTCCCATTCTGAGGGAATGGATGCAACCGTATCACCGGGAGACGCATAATAGTCAAAGACCAGCTGATCTTCCTCCGTGGAAAGGTTATAAATGTAGATTTTCGATTCCTCGTATCGTTCAAAGCGCCCAAAGCCCTCTGCATTGGAAACCCAATATCTGAACCCATTAGTCATGGTGGTTTCAGTCTCAACCGTGCGGGTATATCGGTAGTGTGTCGTATCACCGATATCTTGACTCACGTATTGCCATCGATCGCCCACGTGCAGTGGATAATATCCCTGGCACCGAACAACCGAGATACCGATTGAAAGCAAGGCTGCCAAGACTACAAATGTTCGCTTCATCGGCCGGTTCCTCCACGAACCGATCCATCGATTAGATAATCGCGCAAGCCTAACGGACAGAGCTAAGCCGCGCCAAATGCTCTCGCGGGCTCTGCCCCGTCGTACATCTTCTTCATGTGAATTGCTACTTGACCGACAAGTCTCTTCCTGTGAATTGAACGCCCGCGATTTGGCGTCGGCTTGAGCGAGTTGTTAGACGGGTGCCTACAGAGCTCTCGTACACCACATAAATTAAAAAACACCCGACAACGGGCCACACTCAAAGCTTGATTCTCTTTCTCTCGCAGCAGCGACGATTCCAATCGTACAGCATCACTCTGACTGTGTGAGCCACTCTACCGACAGCATCTGTCGGGAGAACCTCATCACCACACAACACACTCAAGCGAGAACAATCTTTTGATCTAAGCCTTGATTCTTTTTACTCACGATGACCACGGTTATCAGGTGGTAATCACGCCCTTTCAACACACCACCCACCTTTGCGCCGCCGGTGGCAATGTTCGACACCCGCCTAACGGACAGAGCTAAGCTGCGCCAAACGCTTTCGCGGGCCAGCAGGCGTTGTAGACTCGTAATTCATTGTCCCACTATTTGACCGAATTCTATTGGCAGTGAATTGATCGCCCGCGGTTTGGCGTCAGCTTGAGCGAGTTGTTAGGCGCATACAGTCACTGACCAATACGTCGATCTCGACTAAGTCGATCTCGCCATGACGATCGAGATCGAGCCTCTATATCGATATACGAACACTGTTGCGAGCGGAGCATCGATCGGTCATCCGAGTTCTGAATCGTAGATAGTGCTGACCGATAATCTCCTGAATTATCTGTGAGCAATCCAATCATTCGGAATGCGATCAGTAGCACCTGCGATGATCGAGACACGTCAGAAGTCAGGATTACAGCTAGTACGGGCTACATCACCTCATCAAATGGTGCGCAATCGCGTAGCAATGGCCTACGTGAATCTCATAAAGGGCGATTCAAGAGATAACCCAGTGATGCACACTGATCGATGACGACCAACGGATGCAATAGCAGTCGTATCCAGAAGTAACACATCCGATGATCGCTTGACAAGTTCATTCAGCGATCGACATGCGCAGCCTAACGGACAGAGCTAAGCCGCCGGGCCGGTTGGCGCGCGGCTTGCCTGGATTCTCCACACCTGCAAGCCGCGTGACAAACGGACCGGTCGGCTTGAGCGAGTTGTTAGGTTGCGCAGCCCTATCTCTCGACGATTGGACTATTCGCAATGGTTCCGGACCTCCGTAATCACGATGGAATAGTCCCCTCAGTATCCTACTCGGTCCTTACGCATTCGAACTTCGCCTCGAGCATTGGATATGATCGGACGATTGAGAAGCTCCGTCCTATCAAGTCGAGAACTCGGTACGCCTCGATGAGGTCCGATCTCGGGTCGCGTGAGGACAGAATCGTCATACGGACTGATTATCGGCTTACGAGTCCTCACTGATTGGGGTACATCGATTGGAATCACGGGTATCATACGGCGATCAGCGCGATCGTGGATGGTCGCTACATCTTCGGTAGGCTTGATTGACTGAATGATCAACTGATCGGGCGTCCGAGTTTCTTGGATGCTATCCAATCGTCTGGCCAGTATTTCGCGATACAGATCGGACGAGGACGGGAGTACTCACTGAATCCTCGAGGGTTGGACAATGTGTGTATTAGAGGGTAATCATGAGTATTACAATGAATACGTCCACGAAACGATTGTAAGCCATCTACGCAACCTAACGGACAGAGCTAAGCCGCCGGGCCGGTTGGCGCGCGGCTTGCCTGGATTCCCACACCGCAAGCCGCGTGACAAACGGACCGGTCGGCTTGAGCGAGTTGTTAGGTTGCGGCGATCAACTGAACGTCTCAATGCATCACGACGATAGACTTGATTCTGGCCACGAAAGACCAGTCGGCTCGCAATCAGCAACCCGACCGCGACGCGAACAAATAAATACCTGGTGGAGATGAACAATCTTCAAGTCCATGGGGTAGCAGTATGGGGCGGTTGCAGGTACTGCTCTAACGATTTTCCACAAATGGCTATGGATCAGATCCATCGTTAAATCACCAGATCTCGCATGATAGGTCGAAACCCTTGTCGCCATGCACTCCGAATAGGACGGGGAGATAGTATAACGACAATACTCGTGAAATCCGGGTTGATGAGATAGAATCGAGAAAATCATCTACAGCATCGAAAGTTTCTCCGCCTATCCCATCGAGGAGTCTGGAGAGTTACAGATCTCGTCGTAAGGTGGTTGCGCTCGACAATCGGTGAGGTGACAATCAAATCCAAGGTGATAGAATGACTATAATTCAGGAATTCACTCGGTCGCATCCGTAATTCAATCCGCGACCTAACGGACAGAGCTAAGCTGCGCCAAACGCTTTCGCGCGCCATCCGGCGTTGTAGACTGTTCATTCATTGTGGTGCTATCAGACCGTACCAGACTGTTCATAAGTCGATCGCGCGCGGTTTGGCGTCAGCTTGAGCGAGTTGTTAGGCGGCAGTCCTAGATTCGGTTTTCTCACCGCTCAGGCAAGGTATTTATCAGATCACAACGCGGTACGGAACTTAGTTCACATAACGAAAGCCCTCACATGGGCGATCCTCTGTATCAGTGAGCGAGCGTGACTCATGGAGGCTCCACTGTCCGTCAACTCGGTGCCGAGATACCTGGAAGTGCCCCCTGCCGATTGGCTGAGTACTCTGTGGATGCGAATGAGGACGATCCATCGCCTGGACGTGCAGTTGATCTGAGCCCTGGCATTCTGGATTCCGACGACCCGATTCGAATAGTCACGGCTCGGCCTCGAGCTGATCAAGCGATCCCTTCGATCACCCCAGCGTTACCTATGTCGGTAGCACTATGCCTCGAGTCAATTAGATCAACTGCACGCCTAACAATTATTATAATTATCCACCCTAGTTCGTGGGAACCTTCTGGGTGTCAAGGAAAGAACGGAATGAAAGGGATGATTGGAGCCTCCGGGAATGCAACTAAAGGGTATATATATAATAGTACTGTCGGAGTCAAGCGGGGGCGCGGGCAAGGGGTGGATAGGCTGATCAATGTTGCAAAAACAGGAAAATCAGAGGTTATCGAGCGGGCTCCGGATGCCGGCAGGGCCCCGGTTGAGGACGTGGGTGTAGATCATGGTGGTTTTCAGGTCCCTGTGGCCGAGCAGTTCCTGGACGGTCCGGATGTCGTAGCCCGATTCGAGGAGGTGGGTGGCGAATGAGTGGCGGAAGGTATGGCAGCTCGCGCGCTTTGAGAGCCCGGCCCGGGTGACGGCCTCCTTGACGGCGCGCTGCACCAGGGACTCGTCGATGTGGTGTCGCCCCTGTTGTTTGGTGTCGGGGTTGCGCCAGCGACGCTCCTGCGGAAACACCCACTGCCATTCCCAGGCTCGCGGCACGCGCGGATACTTCCGGTCGAGCGCATCCGGGAGCTCGACGCTCCCCCAGCCGTCGCTGAGGTCCTTTTCGTGGATGTGCCGAACCCTCCGGAGGTGCTCGAGGAGCATCGGCTTCAGTGATTGAGGGAGCATCGTGACCCGGTCCTTGTCTCCCTTCCCGCTCCTGACGGTGATCTGGTTCTTTTCGAAGTCGATGTCCTGAACGCGCAGGCGCAGGCACTCCAGTAACCGTAGACCGGCGCCGTAGAGCAGCGTCGCGATGATCTTCTTCTCGCCGTACAAATAGGAGATGACTGCTTTGACCTCTTCCCGGCTCATCACGACCGGCAGGTGTCGGGGACGCTGTGCGCGAATCACGTCGCCGATCTGCCCGACTTCGCGGCCGAGGATATGACGGTAGAGAAAAAGCAGCGCCGAGAGCGCCTGGTTCTGCGTCGACGAACTCACCATCCCGTCGACGGCGAGGTGGGTAAGGAAGGCGTTGATCTCCGCCTCACCCATCTCCGCGGGATGCCGAAGCTGGTGGAAGAAGACGTACCGCCGGACCCAGTGGACGTACGCCTGCTCCGTGCGCAGGCTGTAGTGGCGGGCCCGGATGGCGAACGTCATTCGATCCAGCAATTTGGGCTTGCGCGTCCCGAGACGATCGAGTTCCTCCCCCGTCGGACGGATCGCCGGAAGCGTTGAGTGGACTGTCGCCTTCTGGGACGGGCTATTGTCTTCAGGTGGGGTGTTCCGTTTTTCCTCCGCCATTATCGCTCTCCCGGGAGGAGATCGGTTGTGACAGAGAGGTGGCCTCAATTTGCGACCACCTCAACGATCCTTGATCAATGTATAAGACCCGGATGCGAAAGACAAGAAAAAACCCCGGGCGGTGAGGTCCGGGGTTAAATTGGGGTGAAGACAGTATGTCGTGTGTCCGAGGCTGGTGTGTCCGAGGTTGGTGAGTCCGAGGTTGGTGTTTGCCAGTTTGGCGTTTCGGATGCGGGCAACCCCGGCCCCACGCCGACCGTGGTCCGGTACCTCAGGTCAGGTTCGTCAGAACGCCTCCTTGGCGTTGAAGTAGACTCCCTTGGTGTCCTTCCCGTACGCGAAGTCGGCCCGCACGTTGAGGACCTGCTCGGGATCGAGCGCGAAGCGCACGCCGAAGCCGAAGGTCGGTTTCGCCTGCGTCATCTTGAACTCGTCCCAACCCGCGGCGACGTCCCCGAGACCGATCCATCCCACGACCCCCCACCGCCTGGTCAGCCTCGCCCTCAGCTCACCCTGCACGGCGGCGTAGAACCTGTCGCGGTACCGGCCCTCGTAGTACCCGCGCATGACGTTGTCTCCGCCCATCGCGGGATAGAGGTAAAACGGCGCGTCGCCGGTGACGAGTGACCCGTACCCCTGGACGGCCAGGATGAGCGGGTCGGTGAGCTGGATGTAGTGGCGAAGGTCGAGGATCCAGCGGCTGAAGGTGTAATCGCTCCCCAGCCACGGCATGGCGTGCAGGAGGGACAGCTTGTAGTACCCTCCCCGGGAAGAGTAGAAGGCGCTGTTGCGCGTATCGGCGAACAGGACCAGGCCGAGGCCGGAGGTCACCCCGCCGTCGGATCCGGGCGTCTCGCCCGAGAGGAGCAGCTCGTTCGTTCCCTTGTCGATGATGTCCGTGTTGTTGAGGTCGTAGTTCACGCCGATCTTGAGTGGTCCCCAGGTCCGGACGTCGACCTCGAGGTTGGTCCAGAAGATCTTCCGGACATAGTCCGCGCTGTCCATGTCGGGCGTGTTGTTCCCGATCCCCCAGTATTTGTCGACGTACCGGAAGAAGTCCACGCTGAGCCCGATGTAGTACTTGTCGTCGCCGAGGAAGAACTCCGGGTTCAGGAAAATGTCGTAGGAAGATTTCTGCGAGTAGTATCCGGAAATCATGGCGTTCGACGCCTTGACGTTCGTGTCCGGGCTCAGCGGCATGCTGAGGATCACCGCCCCGCCGATCGCGAATTCGATCTCGGGCGTGTAGAAGATGTAGGGGTATCCGGTGATGTGGAGCTCGCCCACCGTCACCGAATCGCGGCCGGCCTGCACCTCCACCTGGGTCCGCGCGGCGCAGGGAAATAACAGGAGGAGGACGACGGCCATCGCCGCTGCAGCCGCCGGACAGGAGCTCACGGGAGTGCGCCTGGAGGTATTGTTAAATTCCATCGAATTCTTCCTTCCCGGATCGGGATGACAGAGAACAACGAATGTATGCAAGTTTCAGGTGACTGCATCGCAGATAATGTAACCTGAATGACGCTGAATTCCGAATACCCTTCGGTCTGCTCGGTGTGGTCCGGGGTATCGGGCCCGTGGCGGTGGACGCGGCGAATCGGACGCACTCCTCCCTCGCACGTTACTCTCCTGGGAGGCGGGCACGTCCCCGTGCCCTGTGGGAGGGGTCCCTCAGAACCAGAGCATTCCGCGCAATCCCCAGAAGCTGTCCTCTCCCGCCGAAATGTACCTGGCGCTGAGATCGAACATCCCCAGAGTGACGCCGACCTGGGGCACGAAGGTCCCGCGGGTGATGTTCTGCTCGGTGCCCCCGACCGTCTTCGTGAACGAGTACGTCCCCCCCTCGGCGCCGACATACGCGAAGACGAGGAAGTTCAACCGACCTCCGACGAGGATCCCGAACGCCGAGGCCGAGCCCTCCTCGGTGATGTTGTTCACCGTGACCGGCTCGTCGGTGAACTTGATGTACTCCACGCCGCCGGTAAGGTCCACGATGGGGAGGAGCCCGAATTTCACGAGGCCGGTCGCGCCGTACCCGGTGGAGACGAAATTGCCGAGGTCTTCCTGGGGGAACGTGACATCCGCCCCGACCCCGAAGGAGAGGGCCTGGGAGGATGCGGACATCGGGCAGAGGAGTGCGAGAGCGAGGACGAACGCGAAAAGTTTCATCGGTTGGTTCCTTTCATTGTGTGTGTGGATTGTTAACGGTGTCCCCCTGTTCCTGAACCGAGATAATAGCGCCAGTCGAAGGCGACGCGTATCCCGATGGTCCAGGTCGATTGGACCTCCGGTTTCGGCGCGCCGGGTGGAGTGACCACGGAGACCTTCGTGGGGATGTCGACCGCCGTATAGAGCTGGACGATCATGCTGGAGCTCTGGTCCATCGAGAAGGTCCGGAACGGACGGTACTCGACCACCGGAAACTCGAGCTGGATCGAGCGGAGCGCGACCACCGGCACCTGCGGGGTGGTCTCCGTATTGTACGGGATGAACATCCGGTCCTCCTCCTTCCCGTAGCCAAAGAACGCGACGCCGATTTCGCGGCCCGCCATGAACTGGAACCGGCCGATGGACGTCGCGATGCCCGCCTGCCAGGGGATGAACCCGCCGCTCCCGGCGAGCACCGCCATCTGCATATAGGTCCCAGGCGCGAAGGGAAGAAGGAACGGCGCCGTCAGCAGAAGGTCCGCCGGCAACAGCCAGAACGGCATCCGGAGCCGGGCCGTGTACGCGGTTCGGGCGGGGATCATCGCGGTGATGGCGCCGAACTGATCGAGGGCCTCCGATCCGGCGATGTTCTGCGAGGACGCGGCGTCGTTCCGGAAGCCGAGGTCCAGGAAAACCAGCCCGTCCCCCGCCTCGTTGATGACGCCCTCGATCCCGAGTCCGACCCGTAATGCGATCGCCAGTCCCCCCGTCGCGCCGACATGGTCCTGGCCGGCGCCGAAACCGCCGCCGATCGATCCGGTGAACGCCGAAGGGCTGAACCCGATGAACGGACCCAGCTCGGCGCGAAACCGCGGGAGCTCGCCCTTCCCCGCCCCGAGCGCGGGGATGGGCGTCTCGCGCAGGGTCTCGGCGAAGAGCTTGATGGCCGCGGTGTCGATGTCCCGGCGGAGGTGTATCGTATTCTTCGCGACGTTGAACGTGTCGGCTTCGAGCGTCGGCGCCTCCCGGGAAATCAGGCGCGCGCCGATCCCCGAACCCGAAACCGCGTCGATGAACTGTTCGATGCTGACGCTCACGATGTTGGCGGCGTGTTCGATGTCTCCCGTCTGCATCCACGCGTCGCCGCTGAGGATCATCGGCTCGCCCTTCCACGACCGCGTTTCGAAACCGTGTTCGTTATAATAGTCGTGGGTCCCTTTCCGGAGCGAGGCGTCGCCCCAGGTCCCCGTCACGTGCCCGGCGGCGAACGCATCTTCCATGAAATGGAGCGAAAAAGCCTCGTCGGCCAGCGCCGCGCGGGCGAGGGCCGCGCGGTCGTCCGGGCTCAGCTGTTCGCGCGAGAGCCGGCCGGCCTGCAGCAGCGCGCTGTAATGGTGCCACGCGTAGGCGCCGATGGCGTTGAGTTCTGTCCCCGCCCCCACGCTGTGCCTGAGATAGGTCCGGGTGTCGACCTCCGGGTCGGACCGGCCCAGGAGGAAATGGACATTGTTCGACCCGGCGCGCGTCGCGTACTGGGGATCGACGCGCTGCAGCTTGATGTCCGAATCGCGGAGGCTGTTGATGAGGTCCGACCGGTTCGAGGAGTTCGCCAGGTTGTTCTTCAACGCGGCCGCGATGTCGGCCACCCCGAGGATCCATTCGGTGTTCAGGACGTTGTTCAGGAGGTCGGCGGCCGAGACCGAATGGTCGCCCGCGATGGCGGGCCAGGCCCCGTAATCGATGAAGGCGGGTTTCTCTCCCTGGGCCGTGTCGGCGACGAACGGCGAGAGGCGCGACTCGTGACCGAGCCTCGCGTCGGCCCAGAGTTTGTCGAGAATCGCCCTGCGTTCCGGGCTGAGTTTTCGGATCGCCGCCAGCGTGATGTCACGGTGTTCGGGGTAGATCCCGGCGTAGCAGGTCGCCGCAAGGATGCAGGAAAGTATGGCCGTCTGGATATTTCGCGAAAGGGACAATGTCACACTCCGATGAGTATTGTTGGGTCGAAACTTTTCATCGCGGGGAATGGGTCCATTCCGGTGGCAATTCGAATGCGGGTTATCACCGACCCTCTGCGGAAGGCTCGCCCGAAGATAACCCGGGAGGGTGAGAAACGCAAACCGGCCCGGTTTGCCCCTCGTCTGTCCGGCGCACGAGTCCCTGGCTCCGTCGGACGCCCGGTACCAGTTGTCATTATTCGGGTTTTAATGGGACAGTACTGTTATGATATTAGAATATATTTCTGTATCGTTAAAATAAGAGTGATTATTTCATTTCCACTTTTTAGGGTTATATTCTTGATACTTAAATCAGGGACAATATCATGATGAAAACAAAAATTCTCCATGGCGTAGTATTGCTGTGTGTGATGGCATTACTTTCCGCCTGTGATACAAAAAAACCAGAGCCCGCAACGGCGGTCATTGACAAAGAGCAAATAAAAAAAGAAATTCAGGCCAAGGAAAATGAATTTGCTGAGACGTACAACGCTGGAATAGCAAAATCGATAGGCTATTACGCGGATGACGCGATATCCTATACTCAAAACAGGACGCCATTGGTTGGCAAAGCCGTCATTGTAGAATTTTTAATGGCAAACTTGAATCCAGCCAATAAATCAAATAGAATTTCGTTCACAACCAACGAAGTGTTTGTATCAAACGACGGGAACCAGGTGGTTGAGATCGGCTATTATAAAGTCGTCGACTCTACCGAATACTGCCGTCAATACCGGAAATTATATGAGTCTGTTCGAGAAAAGAAACGGCAGATATTACAGCGTAAGGGATATGAGCGCTTCCGATATGCCGATCGAATAACAAGCCCTGGCAAATAAAAAAGAGGCTATCCAATCCGGGTAGCCTCTTTGTATTTATGGCAGGATCCAAACATGAAGTACGGTGAATTATCGTCTTCTGCCTCCACCGCCACCGGATCGGGCACCTCCTCCGCCGCTGGAACGGGACGCTCCCATTGAATTGGATCTCGATGACGATGAACGGTTTGATGTTGATGGCCTGGCCGAGGCCGAAGACCCTCTTGATTGACTCGTTGACGGCCTGGCCGAGGCTGAAGATCCTCTTGATTGACTCGTTGATGGTCTGGCCGAGGCCGAAGATCCTTTTGACATATTATTCGATGGAGACGTGGAAGGGCGTGTCGACGCAGAAGATCCGGTTGATGGACGGGTCGAGGCGTTATTCCTGTTGTAATTACCGCTGGCCTTATTATGGTTCACGGTATTCGAACTATTCCTGGAATTATTGTAATTGTTGTAATTGTTATTGATCACAACGGTATTACCGTGACCGCCATAATAGCCCCCATGGTGATAATAATTATTATGACGATAGATGCCGACCGCCATTACGGTAAAGGCTGCAAAATAAGGGGGATAATATGAGTAATAATATGGAGGGTAATAGGGCACATACACCGGTGAATACACATACTGCACTATCGGCGCTGATTCAACCTGGACAACGGTCGTTGATGCCGGAACAGCCACGGTGACCGGTTCGGTGCCGGTATACCCGGGATTGGGAGTCACTGCGGGAGTTGGAGTGGCTTTGGGTTCGACGACATAATTATCGCCATACAAGTCCTTGTCGCCGACAATTTGCATGGTCACTTTTCCACTATCATCCTTTGAAACCAAAATTACGGCGACATCCTGAATTTCCTTCTCACTGACGTCGACCTGCAGGATAAAGGTAAAATCTTTTTCTTTTTGCTTTGTCTGAACTTTGATGAAATCAACTTTAGTGTCAAGATTCAAGTCCAGGTTATTGATTCCCGTTTTTTCCTCGTTCAGCGACTTTTCAAAGCCCTCGATGGTCTTTGACTTTTGAAAAAGATCCAATACCGCAAAAAGATCCAGGTTGTCGCCGGGCAACCCCAATGACGTCGTATCATTCTCTGTTTGAGAATACACAGGAATGCTTAACAAAGTCACCGAGAGCACGAAAGAGGTTAAAAGGCTGTTTTTCATGGCGCCGTTGCCTTGTGAATTTATTATTGAGTTGACAAAACGTCCCCGGGCGAAAGGAACCCCTCCCAAGATAACACCGCAGGTTCAGAAACGCAACAGAAGCCGCCGTGCCCCGGGATCAGAACCTGAACCCGACGCCTCCCATGACCGAATTCATGAACCCGTCCCTGTAGTAACTGTTGGACAGGTACGCCCATTCGTATTCGGCGTTGACGAACATCGTCTCGCCCAGCATGAGCATCAGCCCCGCGCCCGCCCCGCCGTAGAAACCGATGTCGTTGGCCTCGAGCGTTGCCACACCCCCGGTCCTCGACAACCACGAGAATTGAATGCCGAGGGCGGCCCGGAGGAATCCCTTGATGCTCTCCCCGCCGAACATGTACTTCGGAGAGTAGTAGACGGGCAGGGATGAAATCGTGTACTCGGCCTTCTGGCTCGTCACGCCCTCGGGGCCCGACGCGCTGACACTGATGAAACCGATGGCGACGCCCTGCGCCAGGGGGTCTCCCTTCCGGTTGAACTCATACAGCGCGTTGATCCGCCAGCCCGTCCCGCTTGTGTCGTAATCCTCGATGTTCGCGAACGAGTAGCCTCCGCTGAGTGTCAGGACGTTGTTCTCCTGCGCCGAGGCCGTCATGGAAATGCAGAGAAACACCGTGCAGAGCGTCAGGAATCGGTGTCGTTTCATGGTGTTCTCCTTGAAGGTGGAGGATGGTTCAGGATGGACGTGTGATCCTCGGGAAGTTCGAATGGACAGTATGGGGGACGGCCGCGGCGAGAGTCACTGGATCTCCCTGACGCCGGTCACGAAATAGCTCGTCTCGCCGAACAGGCTGGTGGGGACGCCGACGTGTTCCTCGTAGGTCAGCGCGACCCTTTTCCCGAGTGTCCGGTTCACCTCCCCGGCGACCGCGTCGTCGCGGACCGTGAAAAGGAATTTTTCCGCCGTCGTGCCCGGCATGACCACCATCGTCAGCTCCCCCTCCCACGTCTTGACGATCACGCCCTTCTTCGAGAATTTCTGCACGTACCCGGCGCGCTCGCCGTCCGAGTAGGACCAGGCGAGCACGAACCAGAGGTACGCCGCGAAAAGGACGACGACCCCGGCGAGGCCGACGAGGAGCGCGCGGAGGATCCGGGTCTTCCAGGTGCGGGCGGGTTTGGGGGGCTGTGTGTCCATCACTGGTCTCCCTGTTTTCATTGAAGAGGTTTCCTGTTACCGGATCTCGACGGCGACCTTCGGAATGTGCCCGCTGAACCGCGAACGGTGCTCCGATCCGATGGCTTCGACGACGGGCGTCCCGAGGTCGATCCCCACGTCGGCGGTCTCGTCGGCGGAGAACATCCCCGCCTGCGTATGCTCGATCCGCCCCTCGGCGGTCTTCACGCCGTTGACGAAGAGCGTCCCGGTGCCGCCCTTCCCGGGGCCCCCTCCGTCGTAGGCGAACTCGAACCGGATCGTGGCCCTGCCGGGAGCGAGGGGTTTCGAGGCGGCAATCGTCGTCCGCTTGAGGCCGAGGTAGTTGTAATCGTAGGCCGGGACGCCGTTCTTCACGTAGAGTGACCAGCCGCCGAAGCGTCCCCCCTGCGCGATGATGGTGCCCTTTGCCCCGCCCTTCGGCACTTCGACCTCCGCCGTGACGGTCTTGGAGCGGTTTTTCACGTTGAGGAACACGTTCTCCATCATCCCGGTCATCCCCTCGGCGAGCACGAGCGAGGTGCGGCCGGCCATCAGGTCCGGGCGGTTGACGAGCGCGGCGTCCATCCGCTCGAGCACGCGGTCGTCGAGCGGGAGCGCGTGGTATTTTTCGGCCTCGGCGAGGAAGAGCGCCTTCAGTTCATCGAGTTTCTTCGGCTCCTTCGCGGCAAGGTCGTTCGCCAGGCTGAAGTCGCTCCGGACGTTGAAGAGCTCCCAGACGTCCTCGTTCATCGGCCGGGGGGGGATCCGCTGCCAGGCCGCCCGGTGGATCGCGCGCGCGAACCACCCGTCGTGGTAGATCGCGCGGTTCCCGGAGATCTCGAAGTACTGCGTCGTGTGCCGCTCGGCGCGCCTGCGCGTCGTCGAAGGAATAGCGGAGGCTCGTCCCCTCCATCGGCTCCTGGACCGTGCCGTTCACCGATTTCGGTTCGGGGATCCCCGCCGCTTCGAGGACGGTCGGCGCGACGTCGATGACGTGGCTGAACTGACTGCGGATTTCGTTCTTCGACTTGATACCCTTCGGCCAGTGCACGACCATTCCGTTGCGGGTGCCGCCGAAATCGGACGCCACCTGCTTGGTCCACGCGAAGGGCGCGTCGAGGGCGACCGCCCAGCCCGCGGCCATGTGCGGGTAGGTCTCGGGGCCGCCCCACGTGTCCATCAACTTCAGCATGTCGGGGACCTTCTCCTCGATCCCGTTGAAGTAGGTATACTCGTTGAACATCCCGTTCGCGCCGCCCTCGGCGCTCGTGCCGTTGTCGCCGGCGACGTAGAAGACGAGCGTGTTGTCGAGGGCGCCGACCTCGGCGATCGCGTCGATCATCCGTCCGATTTCGTTGTCGGCGTACTCCATGTAGGCCGCATAGACCTCGGCCTGGTGCGCGAAGAGCCGGCGCTCGTCGGCGGAGAGCTTGTCCCAGTCCCTGATCGCGTCCGGCTTCGGGGCCAGCACGGTGCCGGGGGGAACGATGCCGAGCTTCAGCTGGCGCTCGAGGATCTCCCCGCGCATCGCGTCCCAGCCCTGGTCGAACTTCCCCTTCCACCGCGCGATCCACTCCTTCGGGACGTGGTGCGGGGCGTGGACGGCGCCGGGGGCGAAGTAGGTGAAGAAGGGCCGGTCGGGCGTGAGGGCCTGCTGGTACTTGATCCAGGCCACCGCCTTGTCGGTCATGTCGGTCATGAAGTGGTAGTCCGGGTCGTCGGGGAGCTCGACCTGCGTGACGCCGTCGAAGAGAAAGGGCGCCCACTGGTTGGTCTCGCCGCCGAGGAACCCGTAGAACTTGTCGAAGCCCTGGCGGGTGGGCCAGCGGTCGAAGGGGCCGGAGACGCCGGTTTCCCAGGCGGCGGTCTCGTGCCACTTGCCGAACGCCCCGGTGCTGTAGCCGTTCAATCGAAGAATCTCGGCGAGCGGCGCGACGGAATTGGGGATCTGGCCGGTGGCGCCGGGGAACCCGGTCCCCATCTCGGTGATGAATCCCATGTTGTTCGAGTGGTGGTTGCGCCCCGACTTGAGCGCGGCGCGCGTCGGCGAGCAGAGCGCGGTCGTGTGGAAGTTGTTGTAACGGAGGCCGTTCTTCGCGAGCCGGTCGAGCGTCGGCGTGACGATCGGGCCGCCGAACGGCTCCGTTCCGCCGAACCCGATGTCGTCGATCAGGATAATGACGACGTTCGGCGCCCCTTCGGGCGCCTTGACGTCGAAGCGCGGCGGGGCTTTCGCCTCCCGGGCGTCGGTCTCTTTATAGGTGGGGCGCTTGGGTTCCTGGATCGGGAGCACGGTGCGGTCGGGCGCGCCGGGGGCAGCGGTCTGACCTCCGTCCTTCCCCTTCTCGGGCGCGCAGGAGGCGAGGATAAACGTCAAGACGATGATCAGGATCGGTTGGATGCTCACGATTTCACTCCTCATGATGATTTGGTCGCTGGTCGATGGGATGGAAAGATACCATTTTCGCCTGTCAAAGGCGAGGCCGCCGGAGGAACCGGGCGCGCGGTGGGGACCGGGCGCGTGGGTGGACGCGGCGTGGGGGGGATCGGGCGTGGGGGGGGATCGGGTGCTTTCCCGAAGGTCAGGGAAACCTCAACCCCCTCCGGGGTTGGAAACGACCCCGGACTTCCCTACCTTTCATCCATCAGCCCGCCAATCGTTCGTTCTTCCCATGTTCCTCGTCCCCATTGGAAGCGAAAAATGCGAATCCCGTACTGCGCGTATCTGCTCCTGCCCTTTTTCCTGATGCTGGCCTCGTGCCCCCTCCTCGCCGATTCCGGGGGACCGATCATCCGCGAACAGGCCGCCTACGACGTCCTCTTCTACCGATTGGACCTCGCGATCGACCCGACGGCGAAATCGGTCCGCGGCTCGCTCTTCGCCCGCGCGGCCGTCGTCGACACGATGAGCCGCTTCGTCCTCGACCTGAACGCGAACTTCTCGATCGACTCGGTACGACTCGGGGACGCCGGTTCGACCTCCCTCACGTTCACCTTCACCGCGGGAAGGATCTGGATCGACCTGCCGTCGCAGTACGCCGCCGGCGACACCGCCGATGTCGAAGTTTGGTACCACGGCGTCCCGAAGGTCTCCACGAACCCTCCCTGGGACGACGGCTTCGTCTGGGCGACGTCGGCCGGCGGAGTCCCCTGGGCCGGGGTCGCCTGCGAGACCGAGGGCGGCGACGTGTGGTGGCCCTGCAAGGACCACCCCTCCGACGAGCCCGATTCGGTCCGGCTCATTTTCACCGTCCCCGACACGCTCGTCTGCGTCTCGAACGGCACGCTGGTCGACACCGTCTCGAACGGCGACGGCACGAAGACGTTCGAGTGGTTCGTCTCGAACCCGATCAGCAATTACGCCATCACCTTCTACCTCGGAGACTACGTGCGGATCCCGGTGAGCTTCACGAGCGTGACGGGCGAGGCGGTGCCGTCGGAGTACTGGTTCCTCCCGGCGAGCGTGCAGGCCGCGATCGACCACACGTCGCTCTTCCTGCGCGACATGCACTTCTTCGAGGAGTACTTCGGCCCCTTCCCCTTCCGGGCCGACAAATACGCCCTCGCCGAGGCCCCCTACTGGGGGATGGAGCACCAGTCGATCGTCGCGTACGGCAATGACTTCAACTTCAACAGCTACGGGTTCGACTACATCCACCTCCACGAGGTGGCGCACGAGTGGTGGGGAAACCTGGTCACCGCGAAGGACTGGAGTGACGTCTGGCTCCACGAGGGGTTCGCCTGCTACACCGAGGCGCTCTACGCCGAATACCTGAACGGCGCCGCGTCGTACCGGTCGTACATGCAGGGCCTCCGCGAATTTCAGCAACAACCGGGCGGTCGCCCCGCGCGACACGATGACCGCGAACGAGGGGTACAACGGGCCGGTCTATAATAAGGGGGCGTGGGTGCTGCATACGCTGCGTATGCGCTCGGCGATTCGGCGTTCTTCCGCCTCCTTCACCGCTGGTCGTACCCCGATTCGTTGATGGAGGGTGTCACCGACGGGACGCAGAACCGGCTCGCCACGACGGACGAGTTCCTTGCGAAGGCGGAGGAGATTTCGGGGAAGGAGCTCGACTGGTTCTTCGAAGTGTATCTGCGGCAGGTCGGCATCCCGCGGCTCAGCTCGGCCGTCGTCGGCGACACGCTTTTTCTCAGGTGGTACACGGAGAACGACATCCCCTTCCCCCTCGATGTCGACGTTCTGCTCGGGTGCCGACACCGTGCGCGTGGCAATGTCGGGAGGCGAGGGTCGCGTTCCGGTCCCGCCGGGCGACACCCCGGTCATCGACCCCTCGGACTGGCTCCTGAAAACGACCGGCGCGGTGTTTTCGGTCTCGAAGACCTTCATCGCGTTCGGCGCGGTGCAGGTCGACTCCTCGAAGATCGACAGCGTGGTCATCTCGAACACGTGGGCGACGACGATCGACGTCTCGTCGGCCACCGCGGACCTGCCGGACTACACGGTCAGCCCCGCGAGCGCGCGCATCCCGGCCGGGCGAGCAGTCGGACCTTTACGGTCACCTTCGCGCCGCTCACCGGCGGCACGAAGTTCGGCCACGCGATCTTCGCGCACAACGCGCCCGGCTCGCCCCTCTCCGTCACCGTGACCGGCTCGGGCTCCATCCAGACGTCTTCGTACGGCGTCTCGAAATCGTGGAACATCGTTTCGGTGCCGCTCGGCAAGGCCGACCCGCGCAAGACGGTGCTCTTCCCCACCGCCCTCACGCCCGCGTACGGGTTCGCGGGCGTGGCGGGGTACCTGCCGGAGGATTCGCTCCGGACCGGGGTGGGCTACTGGTTGAAGTTCGGTGCGGACCAGACGGTCACGCTGGCGGGAGTTCCGCTCGAGGCGGAGACGGTGGACGTGGCGGCGGGCTGGAACCTGATCGGATCGATCGGCTCGCCGGTGCCGGTCGGCTCGATCGTCGCCGATCCGCCGGAGATGACGACCGCGACGGGTTCTTCGAGTACGACGGGTTCGTACGTCAGCGGGCCGACACGATCCGACCGGCGATGGGTTACTGGGTGAAGGTGGACCGCGACGGAAGGCTGATCCTTTCGACAGGCCATGCGTTCAATCCGGCGGGATCGGTGAGGATCGTACCGACGTCCGGCAGCCGCCGCCGCCTCCCGGCGGGGAACCGGTCGTTGCGCGAGTGGAGAGGCCGGAGGATTACTCCCTGGGGCAGAATTACCCGAACCCGTTCAATCCGGCGACCGAAATACGTTACCGGACGCCGGAGGCGGGATGGGTTACAGTGAAGGTGTACGACCTGCTGGGGAAGGAGGTGGCGACCCTCGTCGACGAATTTCAGGGGCCGGGAGAGAGGTCGGTGCGTTGGGATGCGTCGGGAGTGCCGAGCGGGGTGTACTACTACCGGCTCGGCGCCGGATCGTTCCTGGAGGTGAAGAGGCTGTTGGTGATGCGGTGAAGTGCGGTGACGCGGTCCGCCGGGCGATTCGAGCTGAGCCGGATCTATCACGGCCGTCAGCGAGCCACTCCTCCCTACCATTCGAGCAGCCTGTACGCCAGGACGAGCTGGACCGCGAGGACGTGGTCGTCGTACTTGTTCATGTGGGTGTACTTGATTTCTCCTCCGAGGCGGAATTCGGCGGAGATGGGGACGAGGTATGCTCCCGGAAAGCATGAATGCGGAACCGACTCCGCCCGAACTCGACGAATACCCGAACGACTCCGCCTTGGTCTCAGCGATCGCCATTCCGAATCCCGCCTGGAGCTCCACGCCCGTATAGGGGGACATCGAAAACACGGCGAGGATCGGCCACGCCTTGTTCGTCGCGTTGAGGTCGCTCGTCCCGGAGTCGGACGGCACTCCCGTTTGTTCGATGGAGTAGATGTCGGTGTACCCCACCTCCAGCCCCGCGCTGATCAGGTAGTCGGGTTTCCACATGACGCGGATGTCGCCGGCGAACCCGTCCCGGTTCACGCCATCCACCGGGGGATCGAACGAGGAGAGATCCGCGGGCGTACCCGCCGCCGACGTACACCGTGAGGGTGTACGGGACGTCCCCGGATTGTCCGAGCGCCGGTCCTTTCGATGCGAGGAGCAGGGTCAGGGTAAGGAGGGTCGTTTTCATCTCATTGCCGGTAGTAGTAATAGGCCACCCACGTGGGATAGTCCGACAGCATCCCGTCGAACGATCCTTCCCGGATGTACTGCTCGATGAGCGTGGGCGAGTTCACGGTCCACGTGATGGCGACGCGGCCCTCGGCGTGGAGCGCCGCGACCTCGGCGTTTTGCGTCCCTTCGGTGAACCGGGGGGACCAGACGTGTGAATTGGCCTGGTGCAGCTTGTCGACATCGAGCTCGCAGATGCTGGGGATGTTCTCGTGGTCGGGAAGGGCCAGGAAGCCGGCCAGGATGTCGTCGGTCGTGATGGCAAGGTAGATCTGCACGTCGCGCCCGAGCGACTGCGCCTTGAGGAGCGCGGCCTTCTGGATCGCCGCCGCGGTCGCCAGATACGGGCCGATGGTGGGCTTGCAATCGACATAGACGAACTTCAGTGTGGTCTCGGTGATCACGACGTCCAGGAACTCCTCGAGCGACGGGATCTTCTCCCCGTGCAGGAGGCGGACGGAGGCGCGAAGCTGGGCGTACGTATAGTTCTCGGCCGGCCCCAGCAGCGGCCCGCGCTGGATCAGGCGGAGGTTGAGGCTGTTGTCGTGGTAGAGGATCGGGTATCCCGTCCTTCGTCGGGCGGATGTCGATTTCGATTCCGTTCGCGCCGTACTGCTCGATGATCCTCGCGATCTCGACCGAATTTTCCGATACGGGCAGCGCGGTCGGAGTGCCCCCCGATCCGTGGTGGCTGATGAAATAATACTCTTCGGCGAGCAGCTCCGGCCGGATCGCTCGTTCATAATGGCACTCGAATGCCATTCCCCGGGGTCTCCTGGCCGTTTCCGAAGCTGCCGCTGATCCTGATGACGGGCGGCCCACCGGTTGTATCGCCGAGGAGGTACCGGCCCCCGTCCGCCGCGGCGATCCGGACCTGGGCGAGACCGGTCTCGTCGCTTTGCTGGTATCTCCAGTATCCCTGGATGTTAACCGTCGAGTCGAGGCTGCCGGCCTCCATTACGAAATAGCCGGCGTCGATGCCCGTGTAGATACCGAGGTGGTCGCCGTTCCACCTGATCACGACGTTGCCCCCGAACTGCTCGGTCCCGTGGTCCACCGTGTAGATTCCCTCGAGGCGCGCCTTCGCTTCCGGGGTGAGCGGCGTAGTCCCGGTCAGGATTCCGCCGTCGGAAAATTCCGGGACGTTGACGCTGTGGTCGTTGCTGCAGCCGCCGAGGAGGGCCGCCAGGGCGAGAATTCCCAGGTACCTGAGCGATGTCATAACGTGAGCCATATCTGCGCTTCGGGGATCCAGAAGTAATAGTCGAACGCGGGAAAGAGGGGCCATTCGGGGTAGTAGAATTTCAGGTAGTTCATCTGGAACGCGATGCCGATGTTCGTGGTACTTCCAGAAGGGCTGCTCGAGGGAGACCCGGTACGAGAACCCGTTGAACTGGTTCGTGCCCTTGCTGGTTTCGAGCTCGCCGGTCCGCAGGTAGAGCGAATTGACGAGGCTCAGTTTCCCCTCCGCGGTGAGCGCCAGCGACCCGAAATCGTAGCCGACCCTCACCGAAGGGTAGGTGAACCACCCATGGATGTTGTTGTCGAACCCGAACTGCTCGAGCTGGCCGAACCAGTACGCGGCGCCGAGGCCGGCGCTGGCATGCAACGCGTCGGTGACATTCACCACCCATCGCCCGTCGAGCTCGAGGTGGTTCGTCACGATCTCGGTCGAGACGACTCCTTCAAGGAGAAAATTGTGCGGAAGGCCGACGACGATGCCGAAACCGAAGAGGGGCCAGCGGAGGACGGCGCCTTCCTGCGCGATCGCGGCGGGAACGGCGATCGTCGTGAACCCGAAGGCCGTCTTCGTCTCCCACGGGGTCATGGACGCCGGGTAGTGGATCGTCCGCGGCGTCTCCTGACGGGCCTCGGGCGGAGGTTCGGTCTGTGCCTGCGCCGGCCCGGCACCAGCCCACCAGCAGATCACGGCCAGGACGCAGGAGAGGAAATATCGCAACGTTCTACGCACCTGGATTCCTCCTCGAATGATATCCGCGCGTTGAGCGCGGTGGTTGAGTTGATTGATCCTGGACATCGGGTCGCAAAATATACAAAATACCCTCCTGAAAAAATGACGGTGTTGAGTGCGGGGTGGGGTGGTCGCCCTCTTCCCTCGGGCGCGCATCCCAGGTGAGCGGGAGCGTCTGGAGCTTGCCTCCGGGGAATTCGACGAGGTACTGCCGGAGGGGCCTGAAACCGAAGACGTACCTGACGCGGTAGTCGTGGTGCTTCCCGTCCTCCCCTTCGGGTCCGGACGAAATATCCGGTCCGGCCGGTTTTCGTGAACCGCGAGGTGGTCCCGTGCTGCGTGAAGGCCGTGTCGTCGAAATCGCTCATAGAGCAAGATTTCGCCGGGAATGAACAATGACCGCCTCGTCCCGGACGGACCATTCCGATCGGTCGGGTCTCGATCTCAACCATTCCTCACCCCGGATACGGCACCGCACCCGTTTGCGGCGGATGCGGTCCGGTGTACCAGACAAAATGTCGTTCAGCGCGTCGTCAATTCCCGCTGCCGGCCTGCTGGAGCGTCTCGAGCACCTTGTCGAGGCTGAAACTGCCGACCTTCTGGCTCGGCGGGAATTCCTTGAATCGTGGCCAGGAACCGGGCGACGTAGTCCTGGGCCGGTACGAGGAGGAACGTCCGGTCGGCCCGCCACTTCGTGTAGCCGAACCCGACCAGGTCGCCTTTTTCAAACGGATCCGAGCGCAGGTTGAAGATCTTCGGGATGCGAAGCTGCACGAACGGCTCCTGCCAGACGTCGAAGCCTTCCGCGCGCTGCTCGGCGAAGACGATCTTCCATTGGTCATAGCGCAACGCCACGAGGGAGCCGTCGTCATTGAAATAGAAGATTTCGTGACGCGGGTCAGCCGCCTTTCCGGCCAGCGCATCGGTGATGTTGTAGCCGTCGAGATGGACCTTGAAGGTCTTGCCGCCGACTTTCATCCCTTTCAGGAGTTTCTCCTTGACGTCAGGCACGCCTGCGGCCGCCAGCAGCGTCGGAATCATGTCTTCGTGGGCGAAGATGTCGTTGCTGACGGTGCCGGGCTTGACCACTCCGGGCCACCGGATGGCGCATGGCACCCGGTAGCCGCCCTCCCAGTTCGTGGCCTTCTCGCCGCGGAACGGGGTCGTGCCGCCGTCGGGCCACGACATCTCCTCGGCGCCGTTGTCGGTGGAATACATCACGATGGTGTTTTCGTCGAGGCCGAGCTCCTTGAGCTTGTCGAGGAGCTGGCCGACCATTCCGTCGTGCTCGACCATGCCGTCGGGATAGACGCCGAGGCCGGTCTTGCCTTCACTCTCCTTTTTCAGGTGGGTGAAAATATGCATCCGGGTGGAGTTCCACCAGAGGAAAAACGGCTTGTCGGCTTTCTTCGCTTTCTCGAGATAGTCGAGCGAGGCTTTGGTGATTTCCTCGTCGATGGTCTCCATGCGCTTTACGGTGAGCGGCCCCGTGCTCTCGATTCGCTGCGTGCCGTCCGGGTTGGCCCAGGTGTGAATCACCCCGCGCGTGTTATATTTCTTGACCAGCGCCGAATCCTTGAAGTAATCCGGGTTCTCCGGCTCTTCTTCGGCGTTGAGGTGGTAGAGCGAGCCCATGAACTCGTCGAAGCCGTGGGCGGTGGGCAGGTGTTCGTCGCGGTCGCCGAGGTGGTTCTTGCCGAACTGGGCGGTCATGTAGCCCTGTGCCTTGAGCAGCTGCGCCAGGGTGACGTCGCGCGCCTGGAGCCCTTCCTTCGCGCCGGGGAGTCCGACCTTGAGGTTGCCGGTGCGGAAGCCGCTCTGGCCGGTGATGAAGGCGGAACGCCCCGCGGTGCAGCTCTGCTGGCCGTACCAGTCGGTGAAGAGCGCGCCCTCTTTTGCGATCCGGTCGATGTTGGGGGTTTTATAGCCCATCATGCCCTGGTTGTAGGCGCTGACGTTCCAGTAGCCGATGTCATCCCCCCAGATGACGAGGATGTTGGGTTTTTTCGCCTGGGCGTTCGCGCCGGGGGTCCCGAGGGTCAGGACGACGAGGACGAGAACGCAGGCGATGGTGAAAGAACGAATCATTGCGGTACCTTCCTGGTGTGAGAACGGTGATCGGTGATGAAGATGATGAACGACGCAAAAAAAAAGGGACTCCGATGGTCCATGCATCAGGATCCCCTGGCTCCACAGGCGGGACTCGAACCTGCAACCCTCCGGTTAACAGCCGGATGCTCTACCATTGAGCTACTGTGGAATGAACGCTGGGCGGGTGTCTGAAATGCGACTGGTTTCGGTGATTCAGACCCGTAATCAGTCTGTAAATATAGGGAAAACCTCCCGGAATGTCAACGATTCGCGGGGACTGACGGGGGGTCGCTCGACCGGGGACGAACTACGCTTCTCCACCCTCCTCGGGCGTTTCGGTCGCCGCGGTGCCTGGCTCCGCGCCATTTTCGTCAGGCTTGACGGCCTTTTTTTCCAGCTTTCGCGCCAGCTTCTCTTCCTTTTTCTTCTTTTTCGCCAGGTCCCTCTGTCTCTTTTCGTATCCGTAATTGGTCTTCGCCATCGGCAGTCCCGTCAGGTGATAGTGTGATGAGCTCGGAACGGAAGGGGCCGGCGGGGAGAACTCTCCGGCGGCAACTCCCGCGGCACCAATATCCGATTTCGCTGGGGGAAATCCAAACGGGGCGGGAACCGGAACCGTCGAAAACCCGTAAAAACGCCCTGAATCCCCCATTTGAAATATCATGGCAGTTTCGGTATATTAAAGAAGAAAAACGCCTGATTATGAGGGTCGTCACGGCGGGGCCCTCCGATATTTAATACACTATCACATCACATCATCAGGGACCGGGATGGAAGGAAATTTCTCGAACCGCGTACAGGATGTCATCCGGTTGAGCCGTGAAGAAGCGCTGAGGCTCGGTCACGACTACATCGGCACGGAACATCTCCTCCTCGGCGTCATCCGCGAGGGCGAGGGGATCGCCGTGAAGATCCTGCGCAACCTCGGCGTGGACCTCTACAAGCTCAAGAAGGCCATCGAGGACACGGTGCGCACGTCCGGCGGCACGCTCACCATCGGGAACATTCCGCTCACGAAGCAGGCCGAGAAGGTCCTGAAGATCACCTACCTCGAGGCGAAGCTCTACAAGTCCGACGTCATCGGGACGGAGCACCTCCTGCTCTCGCTGCTGCGCGACGACGACAACATCGCGGCGCAGATCCTCCACCAGTTCAACGTCCACTACGACGTGGTCCGCAACGAGCTCGACAACATCATCAGCGGCAAGCCGTCGAGCCCCCCGGCCGCCGCGCAGGGCGCCGCCGGAGCGGAGCGCCGCGTCGAGAAATCGAAGACGCCGGTGCTCGACAATTTCGGCCGCGACCTGACGAAGCTCGCGATGGAAGACAAGCTCGACCCGATCGTCGGGCGCGAGAAGGAGATCGAGCGCGTGGCCCAGGTCCTCTCCCGCCGCAAGAAGAACAATCCCGTGCTGATCGGCGAACCGGGCGTCGGCAAGACCGCGATCGCCGAGGGGCTCGCGCTGCGGATCGTCCAGAAGAAGGTCTCCCGCGTCCTCCACGACAAGCGCGTGGTCACGCTCGACCTCGCGGCGCTCGTGGCCGGCACGAAGTACCGCGGCCAGTTCGAGGAGCGGATGAAGGCCGTGATGAACGAGCTCGAGAAGGCCAAGGACGTGATTCTGTTCATCGACGAGCTGCATACCATCGTCGGCGCCGGCGGGGCCTCCGGCTCGCTCGACGCCTCCAACATGTTCAAGCCCGCGCTCGCCCGGGGCGACCTGCAGTGCATCGGCGCCACCACGCTCGACGAGTACCGCCAGTTCATCGAAAAAGACGGCGCGCTCGACCGCCGGTTCCAGAAGATCATGGTGGACCCGACGACGGTCGACGAGACCATTCAAATTTTGAAGAACATCAAGCAGAAGTACGAGGAACACCACAACGTCCGCTACACCGAGAAGGCGCTCGAATCGGCCGTCCGGATGAGCGACCGGTACATCACCGACCGCTACCTCCCCGACAAGGCCATCGACATCATGGACGAGGCCGGCTCGAGGGTGCACCTTTCGAACATCCACGTCCCGAAGCAGATCCTGGAATTGGAAGGCGAAGTCGAGAAGATCCGCCAGTCCAAGAACCAGGTGGTCAAGAACCAGAACTTCGAGGAGGCCGCGCGCCTGCGGGACCTCGAGAAGAAGTTCCTCAACGACCTCGAGATCGCCAAGCGCGAGTGGGAGCTGAAGGCGCAGGAGATGGTCTACGAGGTGAACGAAGAGGTCATCGCCGACGTGGTCGCGATGATGACCGGCATCCCGGTCAATAAAATCGCCCAGTCCGAGTCCGAGAAGCTGCTCAAGATGGACCAGGTGATGAAGGGGATCATCATCGGGCAGGAAGAGGCGATCGAGAAGCTGGCGAAGGCGATCCGCAGGACGCGCGCCGGGCTGAAGGACCCGCGGCGGCCCATCGGCTCGTTCATCTTTTTGGGCCCGACCGGCGTCGGCAAGACCGAGATGGCGAAGGCCATCGCGCGGTACCTGTTCGATTCCGACGAAGCGCTCATCCGGATCGACATGAGCGAGTACATGGAGAAGTTCAGCGTCTCCCGGCTCGTCGGGGCGCCCCCCGGATACGTGGGATACGAGGAGGGCGGCCAGCTCACCGAGAAGGTGCGCCGCAAACCCTACTCGGTGGTCCTGCTCGACGAGATCGAGAAGGCGCATCCTGACGTGTTCAACATCCTGCTGCAGGTGTTGGACGACGGCCAGCTGACCGACTCGCTCGGCCGCAGGGTCGATTTCAAGAACACGATTCTGATTATGACCTCGAACATCGGCGCCCGCGACATCAAGGCCACCGGCTCGTTCGGGTTCGGCGTGGAGTCGTCGAAAGACGTCTACAAGACGATGAAGTCCACCATCGAGGATGCCGTGAAACGTGTCTTCAATCCTGAATTCTTAAACAGAATAGACGACACGATCGTCTTCCACAACCTGAGCCGCGAGCACATCGACAAGATCATCGACATCCAGATGGCCGAGATCGTGAAAAGGATGTCGCAGCTGGAGATCAAGATCACGCTCACGAAACAGGCGAAGGAGTTCCTGGTGGACAAGGGGTACGACCCCGCGTTCGGCGCCAGGCCGCTGAAGCGCGCCCTCCAGAAGTACATCGAGGACCCGATCGCCGAGGAGATCCTCAAGAACAAGTTCGGCCACGGCAGCGTCATCGCGGTGAAGTTCAACAAGAAGACCGAATCGCTCAAATTCACCGACGCCCAGAAGAAACCGGGGAGCCACGACTCGGAGATCGAGTCCGAAGAGAGCGAAAAGGAAGTCTCCTAACACGAACCGATCATAGGAAATCCCCGACCCTTGTCTATGAGCAAGCCGGACAAGGGTTTTTTATTTGGCATGAAACGATGCGACTGACAGGCAAGACGAAAGAACTCACGTTCCAGCAGCTCCTCGACCGCCCGATCCGGGACCTCGACCTCCGCCCGCGGGGGCCCTGCGCGGGTGCCTGATCGAGCTTCGCCGCGAGCTCTACCGCAACAGGATCGGGTTCTTCCCGCATTTTTATTTCGGCGACGAGCCGTGGGGCTGCATCGACGGGACCGGCTCGATCGAGATCCCCTTCTACCTCGCGAACCCCCAGCTCTGGAAACTCTCGGACAAGCATTACATCCCCTACACGAAGAAGGAAGTGATGATGGTCCTGCGGCACGAGACGGGCCACGCGCTGAATTACGTCTACAAGCTCTGGAAGAACGAAGAGTGGGCGGACCTCTTCGGGCACTTCAGGAAGCGGTATCCCGACGCTTTACCACTTCGACTCCTCGAGCAAGGACTACGTACGGTATCTCCACTACATCGGCAACCCCCACTACGCCCAGAAGCACCCCGACGACGACTTCGCCGAGACGTTCGCCGTGTGGATCGACCCGCAGTCGAAGTGGCGCTGGAACTACCGCGACTGGCCGAGGGCGCTCGAGAAGCTCCGGTACGTGGACAGGCTCTTCAGGAAGGAGCGGGTCGCCGTCCGCCGGCCGGCCAAGTTCCGCACCGACGAGAACGACTCGTACACGACCATCGTCTCGACAGTGGCGGAGTACTTCGCGATCGAGCGAAAGGTCGACCCGCGGATCAGGGAGTACACCGCGACGATGAAGCAGGTCTTCCCGTCGATCAAGTCGCTGAAGGGGAACGCGGTGCGCGCCGACCGCTTCATCCAGAACTACGCGGAGTACATCGAGTCGGAGCTGGTGACGTGGATCCCGAAGGCGAAGAAGCGCGAGGTGTCGGAGTACGTGCGGGAGATCCAGACGATCTGCGCCATCAACGACCTGGCCCTCCGGCCGAACGACGCGACCGAAAAACTGATCGAGGTGGTGATCGTCTCGACCCTCGCCCTGATGAAGCGGTTGAAGATCATCCGGTAGGGGCGGCGATGACGGGTCGCGTGCGCGGCGGCGGACGCGTTACGGTGTGAGTGGCGGTACCCGTTTCCCCGCCGACGGTAGCGCAAAACGGGCCGCGTGCGCGGCGGCGGACACGTAGCGGTCCGAGTGGTGGTGCCCGTCTCCCCGCCGACGGTAGCTCGACACGGGCCGCGTGCGCGGCGGCGGACGCGTAACGGTCCGGGTGGCGGTACCCGTCTCCCCGCCGACGCTTAGAATAGAAACGCTTCCAGCCCCGCCACAATCCTCACCCCGCCGAAGTCCCCGTAGATGAGCGGGTCGGTCGATCTCCGGTAGTCGTACACGAAATCGACGAAGAGCGCCATCCTCCCACCGAACATCTGGTTCTCGAACCCCGTCCCGCCGAAGAATCCGAACTTCCGTTTCAGCTCGACCTTCGTTTCGATTGCGCCGACCGGCGTAAACTTGATCTCCGCGGAATTGTAGTTTGCGCCAGCCTGGAAGCGCATCGCGACGGTCTTCGTGATGAAGAGCTTGTTCAGCAGGCCGAGGTGCCAGAACGCCACCGACATCTCGTGCTCACCCGCCGGCGTCCCCGGAGTGTACGCGTTCGCCTGGAACCAGGAGAGGTCGACGACGAGGTAGAGGAAGTCGGGGCTGATCGGCAGGCCGAACCCCGTCCCCCAGATGAAGTCCGACGTGATGCCGGACTGGTCGCCGAAACCCTCGAGTGCCGGATAGTAGAGGCCGCCGTACGTGTGGTAGAAAGGCGGAATGGGGGGATCCCCCTGCGCCTCGGTCTGAGCGGGCGCCAGTATCAGAGTGAAGAGGAACGTGGCGGCGGCGAGGGATTTGATCGACGGGATGAAAGCCCTGGTGCGGCACGGGGTCTCGGGAGTTCTCAAGATGTGGTCCTTTCAGATTATCGGAAACGGTCCAGCGCGACGGCCAACAGGATCACCGCCCCGACGAAGATCATCTGCAGGTACGAGCTGACGTTCAGGAGGTTCAGGCCGTTGCGCAGCACGCCGATGAGCATCGCGCCGACGAACGTCCCGACGATCGATCCCCTCCCGCCGAAGAGCGACGTCCCGCCCACCACCACCGCGGCGATGACGTCCAGCTCGTACATCAGCCCCGCGTTCGGCTGCCCGGAATTCAACCGCGACGCCAGCAGGATGCCGCTCACCGCGGCGAGGAACCCGCACAGGACGTACACGCCGATGATCACCCGGTCGGTGCGGATGCCGGCGAGGCGGGCCGCCTCGCGGTTCCCCCCGACGGCGTAGACGTACCGCCCGAACGGGGTCCTGGTGAGCACGACGTAACCGGCGGCGAACACCGCGAGCATCACGATCGTGGGGACCGGCATCCCGAGGACGCGCGCGCCCGCGATGGAACTGAACTGCTCCGGCAGGTCCCAGATCGGACGGCCGTCGGTGAACAGGAACGCCGCGCCGCGCCAGATGGTCATCAGCGCGAGCGTGACGATGAACGGCGTGATGTTGAGTTTCGTGACGCAGGAGGCCGGCGACCGCGCCCGAGAGCGCGCCGATGCAGACCCCGGCGAGGACGGCGATGCCGAGGGCCGCGGGGTACGGGAAGATCGAGTTGCAGGAGCGCGGTGGCGATCACGCCCGTGAACGCCACCACCGACCCGACCGAAAGGTCGATCCCGGCGGTGAGGATCACGAACGTCATCCCGGCCGCGATGATGGCGATGATGGAGGTCTGGAGCGAGACGTTCAGGATGTTCTCGGAGGTGAAGAAGTAGGGCGACAGTGTCGAGAAGATCGCCATCTCGGCGACCAGCGCCAGCAGGACGCCGAATTCCGCCAGCAGCGCGAAGCGTTTGCGGCCGGGTTTCACCGCTCGCCCCGCCGTCCACGTTTGCCGCCGGCCGTCCCGGCTCCCGCCGATTCCGTCATCGCCAGTTCCATCACCTTCTCCTGCGTGGCTTCCCCGCGCCGGAGAACGCCGGTGATCGTTCCCCCCGACATCACCGCGACGCGGTCCGATATCCCGAGGAGCTCCGGCAGGTCCGAGGAGATGACGATCACCCCCATCCCGCCGGCGGCGAGCGCGTCGATGAGCGAATAGATCTCGAATTTCACCCCGACGTCGATCCCCGCGGTCGGTTCGTCGAAGATCAGGACGCGCGAATTGGTCATCAGCCAGCGCGCCAGGATCACCTTCTGGCGGTTGCCGCCGCTGAGTTCGTCGACCTTGCGGTCGCCGTCGGGTGTCTTGATGGACAACTGCCGGATGAACCGGTCTGAGGCGTCGCGCTCGAGTTTTTTGTCGATGAAGAGCCCCTTCGTGACCGCGTTCATGCTGGAGAGGGTCATGTTCTCCCTCACCGACATCTGCAGGAGCAGCCCTTCGGCGTTCCGGTCCTCGGAGAGGTACCCGATCCCCATGTCGATCGCGTGTCGCGGCGACATCGGACGGATTTCCTTCCCGTCGAAGAGGATGCGGCCCCCCTCGAGCGGGTCGGTCCCGAAAATGATCCGCGCGAGCTCCGTCCTCCCCGCTCCCGCGAGCCCGCCGAGGCCCAACACTTCGCCATTCGAGAGGACCAGGTCCGCGTCGCGCACGATCCCGCCGCGAGACCTTTTCCAGCCTGAGCAGTTCCGGACCCCCGCCTTTCCTCTGCCGGGGGTACTCCCCGCTCAATTCGCGCCCCACCATCCACCGGATCAGTTCCGGTTCCTTCGCGGCGTTGACGCTCGACGTGGCGACTTTCTTCCCGTCGCGAAGCACGGTGATGCGGTCGCCGATCTCGAAGATTTCCTCCAGCCGGTGCGAAATGTAAATCACCCCGACGCCGAACGCCTTCAGTTTGCGGACGGCCTCGAAGAGGTTCGTGAGCTCGTGGGAGGTGAGCGCGACCGACGGCTCGTCCAGGATCAGGACCTTCACTTCGCGCGAGAGCGCCTTGGCGATCTCGACGAACTGCCTGTGGGCCATCGAGAGCGCGCGCACGGGGACGTTCATCGGGATCTCCTCGCCGAGCTCTTTCAGCACCGCCGCGGCCTTCACGCGCGTCCCGTCGCGGTCGAGGAACCAGCGGCCCGCGGAGCGCGGCTCGTGGCCGAGCATGATGTTTTCGGCGGCGGAGAGCTCCGGCACCAGTTTGAAATCCTGGTAGATCATCCCGATGCCGAGGGCCTGGGCGGCGGTCGGGGAGTCGATCGTGACTCCGGCGCCCTCGAGGACGATGGTCCCGCCGTCGGCCGCGAGCGCCCCGGCGAGGATTTTCATCAGCGTGGATTTCCCGGCGCCGTTCTCCCCGAGCAGGCAGTGCACCTCCCCCGGATGCACGTCGAAGTCCACGCCGTCGAGGGCGAGGACCCCGGGGTACTCCTTGCGGATGGCGCGCATTTCGAGGAGGGGGAGCATGGATGACGGAATCGTCTGTGCCAGGGTCGTTTGGGTTTTTGGTTGCGGGCCTGCCGATGGTCGGCGTGGCCGGTGTCTTCGCGCCTGTGGCTTTATTTCAGCGTCGTGATGTCGACGATCCCCACCTCGACCGGGTCGATGGCCGGCACCGGTTTGCCGGCGAAGTGGTCGCGGATCCGCTCGATGGTGTTGCCGCCGATCCTGTCCGGGTACTGGATCACGTCGGCCTTGAGCGCGGTGCCCTTCCTGATGGCGTCCACCGCGGGCGGCGTCGCGTCGTACCCCACGATGACGATGTTGTCCCTCTTGAACTGGCGCACCGCGTCGAGTGTGCCGAGCGCCGAGTCGTCGTTGATGCCGAAGATGCCGGCGAGCCCCGGGTTCGCCTGCAGCACGTCGGAGGCGGCCTGCATCGCCTTGTCCCGGACACCCTCGCCGTTCACTTCGGTGACGATGCTCATCCCCGGATATTTGGCGACGGCGTCGCGGAAACCCTGCACCCTGTCCATCACCGACGTCACGGTGGGTTGCCCGATGATGGCGAGCGTCCCCACCCCGCCGAGCGTCTTCGCGATGAACTCGCCCGCGAGCCGTCCGCCGGCGACGTTATCCGAGGCGATGTGGCAGACGACCTCCCCTTCCTGCGCGGCGATGTCGGAGGTAAAAACCGGGATCTTCGCTTCGTTCGCCTTCCGGATCGCCGGCCCGATGCCCCGCGAATCCACCGGCACCACCACGATGGCGTCGACCCTGCGGGTGATGAAGTCCTCGATCTGGGCGCTCTGTTTTCCGAGGTCGAACTCCCCCGCGGTGAGGATCAGCTCGTAGCCGTATTTCTCCGCGGCCTTCCGGAGGCCCTCCTCCAGGTCCTTATAGAAAACGTGGGCTCGCGTCTGGAGCGTGACCCCGATGGTGATTTTCTTCGTTTCGGAGCCCTCTTTGTTGCATGACGCGAGCGGAAGGAGGAGCAAGGCGAGGATCAGGAGGGGGAGTGTTATCGATCGCATGGAGATGACCGGCATGTTCGCAATTCGATGTTGGAATTTCGTTCATTTTACAAAGAAACGGAGGGAATTGCAATTGTAACCGCCCGGCAGGACTCAGAGTATCAAACACCCGGCCCTGACCGTTGCCGGGCGTCCCTGGCTGACGAAGAATCGACGGCCTGGTGTGGGGGTTCGGGGACGAATACCCGTTCGACGGCGCGGTCCTACCGCATCAGCATCAGCTTTTTCACCGCGTGGACGGGATCGATTCCCGCCGCCGAACCGTCGCGCGCCGCGACCGTCAGGCGGGCGAAATAGACGCCGGACGGTTGGGCGGAGGCGTCCCAGCGGAAGGCGTGCCGCCCCGGCGCCACGTCTGCGTCGATGATGCGGTCAATTTCCTGGCCGAGCACGTTATAGATGCCGAGCGTCGCGCGCCCGCCGGTCGGGAGGATCGCCGCGATGGTCGTCGCGCCGTTGAACGGGTTCGGATAGTTCTGCAGGAGCGAGGGCCCCGATGAGGGCGGAATCCCGGCCACGTCCGCGCCGGTCGGCGACTGGGCGAGTGGAAGTTCGATGAACGAGGGCCGCGAGGCGTCCGCGTAGATCGTCACCTGCGCGTCGGCGAACATCGGGAGGACGAAGGGGTACGTCCCGAGGTCGACGCGGTTGGTGACGTCGATGTTCGTGAGCTCGACCCTGATCCTGCTCCCCGCGGTGAAGCGGTGGGCGTGCTCGATGCCCGCCGCGTCGACGATTCCCCCGCCCCCGGGCCAGTGGCGCGCCGTGTAGTTGATCCGGTTGACGAAGTATTTCGTGCCGGCCGTGTCGACCTCGTAGACCTGCGCGTGGAGCGGGAACGTCTCCGACGGCGACGAGACGAACAGTTCCATCCTCGGGGAGCCGATCCACTCCACGTCCCACGGGAGCGGGTCGGACTCGAGGGAGAGGGCCTGCCTCGGCAGGGCGTGCTCGAACGACGGCCCCTGGAACCCCTCGATGTAGCCGGTGTCGAACGTATAGTTGGTGTCGGCGTGGATGTTCTGCAGGAATAATGAATCGGCGCCGGCCGTCGGGGGGGAGTATGTCAGCGTCGAGTCGGTCGATAGATAAAATCGGTACGGCTGGATCCCCGGCGGCGGCCAGTCGTCGAGCCCGGTCCGCGTCCAGAGGTAATACCCTGAGGAATCCATCGGGAGCGAGCTCTCGGCGAAGGCATACATCTGCTCGTCCATGATGCCGTTGTCGATCCCCTTCAGATGGTACGCGAGCCAGCGGGTCACCTGGTCGAACGTGTAGAGCTTCTCCGATTCCACCTGGTCGGAGAAATGGCCGAGCGTCCCGAGGTAGAGCTTTTTCGGGCCGGCATAGTTCCGGAACGCCGCGATGCCGTCGGCCGCCGAAAAATAGTGGTCCTGCCACTTGAGGAACCTCAGGGAAGGGACCGTCGCGGAGTTCAGGGCCACGGTATCCACGTCGCGGCCCGGCGGGAAGGCCGCGAACAGCTCGTCGAACCGGTCGTTCCGGACGTAGTCCCAGAGCGTGTCGCGGACCGGCTCATACCTCACCCGCGAGCTTTTCAGCAGGTTCACCACGGTCCTGCGCGTCGAGCCGTTCATGAGCATATCCGTGGCCCACTCCGGCACGATGACGTCCGAGGAAACGGCCTTCACGCTGAGGCGGTCGGCGATGGCCCAGAGCCCGTGCAGGCCTCCCTGCGAGCCGCCGGAAATCCCGATGTTGTTCGTGTCGATCCCGGGGATGGCCCGCATGAAATCCATCACCCCGGCCAGGTCCTCCCGTTCGGCCGTCGCCATGATGGTGGATCCTTCGGACGAAAGCCCGTGCCCCCTCACCGAGTAGCAGAGCGTGACGTATCCGGCCGCGGCGTAGATCCTGCCGTTGGCCGTGTCGTCGTTCTTGCTCCCGCCGAAGCCGTGGACGAACAGAATGCCGGGGTAGCCGTTCGGAGGCTGCGCCGTCGGGGGAGTGAAATAGGTCGCGTCGAGGCTGTCGGCGGTGAGCGTCGAGATGAACAGGTCGTGGCGGGTCTGGCCCGCGGCCGGGAGAGCGGCGAGCAACGTCACCACGATGAACGCGATCGTTCGCCCCATCAACGCACCAGCACCATTTTTTTCATGCCGGTGAAGGTCGATGTTCCGGACCGGTCGACCGCGTTCAGCCTGTAGAAGTAGACCCCGGAGGCGTGACGGCCCGCGTTCCATTCCACGGCGTGGCGCCCGGCGGGCAGGAGTTCACCGGACGGCATGCCGGCGGAGCGCGCGCCGGAGAGGGACGAACCGACGGACCTGCCGAGGACATCGAATATTTCAATCGATACGATCGCTTCCGACGGGAGGTCGAACGAAATGGTCGTGGCCGGGTTGAAGGGGTTCGGGTAATTCTGCAACAGCCGGAATGCCGACGGGGTCGCCGGGCCGTCCGTGCCTGTTCCCGTGAGTGTGCCGGGGAGGTCGGTCCGGAGGATCGTGCCGCCGTTCCCCACCGCGTATCCCCTGCCGCTCCCGGTGAACGCCATCGCGGTGAGGTCGTGCGTGTCGCCGGTCAGCTGCCGGTACCAGGTCAGCCCCGCGTCGGCCGTATAATAGATGGCGCCCCCGTCGCCGGCGACGTAGACCCTCAGTGAGTCGAGCGCGACGATCGACTTCAGGGACACCGCGACGGGGAGGTTCCGTTCCGTCACGGCCGTATCGCCGATGCCGGCAAAGGCCACGAAACCGCTGTCCCCGGCGACCCAGATCGTGCTGCCGTGCAGGTCCAGCGACCGGGTGACGTGCGGGACGGGGATCGATTTCGACAGCCAGAAACCGTTCGGCGGAGGGAGGAGCGATTCGGTGAATATCCGCACCTGCGCGCCCGCCGCGACGAAGTAATTCAGCGGCGCGTTCGCATAGCGCACGGCCGCGAAATTGTCCGTGAGCCCGGTGGCGAGCTCGTACCAGGCCGATCCGCCGTCCGGCGATTGGAACGCCCTGCCGCTGTCGCCGACGACCACGCCCGCGGCCCCGTCGAACGAAACGGCGCGCAGATTGTCGGTGACGCCGAGCGCGGCGTCCGTCCAATTCCTGCCGGTGTCGTCGCTCTGGTAAAAACTCCCGGCTTCGCCGGCAGCGAATATCCTCCCCGAAGCCCCGCTCTGGTTTCCCGAGAAAAAGTGCAGTGCGCTCCCGATCGAATCGCGCTCCCAGGTGTCGCCGCCGTCGCTCGTCCGCAGGAACGAGCCGTGCTCGCCGACGATGAAGCCGTGGAGCGAATCGGTGAACCGGATGTCGTGCCACCGCTCCCAGTAGTGATTGGCCTGTTCCGTCCACGTGTTCTCGTACGTCTCCGAGAGCATCAGCGCGAAATATTTTCCCGGTCCGGTCAGCGCGGCGGTCAGCGGGTTGATGGAGACGGTGTTGGCGAAGCCGTTCACCTCGCCGGGGAGCGTCGTCCAGGCGCTCCCGTCGAAATGGTGCGCGCGCAGGAGGCGTTCGTCCCCCACTCCGGTCCCGACTTCCCGGTCGGTCGATGAAACGTCCTGGTACGCCCACCGGAACGTCGCCGTGAATTGCGCCGAAGAAGGATGCGGGATGACCTCGACCCACCGGTTTACCCACCGCGCGTCGAAGGGCGGGGGCATGTCCGGCGGCATCGCGGCCGGATGCGTTATGACCGTGACACTGTCCAGGCCGGTGACGCCGGTAAACCAGAGCGTCGCGAGGAGGCGTCCGTCGACGCCGACAAAATGATGCGGCACGCCTTCGCCGGTGAACGGCGCGGTCTCGATGTCGTACGTCCCGGAAGGGGGATTGATGAACGTCTTGAGGAGGTAGTTTCTTCGCGCGGTGACGTAGTATTTCAGCGCCTCGACGTGTTCCTCGAAATCCTCCATCGTGCCCCAGCGCTCCGGGTCGGCGGCCGCGTCGGCCCTGACGAGGTTCGCGAGGCTGTCGATCCGGGGCCAGAGACGCGACTCGATGAACACCGTGTCGAGGACCCCCGCGAGGTACGCTCTAAATCCGTTCCATAGCTCCGGCGTCGCCATGAACCGGTCCTTCAGGACGTTGTCCGGGCCATTGAGGGGCGGAAACGTGTAGGCGAACCCGTCGTTGAGGAGCGACGCCGGGTACGGCACCGCGAGGTCGCCCGTCCTCCCCCAGGAGAGGTCGTAGTCCCACGGGATCACCGTCCACTGCTGCGCGGGGCGCAGGGTGTCGCGGTAGAGAAGGTAGTTCTTGTCGTAGGAGTCGGTCATCATCGTGAGCGTGTTCACCGCGAACCACTGCAGGATGCTCGTCGTGTCGAAGTAGCGGCGCACGGTGTCGGCGAACGAGCCGGCGGGCGCGTCGTTCAGCGCGGCGATGAGGCCGGCGAGGTCGGAATAATCGGCGGAAGGACCGACCTCCTTGGGATAATAGAGCATGAGCAGGCTGTCCGGCTGCGGGGTCAGGTCCGCCAGGGCGTAGTAGTCGTCGGTGTCGTACATCGGCGAGACGGTGCGGCCGTTGACCTGGAGGAGGTACCTGTCGACTTTCGGGATGAGCGCGAAAAGTCCCTTCGGCCCGCCGTTGATCGAAAAATTCGCGTGGGTTGCGGTCGTCGCGAGGGCTCCGATGTCGTGGCAGAGGTCCCAGGAGAGTTTCTCCCGCAGGAACGACTTGTCGGTGTACATCGAGTTGAAGTTGAGGGCGCGCTGGCCGTAATAGAGATCGGAGGCCGCGGTCCGCACCCGGTACGATTTCTTGGCGTAGTACCTCGTCGAATTCCCCTTGAACCTGATCTGGGCCCCCGTCCAGGTCGTGTCGTGCGAGGTGAACGGCGCGGCCAGGTACGTTTCGTCGAAGACGTCGCGGGTGAAGAGCTCCCGGTAGTCGGAGTCGGCCATCTGGACCGAGAAATCGGGCACCTGCGCCGTGGCGCGGGTTCCGGCCGACTGGATGGCGAACAGGAGCGCCGCGACGAGCGCGGCCTTCGGGATCGTATCTGTGCGGGCCATCGGGGTTCCTTTCATTCTCGGGGGGGAATATACGAACATCCGGGGAGGGAATCTATCGGGGCGTGGCCGGACGCACGGATCGGCGTCGGCGATCGGCAGGGCCCGGGTCCGGCTGCAAGGGCTGGCCGTTGAGGCCTGATCCCTCAGGGCCGGTCGGTCAGGACCGGCCTAGCGTCGTTCTTCGGGATCGGAATCGAGAGCAGTTCGGCGGCCGCGGCGCGAATGTCGACCTGCCCGACCTTGTCGGCCACCACCGCGCCCGCGAGGAACCCGCGGCCGATGCCGAAGCCGATGATGTGCCGGCACCCTTCGCACGAACACCCGTGGTGCTGGAACCCGCCGTGCGCGTCGTCGTGGCGGCCGTGGTCGGAGGAGACGAACATCGTGGTCTTATCCTTATAGACAGGATCCGATTGGATCTTGTTCCAGAGAAGGTAAACGAGGCTGTCGGCTCCCCGCAGGGCCCGCAGGTATCCGGTCCAGTTCGAATCGTGCCCGGCGACGTCGACGGAAGGGAAATTGACGATGACGAGGCGGGGGTGTTCGGCGTCCATCAACCGCTTCAACGCCGTCCAGGTCGCGGTGTCGGACATGTCCCCGGCCGCGGTGTATTTCGCGCCGAATTTCTCGCCGAAGAGCTCGTCGGTGCTGTGCGTCAGGACGCGGAGTTTCTCCTTGCCGGGCACCACGGCGCAGCAGGTGTCGCCGGCGTGGCTCTTCGCCCGGTAGTATTCGAACAGCGTGGGATGGTGCGGGCGTTCGGAGCCGTCGTTCTTCAGGTCCTCATAATTGCCGGTGAGGAAAGCGGCGTGCCCCGGGCAGGTGACGGTCTTCCCCTCGTTCCGGAAGCTGGTGAAGAGCGTCCCCTGCGGCCGCAGGTCGTTCCAGATCCTGGGGAAGTTCCGGTCCTTGAGTTCGAATGTCTCGGAATACCTCGCGCCGTCGATGACCACGATGAAGACGTTTTGGGCCTCGACCGTGGTGGGGAACGCCAGGAGGAACGCCGGCAGGAGCATCAGGAGCAGGAAACGCGATATCGATTTCATGGCTTATATCCCCGTGGAGGAAAATGTGAGTGGCGGCCTGTGACCTTCATTCCCACTTCGTCGAGAGCCAGCCCTCGTAGACCGATTTCTGCGCCGGCGTGGGTTCGGAAATTTTCCCGATGCCGTATTCCGGAATCGGCGCGTCCTTCACCTTGATCGAAAATTCCCTCAGTGCGTTGTCCCGGAACACGGTCAGCTTCAGCGTGTCCCCCTTCTTCTTCGAGGAGACGGCCTTCTCGAAGTCCCGGGCGTTGACCTTCTTGGCGTCCAGCGCGACGATCTCGTCCCCGCCGTCGATGCCGGCCGCGCGGGCGGGCGAGGCGTCCACGATCCGGCTGACGAACAGCCTGTCGCCGGTCTCCCTCGTCGAGAGGCCGATCCACGGTTTCGCGACGGAGTCCTTCGGGGCCAGCCGCAGCCCCGCCGCGAGGAGCGCCTCTTCCCACGGGAGCGGTTTCGTGCCGTGGACGTAGTCGCCGAAGAACCGTGATAGATCGACGCCCGCCACCTCGGATGCCGCCGCCTGGAAATCATCCACGGTGTAGCCTGCCCCGCCTCCGGGGAACCGGGCATACATCAGGCGCATGACGTCGTCGAGCGATTTCGCGTTGGCGGTGGTGTCCCTGATGGTGAGGTCCAGCAGCAGGCTGACCAGGCCCCCCTTCCCGTAAAAATCCGTTTCGGTGTTGTACGAGTGCGGCGCGCCGCGGCTGAACTTGATCCAGGCGTCGAAGCTCGACTCCGAGAGCGACTGCACCGCGTTCCCGGGGCGCATCCGGTCCTCGCGGATGTCGGACGCGATCGAGCTCAGGAGGCGGTCGGGCGTGTTGAATCCCGCCCGCACCAGCAGGAGTTCGTCGTAATAGGAGGTCGTCCCCTCGGCGATCCAGAGCTCGCGCGTGTAATTCTCCTTCGTGTAGTCGTAGGGCACGATCCCCTTCGGCCGGAGCCGCTTCACGTTCCAGGTGTGGAAGTATTCGTGCGCGACGAGTCCGAGGAACCCGCGGTAACCGTCTCCCGGAACGAGGTTCTCGGGCCGGGTTCCCATGATGGTGGAATTGATGTGCTCGGTGCCGCCGCCCGCCCACGGCGCGGCGTGGAGCAGGAACACGTACCGTTGATACGGCATGTCGCCCCAGAAATCGCTCATCAGTGTGACGATCTTCGCGATGTCGCGAGTCACCGAGTCGGCGTCGTACGTCGCCTGCCCGGAGACGCTCAGCACGTGCGGCACGCCCTTGACCTTGAACTCGTGGTCTTTTTGCGTCCCGATCTCGATGGGGCAGTCCACGAAGTAGTCGTAGTCGGGGGCGGTGTAATTTTTCCCCTTTCCGTCGAGCCCCGTGGTGACGTGCCAGCCCTTGAACGGCTTCACCTCGAGGCGCACGGGAAGGGAGCGGTATTTTTCGCAGTACAGGAACAGCGCCGCCCCGTCCACGAAACCGTGGTCCTCGTCCAGGCCCCTCGTCCTGAGATTGAACTCGTCGGCGTAGACGCGGTACGTCGCCTGGAGCTCCGCCTTCCCCGCTGTCGAGACGCGCCACGTGGACTTGTCGAGCTTCCGCCATTCCAGCTTTTTGCCGGAGCCGTCGGCGGCCTCGAAATCGAGCACGCCGCCGGCCAGGTCGAGGATGGCGTACCGGCCCGGCCGCCAGGCGGGCATCGTGAGGTCGACGAACTGCTCGTCCGGGCCGAGCCCGTCGAGCGTCACGCTCACGGTGAAGATGTGGCCGGCCGGGTCGGGCATGCCGAGCGTGTATTCGACGGTCTTCGGACCGGCGTGGCCCGCTTGAATCGTGGTGATCATGAGCGTCAGAAAGAAGAACAGTTTCATGGGATTCGATCGATGATGGTTCGCGGGGACTCAGCGTACTCGTTTCACCACGACGACCGTCATGTCGTCGTACTGCGGGGCGGACCCCGCGTGCCGTTGCGCCGCGTCGACGATCGCGGAGAGGATCTCGCCGGCGGTGTCGTCGAGGCGGTCCCGGATGACGCCGGTCAGGCGATCCAGGCCGAACTGCGCGTTGAGCGCGTCCATCGATTCGACGATGCCGTCCGAGTAGATGACCAGCACGTCGCCGGGATGGAATTCGACGCTCTCCTCGGTGTAGTCGTAGTCCGGGAGGATCCCGAGCACGATCCCGCCCGACTCGAGGCGGAGCGGCTTCCCCTCCTTCCGGAAGAGGCAGGGATGGTCGTGCCCCGCGTTCGTGAAACGGAACGTGTGCTTCTTCGGGTCGAGCGCGCCGTAGACGAGCGTCACGAATTTCTCCGGGGACGTCGTTTCGAAGAGCAGCCGGTTGGACCGGCGGACGGTGCCGGCCACCTCCGGGTCGAGAAGGGTCTGGCCGCGGAGCGTGGCCTGGAGGTTCGCCATCAGCAGGGCGGCGGGCATCCCCTTCCCCGAGACGTCGCCGAGGCAGATCCCCATCCTCCCCCCGGCGAGGCGGATGAAATCGAAATAGTCCCCCCCGACCACCTGAGCGGGGATCGAGGTGCCGGCCAGCTCGTACCCGTCGAGGGCGGGCACCGTCGCGGGAAGGAGGTCCATCTGGATCTTCGCCGCGAGCCGGACTTCCTCCCGGATGCTGGCGAGCGCCTTCTCCCCCTCGTAGAGACGCGCGTTCTCGATCGCGAGCGACGCGTGGATCGAGAGGGCGGTGATGAAACCCTCGTCGTCCGCGGTGAAGGCGCCGACGCGCTTGTTCAGGAGCTGGAACACCCCGATGGTGTCGCCGTCCTTGTTCCGCATCGGCATGCAGAGGATGGTCTTCGTGCGGTACCCGGTCTGCTTGTCGACGTCGGGGTTGAACCGCGGGTCGAGGTAGGCGTCGGGGATGTTGAGCGTGTCGCCCGAGGCGGCCACGTACCCGGCGATGCCCCTCCCGAACGGCAGCCGGATCGTCACCTGCGTGTTTCCCTTCAGGATGATCGACCAGAGCTCTTCCTTTTTGCGGTCGACCAGGTAGACCGTGCCGCGGTCCCCCCCGACGGTCCTGAGCGCGATGTCGAGGATGATGTCGAGCAGGCGCGCGAGGTCGAGCGTCGAGTTCAGCGCCTTCGAGGCCTCGATCAGCTGCTGCATTTTCTCCATCTCGGCGCCCGATTTCCGGATGAAGCTTTCCAGCTCCTTCACGAAGTGGTTGTTCAGGGCGCGCAGGCGGATGCTCACGACCTGCATCAGGCGGGTGGCGAAGGCGTGGCTCTCTTCGAGGAGCCGGTCGAAGTCGGCCTTCCTGAGCGAGAAGACGACGCAGTCCTCGACGGCGATGACGCGCGCCGACCGCGGGCGGGCGTCGACCAGCTCGAGCTCGCCGAAGAAATCGCCTGCGTGGAGCAGGGCGAGGAGGTTTTCCTCGCCGGTTTTCGTGCGCTTGATGATGCGGACGCGGCCCTCGACCAGCAGGAAGAGCTCGTCGCCGTCGGTGTTGTCCTCCACGATGACCCCGCCGGCGCGGTAGTGGCGCTCGTGGAGTTTCGGGAAGATCCCCGCGAAGACGTCGTCGTCGATGTTTTCGAAGAGGATGTTAAGACGAAGGCGCTCTTTGTGCGAAAGGGACATCGCTACTCCGAGAGGATCCTCAGCGCCTCGTCGATCCCCGCGGTGTAGTGGGCCAGGACTGCGGCGACGGACCCGATCTCGGGGTCGACGTCCTTCCACCTCCGCAGTTCCAGCGCCTCGCGGACCGCGGGCAGGGTCTTGACGCCGTACCCGGTGTACATCCCGGGGGCGTAGACCTGGTGGACGTACCAGGGGCGGCCGGCCAGCCCCTTCTTGAGCGTCAGCCGCTGCTCCATCCCGAGGAGCACGGCGTCGAGGGCCCGCCTCTTCTCGAGGGAAACGGAGGCCCCGCCGTTGATCAGTTCGTTCACCTTCGCGGAGTACTTCGCCGCGCTCTCCTTCAGGGCGTCGACGGCGTTCTGCAGCGGGGCGAAATTGAAGTGTGGCACTTCGTCCAGCTTTTTCGGGACTGCGGACTTCTCCTTCGGGTCGCTCGAGTAGACGATGCTTTTTTCGCTGACCTGGGTATTGTGTTCGACCGCCTCGGTCCGCAGACGGTCCGCGAGGTCCTGGACCTCCTTGAGATACGTCGCGACCGTCGAGGCGAAGCTGTCGAACTCGAACGGCAGCACGTCGGCGTCGGCCATCCGCAGGACCACGCGGCCGCAGGTCTTCGACAGCGTGACGCCGTACGAGAAATCCGTGTCACAGAAGCGGGTGTAATGGTCGTAGGAATCGTATGCCGAATGGTACTGCCCGTACTTGTCCTCGCCCCCGAACCCGACGTTGAGCGCGGCCACCCCGAGGTGCTGGAGGAAGGGGGTGTAGTCCGAGCCGGAGCCGAGCGGGTCGAGCGGCAGGTCGCCGCCGCTGCGGTAGCGGGCGCGCTCGTCGCCCGAGGAGGAGATGATCCCCGCGGCGCGGGAGCGGTCCTTCACGCTGATGCCGTACTGGGGATCGTGCACGTCCCTCGTGACGGTGTTGAAGAACTTTTCGAGGGTGTGCGATCCGCCGGCGTAGAGGAACCCCCGGCCGGTGGCGTCGGTGTTGATGTAGACCGCGGCCTTCTGTTGCAGTTCGACGGCGTTCGCCTCCGCCCACTCGGTCGAGCCGAGCAGGCCGGGCTCTTCGCCGTCCCACGCGCAGTAGACGATGGTCCGTTTCGGCTTCCACCCCTGTTTCGCCATCGCGCCGAACGCGCGGGCCTCGGCCATCATCGCGACGAGCCCGCTCACCGGGTCGAGCGCCCCGTTGACCCAGGCGTCGTGGTGGTTGCCGCGGACGATCCACTGGTCCGGGCGCTCGGAGCCCCGGAGGGTCGCCACGACGTCGTGGATCGGTACGATGTCCCAGTTGAACGAGACCGCCAGCCGGACCTTCGCCGGCCCCGGCCCGAAGTGGTACGTGATCGGGAGCGCGCCCTTCCAGCCGTCCGGCACGACGGGCCCGGCGAGCGCCTCGAGGAAGGGTTTCGCGTCGTGGTACGAGACGGGCAGGGTCGGGATTTTCGTGAGCGTCTGCGCGTCCTTCAGCGCGAGCCGTTTCGCCCCCTTCGTCGCGCCCTCGAAGGGCGTCAGCGGATCGCCGGGATGGATCGGCATGTCGGCGACCGAGCCGCGCTGCGCCGAGAATTCGTTCCTCCAGCCGCCGGCCGGGTAGACGTCGCCCGCCCTGTAGCCGTCCTCCGAGGGGTCCGAAAAAATGATGCACCCGATGGCGCCGTGTTCGGCGGCCACCTTCGGCTTGATCCCCCTCCACGATCCGCCGTACCGGGCGATGACGATCTTCCCGGCGACGTCGATGCCGCGCCTGTCCAGCTCCTCGTAGTCGGCGGGCACGCCGTAGTTCACGTAGACCAGCTCGCCGGTCACGTCGCCGTCGACCGAGTAGGCGTTATAGATGGGGAGCTGCTCGGCGGACTGGCCCGACGTCGCGTCACCCTCGACGGGGGGCTCGGTGAGCTTCGCGCTGTAGGTCCCGGGCCCGAGCAGCTCGAGCGACCTCGACTTCGGCGTCGGGAAGAGGACCTCGAACGTCTCGATCGTCGTCTCGAAACCCCAGTCCCTCATCCGCCCCGCGATGAATTCCGCGTTCGCCTTCCCGTACGGCGACCCCGCGTGGTGCGGCCGCGCCGTGAGGAGTTTCATCCAGCTCCGGAGGGAATCGGCCGAGAGCGATGAATCGAAGCGGGACTCGTTCTCCTGCATCCCGAACGACATCTGGGCCGCCGAGCGGTCCGCCGCGAGGAGGAGGAACAGCCCGAGGGCGATGGCTGCACAAATTTTCATTTCGATGCTACCGTGTGTGGTGGAGAGGGGACGACGGTGAGATGGAAAAATACGGCGATTAGGGAAGAGAAGCAAGGAGTATCCGGCCGGGGATTCGCCCGACCGGTCGCGAATTCCCCGGACCGCCCCCGGGATCCCGCGGGAGCGCCCCGGATCAGTCGGTCAATCCGATTTTCCTTATCAGGGCCATGACGCGGGGGTCTTCGCCGAAGCTCCCGCCCAGCGGATCGACCCGGAGGTAGATCAGCAGGCCCTCCCGCTCTTCGTAGGACCGTTCGAGCATCGCGATGGCTTCCTCGGTGCGGCCGAGACCCTGCAGGACGGTGGCCTGGAGATACGGCGACGGCTTCGTCCCGTCGTCGGGCTTCCGGAGCGATTCCAGGATCCGCTCCGCCCCGGCCCTGTTCCCCTGCAGTCCGTACAGGGCGCCGAGCGTCGCCCTGATGATCTTTCTCCCGCCGGAGAGCCTGTCCGCCTCTCCGAGCGCTTCGGCCGCCTCCCGGTACTTCTTCTGCACCGCGTACGTCATGCCCATCCCGAAATACGCCTCGGCGTAGAGGGGATCGAGCGTCAACGTCTTGCGGAACTGTTCGATGGATTCGGCGTGGAGTCCCTTGAAGAAGAGGACCCGCCCAACGCCCGTGCTGACGCTCGTCGAGAGCGGGTCGAGGTCCTCCGCCTTCCGCATCGCCGCCAGGGCCTCGTCCAGGCGGAGTCGGAGCGCGAGCAACAACCCGTACCATTCGTAGGCTTTGGCGTATCCCGGCTTGAGCTCGATCGCGCGGCGGAACCCCGCCTCCGCCCCGGCGAAATCCCATTCGAGGCGGAACTGCACGTAGGCGAGCGACGCGTGCGCTTCGGCGAGCGACGGGTCGAGCGCGAGAGCGCGGCGCGCCATGCGGATCGCGCTCCCCACGGCGCTGTCCCTCGGCATCGACGTGTAGCCGGCCCCGCCGATGAGCGTGTAACAGTCCGCCAGCCCGGCGTACGCCAGCGCGAACGATGTGTCGTGCGAGACGGCGCTGTTGAAATACCCGATCGCGCTCAGGATCGACCCCTCGGTCCGCTGGTTGAACGCCTCCCGTCCGAGGAGGTAGTACCGGAAGGCGTCGGGGTGTTCCGTCCCGCGCTGGCGCAGTTTCTCCTCGTCGCCCGAGAGCATCGTGATCTTCAGCTTTTCGGCGACCCGCATCGAGATGTCCGCCTGCACGGCGAACACGTCGGTGATCTCGCGGGTGTAGTCCTGGCTCCAGATGTTCTTCTGCGTCGCGACGTCCGTCAGGTTCACGGTGATCAGGGCGGTGTTGCCGTTCTTCCGGACGCTCCCCTCCAGGATCGACCCGACCATCAGCGCTCGGCCGATCTCGGCGATGTCCACCCCGGCGTTCTTGTACTTGAAGACCGACGTCCTGGCGATGACGTTCATGTCACGGATCTTGGAGAGGTTCGAGATGAGTTCCTCGGTGAGGCCGTCGGCGAAATATTCGTCGCCCTGGTCGGCGCTGATGTTGACGAACGGCAGGACCGCGATGCGGTCGGCCGGCGCGGGAGGAGCGGGCGCGTTGAACGCGATCCAGAGTGCGGCCGCCGCCACGACCAGGCCGGCGCCGGCGAGGAGGAGGGTCCGGCGGGTCTTTCTGCGGCCGAGCAGGAACCCGGCGCGCTCTGTGATCCCCGATGAGCGCTTCTCCCAGGGGAGCAGCACGCAATAGATGTCGACCGGGAGGCGGATGTTCTTGAGGTCCCCGCGGCCGAGCTTGAGCAGCTTGTACGGGATCTTGTTCTGGACCTGCCTCGCGACGTCCTCCGAAAGACAGATCCCGCCCGGGAGCGCGACCTGCTGGACCCGGGCGGCGATGTTCACCCCGTCGCCGTGCACGTTGGCGCCGGAGTGGACCACGTCGCCGACATGGAGGCCGATGCGCAGCCTGATCTCCTCGCCGGGGGCGGCCGTCGCGTTCCGATGGTGGAGCGTCTTCTGGATCTCCGCGGCGCAGAGCGCGGCCTGGAGGGCGCTGGGGAACTCCACGAAGAAGGCGTCGCCGATGGTTTCGACCACCCGGCCCTCGAAGGCGGGCACGAGGGGGCGGACGATCCTTTTCTGCTCGCTGAGGAGCCTGAGGGCGAGCGACTCGTCGCGCTGCGTCACGGCGCTGTAGCCGACGATGTCGGTGAACATGATCGCGGCGAGCCGCCGCTGTTCAGGAGAACTGTTGGGCATGATACCCGATGGGGTCAAAGCTCCTGGGCCTTCCGGACGCGGCCGCGTTCGTTCCCCGGGTCAGGCCCCCGTGCGTTTCACGACGACGATGGTCATGTCGTCGGACTGGGGGTGTTTCCCGGCGTGCGCCCGGGCGCCGGCGATGACGGCGTCGATGATCTCGATCGCCGACTGTCCCTTCACTTTCTGGAGCACCTCGACGAGGCGTTCCTCGCCGTAGAGTTCGTCGGCGGCGTTCATCGCCTCGGTGATGCCGTCGGAGTAGATCACCACCACCTCGTCCTTCGGGATCGCCACCTTTTCCTCCTCGTAGGGGAATTCCTCCATCACGCTCAGCACCGTCCCGCCCGTCTTCAGCCGGCGGATCTCCCCGGCCGGCGAAATCACGTACGGGTTGTCGTGCCCCGCGTTCGAAAACCAGAAATTGTGCTCGGTGGTGTCGAGGATGCCGTAGAAGAGCGTCACGAATTTTTCCGCGCTCGTGCTCATGTAGAGAAGCCGGTTCGAGCGGATGATGACTTCCTTGGGGGAGTTGCTCACGAGGGTCTGTCCGCGCAGCGTGGCCTGCACGTTGGACATCAGCATGGCGGCCGGGAGTCCCTTGCCCGTGACGTCGCCCAGCGTGATGGCGATCCTGGTCTTGTCGACCGGGATGAAATCGAAATAGTCCCCGCCGATCGCCTGCGCCGGGATGCTCTTTCCGGCGATGTCGTACCCGGGGATGCGCGGGAATTCCTTCGGAAGCAGCTCGCTCTGGATCTTGGCCGCAAACCTGATCTCCTCCTGCATCCTCTGGAGGTCCTTTTCCTGCTCGTAGAGCCGGGCATTTTCGAGGATCTGCGCCGATTGCGCGGCGATGATCGACAGCAGCCGCTTGTCGTCCTCGGTGAACGCCGCGACGTCCTTCTTGTTGAAGACCGCGAGGATCGCGATCATCCGGTTCTTCACCAGGAGCGGAACGCACAGCAGCGAATGGAAGCTCCCCTCGACGTGCACGCCGCTGAAGCGCGGGTCGTTGTGGAGGTCGTTCGCCAGGAGCGGCTTCTTGTTGATCATCATCCACCCGAGGATGTTCTGGTTCAGGTGGAAGGTCTGGATGTTGGAGGTCGAATTCTGCGCCCGGATGAGGGTTTTCATCTCCGTCGGGGCCTGTTCGTCCACCATCGTGATCATCCCCTGCTGTCCGCCGGTCGCGCGCACGGCGCGCTTCACGACCGCCTCGATCACCGCGTCCTGCGTCATCGTGGAGCTGATGACCCTGGCGAGGTCGTTGAGTATCGACAACTCTTCGACGGCCTTCCTCAGCCGCTGGTTTTCCTCGCTCAGGAGGACTGTCTGGTCCATTCGGGGTTTTCTATCGGATAATGAAGTCTGTCAGGTCAATAATGTAGAGAATGCGGCGTCAAAACACAACCATTTTACCGGCGCGCCCGCGCCCGGGAGTCCCCCGCGCCTCCGCCCGGGAACCCCGCGGGACCACACCCGCTCACCCGCGTTCCCCGAGGGAGTCGTACACCGCCTCCACGCCGTCCGCCATCGCGGCGACGGTGAATTTTTTCATCAGCAGGTTTCGTCCTTCCCTCCCCATCGAACCGCGCAGCGCGGGATCGTCGAGAAGCGCCGCGAGGGCCCCGGCGAAAACGCCCGGGTCCCGGTCCTTCACGGCAAACCCCGTCACGCCCTTCTCCACCATCGACCCCACCTCCCCCACCTCCGTCACCACCATCGGCAGGCCGAAGGCGAGCGCCTGCAGGACGGCGAACGGGAACGTCTCCCCTCCCCCCTCCACCGACGAGTGGACGTAGACGTCCATCGCCGAGTACAACGACGGAATGTCGTCCCTGAAACCGGTGAAGATCGTCCGGCCCGCGATCCCGAGCTCGGACGCCGTCCTCCTGAGCTCTTCCTCCAGCTCCCCGTCCCCGACGATCATCAGCTTCGCTCCGGGCCGGCTTTTCGACACCTCGGCGAACGACTTCAGCAGGTACTCCTGGCCCTTGAACGGCACGAGCCGCCCCACGTTGCCGAGGAGGAGCTCGCCGTCGGCGAGCCCGAACTCGCGGCGGGCCTTCGCCCGGAGATCGTCCGAGCGGCGCATTTCATCCGGGTCGAGGCCGAGCGGCACAATCGAAATGCAGTCCGGCGGGATGCCGTCCTCGCGCGTCAGGATCGCCTTCGCACCCTCACCGAGGGTGATGAAGCGGTCGGTCCAGAACCGGTTCCTGAGCCAGTGCGTCAGGTTGTGCTGGATCGAATGAAAACTGTGGATGCTGGCGACGTGCCGCGCGCCTGAGAGCCGCGCCGCGATCGCGCCGGCGGTGCGGTCGTAGTTCGTGTTGGTGTGGACGATGGTAACGCCCCGGCGTTTGATGACGTCCCGCAGTTCGCGGACGCATTGCCGCAGGCCCCCCCTGAGTGGAAACTCCACAGTCGCGGTCGCGATCCCGCGGGCGCGGCATTTGGCGGCGAGAAGGTTGTCCGGGCGGCAGGAGACCGTGACGTCGTGGCCCCTCGCCGCGAGTTCGCCCGCGAGGAGGAGCGCGTAGAACTCCCCGCCGGCGTACATCCGGCTCGCGTTGGTCAGGAGGATCGATCGTTTCATGGCCGGATGCGCCCCGCCCGGGAAAGGAAAGGGCGTTCAGGCCGTGTCGCGGCGTGAACGCCCCCGAATCCCATGGCGCGGACCGCGTTACGCCGCGGTCACGCCTTTCGATTTTCCGAAGACCGCCGCCACGACCACGCCGAGGACGACGTACTCGACCGTCGTGTAGAGGAACCACTGCAGCGCGAGGTGGTACGGGATCGGGTATGACGCGTACGAATCGTACGCGAAGGGCGTCGCCATCATCAAGCCGACGTAGAGGCCGAACCGGAGCCCCTCGCCGACCCCCTTGCCCTCGTAGCCCTTCGAGAAGATGAGCGAGAAGAAGAACGAGACGACGAGCGCCGTCACGAAGTAGATCCACATCGTCCCGGCGGCTTCGCCCCGCATCATTCCCGTCCCGACCAGCGTCATGTACGTTTCTTTCAGCAAGACGTTGTGGATGAGGAAGTTCAGCAGGCTCATCACGACGTAGACCGCGATGAAGCCCGGGATCACTTTTTTATGCATACCGCCTCCGGAATGGTGATTGACGCCGTGAAACTCATAAAAATGCCGGGCCTATGCTACCAAAAAACCGGGTGAAAGTCAACGGAGCGGGACGGGCTCAATTCCGGTACTCCGCCGGCCTCCTGCCCGCCATCAGGTCGTTGTAGCGGTTGATTTTCTTGTTCAGCGCGGTCTTCAGGTCCACCTCGACGACGCGGATGCCGGCCTCGTTCGCCTCCATCCTGACGAGGATTTCGCCGGAGGGAGAGACGATTTCGCTCGAGCCGATGTAGCGCAGCTCGAGGCCGCCGCGCTTCTCGGTCCCGATCCGGTTCGCCGTCGCCGCGTACACCTTGTTCTCCAGGCACCGGGTGATCATCGCGTCCGGGCAGTAGGGCATCACCAGGTTCGACGGGTGCGCGATGATCTGCGCGCCCCTCAGCGTGAGCGTGCGGGCGCTCTCGGGGTAGATCCAGTCGAAGCAGACCATCATCCCCACCCTGCCGAACGGCAGGTCGAAGACGGGGAACCCGAGGTCGCCCGGCGCGAAGAAGAGCGTCTCCCTGGCGTAGAGGTGCACCTTCCGGTAGATCCCCACCAACCCCTTCGGGCCGACGAGCGCGGCCGAATTGAAACATTGCTCCGTCTTCTCCGCGAAACCGTACACGATGTGCGCCCTGAGTTTCGCCGCAAGCGCCGCCATGGCACGGAACGCGCTCCCATCGGCGGGCTCGGAGAGCTTTTCGACCTCCTTCCGGTTCGCGAAGTTGTACCCGGTGCTGAAGAGCTCCGGCAGGACGTAGAGGTCCGCCTCCACCGAGCCGGCGAGCTCCCCGGCGTCGGCGATGTTCTTCACGAGGTTGCCGAATTCAGGATTGGTCTGGACGATTGCTACGCGGGTCATGTTCGCACCGTGAAATGGTTACAATTCGTTTCCGATGACTGCCGGGAGCCGGGCATCGAGTCGTGAGCCGGGCGTCGCGCCGGGAGCCGGGCGTCGCGCCGGGAGCCGGGTCCCGCGTCCGGCCCCGCCTACTTCCAGAAAAATCCCCGCATCCTCCGGTCTTCGCGGAAGGCCCCGATCGCGGTAAAATCGAGGTCGTACATTCCCGCCCCGCCGGCGTCGACCGCGGTGAAGAATTTCCCCGGCGCGGTCGTGACCGGATCGGCGAGCCCCGCCACGCCGGAGGTGCGGTATTCCGGCAGGGCCGAGGCCTCGTCCCAGTCGCTGATCCCCACGTACGCACCGAACTCGTACGCGCGGGCCACCGCCAGGTGCCGCCAGAGCGCGCGGGAGTAGTACGGGTCCGGTTTCCGGCTCACCGAGAGCGCGGGCACCAGGATGAGGTCGGGCGCCGACTTCGCCTTCAGGACCAGGTCCGAATACCAGAAGTCCGCGCAGACCAGCACGAGCACGTTCCTGCCGCCGACGCTGAACTCGCCGAAGGCATCGCCCGGTCCGACGTGGTTTTGTTCGTTGAAATAAGGTCGGAGCTTCGAGTACTCCGCGATCCTCGCGCCGTCCGGCCGGACGACGGCGCCGTAGTTGATTTTCCTTCCGTCCATCCTCCGGTGGTGCGATCCGCCGACGACCGTGCATCCCGCGAGTGCGGCCATTTCTGCGACGAAGGCGTCGTATCTCCCGGGATCATCGGTGAAGATGAAATGCTCCGGGAGGAGGAGCAGGTCGTCGGGCCCGAGCGAACGCGGTGGCTGCGGGATCCCGCCGGGGGACCCGGCGCCGCTCGCTCGGGCCGAAAACCACATGACGAGCCGGCGGATCGCCTCCATGTTGGCGGCGTCCTCCAGCGCCTCCAGCACCGGGTTGAGGAGGACCAGTTTCACGGGAGGCCGGACGGATGGTCCGACGCCGTCGCGCCGTTCCGGATCGCCAGCCTCACTTCGGCCGTTCCACCGGCTTCAGGATGACGGCAGGGACCTCGAGCGATTTCACCAGCGCGTTGAACGCCGGAAGCTCGGTGTCGCGGATTTTCCGGAACTCCGCGAGCTGCGCTTCGAGCCGGCCGCTCAGTTCGTCGAACACGTCGCGCGACTGCTGCGTGGGCCGGGCGTCGGCGCTCGCCACCACACCGGTAAGCCCGGCGATCTTGTTGTTGAGCCTGATCGGATAATTGAGCGCGTCCTGGCCCGCCTTGATCTTCACCTGAATAATCTCTGTCTCGATCTTGGTGAGAAGATCATTCAGCCGTTTGACACTGTCGGCAACGGCCTTCTTCGCGTCGTGCTTCTCCAGCCGCTTCACGAGGTCCTCGGTCTGGCTCCTGATGTCGCGGATCGCGAGGACGGCCTCGTGCGCGTCGGAAACGCGGTCGCGGATCCGGATCAGGAAGTCGAACTGTTCCTGGAAGTCGGCCTGCGACGTGGCCACGCGCGGGTCTTTCCTGTACTCGAACATCTCCGACAAGGTTTTCCCGCCCACCGTGAGACGGACCTCGTAGGTCCCGGGGACCGCGCCGGGCCCGCGTGTCGTGCCACCCCACATGATCGCGCCGGGGACGTCCACGGCGTCGGGGTACCGCATGTTCCAGACGAACCGGTTCATCCCGGAGTCGGCCGGGGCCTTCGGGTCCCTGTTGCCGCGTCCGCCGCCCATCCCGCCGCCGCCGCCTCCCCCGCCGCCGGGCCCGCCGCCGGCGGGCTGGTCCTTCCCGGTCTTGCCCTCGAACGACTTGATCAGCGTCCCGGTGGCGTCGTAGAAGGACAGCTTCATGCTGTCCTTCGCGGCGGGCGGCGTCCTGAAATAATAATAGACGACGGCGCCCGACGGCGGGTTCTTCCCGACCGTCACCCCCGGCGCGCTGAACGAGAACCCGCCGGTCCGGCAGGCGTCGCGGGGCTTGAATAAAAACACGTCCGATTTCGCGACCCTGTCCGTCAACTGATAGAGCGGGGTCAGGTCGTCCAGGATCCAGAACGAGCGGCCGTGCGTCGCCACCACGAGGTCCTTCTCCCGTTTCTGGACCGCCATGTCGTGGACGGGCGTGACCGGGAGGTTGAGCTGCAGCGGCTGCCACTCCCCGCCCGCGTTGAACGACACGTACGCGCCGCGCTCGGTGCCGGCGTAGAGGAGCGCTTTCCTGTTCGGGTCCTCGCGCACCACGTGCACGAACTCGTCTTCCGGTATGCCTTTCACGGCCTTCGACCACGATTTCCCGTAGTCGGTGGTCCTGAAGATGTACGGTTTGAAATCGTTCAGCTTGTAGCGGTTCGCGGCGACGTACGCCGTGCCCGCGTCGTGCGGCGACGCCTCGATGATGCTCATCATCGACCACTCCGGGAGCCCGGAAGGGGTGACCTTCGTCCAGGTGGCGCCGTCGTCCTTCGACACCTGCACGACGCCGTCGTCGGAGCCGGACCAGAGGACGCCCTGCTTCACGGGCGACTCGGCGAACGTGAAGATCGTGCCGTAGTATTCGACGCTGGTGTTGTCCTTCGTGATCGGCCCGCCGGAGGAGGCCATCTTCGACGTGTCGTTCCGGGTGAGGTCGGGGCTGACGATCTTCCAGCTCATCCCCTCGTCGGTGGTCTTGAAGACCACGTTGGCCGTCGCGTAGACCGCCTTCGGGTCGAAGTGCGACACCACGATCGGGTAGGTCCACTGGAACCGGTACTTCATCGCCCCGGCCCCTCCTCCCATCGGGTTGTCGGGCCAGGGGGAGATGTCCTGCTCCTGCTCGGCCTTCCGGTCGTACCTCGTGAGGTAGCCGCCGTAGTTGCCGCCGTAGGTGACGTTCGCGTCGAGCGGGTTCACCGCGATGTAGCCGCTCTCGCCGCCGGCCACCGGGAACCAGTCGGTCCGGTCGATGCCGAACCCGGACGTGCGACTGGCGATCCGCACGGTGCTGTTGTCCTGCTGCGCGCCGTACACGTTGTACGGGAATTCGTTGTCGAGCGTGACGTGGTAGAACTGCGCCGTGGCGACGTCCTCCTCGGTCCAGGTCTCGCCGCCGTTATAGCTCACCGACGCCCCCCCGTCGTTCCCGGAGATCATCCGCGACGGGTCGCTCGGGTCGATCCAGAGGTCGTGGTTGTCGCCGTGCTGGACGTCGACGCCGTTGAGCGTCTTGCCGCCGTCCGGCGATTTATAGAACCCGACGTTCAGCAGGTAGACCAGCTCGGGGTTCTTCGTGTCGGCGTAGACGTGCGAGTAGTACCACGCCCGCTGGCGGATCCTCCGGTCGTCGTTCACGAGCGTCCAGGTCTTCCCGGCGTCGTCCGACCTGAAGAGGCCGCCTTCTTCGGCCTCGACCACCGCCCAGAGGCGGTCTGGGCTGCGCCGCGGAGGCCGTGACGCCGATCTTCCCGATCGGCCCTTTCGGCATCCCCTCGTTCTTCGTGATGTCGGTCCAGGTGTCGCCGCCGTCGGTGGATTTCCAGAGGCCGCTCCCCGGTCCGCCGCTCGACATCGACCAGGGGTTGCGGTACGCCTCCCACATCGCGGCGTAGACGACGCGGTGGTTGTTCGGGTCGATCACGAGGTCGACCGCGCCGGTCTTGTCGTCTTTATATAAGACCTTCTGCCAGCTCTTCCCGCCGTCCTTCGACCGGTAGACGCCCCGGTCCTTGTTCCGGCCGAACACGTGACCGAACGCCGCGACGAAGACGATGTTTTCGTCCTTCGGATGGACGCGCACCTTGCTGATGGTCTGCGCCTCCTTCAACCCGGCGAACGTCCAGGTCCTGCCCGCGTCGAGCGAGCGGTAGAGCCCCTCCCCCGGCTGGGTGTTGCCGCGGATGCAGGCCTCGCCCGTTCCCGCGTAGATCACGTTCGGGTCGGACGGCGCGACGTCGAGCGCGCCCACGATGCCGACCTTCAGGAAATGGTCGGAGACGTTGATCCAGGTGTTCCCGCCGTCCTCGGTTTTCCAGACGCCCCCTCCCGTCGCGCCGAAGTAGAACGTGTTCGGCTGCGCCGGGTGGCCGGCGACGGCGATCGACCGCCCGCCGCGGAACGGACCGATTTCGCGCCACTCCATCTTATTATAGAGCGCGGTGTCGTAGGCGAAGGACGACTTCGACTGGGATTGGAGCGCCGCGGGCGCCAGCAGGGCGAGCGCGGCCACGGCGACAATCGCGATGAACATCGGCGCGGACGGGGAGTGTGACATGAGAAGGACCTTCAGAAGGTTGTGGATGAAACGATATGCCGGGGAATATACGCAAGATAGCCCGGAAAGGAAAACGGGACGGGATCAGGCGCCGGGGCCCGGGCGCCTCATCGCAAAAACCATTCCTTCGCGTCGTCCACCGTCCTCGGCGCGGCGATCATCCTCATCTCCCGGTCGACCACGACCATCGTGGGGGTGGCGTAGAGCCGGTAGCCGTCCACGAGCGGACTGTTCCACCCGAGCAGGTCGGAGACGGAGAGCCAGGACGGGCGCTGCTCGCGCACGAAACCGAGCCACTCGTCCCGGTTGTTGTCGAGCGATACCGCTATGACCTCGGTCGCCTTCGTTTTCCTGGCGTTGTAGAGTTCCTTCAGCTTCGGGATCATCGTGCGGCAGTGCGGGCAGGCGGCCGAATAGAACACCACGACGTACTGCTCGGCCGGAAGCGCCTTCAGGTCGACCCTCCTCCCGGTCGAGTCGGGGAGCGCGATCGCCGGGAGCACGGTCCCGGGGACGAAGAGCTTCTTCTGCTCGACCATCTTCCCGATGGCGGTGCCGGAGCCCTCGTCGAGGCAGAGGTCGTCCTTGACGACGTAGTTCTCGAGGATGTAATCGATGCAGCCCTCGAACCCGAATTTCTTGAACCCGTCGAGGAGGTACTCCGTCACGTGCTTGTAGACCGTCTCGTTGACCCTCGCCCGCACGAGGATGCTGTCCACCGCCTTCTTGAATTCCTTCTCGAGCAGTTCCTTCGGGAACTGGGGGTTGCGGTAGTAGGTGAGGTACTCGATCGATTTCATCGTGTAGAGGTCGGAGCGGACCAGGTCCGCGTCGGAGAAGTCGACGCTGTCGAGGGCGTGCGCCTTGAGGTGTTCGAGCTGCTTCTCCGGCGGCATCCCCCCGTCCACCATCGGCAGCTGCGCCGAACGGATGTAGCGCGCGACGAACGCGCCCGGTTTCGAGAGCCGCGCCGTGGCGACGAATCCGGCATACTCCCGCTGCAGCTGCGTGAGGGTGTTCTTCGTGGCCGCGTGGTAGGGATCGTCCTTCGGATAGCGCGCGAGGACGAGCGAGAGCAGTTCTCCCTTCGCCTTGTACTCCCGGCTCAGCCGGACGAACTCGTTGAACAGACGGTTGGCCTCCGAGGCGACGACCTTCATGCTGTCGCGGATGTTCCCCGCGTCGGTGACGAGCGTGACGTCCTCGTTGTCGTACACGAAATCGACCCAGCGCTTGGCGTCGAAGGAGAGCCGGTAGATGCCGGGCTGGAAGATCTTCCTCATCTCGTATGAGAAACGTCCCGGGGCGGAGGCCTTCACCGAATCGAGGAGGACGGCCTTCTCTCCCGTGAGCATCGAGAGGGCGGCCCCGGGTGTCGTGAGATTGGCCACGGTGATGTCGATTTGTTGCGAGGACGCAATGGACCAGCAACAGAGAAGGAAGGCCAGCGTGGACGGGAGTTTTTGCGAAGTCATGATCCCTGGTGTGAACGAAATACGTGGAACCGGGTGAATTGGCGGACGGAAATGAGCGACTCCTGAATGTAGTGAATTAATCCCTCAGGCACCGCACGCTCACCCCGAATCCCCTGTCGAGATCGTAGAAATAGTAATCGCTGTAATAATAGAAGAGGTAGAGCGCGGGTATCGTCGCCGCGGTGTCCCCGGTCGAGGTCCAGAAATAGGTCTGGAATCCGAGCATGCTGAACGAACCGTCGAGGTGCCGGTAGCCCGAGAGCAACGCGGAAAACCCGGTCAGGTTGGTCCCCGCCCCGCCGTCGGACCCCTGGTGCAGCGCCTTGAGATGGTTCGCGTCATGCGCGGTCACCGTGTCAAGGGTCCTGAAATCCTCCAGGGTCGGGATGTGCCACCCGGGCGGACAGATCCCGCGCGAGCCCCCGGCCGTCGCGTACTGCATCGCTTCGTTCCACTGGTAGAGCCCGCCGAACTTGGTGCAGTTGACCTGCTCGTCGATCCAGCAGTACTTCTCGATCGTCCCGTTGTCCTCCTGAGGCAACCCGGCGAAAACCAGTTCGCCGACGTTGAGGTTTTCCCTCAGCCAGCATTGTCCGGCTATCTGGACGGTATGGTACACCATGCCGGAGTAATCCACGACCGGCGCTCCGGGGCAGGGAACGGCCAGCGAACGCAGCACGAGCGACCCCGTACCGGCAGTCTTGACCCAGTATCCCACCCCCGGCTTCAGCGTATCGGTGGAGCGGTACCCTGAGTCGGGCGTGAACGTGAAATACTTCGACCGGACGAGACCCGGTGGATGCGTCTGAATCTTGATGACCGCGACGGGAGTGGAGATCGAGCCGATGAGGTTCCAGCCGGTGTGGACCCCGATCGTGTCGTCGAACAGGGCGAGGCCCGAAACGGAAATGGTCTCGTCCGCGGCGAACTTCAGCCAGAACCCGTACCCGTGAATGAGCGTATCGATGGGCCCATACCCGCTGTCGAAACGGAAGGCGTCGGAGACCGACGACGGGAAGAGCGAGTCTTTCAGGCTCGCGCCGGTGCCCACAGGGAGGGAGACCACGTTCCACCCCGCGCGGACCGCGACCGTCGTCGTGAGCGAATCGGCCCGGCGTCCTGCCGGGCGCGCTTCAGCCCCGGCCGCGGCGAGCAGACAGACGGCGAAAACCGACATCCACAGACGGAGCGGTTTGTGAGATCGGTCAGTTTTTTTTTGACCGGACAACTTCACAGTTCACTTGAAAAATGGCATCGGACGGTGGCACCGAAATCCCCGGTGTACGTGTCGCAGAATGAGAAGAACTCGTGACTGCCGGGAATGACGAAATCGAAGGGGCGGGGGCGTCCTTTCTCCCCCTCGGTCGGGTGATAGGGTGAGATAAGAAAAGATTTTGAAACAGTCAACACCTGACCCGCGGCGCGGGCCGGGGGCCCCCTACTGATGCGGATGCGCGTGTTTCAGGATGTGCGGTTTTTCCAGTCCGTGGGCGATCATGAACTCTTCGTCGGAGAGGATTTTGGCCGTCGGGCCGTCGGCGACGACGGACCCTTCGTCGAGGACGATGGTGCGGCCGCACAATTCCACGACGAGCTCCAGGTCGTGCGTGGCGATGATCTTCGTGGCGGGGATCGAACGGAGGATCTCTTTCAACCGGCGCTTGCCCCGCGGGTCGAGGTCCCTCGTGGGCTCGTCGAGCGCGAACACCTTCGGCCGGCAGGCCAGCACCCCCGCGATGCACACCCTTTGTTTTTCCCCCCCGCTCAAATGGTGGGGCGAGCGGTGTTCGTACCCCCGGAGGCCGACCTGTGTCAGCGCTTCCGTCACCAGCGCGTCGACGTCGTGCTTCGTTTCGCCGAACTGCGACGGGCCGAAGGCGACGTCTTCGTAGACCGTCGGGCAAAACAACTGGTTGTCGGGATCCTGGAAGAGCAACCCGACGGCGCGGCGTATTGCCGGCAGGTTGGCGTCATTGACGGGCAACCCGAAGATCGAGATCGATGACCGGCTCGCGCCGGAGTCCGGGAGAATCCCGTTGAGGTGCATCAGGAGCGTGGATTTGCCGGCGCCGTTCGGCCCGATCAGGCCGACGTTCTCCCCTTCCCGGATGATGAGCGACACGCCGCGGAGCGCGACATGGTTGTCCGCGTACCCGAACGAGAGGTCCCTGATCTCGACTGCCGTCGTCGTCATTTCCACCCCCTCGCGCACATCGCGGCGTACACCTGCTCGGCGCGTTCCGACGCGCGGACGAACAACTGGCCAAGGATGGCCGCGCGGAAACCCCATTTCCGCGCCCCCTTCCTCGTGAAGGTGCGGCTGACCCTGGCGATCTTCATCCGCTCGATTTCGTCGATGAGGATGAACAGATACCGGTACATCAGCGCGAGCAACGTGACGATCAACGACGGCACGCGGACCCTGCGCAGCACGTCGAGCAGCTGCGAGAACGGTGTGGTGTTCGAAAGGAGCGTCAGCGTCGTGAGGCTCAACGTGCTCTTGACGACCACCGAGGCGAAGATGGTCGCCCCGTCCGGCTGGAGGAGGGCGAGCGCCGCGACGGTGAGGATGAAGGGCTCGAACAGGAGAATTCTCCTGATGATGAATCCGGCCGGAATCGCGCTCAATGCGACGGCGAAGAGGAGGATGCCCGCGATGATGACGAATGGATAAACAGCGGCGATCGGAGAAGCCACGGAGACGAGGACCATGATCGATCCCCCGGCCACCTTGATCGTCGCGGGAACGCGATGGACCGGGCTGTCGAGACGGCTGTAGCGGTCGATGAAATCGTGGTGCATGAATTACCGGATGAATGACCGAATCGATGACCGGGCGGTGGATTTACCGTGGCGAAATGTTTTCCGGTCTGGACGAGAGGTATTTCGCAAGCACGAACGAGAGCGCGAAGACCGTGACCGCCCCGAGGACGCCGGCCATCGCGGTCGCCGCGGAGAGCGAGCCGATGCCCGGCACCTGGTAATCGGCGACGGGCGACGGCACGATCCCCCCGGCGAGCGCCCGTCGAATCGAAACCGAAGAGGGCGGCGACGCTCTCCAGGCCGTCGGGCCACCGGGACGCGAACGGGGTCACGAACAACGCCAGCCCGGCGACGACCAGCGCTCCGTAGAGCAGGACGTCGGTGAACGGCCGGCCGTGGGGACCGTCGCCACCCTGCGGGTTCCTCATCAGGAGTTCCGGGCGTGTGGAGAGGATCGCGGCGACGACCAGCGTCGTGATCAGCCCCTCGCCGATGCCGATCAGCATATGGATCCCCGTCATGGCGGGAAAACCGAGCGACCAGGCTACCGTCCCGGACCACGCGAGCTCCCCCGCACAGCACAACGACGCGATGACGGTGGACGCCCACGAACCGAACGCGACCCCGATGAACGTGCCGAACGAGCCCGGGATGATCGACGCGAGCGCCCGGTAGATCGCGTACCCCGTCACCGACGCCACGACGGCCATGTTGAAGACGTTCGCGCCGAGCGCCAGCACCCCCCCGTCCGCGAAGATGAGGCATTGCACGAAGAGCACGATCGACATGACGAGGACCCCGGCGCCCGGCCCCAGCAGCACCGACGCCAGCACGGCCCCGATCAGGTGGCCCGACGTGCCGCCGACGACCGGGAAGTTCAGCATCTGCCCCACGAAGATGAACGCGGCGGAGAGCCCCATGATCGGGACCATCCTCCGGGACATGTGCCGCTGGACGCGCGGGAGCGCCCGCGCGACCGCCGCGATGGACAACACCGAGGTCGCGACGATCGTCTTCGTGTCCAGGAACCCGTCCGGTATGTGCATGCGCGGTTGTTTCTTCCTCAGAGATTGCAGGGTTTCGAGCGTTTCAATGTAGGGAAATATCCCCCTGAGCGCAACGCCGCGCCCCGAATAAACAAAAGGGCGGCCGACATCGCGTGATGCCGGCCGCCCCATCGTGTCACATCCCGGCCAGCCTGGGCCCGACCGGGGAGAACCGTTTAGAACAGGCCGTCGCTGTCGTCCTTCTTGCCGTCGTCTTTCTTTTCGGCGTCCTTGACTTCCGCTTCCTTGCTCTCCTTCATCATCTTCTCGTGCATTTCCTTCATCTCTTTGGAATCCATTTTCCCGTGCGCTTCCTTCATTTCCTTCGAGCCCATCGTGCCGTGCATGGCGCCCTTGCCGTCAGCGCAGCAGCTCTTGTCGTCGGTGCACTCTTTCTTGTCGGCGCTGGCCTTGGTGGCGCCGCCCTTGTCGGCGCAGCAGCTCGCGGCCTTGTCCTTCGTTTCTTCCTTCACCGGCGTCGTGGTCGGTGTCTGGGTCGGCGTCTGGGCGGCGGCGGGAATCGCGATGACCAGCGTGACCGCTGCGACGAAGCTCGCGAGGAGCAGGCGTTTCGTTATCGTGTGCATTGGAGTGGTTCCCTTTCGAATGGATGGATGAGGATGATGGTTCTGATTGAATTATTGTTTTTTCAACTTGTCGGCGAACACTTTCTTGAATTTCTCGACCTTCGGCTGGATCACGAACCGGCAGTACGGCTGGTCCGGGTTGGCGTCATAGTAATTCTGGTGGTATTTTTCCGCCGGGTAAAACGCCTCGAACTTCACGATCTCCGTCACGACCGGGTCGTCGTACACGCGAGCCTCCACGAGCTTCGATCTATACAGTTCAGCGGTCCGTCTCTGCTCTTCCGTGTGGTAGAAGACCACCGACCGGTACTGCGTCCCCACGTCGTTTCCCTGCCGGTCCTTCGTGGTGGGGTCGTGTGTCTTCCAGAAAATTTCCAGGAGCTCCGCGTAGGTGACCTTGTCCGGGTCGAAGGTGACCTGGCAGGCCTCCGCGTGGCCGGTGGCGCCCGTCGTCACCTGCTCGTAGGTCGGGTTCGCGCGTTTCCCCCCGGAATAGCCGGAGACGACCGAGCTGACGCCGTCGACGTTTTCGAAGACCGCCTCGACGCACCAGAAGCACCCTGCGCCGAATGTCGCGAGTTCCATGGTATCGATCAATGGAGGAGTGTCCTGGTCCCCGGCCCCCTTGCTTCCATTCGCGCCCGTGAACGCGTGGAGCGCAACGGCCAGGAGTGCGAGACAGACGGGCAGGATGAATTTCGAAATCATTGGAATATACGAATAACCGGCGCTTCGATCAATTGGTTCCTTCCCGGGACGGCAATACCGGCTCTTTTCGGCGCTTCCATCGTCCCCCGGTCAGTCCGGCCGGCACCCGGCGCAATCCGACTGGCAACCGGCGCAGGCCGGCAGATGCCCCGCTCAGTTCCGCCGGCAGCCGGCTCGGGCCGGCCCGCGGCGAATCACTTCGGCAGCCCGTTCTTCGACACCTCCGTCATCGCCGCGGCGAAGCGGTCGAGCTCCTTCAGCGTCGTGTAGACGTTCGGTGTGATCCGCAGTCCCTGGAACTCGTCGTGCATGATCCCGACGGTGAAGATCTTGTGCTTGTTCATCAGGTGCGACTGCAGCGCGCCGGTGTCGACACCCTCGATCTGCACGTTCGCGATGCCGCACGACTGCTTACCGTCGAGCGCGGTGTTGAACCGGACGTTCGGGAGGTTTTTCAACTGGTTCGCCCAGTAGTTCGTGAGGTAGCGCAGCCGTTCTTCCTTCCGCTTCGGCCCGATGCCGTTGTGGAACAGGATCGCCTCGCCGATGGCGAGCTTCATCGCGGCCGAATGGGTCCCGATCTCCTCGTACTTCCGGATGTTGTCCGCCTGCTTCTTCTCGGCCGCCATCAGCGGCCAGATCTTCGCGATCTTGTCGCGCTTCACGTAGAGCAGGCCGGTCCCCTTCGGGGCGTAGAGCCACTTGTGGAGGCTCGTCCCGAAGTAGTCGCAGCCGAGGTCCGCCTGCGTGAAATCGAAGTGCGCGAACGAATGCGCGCCGTCCACGACCGTCTCGATGCCCTTCGACCTCGCCAGCTCGCAGACCGCCTTCACCGGCGTGATCTGCCCGGTGATGTTGACGACGTGCGAGAGCAGGATGAGCTTCGTCCTCGGGGTGATCCCGGACTCGAACGCCTCGGCGATCGTCATCGGGTCCTTCGGCGCGATCGGGATCTTGATGAGTTTCAGCGTGAGCTTCTCCCGCAGTTCCCGCTGGCGGAGCGTCGTGAGCATCCTCGGGTAGTCCTGCGTCGTCGTTAGAATCTCGTCGCCCGGCTTGAAGTCCATCCCCATCAGGAGGATCTCGAGCGACTCCGAGGCGTTGCGGGTGATCGCGATCTCCTCCGGGTCGCAGCCGAAGATCCCGGCGAGGCCGGTGCGGACGGTCTCGGCCTGCGGCTCGAGGATCTGCCACATCATGTACGGCGGCAGGTCTTCCTGCTCCCACGTGTACCGCACGAACGACTCGGTGACGATCCGCGGCGAGGGACTCACGCCGCCGTTGTTGAGGTTCGTGATGCCGCGCGTGACGTTGAACGCCTGCTGGATCTCGAACCAGAAATCCTCGTTCATCGCCACTTCTTCGGGGGGGAGACCGGCCACGTTCACCGTGGCGGCGTTGAGCTGCTCGAGCCAGCCCGCGACGATGGCCGAGCTGAGCGCGGCGAGGCCGACGCCCTTTCCGATGTTGGAGAGAAACAGACGGCGGTCGATAGGGTTCGGGAGAGACGGAAAGGGACTCATGGGGTTCTCCTGGTATGGCATCGTCCGGGAAATCGGCGTCCGTGGATCGGGCGCGCGGGTATGGCGGCTAACATATCGAAATTCACGCGAAGAGTCAACGGCCCGGCGGGCGGGGACCGGCGATCCGGGATTCCCGCTCAGGCCCGGGGCTTTTCGGCCGCGGGGGGGGCGGCGTTCCGCGCCCTGATCGCGTCGATGGCCTGCGTGCAGGTGGCCCACTCGGCGAAGGCCTTCTCCAGCCGGGGCTTCGATTGCTGGTATTCGAGGGTCATCGCCTTCGCCTCGTCCGCGTGCTTGTACGATTCCGGGTCGGCCATTTTCGACTCGAGCTCGACGACGCGCGATTCGAGCAGGGCGATCTCCTTCTCCGCGGCGGCGAGCCTGTCCTTCCACGGCTTGAGCTCGCCCGAGAGTTTCTGCCGGAGTTCGGCCTCGTGCCGCTTCCGTTCCCTGTCGGTGAGCGGCGCCGTCGCCGTCGGCTTCAGCCGCGTGACGCGTTGCGGCGCCTTCGCGGTGCGCGACCGGTCGGCCGCTGCGGCAGACCGTTCTCCCGTGGTGCCCCCCGCGGACCGTTCGGGCGCGCGTCCCCGCGGCGGGACGGTTCTTCCCCGTGCCTCCTCGCGCCTCCTTCGCCTCCGCGTCTTTTTTCCAGATGTAATCCGAGACCGTTCCGAGGAACGTCCGCATCCGGCCCGGCGTGAACTCGAGCACCTTCGTGACGAGCGGGTCGAGGAACGCGCGGTCGTGCGACACGACGACGATCGTCCCCTCGTATTCCTTCAGGGCGTTCAACAGCACGTTTTTGGAGCGCATGTCGAGGTGGTTGGTCGGCTCGTCCATGATCAACAGGTTGGCCGGGCGCAGCAGCATCTTCGCCAGCGCGAGGCGGCTCTTTTCGCCGCCGGAGAGGACGGAGACCTTCTTGAAGACGTCGTCGCCGTGGAAAAGGAACGAGCCGAGGATGGTGCGCAGCTTCGGCCGGACCGCGCCGGAGCGCGACCTCGTCCACGATGTCGAGGACCTGGCGCGTCTGGTCGAGCTCCTCCGCCTGGTGCTGCCCGAAGTACGACAGGATGACGTTGTAGCCGACGACGCGCGACCCGCCGTCGAACGGCTCCACGCCCGCGAGGATCCGCGTGAGCGTGGACTTGCCGGCGCCGTTCGGGCCGACCACGGCGATCCTCTCCCCGCGCTCGACGGTGCAGTCCAGAGCCGTCGAAGACGACCAGCGGACCGTAGCGCTTCGAGATCTGCTTCAGCTCGATCACGACCGCGCCGCTCGGGGAAGGCTGGGGAAAATGGAACGCGATCTCCTCCTCGTCGTCCTCCACCTCCGCGAACTCGATTTTCTCGAGCATCTTGATGCGGCTCTGCACCTGGCGCGCCTTCGTCGCCTTGTACCGGAACCGGTCGATGAACTTCTGCGTCTGCTCGGCCTGCTTCTGCTGGTTCTTGAGCGTGCCGGCCGCCTGTTCCCTGCGGAGCTCCCGCTCGACTTCATAGAACGAAAAATTGCCCGCGTAGACGCCGAGCCGCCCCAGGGCGAGGGCCAGCGTCTTCTTGCGTGAGGTTGTCGAGGAAGGCCCGGTCGTGGGACACCAGCACCACCGCGCCGTTGTAGTTGCGCAGGTACTCCTCGAACCAGCGGAGCGAGTCGAGGTCGAGGTGGTTGGTCGGCTCGTCGAGGAGCAGCAGCGATGGCTCCCTCAGCAGGAGCTTGGCCAGCGCGATCCGCATCTGCCAGCCGCCCGAGAATTCGCCGCAGTCGCGGCCGAAGTCCTTCACCGCGAAGCCGAGCCCCATCAGCACCCGCTCGACCTTCGACTGCATCCTGAAGCCGTCGAGGTCCTCGAGCTTGTGCTGGAGTTCGCCGTAGACCTCGAGGGTGTCGGCGTACTCCTCGCTCAGATGATTGAGCGTGTCCAGCCTCTCCTGCGCCTCCTCGAGCTCGGCCCTCACCTCGACCACGTCCTCGAAGGCGGTTTCGACCTCGTCGGTGAGCGTGTGGCCGCTTGCGATCACGCCGTCCTGCGGCAGGTAGCCGGTGGTGACGTACCGCGCGCTGCTCATGCGGCCGTCGGTCGGCTCGCCGAGGCCGGCGATGATCTTCAGGAGCGTGGACTTGCCGGAGCCGTTCGAGCCGACGAGGCCGATGCGGTCGTGCGGCCCGATGGTGTGCGAGACGTCGTCGAAGAGGACGCGCTCGCCGTACGACTGCGTGATGTGTTCGAGTGAGAGCACTCAGGCGAACCGTTCGGGGCGCATCAGGGTGCAGTCGACCGAAGGCGTCTTCCCGGAGACGATCTCGGAGACGAGCTTGCCGGTCACCGGCGAGAGCGAAATGCCGAGCATCGCGTGGCCGGCCGCGGCGGTGAGGTTCCTGTACTTCAACGTCCGGCCGAGGTACGGCAGCCCGTCGGGCGAACAGGGACGGAACCCGTGCCAGACGTCCTTTTCGGTGAACGACGGCACGCGCACGTTCTCCAGGTAGACCGGGACCGCGTCGGCGATCGCCTGCACGCGGCGCATGTTGATCGACGGGTCGAAGCCGGCCAGCTCGAGCGTCCCGCCGTACCGGACCTGGTCGCCCGAGCGGCGTGATGGCCACCTTCCGCTCGGTCAGGATCATCGGCGTGGAGAACATGTCGGGCGTGCGCGCGAAGGTGATGCTGTACCCCTTCGCGGGCTGGATCGGAAGTTTCAGCCCGAGGGAACGGACGAGACCCTCGGACCAGGCGCCTCCGGCGAGGACGTACTCCTTCGCGCGGAATTCGCCCTTCGACGTCCTCACGAGCGTGACGGCGCCGTCGCGCGCGTCGATGCCGGTGACCCCGGCGCCGGTGACGATCTCCACGCCCTCCTTCGCCACGTGCGACGCCATCCCCTCGACGAACTTCTGCGGGCTCATGTGGGTGTCGGTGCCGTAGTGGAACGCCCCGCCCGATTTGAGCTTCAGGTTCGGGTCGACCGACCCGATGTCCGCGGCCTTGTACTCTTTTATGGGGATACCGAACTTCAGCCCTTCTTCGGCTTCCGCGAGGTTGTCCTCCCTCCCCTTCGCCGTATTATAGACGAGGAGGAGCCCCTTCTCGTCGTAATTGAAATCGAAGAGCTTCCTGGCGGCGATCTCGCGGTAAAGGTTGGCGCTCAGGTCGTTCAGGGCGAAGAGGAGCGGCTTCGCGCGGTTCGAGCGCGCGATACCGCTCGCCTCGCGGAACTTCATCACCCAGGAGATCAGCCCGAGGTCGAGCCGGGGCCGGATGTAGAACGGGCTGACCGGGTCGAGCATCCATTTGAGCCCGGCGGTGATGACGCCGGGGTGCGCCAGCGGCACGTAGTGGCTGGGACAGATGAGGCCGCAGTTCCGCAGCGACGCGCCCGCCCCCGGAACGTCTTTTTCCACGATCCGGACGCTCAACCCGAGCTGCCGGAGGTAGTACGCGCTCGAGAGGCCGATGGCCCCCGCGCCGATGATCAGAACGTCAGTGTCAGTCTTCATGGCCGTTCATTGTCGATGTTGGGTGAATCAGAGTACCTGGAAACCGTGTGCGTACGGGTCGTCGTCGTCGATGAAGATCGTGTTGAAGCCGGTGACCTTCGCCCAGCCCTCGATCGAGGGGACGATCGCCTTCTTCGCGCCGACGGTTGTCTCCTGCTCGATCCTGCCCGGTGAACAGGCTGCCGATGTAACTCTCGTGGACGAACGTGTCGCCCGCCTTCAGCATCCCCTTCGCGTGCCACTGCGCCATCCGCGCCGAGGTGCCGGTCCCGCAGGGCGACCGGTCGATCGCCTTCTCGCCGTAGAAGACCGCGTTGCGGCCGTCGGCCCGGGGATTTTTAGGACGCCCGGTCCACTGCACGTGGCTCATGCCGCGGATGGTGTCGTTCTCCGGGTGGACGAATGTATACTTTTCATTCACGAGTTTCCGGACGACCGGGCTCAGCCGGAGCACGTCGCCGGCGGTGAAGTTCGCCAGATCGGTGAAATTCTTCTGCGGGTCGATGATGCCGTAGAAGTTGCCGCCGTAGGCGACGTCGAGCTTGAGCGGGCCGATTCCCGGGCAGTCGATCTCGATCCCTTCGCGCTCGAGGAACGACGGGACGTTCACGATCCTGACCGACTCCACGTTCGGCCCCTTCATCGTGTAATAGGCGTCGATGACACCCGCGGGGACCTCGATCCGCAATTTTCCCGGGGTCGTCGGCCGGACGAGGCCCTGCTGGATGATGACGGTCACCGTCCCGATGGTGCCGTGCCCGCACATCGGCAGGCAGCCGCTCGTCTCGATGAACAGGAACGAAATGTCGGTGTCGTCCCGGAGCGAGGGATAGAGGAACGCGCCCGACATCATGTCGTGGCCCCGCGGCTCGAACATCAGGCCGGTGCGCATCCAGTCGTAGTCCTTCATGAAGTGCTGGCGCTTCTCGCTCATCGTGGCGCCGAGGAGGATCGGCCTGCCGGATGTCACGACCCTGACGGGGTTGCCGCAGGTGTGGGCGTCGATGCAGTCGAACGTGTGGCGGGCCATTTTCGACCTCTGTGATCAGTGGTTCCGTGAACTGTTCGGCGATGATCAGGTCCGAAAACAGGCGGATTCATCAATAACGTCTTTCCTGACACCCGAAAATAAGAATAATTCCATGAAAAGGACAGGTCCGCCGCCCGCGCGCGCCGGATTTTTTATTACTCATTCCGTGCGTATATTTGGTGCAACCACACTCACCCATCCAACGACGGCCTCATGGCGGAAGTCAAGCTGGAAAATGTTTCAAAGATTTACGACGGAAAAGTGACGGCCGTTCGCGATGTCAGCGTGACGGTCAACGACAGGGAATTCGTCGTCCTCGTGGGCCCCTCCGGGTGCGGCAAGTCCACCGCGCTCAGGATGATCGCCGGGCTCGAGGAGATTTCGCAGGGCACCATCAGCATCGGCGGAAAGGTCGTCAACGACGTCCCGCCGAAAGACCGGGACATCGCGATGGTGTTCCAGAACTACGCCCTGTATCCCCACATGAGCGTCTACGAAAACCTCGCGTTCGGGCTCAAGTTGCGGAAATACGACAAGAAGGAGATCGACTCCCGGGTGCAGGCACGCCGCGACGATCCTCGGCATCGACGACGTTCCTCGACCGCAAGCCGAAGGCCCTCTCCGGGGGACAGCGCCAGCGCGTGGCGCTCGGGCGGGCGATCGTCCGCCAGCCGAAGGTCTTCCTGTTCGACGAGCCGCTGAGCAACCTCGACGCGAACCTGCGCGTCCAGATGCGCACGGAGATCTCCCGGCTCCACCACCAGCTGCAGACGACGATGATCTACGTGACCCATGACCAGATCGAAGCGATGTCGATGGGGGACAGGATCGTCGTGATGAAGGACGGGGTGGTGCAGCAGGTCGACACGCCGCTCAACATCTACCATCACCCCGGGAACAGGTTTGTCGCCGGATTCATCGGAAGCCCGACGATGAACTTCCTGGCGGGCACGCTATCGGCCGACGGTTCCGCGACGTTCCGCCAGGACGGGTCCGGGCTCAGCCTCGCGGTTCCCGCCGCGAACAGGCCGAAACTCACGTCGGCGGGCGACAAACGGGTGCTGCTCGGCATCCGCCCGGAGCATATCCACTCGCAGGTCCGGGGCGAACCAGGGATGTCGCGCCGTCGAGGCGACGCGTCGAGGTCGTGGAGCCCGTGGGAAACGAGACGTTCGTCTACTTCTCGACCGGCGGCGACGCACGGTATGTCGCGAGGATCGCCACCGACACGCCCCCGGTGGTGGGCCGGCCGCTCCGACTGTTCTTCGACATGTCCAGGGCCCACTTCTTCGATCCCGAATCCGGGCAGGTTCTTTGAGGGGCTTCGGAGAGGCCCATGTCCCGGCCAGGCGCGCCCGCGGCCGCGCCGATCTTCACAAACTCCACCAGTAACTCACCTTCAACAACACCACATTCCCCGGCGGCGCCCGGAACGTATCGCCGAAATCATCGGCGGACGAACGGTAGTAATCGCTCGTCGCTCCCTGCCTTGCCTGCGACCATACGAGGTACATCGTGCTCCCCGGAATGTACTCCCACCGCAGGACGAGGTTTGAATTCAACGACTGGTTGTTGAAGTCGGGGTTGCCCGCGTACGGATACGGGACGAAATCCGAAGTGCCGGTGAGCTGCCGGAAATCCTCGTAGTGCCCTTTCGCCGTGAACAGCTGCCCGTAGTATTGCAGCGTCAGGTCCGGCGTGAAGGTGACGGTGCTGCGGAGCGTGAAGCTCATTTCCTGCGTGCTCCGGCTGCCGAAGACGCTCACCGTCGGGCCGGCCGGCGTCTCGTTGGCGACCCAGGCCATCTGGTTCCGCACCCGGTCGTAGCCCGCCTCAATCTCGAACTCCATCCATGGAAGCGGCTTGACTTCCAGGCCGGCCGTCGTGCCCCACCCGGTTCTCCCTTCACTGTCCCGGACGGCGCGAAGACTCAGCGAGCCGTTCACGTCGTATCGTCCGTCGGTGAGCGCGCCGATGGAGGCGTTGAGCACCGCGGGGCGGGCGTACAATCCGTTCCCCCGGGTCTCCCTGTCGTCGTATTCGCCGACGTCGCCCGAGACCCCCGCGTTGAACGTCCAGTAATTCGCGGCGAGCACGCTTCCGCTCAATTGCGCCTGCCGCAAAAGGTTCGCGTCGTCGAAGTTCTCCCGTTCGTGCAGGAACAGCCGGACGCTGTAGTTCCTCGCGAGGTCGGCGGGCCTGTCTTCCTTGTAGGTGAGCGAGCCGATGAACCCGTAGTCGTTCGGACGCCGGAAGAAGCCGACGTCATTGATGTTGTAGGCTTTCGACGTGTAGTCGGAGCTGACGAGTCCAGAGCCAGTGCTCGGCGGCCACGCGGGAAAACGACATTTTCCCGGCGGAGCCGGTGCCCCGGTCGCTCACGGCATTTTCGGCCAGTGAAAGGGCGAGAAACCCGTCGAACTGGTAATTGTGGGAATCGAGTTTCAGGTTCCAGTCGGCGCCGCCCGTGATCGCGGGAAAGCGTTTCTCTTTGGCGGTCGACGTGAGGATCACCCCCACGATGGAATTATCCAGGAGGTCCTGCCGGACGCGCAGGACGTTGTACCAGGCGAGCGGTTCGACGACCTGCCCGGAGCGTGTCCCCGCCGAATCCCCGACGACGACCTGCATTTCATCGGTCAGCGCCTGCAGGATCCCGACGGAGGTCCCGCCGTCCGTCTTGCCGCTGATTTTCGCGGCCGCGAGGATGGTCGTGGCCTGCGGCATGTCGATGATTTTTCCGTCCGCCGGGACGTTCACGTCGGATGGTGGAGAGCGCGCGGCCGATGCGGCGGGAATAGAACATGCCGGGCCCGGCCTCGTCACCGAACGTGGTGAAGCGGATGATGTGCGTCCCTTCGATGAAGAACGGCCGCTTCTCGGGATAGAACGTCTCGAACGTCGAGAGGTTGAGCACCGCCGGGTCCGCCTCCACCTGGGCGAAATCGGGGTTGACGGTCGCGTCGAGGAGAAAATTGTTGGACAGGCTGTACTTCAGGTCGAATCCGGCCTGGCCGCTGAACCCGGCGACGCGCTCCTGGTCCGCCTTTTCCGGCTGCCACCGGAGTTTGCCGAGGACGAACGGCAGGAGTTCGAAGCGGTTCGACGCCGGCAGGCCTTTCAATCCGGCCAGGTGGCCGAAGTGTGAGATGAACCCGGTCTGGCTCTTCGGGGTGTGCACCCAGCGGTCCTGTTCGCTCTTCCTGCTGATGCGGCGCCGGAAATTGACGCCCCACTCCTGTTCGGTGGAATCGCCCGCGGCCGCGCGATACCGGAGCATGCTGAAGGGTATTCTCACTTCCGCCGACCAGCCGTCCGTCAGGATCCGCGTCTGCACCTCCCAGACGGCGTCCCACGACACGTCCTCCTTGTTCGCGTCGTCGTAGAGAAGGATGTCGATCTTCCCTCCCGCCGCGTTGAACGTGAACTCGCAGCCGTTCTGGCGATCGTGGAATGAATCGAGGAAAATGGAGGCCCGGTCGGTCTCGATGACGTTGTCCCGGCGGGAGAGCCGCGCGACGATCCGGTCGGGCTTGGAATCGTACATCATCGCGCCGAAATACAACGCCTCGTCGTCGTACAGCACGCGGATTTCCGTCCGCTCGGAGGCGGGCATCCCCTCGTCGGGGTCGCGCTGGATGAAATCGGTCGCGGGTTGGGCCGTTTTCCAAACTTCGTCGTCGAGGAGGCCGTCCACGGCCGGAGCGGCCGCGACACGGACGGCCCTCACCGTCCGGGGGCTGTCGCCGGCGAGGCCCGGATCCGGGAGTACGATGATGAACAGGAGGAGGAGGAGGAGGAATGACTGACGCACATCAGTCACCTCACCGCGGCTTATCGTACCGGCACCCATCGACGGATTCAGTGATGACGGTCGCCGGTGGGAGATCGCGGGGACGCTGTTTACCTGACCCGGAAGATCGAGTCGAGCAGTGTTCCGTCCACCCACTTGACGACGGCGATGACGCTGTCGCGGTCGAGGCGGGGTCTGGCGGGCGGGCCGCCGCACAGGGAATACACGTCGCGCTGAATGTCCCTGAGCGACCGGATGGGAAGGCCGCTCTTCGCGACCCGCTTCAGAAGGTCGGCGCGGCGCGGATTGATGGCGATGCCCCGTTCGGTGACGACGACGTCGATGAGTTCCGAAGGGCCGCAGAGCGTGGTCACGTCGTCGACGATGATCGGGACCCTGTCCCGAAACGAGGGCACCGCGAGGATCGAGCACTTCGCGAAGAGGCAGTCCTGCCATCCGCCGAGACCGTGCAGCAGCAGGCCGTCGGAGTGGGTGACGACGTTCGCGTTGAAGTTCACGTCGACCTCGGTCGCGCCGAGCACGACGGCGTCGAGCATGGAGGCGAAGTTCCCCTTGCCGTGGTAGTTGTAGCTCGTGAACGGGCTGGTGCTGACGTGCCGGGGGTTCGAGGCCAGCGAGCGGACGCCCTCAAGGTCGAACGCCTGCCCGTCGAGGATGAAGTCGGTGAGCCCCTCCTCCAGCATCTCCACGAGGTACTTCGTGCTGCCGCCGCGGATGAACCTCGCACGCACGCCCGTTTTCTTCATCCGTTCTTTAAGACTGACGAGGAAGGCGAGGTTGATCCCCCCGGCGCCCGCCTGGATCGAGAACCCGTCCCGCATGATGCCCGCGTCCTCGATGAACCGCGCGACGTACGCGGCGATCAGGAGCCGGTCGGGACTCTTCGTGATTTCGGTCGTCCCCGAAACGATCTTCGAGGGGTCGCCAAGTGAGTCGACCACCACGACCGAGTCGACGTTGTTCCCCTGGATATGCCACGGGACGCACGGGAACGGCACGAGATTGTCCGTGACCACGATGACGCGATCGGCGTATTCGGAGTCCGCGAGCGCGAACCCCAGCGGCCCGCACGCGGACGGGCCGTGAGAGGCCGTTGGCGTTGCCGAACGGATCCGCGGCCGGGGCGGCGAGGAGTGCGATGTCGATGTGCACTTCGCCGTCCTGGACGGCCTGGTAACGGGTCCCGTGGGAGCGCAGGACACCGGCGCCTTTCATCTTCCCCATCGAGGCGAACCGGCCGAGCGGTCCGTTCATGCTCCCCTCGATATGGTGGATCGTGCCGTCTTCGAGGTACGGAATCAGGTGCTCGTGGCAGGGAAACGAGGCGCTCGGGTACCACCGTATGCCCCGCACGCCCAGGAGTTTGACCGCGTCGAAGAGCTGGTTCGTGAGCGCGTCCCCGTTCCGGAGATGGTGGTGGGTGGAGATCGTCATGCCGTCTTCGATGCCGGCTTTCTTCAGAGCGGCGGCGAGGCTCCCGACCACTTTGTTGCCGTCTCCGGGGATACTGCGCGCAGCTCCGCACGGGCGGTTTCGCCTTGAGGCCCGCCGGCCGGTGTTTGCCGATTCCCGCGTACGGCGTTTGCGGCGTTCCGTTGACCACGGCAGGCACGGGCCTGTTTGCCGCATTCCGGACCATGCGGTCGCGGACGCCCTTCGGATCGCCGCATCATTCCGCATACGTTTCCTCCTTCGGGCCGGCGGCCGACGCGACCCGCCCGCGTTTTCTTCCTCCAGTCGGGGGAGACGAGCCCGAGCGTCTCCGCGAGCGACACCGCCGCCATCGCCTGGAGGACGACCGGCATGTCGATCATCCTGCCCCCCGGCGCGACGACGCCGCTGCCGGCCTTTTCGCGTCCTCGAAGGCCAGGACGACCTGCAGCGCCCTCAGGATTTCGTCGGCGTCCGGGGTGAACGCGTCGTGGACGACCTGTACCTGGCGTGGATGGATGCAGCCGATCCCCTTGAACCCCAGCGCCCTGGATTCCGACGCGCTGGTCCGCAAACCGTCCAGGTCGGCCACGTCGGAGAACACGCTGTCGATCGGCTGGACCCCGGCCGCGCACGCGGCGTTGACGATCGCGCCACGGGCGAACAGGCTTTCCTTTCCTTCGCGGGTTCTCGGGACGCCGAGGTCGGCGCAATAATCCTCGAGGCCGATGGCGAGGGCGCAGACGAGGCCCGAGGACGAGGCGATGGCGGCTGCGTTCGCGACGCCGCGCGCCGACTCGATGATCGGGAGGAGATGGACCTCCCGGCGGATCTTCATTTCCCCGCGCAGCGACGTCACAAGCTCCGCCACCGCCGACACCTGGTCCGCCGATTCGCATTTCGGAATGAGGATCGTGTGGACGCCCGTGCGGGACGACCTCGCGGACATCCCTCATCCCCATCTCACCGCCGTTGATCCGCACCATCCGTTCCGCCGGCCCGAAATCGACGTAAGGAGCGCGTTTCGAACGAGGATGCGCGCGGTGTCCTTTTCCCCCGGCGCCACGCTGTCCTCCAGGTCGAGGATGAGGCAATCGGGCGCGTGCAGGCCCGCGTTCAAAAAGAAGCGGGGATCGTTCCCTGGAAGGTACAGCCGGGTCCGGCGCAGCCGGTTTTTCGCCGACGCGGTTCGCTTCTCCCGCGCGCGCAACGGGTACGACAGGGCGGAGCCCGGGAGAAGTCGCCGCGCCGCTGTCTCGACACGTCCGGCGATCACAAACGGCACGGCCCCCCGGTCGTCGATGGAAACCGCGGCATGCGTGATGCCCATCGCCGACAGGACGTCCCTGACCAGCGTCCGGATTGAATCCCCGTACAACGCTTCGACCTTGCTGGTGAGGTCGATCGAGAGGCCCCCCCGCCCCGTCACCGTGAGTTCGACGTAACAATCGGAGCGGGAGCCCGGGTCTTTCCGCCCGGCCGACGCCCGGCGTGGTTTCGCTGTTTTCATTTTCATTCCCTGCCTACCATGCGTACGCTTCCGGCGCTTCGCCGCCCGGACCCGGCCAGATATCATCGAGCGCCCTGATTTCATCGTCGCGAAGTTTTATTTCCATGCCCTTCACCATTCCCTCCAGGTGTTCGACCGTCCTCGGTCCGATGATCGCCGAGCTCACGGCGGGGTTCTTCAGGAGCCAGGCGAGCGCCACCGCTTCCGGACTCTTTCCCGCGCCCTTGCAGAACTCTTCGTACTGCTCTATCTTCTTCCGGAGCCTCGCCAAATCCTTCCGGACAGACTCTTTTTTCCTCCGCACCCCCTTGGTATCGTCGAGGGCCCCGGCGAGAAGTCCCTCGGCGAGGGGGCTCCACGGGATGAGCCCGATGCCGAGCGCCGCACAGGCGGGGATCACCTCCAGTTCCACCATCCTGTTGGTGAGGTTGTACAGGCTCTGCTCGGACACCAGCCCCTGCAGATGCCGTTCATGCGCCGCGTGCTGGGCCTGGACGATGTTCCATGCCGCGAAGTTGCTGCTCCCGGTGTACACCACCTTCCCCGCCTCCTGAAGCCTGCCCATCGCCTGCCAGATTTCCTCCCACGGGGCACTCCTGTCGACGTGGTGCATCTGGTACAGGTCGATGTGATCGGTCTGCAATCTTCGCAAACTGTCTTCGCACGCGTGGCGGATGTGATACGCGGACAATCCCCGTTCATTGGGACCGTCACCCATCTTGCCATACACCTTGGTGGCAAGCACGATCTTCTCCCGCCGGCCGCCTCCCTGCTTCAGCCATCGCCCGATGAACTCCTCGGTCCTGCCGCGGAACCCCACGCCGCCGTAGACGTCGGCCGTGTCGATGAAATTGATCCCCGCGTCGAGGGCCGCGTCGAGCAGCGCGAAGCTCGCGCGCTCATCGACGAGTTTCCCCAGGTTCATCGTTCCGAGGCAGAGCCTGCTGACGCGAAGGCCCGAGCGGCCGAGTTGCGCATAATCCATGAATTCTACGCCTTGATAAGGCCGGCGAGCTTGCCGGCGACGGCGATGATGTCCTGGCCTTTCGTGAACGGGAGGCAGGCGCCCGCCGCGATCCTGACCTTTTCCACCCAGGGTTTGGGGATCGCATCGAGCCCCTGGAACGCGCCGCTCAGCGCGCCCGCGATGGCGGCGATGGTGTCCGCGTCGCGCCCGAAATTGCCCCCGAGAATGATCGAGCGCTGGAAATTGCCGTCGGCCATCTTCAGCACCGCGAAGGCCGAGGCGACGGCCTCCGGGGCCGCGGCCTTGTACTCCGTCCAGAGCGCGTTATGCAGCGGCGCCCACGCGTCTTCCCACGTGTCGCTCGCGTCGACGATGCTGAAGGCCTTCGTGAGTGTGTACCGCATCCAGGAGTCCGCCGGGGTCGCATCCACCGCCGATTTCAGGATCTCCTCCAGGTCCCCGCCGGCCATCGCCACGGCGATTCCCGCCGCGATCGCCCCGGCGCCCCAGACGCCGTCGCGCGCGTGGCTGATGCGGGCCTCGATCTCGGCCATCTTCGCCGCGCGTGTGGGGTCGCCCGCGCAGACGATCCCGACGGGCGTGATCCGCATCGCCGCGCCGTCGCTCAGGCAGTGCGAGTTGTACGCCCCCGAGAGCGGCGGCATGACGCCGCGGCGGATGTTGACGGCGGCCTCGCGCTCGCTCGCCCCGCCGCGCTTCAGCTCCTGGAGCGGAAGGACGTGCTTCTTCCAGCTCTCGAGGACATGGGCGTCGGTGAGCTCGCCCGCCGGCATTGATCAGCGTGTGGGCCGTCAGGAGCGCGAATTCGGTGTCGTCCGTGCCCGGGGTCGGGCCCTCGGGAAAATCGGTGGTGACGCCGAACCGGAACTGGTTCTCGGGCGAACGGGCGGCGTCGCCGAAAGAGTCGCCGATGGCGTGCCCGATGAGGCAGGCGGAGGCGCGGTCGACCAGGACCGTTCTATTTTTCAGGAGTTCGGATGGTGACTTCATGCCGGGTTCTCAGTTGTGTTGGATTGGTTGGAGTGGAATCGCGCGAGCTTCGTCGTGCGGCGCGCGAGGTCGCTGAAGCGTGCGTTGTCGAAGCCCCTGAGGCTCGACCGGATCCGGTCACGGAGCGGATCGGTCCATTGCCCGGGGATGTTCTTCGCCCCGAGCATCGTCCCCATGATCGACCCGACCGTGGCGCCGTTGCTGTCGGTGTCCCAGCCGCCCATCACCACGTTGCAGATCGCGCGGTCGAAATCGTTCTTCGCGGAGAGCAGCGCCGCCACGACGAGCGCCGCGTTGTTGATGGTGTGCACCCAGTGATAGGAGCCGTACCGTTCGACGAGGCGGTCGACGGTCTCTTCCCATTCCATCCCCTCGATCGGCATCGAGAGCACGTGCCGGACGGCCGCCGCCAGTCGCGATTTCGGGGGGATCGAGTCGAGCGCCGCGCCGACGATGGTCCGGGCGTCGGCATGCGCGAACGCCGCCGCGATCGCCGCGGCGAAGAACACCTCGCCGTAGATCCCGTTGCGCACGTGGCTCAGGCCGCGTCGCGCCACGCCAGTTCGGCCGCCCGCGAGGGCTGCGCCGGCGAGACCCATCCCCAGACGTCGGCCCTGATCTGGGCGCCGATCCATTCCCTGTAGGGGTTCCTGTACGAAGGCGGTCGCCGGGGGCGCGATCCCGGCGAGGCAGTTGACGTACGCGACCCGTTCGGCGGTGAATGTCGAGAGGACCGGGAGCATGTCGAGCCAGGCGTCGCGCGACGTCCGCCGTGGCGAAGCCGTCACCGTACGTCTCCAGGACGATGAAGGTTCAGCATCGGGTAGTTCATGTCGTCGTCTTCCGGCATGCAGGCGATGTTCTCCCGCAGGCTCTCCCGGCCGTAATGCCGGTTCCAGGGATACTGCTCCAGGAGGGCCGCCGGGATGCCCTCCTCCGTGATGTATTCGGTGAGCGGCCAGGTGCCGTTCGATTCCAGCAGCTCCCTGATGCCCTGCCGGGGGATCTTTTCCACCGGCTTGCCCAGGAGACACCCCGCCGCCCTTCCGAGCCACCCGCCGAGGACTCTGTCTTCGAGGTCTCCCGGGGCATAGGCTGGGATCGTGTCGGGCTTGAGGTGATGGTGCCGTGCCGCGACGTCCCACGACGACGGTTCGTCCGGGAATTTTCGCGCGGAGACCGGTCCAGACTCGAGCTCGTGGTAGAATTTCTCCGCCCTTCCGAGCAGCTCCGGGCCCGTGAAGGCCCCGGCCCTTCACCTCTTCCCATCGCCGCGTGAACTCCGCGACGTCGTTGCCCTCTTCGCGGAGCTGCCGTAGTTCGTGGTCGATGCGGTCGGGTAGATGTATCCAGGAAATCGTCATGCCTTTTTTCCGTGGTTGCCTATGGCACGATCGGCGAGGCGATCGATGAGTTCGTGATAATTTGCACCCGAAAGCGAAGGAATGCAAATCCCCTTCAGGCGCGATACCGCGGCCAGCCAGCCGTCACTCGCGATCACCCCGGGATTCATCGCCCCGGAAAGAGCCCCGACCGCCGCGGGAAGGGAGTCTGCGGCCTTGGCAAACGACAATGCGACGGTGACGGCCCGCTCGAAGTCACCCCCGTGCGCTTTTACGATGGCGAATGTGAGCGCCAGGGTCTCCGGTGCGGCGTTCCCGTAGCTGTACTCACGGTTGAGGACCGCGTCCTGAAGCTTCGGGAGTACTGCGAACAGGGATCCGGAATCCCCCACGATCGCCAGCGCCTCGTCGACCTTGCTGCGGACCAGTGACGAACGCGGGAGAAGATCGACCGACGTCCCGAGGATGGAGGCGGCATCCTTCCCGGCGCAGGCGAGACTGACGGCCGCGGCCATGGCCTGCGCCGCCCAGACGCCGTCTTCCGCGTGCGTCACCGACGCGTCGAGGCCGGCGGTCTCCGCGGCCTTCACGGGATCGCCCGCGTGGAAAACGCCGATCGGCACGGCGCGGGCGAGGGCGCCGTCGTCGAAGTAATGCGGGTTCTCTTTCCCCGACCGGGGAGGCCTGATGTCTTTTCGTAGGTTGCCCAGCGCGGCCAGCACGCTGACTCCGCCCCTGACGGTGTCGCCCGACCGGGCGAGATTGAGCCACGCTTCGAGCAGGGCGGCCTCGAATCCGCCTTCCCCCTTCAACAGGATTGTCGCCGTGAAGGCGGCCCACTCCGCGTCGTCCGTCGGGCCGATGTCGAACGCCTCCGCCGGTTGGTTCAGCGAAAACGGCATCGCCGGCGGGAGGACTCCCGAAGCCTCGGACGCCGTGCTCCATCTCGCGGCGGATCCTGCGCGTCCAGGGGGGGAGCAAACGGCTCCGGTGGAACATCGCGGGCCAGCCGAGGGCGTCGCCGATGGCGAGTCCGAGCATCGCGTTTCGCGCGCGCTGTCCGGGGGCGTTCATTTCGTTGTCCTCCACGATTCCGCGAGCGCCGCGAGGTCGTCCGCGACGGACTCCATGTTCATGCCCCGGACGGCGGCGATGCATATTCCGCGGGACGATGATACGCGCGCCCTCCAGCGCTCCGGGATGGCTGATATCCCCCCGCCCGCGCCGCAGACCGCTCCCGCGATCGCGGCGATCGTGTCGGTGTCCCTGCCGACATTCACGGCGCCCGGTACCGCGTCCGTGAACTTCCCCCTCGCGGCGGCGACGATCCCGAACGCGAGCCCGACCGCTTCCGGTGCGAGGTCAGACCAGAAATAATAGGCGCAGGCGAGCGACGAGTGGAGCGGTCCGAGCGCGCTCCAGACGTCGGGCGACGACTCCGCCGATCTTCACCCCTTCTCTGATCGCGTTCGCCGTCCAGGAATCCTCCGGAACGGCCCCGATCGCCGCGTGGAACACCTCGTCCATCGGCGCGCCGGTCATCGCGACGGCGACCGCCGCGGCGACCGCCTGGCCCGCGAAGATCCCTTCGCCCGAGTGGCTCACCGCGCCGTCGCGCGCGGCGAGTTCCGCCGCCAGTTGCGGGTCGCCTGCCGCGGCGATGCCGAAGGGCGCGACGCGCATGGCGAGGCCGTCGCTCCAGCTGTGCAGGTGCCGGCCGCTCGCGGGCGGTTCGATGCCGTCGCGCAGGTTCCTGATCGCCATCATTTCACTGAAGCCCGCCCCTTTGTACGCGTTCGACGCGTTGATGATGTCCGTCCGCCACGCGTCAGCCACCGCCGCGGAGGTCAGTTCGCGCCCGTGGCGCAGCAGCAGCCGGGCGCTGAAGAGCGCATACTCCGTGTCGTCGCTTCCCGCCTGGTCTTCGGAGAGGAAATCCGTCACGCGTCCCCACCGGCGCCGCGATGTCCTGCGGTGTCTTTCCCTCCGTGGGGGCCCCGAGGGCGTCGCCGACGGCAAGTCCCACGAGCGCGCCGCGCGCGCGGTCCGTCAGCGGTCATCACCATGCCTCCCCGTGCACCCGGTAGCGCGAAAGGACGACGTTGCTCTCGAACTCGATCCGCCGGGCGGCTTCGTCGAGGCTGAGGCGCCCCGCGAACAATTCCTGCAGTATCGGGTTCGCGACGCGGTTCTTCCACTCGACGTAGCCGGGCGCCCCGAGCCACGTGCCGGTGGAGAGGAACCGGACCGCGGAGCAGGTGACGTCCCATCCGTTTGCGCTGTCACGGAACGCGGGCATGGCCAGGCACGACGCCCGGGCGGGGATCATCCAGTCCGCCAGGGCGAGCCGCGCCATGTTCTCCGGGTTGAGCATGAAGTCGATGAACTGCATCGCCTCGTTCACCCGTTTCGACTGTTTGGGGATGCTCAGCGTCTGCGCGCTTGCCCCCAGCATCTGGGTCGCGGCCTTCAGGGGCGGCAGGACCCCCCACCGGAAATCGCGCGGGGCGTTCTCCACGAGCTGCTGCCGTCCCCAGGCGCCGATGCCGACCAGCATCGCGACCTTGCCGGCGAAAAACCCGGGGATCATCCCCGCGCCGCTCTGCCCGATGCTCGACGGCGACATGGAGCGGTCCTCGTACAGCATGTCCAGGATCGTTCGCAGCAACTCCTTCTCCGCGTCGCCGACCTTCACCGAAAATTCGTTCCCCTCGCGCCTGAAGAACGATCCGCCGAAACTGATCGAGGTGTTCATGATGATGTTGGCGGAATTGCGCAGGCCGATCCCGACGCCGTATCGGTCGGCGGTGCCGTCGCCGTCGGCGTCCTTCGTCAGCGCGCGGGCGGCCCTTCGCAGGTCGTCCCACGTCCACGGATGGTCGACCGTCGGCGGAACGATGCCCGCCTGCTCGAAGAGCGTCTTATTATAGAGCACGACCAGCGATTCGATGAGGAAGGGTACGCCGCCCACTTCCCCGTTCGGCCGGGTGACAGTCTCCCACGCGACGTCGAGGATGTCGTTCTTCATCTCCGGCCGGATGTAGGGCGCGAGGTCCGCCAGGTATCCGCGCATGGCGAAGTCGATGATCACCGACGATTCGTAGTGGAACACGTCCGGGACGTCGCCGGTCTCGAACGACGTGATCAGGTAGTCGTGCACCGAGTTCCAGGTCCCCTGGATGTACTCCACCTGGAGGTCCGGGTGGGCGGCGTTCCATTCATTCACGATCGACTTGTTGGCGGCGATCGCCTGTTCCTGCCACGCGAGGCTCACGAAGCGCAGTTTTTCCGGACCGGCGGCGTCCCCGTGAGGGAGCAGGAGGTAGACGGCGATCGCGGCTGCTGCCAGCACCGGCCCGCCGATGGCGATGGATTTCTTCATCCCTCTCTCATCCCTTCATGGCCCCCGACACCAGCCCCGCCGTGAACCATTTTCGCAGGAAGCCGAACAGGACGACGGACGGGATCGTTGCGAGCACGCTCGCCGCGGCGAGGGGCCCGGTGCGCGCCTGGCCCTCCATCCCCGTGTACCGCGCGAGCTCGACCTGCAGCGTCATGAGGTCCGGGCTCTTCATCAGCACGAGCGCGAAGAAGAATTCGTTCCACGCGGAGACGAAGGCGAACAGCGCGGACGCGCCGATCGCCGGAAGGAGAAGCGGCATGATGACCAGGTAGATGACCTGCAGCCGGGAGGCGCCGTCGATCGACGCGGCCTCCTCGAGCTCGACGGGGATGCTCTTGATGTAGCCCTGCAGCATCCAGAGCACGAACGGCAGCGACCACACGACGTAGACCAGCGTGAGGCCGGTGAGCGAATCGGTGAGGCCCGCCCGACGGAGCAGCACGTACAGCGGGATCATGACCAGGATCACCGGAAAGATCTGCGACGCGAGGATCCATCCCGTCATGGCGTTGTTCGCGATCGATTTGTACCGCGCGAGGGCGTACGCCGACGGGACGGCGAGGGCGATGACGATGATCGTCGAAATGACGCCCACGATCGCGCTGTTCCACATGCTCCTGAACACCCCCTGCTCGCTGAACACGGACGAGTAATGGTCGAGCGTCACGCTCCGGGGCAGGACCGTCGGCGCGCCGGAGTAGATTTCCTGCGTGGACTTGAGCGAGCTCGACACGACCCAGAACAGCGGGAACAGGAGGAACACGAGGTACAGGAGCACCAGGCCGTGGATCAGGATCCGGCCGGACCGCGCGCGCGCGTTCATGCCGCGACCCTCTCCCGCAGTTGGACACGGAGGTACATGAAGAGCACGAGTGAAAGGACCACCACCATGACGTTCCCGATCGCCGCGGCGTACCCCACGTAACCGTAGCGGAACGCCTCTTCATACGCCGCGAGCATCGGCAGGCGGGTCATCCCGCCGGGACCGCCCTGCGTGAGCACCCACACGAGCCCGAATGTGTTGAAATTCCACATGAACGACAACGATACGATGGCCGCCAGGACCGGCTTCAGCGTGGGCAGGGTGATGTGCCAGAATTCCTTCCAGCGCCCGGCCCCGTCGAGCCGGGCCGCTTCGTACAGGTCGTTCGGGATCGACTGGAGGCCCGCGAGGAGGAAGACGGCGGCCTTGGAAATCTCCCCCCAGACCCCGGCGACGACCACCGCCGGAAGGACGTACTCGAAACTCGAGAGCCAGTTGATGGGGGCCGAAATCAGCCCGGCGTCCATCAGCATGATGTTCAGCGCGCCCGCGTCGGGGTCGTAGATCTGGCGCCAGACGATCCCCCGGATGATGGGCGGCGTCGCCCACGGTATCAGCATGATGATGGTATAGAACGACGTGAACCGGATTTTCGTGTTCAGCAGGAGGGCAAGCCCCAGGCCGAGCACCACCTGGAGCGCCGTCACCACCAGCGTCCAGAGTATGCCCACCCTGAACGAATACCAGAAAAATTCATCCCTGAACAGTTGGGCGTAATTTTCCAGCCCGTTGAAGGTGATCGGATCGCCGAGCCGGTAATCGGTGAACCCGAGATAGATCCCGCGCAGCAACGGGACGAGGGAGAAGACGCCCACGAGCAGAAACACGGGCAACAGCAGTGCCGCCTGTCCCTGCTTGTCGCGCCGCGCGAGTTTCATCCCGGGAACCGTTTCTGTTGTTGAGCCGCGCATCGGACCTTCACCTGTCCCTGAAGGGCGCGGTGCACGCCCCGACGAGCCGCTTCTCGAACTCTTCCTGGTTCCCGCCGACCCTGTTCCTCGCGGAGATGATGACCAGGTCATGCCCCGGGTCGACCCGGAACATCGCTCCCGAAGCCGCGGCGTGTCCGAATGCCTCTTCGCTCAGGCCGGGTTCGTCCATCGGGGATGTCCCGATGCCCCACCGGCGATCGGTCCCTTCGACCCCGGCCGGCAGCATCCGGCGCCAGGAATCCGCGGAGAAGAAAGCGTACCCGTCATAGGTCCCCCGGTTCAGGAGCATCTGTCCGAGCCGGGCGAGGTCGGCGGCGGTGCAATACAGTCCGCCGTACGTGTTGTCCGCGAACGCGGATTTCATCCCGAGGGGGGTGAAGATGTAGTCCTGGAAGAGGTACGGCACGGCCCGACCCGTCAAACGCTCCATCACCTTTCCGGCGACCGCGTAGCCTGCCCTGTTGTACGAAAACCTCTTCCCCACCGCCGTCAGGGGAATGGCCTGGGCGACGTAATTTTCGAGCGCCTGGTTCCAGTCCGACGCCCATTCACCGCCCCACTCCTCCAGCCCCGTGGTGTGCGTGAAGAGTTGCCGGACCGTCATGCCGGCAGCCGCCGGATCCGGCAATTCGGAAAGATAGCGGGCGACGGGGGCGTCGAGGTCCACGAGCCGCTGATCGACGAATTCCATCATCAGCGCGCCGGTGAGGAGTTTCGTGATCGACGCCATCCATATCGGTGAATCGAGGTCGACGGGGTCGTCGCCCGCTCCGGCGTTGAATGCTTCGTGGAAGACGACCTTTCCCTTGTGCGCGACAAGCGTCACGTGCGGCACGCCGGTTTCCGCGGCCCAGTCCCGGCACACGGCGCGGATCTGTTCGAGCTGTGCCTGGCTGAAGGGGGAAGCGGAAGCGGGATGTTCGTCGAGGAGGGGTCCGGCCCTGTCGTCCTTTTTCGGCGGTGACAGCGGTGCCGCTTTTGTCCCGTGGAGCGTCTGCTTGAAGGCGATCCACCATTGCCGGTCCCTGAGGCGGGGTGTGTCGTACGGGATGGCGGCGGAATCGAGTTCCGAAAGGCCGGCGAGGAACACCGCCGCGTCCGGATCGTGCGCCGGGAACATCTTCATCGAGCCGAACGAGAAACGATTCTCGTTTCGCCCGTACATCCGCCACTGCGCTTCGTCGATGCCGTAGCCTCTCAACGGGTTGAATGCGATCGGCGCCTTGGCGCTGTAGTCGTCGAATTCGACGGGCGAACAGTACAAAGTCATGAAGCGCCGCAGCGTGAACCCTGAAGGCAGTTTCGCTTCCACGACGGCCGCATACCGGCCCGCGCTGTCGGCCCGGGACACCCGCCGCATCTGCCCGTCGTAGTACTCGACCCCGAGCGGGAAGCTGCCCATCTCGTTCCCGACGGCCTCAGGGTTCTTCCACCGGACTTCCGGGAGAGCCCCGGGCGGGAAGACGTAGCGTTCGCATTCCAACTCCTCCAGGAGGAACGCCTCGAGCCTTCGCCGGACGATCTCGGTCCAGCGGAGCGTATCGACGACCATTCCCCCGACCTCGATCGCCGTCGGTTGATCGCCGGAGGGCTGGAGGCCCCGGGGAATGAGCACGGTGGTCCTTGCGAGGAGGCCATCGGCCTGGAGCCGCCCCTTCCCGATCTCCGTGCCGGATAAGAGGAGGCGCACGGGGGACCCCGCGTGGGTGCTCCCGGCGCACAGGGCGAGCGACGCGTCGCCGTTGCGCAGGAGCTCGACCCGGGAGAAGAACTCGCGATCCTCGGCAGATCGGAGATACCTGATCGCATCCCCGTAGGCGAACAACCGGTACCATATCTCGGTCCGCGCCGGCACCCCGCGCACGCGGATCGTGACGGGCCTGCCGTCCCGGACCGCCGAACGGGGAAGCGTCAGCGCCATGTATCCCAGGTTCGCGCCGTTCGGGTTGACCGCCGCGGCGACGAATGAGAGGCTCGCCCCGCGAGCCCCGCGGACGGTCCACGCCGCATCGTCGGACGTCGTGAAGGAGAGTGTGTCGGCGTCGTCGACCACCAGGTCGAACCGCTCGCGCCCGAGATTGTTCCCGAAGCCGCACACCCAGAGGAACGACGCGGAGTCACCCGTCCATGACGGGGGAACCGGCGCCGTCGACCAGCCGATCACAGACTCCTCACCCAGCGTGCGGGCAACGTACGCCGAATCGCGCCGTCCGCCGCTTCGGTGGGAGGCATACGGGGAGAAGGAGCCGGAGAGCATCGCCTGGTACCCTTCGAACCAATCGCCAGGACCGGCCTCGATGGTGAAATGCAGCCTGGCCACCGCCTCGACATTCACCTGTGCGGACCCGGCGGGGCACAGCGACATCATCGCGGACGCTGACAGGATGCTCAGGAGACCGGAGATGCGGGACCGGCCGGACGCGCGGGACCGTCCGGGAAGACCGGCCACGCTGCGCGGCGTATGATCGGGACCCGTCGTCATCGCGAATGCGTCAACAGCCAGTCGTAGACGGCGGGATTATTGTACGTCCGCGACCATGCGTCGTGGTAGAGGTCCGGGTAGACCGTGAACGCGGGAGTCCCGCCGCACCCGGTGAGGGTCGTGATGACGCTCTGCGCATTGGCGAGCGGGATGATCGGATCCAGCGCGCCGTGGAACCCCCAGAACGGAATGTTCGTCATCGCGCAGACGTCCCAGCCGGGCTCGATGCGGAACGCGATCGGCATGATCGCCGCGAAGCGTTGCGGGTAGCGGATCGCCATGTCCAGCGTCCCGATCCCTCCCATGCTCAACCCCGTCAGGTAGATGCGATTCGTGTCCACGGGATACCGGGCGATCGCGCTGTCGATCAGTTTGTCCACCAATGCCTGCACCCCGTCGTTGAAATACCACTCGGTCGTCCCCGGGCACTGGGGCGAAACGACGATGAAGGGAAAGGCGTTCCATCCGTCGAGGATTTTCGGCAGCCCCTCGCCCTTGACCATCCACAGATCGCTTCCGCGGCCGTCGATGCCATGCAATGAAATGATCAGGGGAAACCTTCCGTCGATGACGGCCGACGTGTCCACGGGCATGAAGAGAAGATAATCGAGCGTCGTCGGATCGTTGACCTCCTGCTGGACGATCGGCGTCTCGGTGAAAGTCGGCTGGCCCAGCACGACGTCGGCGTTCGCCCCGTTCGGCTTCGCCGCCGCGTCGTTGAACACCAGGACCCTGTGGTTCGACTCGTCGGTAAGGTAGATCCGGCCGGCTTCGTCGCCGAAAACGCCGCGGAGGTTGCCCACCCCGTTCTGCGTGGAGTTGAAGGCGTTCGAGGTGAAGTCCGGCTGTCCGAGGACGCCGTCCGCCGCCGCCCCGTTGGCTTTCGCCGCCGCGCCGTCGAACCGGAGCGCCCGGTTGTTGTCGTCCTCGCAGACCCACAGCCGGCCCCCGGCGTCGGCGTACACGCCCATCGGCCTGTTCATCCGCGTCGCGCGAAAGGCCGCTCGTCCCCGTGGTGAAACCGGACTGCCCGAGGACCCCGTCGGCGTTCGCCCCGTTCGCCTTCGCCGCCGCGTCGTCGAACCGCAGCACGCGGTGGTTGAGCCGGTCGGTCACCCATAGTCGGCCCGCGCCGTCGGCGAAAACGCCGACGGGCCCGGACATTGTACCGGCCGTCGTGCCGGGACTGTTCGTGGTGAAGTTCGGTTGTCCCAGAACGCCGTCGGCGGGCGAGCCGCTGGCTTTCGACGCTGCGTTGTCAAACCGCAGTACGCGGTTGTTCCCGTAGTCACTGACCCAGAGGCGACCCGACCCGTCCACGTGCGCCCTGAGAGGATCATTCATTTTTGTCGCTGAAAGGGCGCTCGAGAGCGTGAAAAAATCCGGCTGGCCCAGCACCGCCTCGGCCGACGAGCCGTTGTTCATCTTGGTGGCAGATCCCCACCGCAGCACCCGGTTGTTGTACCGGTCCACGACGAAGAGTTTTCCCGTCGCGGAATCGACCGCCGCCCCGGACGGGGCGTTCAGGGCGCGCGATGACGTCCCGTTGTCGTTCGAGATGAAATCCGGCTGGCCGAGCACGCCGCTCGCGGGCATGTTGTTCGTCAGGGGGAGCTGGGCGGGATGCGGTCGCCGCCGCCAGCATCAACAACAGCATCAATAACAGCGTCCGCGCCACCGGCAGAAACGTCGGCGTTCGGATGATCCGGAGGGCGTCGGATGTCATTTCACCACGCCCATCTTCCGCACTTCGCTTCCGGCCTTCGGAGCGGAGCGTGTAGAAGTACATCCCGCTCGGGAGATTCGTCGCGTCGAAGGAAAGTGAATACGACGTTCGGGCCGTCGCCACGGCGTCGAACAGCGTCGCCACCTCCCGGCCGAGCAGGTCGTACACTTTCACCGTCGCGGGGCCGGTGTTGCGAAGCGCGAACGTGATGGTCGTGGCCGGGTTGAAGGGGTTGGGATAGTTCTGGCCGAGCGCGTAGTCTTGCGGTGTCGCGGACCGGGTGATTCGCCCGACGTCCGTGAGCGATGAGACATCGAATCGCATGATGCGGTTGATTGTCGAAGTCCGCGACCCAGATGTTTCCGTTCCGGGAATCCACGAAGAGCGATTGCGGATACGCCAGGTTGCTGGCGGTGGGAGGACTCGCCACCCCGGTCACCGCGGGAGGTCGGACTGCCCGCAGGGGAGGCTCGCCCGTCGACGAGGAAGATCCGACGGATGACGTGGATTGGGCGTACGCGCCGAAACCCGTCGCGATCGTCAGGATAAGGGCCGAGAATGTGATCTTTTGGAGGGACATAGGATATGATAGGCATTCCCCGGGTATCGGCGCAAATGAGCATGAGGAGGGTGGCCTGCGCCACCCTCCATTCTGCCCTTATTCATCTGTTCGTGCAGTCCGCGTGACGCGCTATTTCATCAGGACCATCTTCTTCGTCACAAGGCCGGTCGCCGTGCGCAGCGTGTAGAGGTACACGCCGCTTGGATAATCTGTCGCGTTGAACGACACCACAATCTGTTCGTTCGCCCTCGCCATCCCGCTGAACAGGGTTGCGACTTCCTGGCCGAGCAGATTATAGACGGTCAGCGTCGCGTCTTCACTGTTCAACAACGTGAAGGTGATTGTCGTGCCGGGGTTGAACGGGTTGGGGTAATTCTGCGAAAGCGAATAGGTCTCCGGTTGACTGGACCACGGATCGTCGACATCCGTGGGTAATCCGTCCTCCACGTTGAACCGCACAACGCGGTTATTTCCCGCGTCCGCCACCCAGATCTGGTTGTTGGCGTCGTCGATGAACATGGAATTGGGATAGGCGAAACTGCTCGCCGTCGGGGGATCCGGCGCCGCGCCCGTGACGAAATCGGGCTGACCGATGACGTTGTCCGCGTTCGACCCGTTCGCCAGGCCGGCGGCGTTGTTGAATATCATGATACGGCTGTTGCCCTCGTCCACGAGGTAGATCCTGCCCTGCTCGTCTCCCCACACGCCCCGCACGTTGCCCGTCTGGTTCTGCGTCGTGCTGTAGGCGTTCGTCGTGAAATCGGGCTGTCCGAGCACGCCGTCGGCGGCCGCGCCGTTGGCCTTGTTCGCCGCGTCGTCGAACCGGATCGCGCGGCTGTTGCCGTCTTCCGACACCCACAACCGCCCGCCCGCGTCCACGAACACGCCGAACGGCTCGATCATCGTCGTCGCGCTGGTGCCGCCTGTCGCCGTCGTGAAGTCCGGCTGGCCCAGCACGCCGTCGGCGTCCGCCCCGTTCGCCTTGTTCGCCGCGTTGTCGAACCGCAGCACGCGGTTGTTGTCCCGTTCGGCGACCCACAACCGGCCGCCCGCGTCGACATACAGGCCCGTCGTGCGGGTCATCTTCGCCGCGGTGGTCCCGGCCGTGTTCGTCACGAAATCAGGCTGACCCAGCACCCCGTCGGCCGCGGCCCCGGTCGCGATCGTCGATGCGTTGTCGAAGCGCAGAACGCGCCGGTTGCCGTAGTCGCTCACCCACAGCCGTCCGGCGCCGTCCACGAACACCCGGACGGGCGTGTTCATCTGGACGTCCGAGACGCCGGCGATGATCGTCGTATCGTCCGGCTGGCCCAGGACCGCTTCGGCCGCCGATCCGTCGATCAGCTTCGCCGCCGCGCTGAAACGCAGGACGCGGTTGTTGTTCCGGTCGGCCACGAACAGTTTCCCCGTCGTCGGGTCGACCGCCACGCCGAACGCGTTGTTCATCGTGCTCGAGGTGTTGCCCGTGGTCCGCGTGACGAGGTCCGTCTGGCCCAGCACGCCGCTCGCCGCCAGGTTGTCGGTGAACGTCAGGTCGTTGACGTCGAAGCGCAGCACGCGGTTGTTGCCCGCGTCGGCGACCCAGATCTGGTTGCTGGCGTTGTCGATGAACATGGAATTGGGGTAGGCGAAACTGCTCGCCGTCCGGGGGATCCGGCACCGCGCTCGAGACGAAATCCGCCTGGCCCAGGACGTGGTCGGCGTTCGCGCCGTTCGCCAGGTTCGCCGCGTCGTTGAACACCACGATCCGGCTGTTCCCTTCGTCCACGAGGTAGATCCTGCCCCGCGCGTCACCCCACACGCCGCGCACGTTGCCGGTCTGGTTCTGCGTCGTGCTGTAGGTGTTCGTCGTGAAATCGGGCTGGCCCAGGACGCCGTCGGCGGCCGCCCCGTTGGCCTTCGACGCCGCATCGTCGAACCGTGGTCGCGCGGCTGTTGCCGTCCTCCGACACCCACAACCGCCCGTCCGCGTCCACGAACACGCCGAACGGCTCGATCATCGCCGTCGCGCTCGTGCCGCTCGTCGCCGTCGTGAAATCCGGCTGGCCCAGCACGCCGTCGGCGTCCGCGCCGTTCGGCCTTGTTCGCCGCGTCGTCGAACCGCAGCACGCGGTGGTTGTCACGTTCCGCCACCCACAACCGGCCGCCCGCGTCGACGAAGAGCCCCGTCGTGCGGGTCATTTTCGCCGCCGTGGTCCCGGCCGTGTTCGTCACGAAATCCGGCTGTCCCAGCACGCCGTCGGCCGCGGCGCCGGTGGCCTTCGCCGACGCGCCGTCGAAGCGCAGCACGCGCCGGTTGCCGTAATCGCTCACCCACAGCCGTGCCGGCGGCGTCCACGAACACCCGGACCGGCGTGTTCATCTTGACGTCCGACAGCCCGCTGGTGTTCGTCGTGTCGTCCGGCTGGCCCAGCACCGCATTCGGGCGTCGATCCGGCGCCCAGCTTCCTATCCGAGCTGAAACGGAGCACCCGGTTGTTGTTGCGGTCGGCCACGAAGAGGCTCCCCGTCGTGGGATCGATCGCCACCCCGAACGCGTTGTTCATCTCGCCCCCTATATTCCCCGGCAACCGCCCCACCATGGTCCCCTGGCCCAGCACACCGCTGGCCGGCATGTTGTCCGACAGGGGGGCCTGGGCAAAGGCCGTGAGGCCGGTCGCCACGAACAGCAACACCGCGACGACAAACTTTTTACAATGATTCCGCATAATACCTCCAGGAACTGGAAACTTGAAATAGTGAATTAAGGTGATACGACGCTTTCCTTGAACAAAATCCTACTTCATCAGCAACATCTTCATCATTGAGGAAAAATCATTCGCCTGCAGACGGCAGACATAAATCCCGCTGGAGAGCGCGGAAGCGTCGAACGGCACGCTGAACGACCCCGGCGGCATCTCCGCGTTCACGAGCACGGCGACGCGCTCGCCGACCATGTCGAACACCTCCAGCGTGACGAAGGCGCGCTCCGGCAATTCGAACGAGATGCCGGTCGTCGGATTGAACGGGTTCGGATAATTCTGCAGCAGGTTGTATCCCGCCGGCAGCGTTTCATCGTCACCGATCGCGGTGACAAGGTCGTTTTTATACACCGATAGTCCATCGAGCTTCTCCGTCGCATACACGGTTCCGCCGTCCGCCGCGATACCCCGGGATTGCGGAACGCCGTCATAGAAGCCGGCCTCGACGGGAGCCGCGGGATCGGTGATATCGATCGCCCGCACCCCGGTGCCTTCCGAGGCAACGTAGCAGTAGTTCCCCGACACCGCCGCAGCGTAGCCGTAACCGCCGGTCCTTATTTTGGAGACCATGGCCGGGGTCAGGATGTTGGTGATGTCGAAGATCTTCAGGCTGTCGCCGTCGGGCACGTAGGCGTGGTTACCGCCGATGGCGAACCCCTCGTTGCCGACCCTGAGGTCCTCCGTGGTGCCCCCCTCGACCGGGTTGGACGGGTCGGTGATGTCGTAGAACCGGACCGAGCCGTACAGGCTCGTCCCCAGGACATTGCCCGCGGTGGCCACGTTCTCGACGTCGATGCCGGTGACGTTCGTGAGCCACGCCGGGGTCGCCGGGGCGCTGATGTCCAGCACCACCAGGCCGCTGTCGCGGGTGGCGACGTAGACGTAATTGCCGTTGATGGCGATCCCGCGCGCGCGCGATGTGTTGATGGTGCCCAGTTTGACGGGGGCCCCGGCGTCGGTCACGTCGATGACGTGCACACCGGAATCCATCGCGGCGACGTAGGCGTAATTGCCCGCGGCGACGACTCCGCGCGATTCACCCCCGAGGGGCAGCGTGGAGAGCGCCGTCGGGAGCGACGCGTTCGTGACGTCGATGATGCGCAGGCCCGCGGTCCCGTACGCCGTGTAGACTTTTCCGCCGGCGTAGAACGGGGTAAACGCGGAGCCCGAGGCAGCGGCGAGCGCCCCGAGGAATGACGACGTGGTCGGCGTCGCCGGATCCGACACGTTGATGGCGCTGATCCCCGGCGCGGGGTTGCGGTTCGCCACGAAGATGTGGCCGGTCGGGACCCCGCCGATGGTGATCGCCCCGTAACTCACGAACGCCGCCCGCCCGGTGGTGCTGATCCTGCTGACGAAGACCGGCGCGGCCGGGTTTACCGTGTTGTAGACCCGCATGCCTGAATCCCCCACGGCCACATAGGCGTAGTTGCCGTCGAACATGATGCAGGCGGTGCGGTAGCCGGACGGAAGCGTCATCACGTTGACCGGGTTCGTCACGTCGGTGACGTTCACGACCTGCAGCCCGGCGTTATAGTCGCAGATGTAGGCGTACCCCGACCGCACGGCCATGAACTGGTGGTAGCCGCCGTATCCGGGGACCGTCGATTTGTAGACGGGGACCGACGGGTCCGTGATGTCGATGATGAAGCTCCTGCCGGTGAAGGCCGCGGTGTTCGACGCGATGTAGGCGTACGGCGCGGAGATGACGACGCTTTCGCAGTAGGCCAGGCTGTCGATCGAAGTGACGAAGACCGGCGCCGCGGGGGTGGCGATGTTGTAAATCCTGAGTCCGGCGTCGCCCGCCGCGACATAGGCGTACGAGCCGCTGGTCGCGATCCCCTCGCACGTCGTCCCGGGGGCGACGTCGACGGTCGATACGAGGGACGGCGTCGTCGGATTCTGCACGTTGATGATCCACATCTTGCTCCCGCCGCTCGCGACGATGTACTGGGTCCCGCCGATGGAGGTGCGGACGAGGGCCTCGACGACGTCGGAGACGATCACGCTCCCGATCCTCACCGGGGCCGTGGCGTTCGAAAAGCTCGCGATTTGCACCTTGTTCCCGAGTCCGTAGAAGACGAGCGAGCCCGCCGCAAAGACGCCCTTCGCCTCCCCCTCGCCTTTGCCGAAATTTCCGAGCAGCGACAGGTTGAGGGTGGACTGCCCGAACGACGCCTGTGCCGACAACGCCAGGATGACGAGGGCAGGGCAACATAGTCTGAAACGTTTCATGGTACCTCCATTGGAATATTGATGGGTTGGCGCTGATGATTCAATCGATCCCCTCCGTTTCCGAGGGCACATGGTGCTGGATGAAACCTTCGATCTCGGCGCGCGAGGGCGTGGAGACCTGCGCGCCCATCCGCGTGACGGCGATGGCGGCGGCGGCCGAGGCCATCCGCGCGGCCTCTTCGACGGGCATCCCCTCGGCGAGGAACGCCGCGAGCGAGCCGTTGAAGATGTCTCCCGCCCCGGTCGAATCGACCGCCCGGACTTTGAAGGCCGGGATCCGTTCCGTTTTCGTCGTGGTCGCGGAAAACACGCCCTTCGGTCCGAGGGTGATCAACACCCTGCCGACGCCGCTCTGCAGCAGCGTCTGGGCCGAGGCCCGGAGGCTTTCCTCGCCGGTGATTTTAATCCCCGTCAGCATCTCCGCTTCCACGGCGTTCGGGGTGATGATGTCGATCTCGCCGAGGAGTCGGGCGTCGAGCGGCCGGGCGGGCGCCGGGTTCAGGATCACCAGCACACCCCCGCCGTGCGCGATCGTGACGGCGTTCCGGACGGCGTCGAGGGGCGATTCGAGCTGGACGAGGAGCACTTTTGCCGTGGTGATCGCCCCGGAAGCGTGTTCGACGTCGGCGGCCGTGAGCCGCGCATTCGCGCCGGAGGCGACGACGATGCTGTTTTCGCCCTGCTCGTCGACCATGATGAACGCGACGCCGGTCGGGAAGTCCGCGTCGAGGAGCACGTGCTGTGCGTCGATCCCCTCCGCCATCAACCGCGCGAGCGCCTCCCTGCCGAGGGGGTCGTCCCCGACCTTCGCGATCAGGTTCACCCTCGCGCCGACGCGGGCGGCGGCGACGGCCTGGTTCGCTCCCTTCCCCCCGCCCCCCCTGGAGAACACGCCGCCGAGGACGGTCTCCCCGGGACGGGGAATTTTCTTCGTCTTGATCGTCAGGTCCGTGTTATAACTGCCGACGACGGCTACCGTATTCCTCATGGCGTTGTCATTCCTCAGAATGAAAAACCGAGGGAGAACATGTGGACCTGCGTGAGGTCGCCGAAATCGACATACGCGTAGTTGATGGTGTTCATCACCCCGGCGATGGGATAACTGATGCCGGCGCCGAAGGTGAACCGCTGTTCGTCGTAGTTGAACTTGTACCCGCCGCGCAGCGAGAACGTGTTGTCGAACGAGTAACTGGCGCCGACGTTGAAGATCTCCGGGCCGTCGTTCGGATGGTCGCCTTCCACGACGACCGTCAGCAGGTGGGGGCTGTCCTTCTCGTCCAGGAAATCCATCGCCAGGCCCGCCCGCAGGTCGAGGGGCATGCGGACGGCGTCCGATTCCGTCTGGTACTCCTCGCTCCAGCCGCCGAAGCGCGAATCCGGGCCGAAATTCCTCGCGACGATCGCGACGCGGAGGGTCCTGTATCCGGTATAATAGAGCGTTCCGACGTCGAGGCCCCAGTTGTTCATTTCCTGCCCCGCGATGGTCTGTCGCATCCATCGCATGCTTCCCCCGATGGAGAGCCTGTCCGTGATCTTCCTCGCGTACGAAACCCCCGCCGCGATGTCGCGCGCCGTGAAGACGTTCCCGGTCACCAGCGGCTCCGTGCCGCCCCCCGACGCCGGGCCGTTGATCGTCTCGGGGATGTCGCCGTAGTCGAGCGTCGCCACGCTGACCCCCAGGACCCCGATGTCGCTCAGGTTCACCGCCAGGGCCGCCGATTGGTGCGAGATGTCCGCGATCCACTGCAGCGCGTTCAACTGGATGTCGTACTCCGCCACGTCGGCCATCGCCGCCGGGTTCCCGAAGATGGCGTTCGCGTTCCCCCTGAAATCGCCGAGAACGCCCCGGCCATCGCCGGCCTGCCTGGCGTCGCCGTTGATCTTGAGGAACTGCCAGCCCGACTGACCGACCCGCTCGATGTCATTCGGGGGAATGCCGGACTGGGCGTGGACGGTCGCGGCCATGCAGGCGACCGCCAGCGCCGTCGCGCCGAGTATCCTGGTTGTCCGGAGCAAAGGGTTCTTCCCCATCACTTCACGATCGCGAGCTTGCCGATGAACGATTCACCCTCGTGGCCGGCGACGAGGGATTCCACGCGGTACACGTACACCCCCGGGGCCACCCCGAGGGTCCACTGGTTCAACTGATAGTCCAGCTCCTTGATGCTCCCCCACGCCTCCGATCCGCTGCCGTCATCATGCTCGATGACCTGTACGACTTCGCCGACGATCGTATAGATCTTGATCGTGCATATCGCGGGGATTCCGACGAATTCCATCCGGTATCGCTCTCCCGTTCCCGTCAACCCGCTGTGCTGTTTGAAGGGGTTCGGCACGACATAGACGTTCTGGGGAAATTGCGCGTTCGGCGCGCGGAGCGGATAGATCGGAAACCGGGTGTTGTTCACTTTCCCGCTCTCATTGCCCGCGGTGTCGTAGCTCGTCACGCAGTAGTAGTTGCCGACGCCGAACGGCTGGCCCGTGTCGATGTATCTCACGCTCCCGTTGACGACCGTTGCCGAATCCTTCGGGATGTCCGCGACGAGCGTCCACGGGCCGATCGTGAAGTAGGTCGAACGGTACACCCTGTACCCGGCGAAGTCATCGGTCCCGGTGGCCTGGTCCCGGTATGTCGGTGAAACCGGGGGCCACTCGATGATGATCCGCCCCGGTTCGGTGACGATGGAAAGGCTGTTTTCGCCGTTCGTCGGTGTGGGCGGCGGGTGGACCGACGGCAGGTAGTTATTCGCATAGAGGTTCCTCGCCGCGCGCACGTGCGCGAGCATCGAATCGCGCGACGCCGTCGCCATCAGGTCGATGTTCGCCACGCCCCCTTCCACGATTTTCGCCCGGTCCATTTCGCCCATCACTTCGGCGAACACGATTCGGACCGACGCGAAGGGAGGCAGCGAGAGCGGTCCGACGCTGACCAGGAATTCGGGACGGCGCTCGTATTTATTTCCCCCCTCGCCTCCGGCGGCCCTCGCCGCATCCCAGGACATCCGCGGCTGCTGGTGCGTCATGACGTCCTTCACGCGGCTCGGCGGGGAGCTCCCCTGGATGAACATCACGTCTTCGCTCGGGGCCCCTTCGGTGAGCCCCTGGCCCGTGTGCTCGAGGATGTTCTGGTAGACGTTGGCGCCCGCCGAGTCGAGGACGACCACCGTGAAATATCCCGGCGCGTCGAGCTCGTGCTCGCGGATGCCCTGCTGATAGATGTCGCGCGCGTCGCCGATGTCGCCGCGCTCCGGACCGACGCCGTAATAATACTGGATCGGCACCTCGTCTTCGAACCGGAAACTCCAGTGATCGTAGAAGTAGAAGACCCCTTCGCCCGGGTCCCACCCGTATTTTTCGTCACCCCGGCTCCCGGACCGCTGCGTGATGCGCAGCCCGTACCGCATGCCGAAGAACACCGAATCGACCGACGTGAGTTCGTTGTTGGTGATCGTCACTTCGTGGATGACGAAATCGCTCAGCCCCGGATAGCTCCACACCATGCTGCGGCGGCAGACGTCCACGTTGAGGCCGTTGACGTGGTGCCCCCCGGTGACGATTTCCTCCCCGGCCACGCCGATGTCGCGGAGGTTGTAGTTCTGCGTCAGCGTCGCCTCTTCGATCGGGAAGATGTCCTGCAGCGAGGGGAAGAAACGCGAGTTGATGGTGTACGAATAGGCCACGTTTTCGCGGACGCCGTAGATGGCATAGCCGCCGGCCTCGGCGTAGTTCAACGCGTCGTTGACGTTCGTCCCCTTCGAATATCCGGGGTAATCGAGCGTGTGGAAACCGTTCTGGGTCTCGGTCGGGTCCCCGTACTGGAGCGAATTCCAGATCGACTCCCAGAGCTTGCCCCGCTTCAGCGTCTGTTTGCCCCACGTCACCTGGGCGGCCGACGACCCCGTCCACAGCAGGATCAGCGCCAGCATCCCGCAGAGGCGGCCCTTACCGGTTCCCGTTCGACGCACGTCGGCTCTGTTCAAAAGTCAACCTTGAGTTGAAAATAGGTCCTTCTCGGCGCGACTTCATAGGAGTACCACTCCCAGATGTTCGGCTCCGAAAAATCGACGGTCTTCGGGAGCCGCTCCTCGTCCGGCAGGTTCGGGTTTTCCATGTACCGGGTGAGGTCGTCCCCGTCGAGCAGCCGGAGGAATTTCGAGTCCAGCACGTTCTTCATGTCGACGCTGATTTCGGTGCGCAGTCCGAACAGGTCGAACGCCTTTCCGATGTTCAGGTCGATCTGGTAATAGTTGAACCATCGCATGTTGTTCGGTTCCGTCGAGAGGTCTCCCGCCGGGTGGTAGGTGAACTGATCGCCGGTCCGCCACCAGAAGTTGGCGTACACGTGGAAGTCGCCCAGGGGATGGCCGCCGAACATCTCGGGGCCCTCGCCCTTGTTGATCATGACGCTCGCCCACCCCTTGATGCGCTGGTAATCGCCCCACGCGCCGGGCTCCTGCCGCAACCCCTTGGGGACGTCCAGGCTCTGCGAGCCCGTCTCGTACAGCCTGCTGAACCCCACCTCCCCGGAAAACGACCAGTAGACCTCGTGGCTCAGCCCGAAGTTGAAGACGCCGGCGAACCGGGAGTCGAGCTTCGTTTCGATGCCGCGCACGTCGGAATATCCGGAGTTGCTCACCATCAGCGCCTTCGTCGCGGGGTGGGTCGCGGAATAGACGCCGGTAACGACATCCGCCTCGAGTGAGGCGTCCTTGTAATACCCCGTCAGGTCGAGCCGCAACATGTTGGCGATGTTGTAGTCCACGCCGAGTTCGTACTGGATCGTCCGTTCGTAGCCCAGGTCCGGATTGCCGTAATACCCCTGCCACTCGTCCATGTAGGTGGTCTGCTTGGCGTACGGGTTCATCACGCTGTCCATGACGGTCGTGTAGTTGACGAACGGGAACCCGAACATCTTCGTCCAGGAGGGCCGCTGGTAAAAGTGCCCGTACACGAAATGGAGGACCGTATTCTCGCTGATCGGGTGGGAAATGCCGAGGCGCGGGGCGATGACCGCCTGGAGTTTGGTGCGCTCCCGTTCGGGGGTCCCGGGGATGCCCGCGGGCGCGCCGGGGTCGTGTCCGGGAGTCGACAGCTGGAAGGCGAGCGGATCGAACATGTTCTTCGGGGCTTCCCGGTTCTGGTCGAAGAAATCCACCCGGACGCCGACGTTCACGATCAGCCCCGGGGTTTCGAGCTTGTCCTGCACGTAGAAGCTCCCCTCGTACGGGTTGCCGTCGAACACGTTCATGTCGTTGTTCCGGCCGCTCCCTGATGAGGCGGCGAAGTTTTCATAGCTGAAATCGTAGAACTTCACCGTAAAACCGGTTTTCAGGTTATGCGCCTGGGAAACCTGGTTCGTGTAGTCGCCCTTCACCTGGTACGATTGCGAAAGACTCTTCGTCCAGGTGTGGTAATAGGCCTGCAGGGTGTACCGCGGATGCATCGACACCACGTCGGGCAGCCAGAGCGTGTCCGAAAGCCGGTCGTCCCGGTCCGACCTGTCCAGACTGTCCCTGAGGATAGCTGGCCGTCACTTCGTAGAACGACTGCGCGTTCAGGACATGGGTCACCTTTCCGTACAACTGCGACCATTGCGCTACTTCGGGCCATTGGCGGTACGGCGCGCCGATCAGGTTGAACTTCGCCCGGGCGTACTGTTCGTCAATTCTCTGCGGCGCCAGCCACCCGGATTCCTGCCCGTATTCGCTGGTGTTCATGTTCGAGGCCGTGTAGTCCGCGCTCTCGTACCCGCCGACAAATCCGCCGACCCGTGCCTTGACCGCCTGTGAAAATTTGTAATTGATATATCCCTGGAAATTATATTCGGGATTGTACGGGATCGACTGGGGAAACATCCCGACGCCATGCCTGTATCTCCCCGAGACCATGAACCCCAGGTCCTCGGTGATGCCACCGTACAGCGTCCCCTCGGTTTCGTAATCCACGCGCTCGGCGTACTTGCCCAGCGTATCGTTCGGCGTGGTCTGCTTGCGCCACGCCGACAGGAGTGAGTCGGGGGCCAGTCCGTAATACACGCTGTTCGGATCCGACGACTGGGCCGTCCAGTAGTCCAGGCCCGTGCTCACGACGTCGTTGTTCTCCGAGCTGTACATGTTCCGCCCGAAGTGGTAGACCCCCGCCGGCCGGACGCGCGTGAGCAGCGTCCCGTGGAGCCCGACGGGCGCCTCCTTCGAAATGATGTTGACCACCGCCGAGCGCCCTTCGCCGTACTCGGCGTTGTAGCCGCCGGTGAGCACCGATATCTGTTCGATCGACGACGTGTTGAACCCGGAATAATTGTCGGAGACGATGCCGCTGTTGACCGAGAGGTTGTCGAGCATGTAGACCGCCTGCACAGCCGAACTTCCCCGGACGTAGGCCTTTGTCCCGCCCCGTTGCCAGGCGAGGTTCGAATTATCGCTGAACATGCCCGTCTGGGTTTCGAGGACCTCCTTGACCGTCCTGAAGCCGCCGTTTTCGAGTGTCGACCCCGTGACGACCTGTTCGCTGGCGGTGAGGTTCTTGTCGACGACCGGCCTCTCGGCGACGATGGTGACCGCCCCCACCTCGATGACGGATGGCGTGAGCGCCGCGTCGACGGTCGTCGTCCGGTCGACGATCACGGCGACACCCGTGGTGGTGAGTGGTTCATACCCCAGGAGGGAAAAATTCACCGTATAAATGCCGGGGTGGACGTTCAGGATGAAATACTCGCCGTTCGCGTCGGCCGAGGCGCCCACCTTGAGGTCCTTGATGGTCACGTTCACGCCGGGGAGCGGCTCGCCGGTCGTTTTATCGGTGACGCGTCCGGAGATTTTCCCCATGGTGCCCGCCAGGGAGACGGTCGAAATCAATGCCGTCGACAGGATGAGGGCGCCGATCAGGCGGATGCGGACGAGCATGGGAGATATCATCCCGATTCCCCGCATCACAGCCGCGCCGCCTTTCCCACGCCGACCCTCGGAGAAAGCCGCGCGACGGAATTCCGGACGTTGAGTTTCGGTTCGAGGAGGACGTGGCGGCGCTCGTCTTCAGGGGTACGCAGACGCCGGTAGAGCATCGCGACCGCCATCTCGGCCATTTTCGATATCGGCTGTTCGACGGCCGTGAGCGCCGGCGACAGGTACGAGGCGAAGACCGGATCGTCGAACGTGACGAGGGAGATGTCGTCCGGAATCCGGAAGCCGTTTTCCCTGCAGGCCTCCAGGGCCCCGAGGGCGATCAGGTCGCCCGCGGTGAAGATCGCGCTCGGCGGCGGGGCCATCTTCAACAGCAGTTTCGTTTGGAGGAAGCCATTCATCGAACGGAAGTCGTCGCCGACGATGAGCCGTTCATCGATGGAAAAGCCGGCCTGCGTCAACGCCTGCCGGTATCCCTGCAGCCTGGCCTCGTTGGCGTAGGTCCCGGGGAGCCCCTGGATGAAGGCGATCCGGCTGTGACCTTCGCGGATGAGGTGGCTGACGGCCAGCAGGGCTCCCTTCATGTTGTCGACGCTGACCGAGTCCACGTCCAGCGCCTCGAAGCAGCGGTCGACGGTCACGAGCGGGACGCCCGTTTCGCGCACCTTGAGAAGGTGGGAAAAATCCTGGCCGACGGAGGCGATGATGAGCCCGTCGACGCGTTTTTCCAGCAGGCTCTTGATGGATGCGCGTTCGAGCGCGAGGTTCTCGTCCGATTCGTACACGATGAAGTTGTAACCGCTCCTGCGGAGTTCCGTCGCGAAGCTCTTGATCAGCGCGGAAAAGAACGGGTTGGAGATGTCGGGGACGACGATGCCGATCTCATTCGTCCGTTGAAGACGCAGGCCCCTCGCGAGAGTGTTCGGCCTGTAGCCGAGTTCCTCGGCCGCCTTCCTGATCTGGTGTCTGGTCTTGTCGCTGATCTTGTATTTATTGGAGGGATCGTGCAGGACGCGCGATATCGTGGAAACGGAGAACCCGGTCCGGCGTGCGATATCTTTCAGGGTCGCGCTCATTGAATGCCGGTTATCTCACTCTTTCCGTGCAATGGTTTGCATTGTAGAGTCTGGCAATTAATCACGGTACTCTTATCGGGTGGGCAAAATCGTGCAAACGATTGCATGAATTATAAGGAATGAAATCGGGTTTGTCAAGAGAATTCTGGGAGGGTTTTTCCGACCTGGATGAAAATATTGCCAAAAATCCGGTGTCTTCTATTGTAGTGGTGTGCGGGCCAGAGGGACGGGGAACCAGGGGGAGGGATCGTCGTGCCGGGGGAATGGCATCGCCCTGCGTTACGAAATTGGTGTCAGAAATTCAATAATCGGCGCCGGTATGCGGTGCGGCCTCAGGGCGCCGTATAACAGGTCTTCACGGTGGTATAAAACTCCACGGCGGCCCTGCCCTGTTCCCGGCTCCCGTAACTCGAGCCTTTTCTGCCGCCGAAGGGCACGTGGTAGTCCACCCCCGCGGTCGGGAGGTTCACCATCACCATCCCGCTCTGGGCGTGCATCCTGAAATGGCTCGCGTGTTTGAGCGATGTGGTGCAGATGCCGGAGGTCAGCCCGAACGGCGTGTCGTTGGCGACGACGAGCGCCTCGTCGTAATCGCGGACACGCACGACCGACGCGACGGGGCCGAAGATCTCGTCCCGGTTGATCTGCATCGCGTTGCCGGTTTCCGTGAAGAGGGCCGGCGACAGGTAAAATCCCGTCTTCTCCCGCTTCAGCGTATCCCCGCCGCAGGCGAGTTTCGCCCCATCCTTCTTCCCGATCGCGATGTACTCCAGGTTTTTCCGCAGCTGCGTTTCGTCGACCACCGGGCCGATGTCGGTCCCGGGCGCGAGGGCGTCGTCGACGACAAGCGTTTTCATCTTCGCGACCATCGCCGCGACGAACCGGTCGTGGATCCCGGCGGTGACGACGAACCTGCTCGAAGCGGTGCAGCGTTGTCCGGTCGAATAATACGCCCCGTTGATCGCGGCGTTGACCGCCACGTCGATGTCGGCGTCGTCGAGGACCACGAGCGGGTTCTTCCCGCCCATTTCCAATTGCACTTTCGCCAGCCGCTCGGCGCACGTCTTCGCGATCGCCCGCCCGACGCCGATGGAGCCCGTGAAACTCACCCCCGCGACGTCGGGGTTGGCGACGAGCGGACCGCCGATCACCGACCCCTTGCCCATCACCAGGTTGAACGCGCCTTTCGGAACGCCCGACCTCGAGATGATCTCCGCGAGCTCCCACGCGCAGCCCGGCGTGAGCTCCGCCGGCTTGAGGACCACGGTGTTGCCGAACGCGAGCGCCGGGGCGGTTTTCCACGCCGGAATGGCGATCGGAAAATTCCACGGGGTGATGAGCGCGACGACCCCGATCGGCTGCCTGAAGGTGTCGATCTCGACGCCCGGCCGGATGGAGGGAATGTGCTCGCCCGAGAGGCGCACGGCCTCGCCGGCGAAGAACTTGAAGATCTGACCGGCCCGGACGACCTCGCCGATCGCCTTCGGCGAGCGTCTTGCCCTCCTCGCGCGCGAGCAGGCGGCCCAGCTCGTCTTTTCGCGAGAGGATCTCCGTCCCCACGAAGTCGAGCGCGGTGAACCGCTGCTGCGGCGTGGAGGACGACCATTCGGTGAGCGCGCGGCCGGCGGCCGCCACGGCCACCGCGACGTCGGCGTTCGACGCCACCGCGTACTCGTCGACGCAATCGGATGTGTCGGAGGGGTTGATGTTCCGATAGGTCCTGTCGGACTCCCTCCACTCGCCGGCTATGAGGTTGGGTTTCATCTTCAGATGATTATTCGTGGTTTCGACCATTCCGCCGGGCCGCCGCGTACGGACACCGGCCAGGTCGGGCGGCCTGCTCAGATCCTGCCGGCAGGATCGGCCTCGTCCTGATCGCCTCGGCGATGATGCCGGAGATCCGTTCACGCTCCTCGCCGGCGAGGATGAGCCGCGGCGGCCGCAGCCATTCCGTCCCCAGTCCGGTCATCGCCTCGGCGAGCTTGATGTAGTGGACGAACTTGATGTCGGTGTCGAGGCGGAGGACCGGCGTGAACCAGTTGAAGAGCCGGAGCGCCTCCTCGAACCGCTCCTCCCGGACGAGCCGGTAGATGGCGACGGTCTCGCGGGGGAACGCGCAGACGAGCCCCGCCACCCATCCCACCGCCCCGAGGAGGAAGCCCCCGTAGGCGAGGTCGTCCACGCCTGAGAAGATCGCGTAGCGGTCGCCGCAGAGGTCCCGGATGTCGGATGATCCGCCGGACCTCGCCGGACGACTCCTTGATGGCAACGAATTTCGGCTCGTCGGCGAGCACGAGGAACATTTCGGGGGTGATGTCGACCCGGTAGGCGACGGGGTTGTTGTAGATCATGATCGGGAGCCCCGACGCCTCCGCGACGGCCCGGTAGTGGGTGATGGTCTCCCGGGGGTCGGCCTGGTATTGCATGGCGGGAAGCGCCATGAAGCCGGAGAGCCCCATCGCGGACGTGACGTCGACGAACCGGCATGCGCCGGCGGTGGAGGTCTCGGAGACGCACGAGAGCACCGGCACGCGGCCGTTCGCGGCCCGGACGGCGGTGCGGATCACGTCGAGCTTTTCGTCGGGCGAGAGGGTCGCGTTTTCCCCCAGCGAACCCAGGACGACGAGGCCGTCAACGCCGGCGTCGATCTGCGCGCCGATGTGCCGTTCGATGGCGGGCAGGTCGAGCGAGAGGTCGGGTTTGAATTTCGTCGTGAGGGCGGGGAAGATGCCCTGCCAGGTCGTATCCACGGAATGCACCGGTTATTGGGTGAACCGGTGAAATATAGGAGATTTCGGGAAGAGATGGAAGCCCGGTCCCGGCGTGAACCGTGCCCGCGGGAATCGACGGCCGCCCCCTGCCGACTCCCTCGCGACCGGTGCCCGGACGTCAGAAGAAATACCGCACGCCCGCGCCGCCCTCGACCACAAAATCCGTCGACGGTGCAGAACCGGAGCGTCGGGGCGAATTCGAGAAATACGTCGACGGGAGTATCGTGCGACATCCACGCGATCGCCGATGACGCCGCGCGCGCGCGAGCGAGTTTTCGCCGTCGGAGTTGACGCTTCCCCCGACGCCGTAATAGATCGGAAATCGTTCGGTCGATTTAATGACGTCGAAGGAGTGCCAGAGATAGTCCACGTGGAAGTGGAAACCATCGTCATCTCCGAAAATTCCGGAACCGAGCGCGAAATCGAACGCCGTGGTGGACGACATCCAGTATTTTGCGCTGACTCCCGTCGGCTGGCCGAGAATCAGGCCAAGGCCGAATTTCCGTTCCTGTCGCGGAGACACGTGGGCAGCCATCAGTATACAGAACGCGATCGCCGTGATGTGAAAATGCTTCATATCGATTCTCCGTGATTGTACGTCCGACAATGTACGAAATTACACTACACCCGGACAAGCATTTTTCCGGAGACGATGACCGCCGGCACGTTCGGACGCGGGTCGATTTGCGCGGCGATAAAAGAGAAAGGGGGCCTTTGCAGGCCCCCCTTCGATTCTATCCCGACTCCTTCCCGCTTTCAATCGCAACATGTGCGGCGGGGGAAACCGGGATTTAGCATGCTCAACGGCCGTCGTCCGATGGGACTGTTTTCGCCCAATGGCCGCTGCCGGAATTGTACGCAACCGTGATATTGACGAAACGCATGTTGTTCGCGGGATCCAGCTGAACCCCGGGAGGCTCCACCCTGAACTTGACGTAGTTGCCGTCCGCTGTGATCGCGAAATACACCTTACCCGAGACGATCGACAGGCCGGGCGTCGACCGGAACATCGAAACGTCGGGCACGACCACCGTCTCGTTGAAACTGGAAGCGTTCGTTTCCACGAACCGGGTATGACGCCATCCGAAGCTCGGGACGTAATCGTCCGGGCTTTTCAGCATCGGCGTCGCTCCCGAGCGGCCGTCGATCCAGAGGTCGATGACGCCCTGGTTGGCGATCGTGAAATTGAACCGTTGCCCGGGTGAGAAATCGAGTCCTGACGCCTCCAGCGACGCAAATTCATACAGGCTCTGGAAACCGAAGCGCACCGTGGGTCCCCATTGCAGGGCCACCGCCTGGCTCACCGAACCGTCGTCTTTCACCGATTGGATGGTGAAATTATACATCCCGCCGTTGGTCAGGCCGATGACGGTATGGGAAGTCGCCGTCGGACCCGTGTTGGAACTGTCCATGACCGTCCCCGATGAGCTCTTCGTCACGACCCGGTAACCGGCGAAATCGTCCGCGCCGGCGTAGGAAGTGGCGGTCCAGGTCAGGGACACCGTCGCGTCACCCGAGATCGCGTTGAAATTCGACGGCGGGGCAAGGTCCGCCGGGGCGAGGACATCGCCGTCATTGCTGCATCCTGAAAAACTGAGGAGGCCGAACGCCCCCACCATGGTGTAAATGAGACCATGACATATGTATCTGATCATGATATTTCCCTTCCGTAAATGACTGTGAACCGATGAAGCTGTTGCGCGAATTTCTCTTCCTTGTACCGCCCGGGGGCCGGTCCCGTTCAGAGACCGAACAGCAGGCCGACCGCGATCATGTAGAAATCGCTGTTCACCCCTTCGGCGCCCGGAACGCTCGTAAAATCATAATCCAGGAAAACGTATCGGATGTCGCCGACGAGTATCACGGACGCTCCCAGCGGCAATTCGACGCCGCCCCCGAAATGCCATCCGAAATCCTGGCTCGTCTCGTCGTCGACGCCGGGCCCGACGTACCCTGCCGGGGGGTTGAAGCTGAATGTGGTGTTGTACCATCCCGCGCCAATGGCCCCGTAGAGCCCCGGTAACGGGTAGAGCAGCCCCGTGACCATGATGGGCCAACTCTGGGCGGTGACGGTCCCGTCGGCGTAATCGTCCGAACGGTAATTCACCGACCCTTCGATCCCGATCGCGGGGGAAAGTTTGAATCGCACCGCGGCCCCGCCCATGAAACTGAAATCCTCGACGTCCCGCACCTTGTAGATGCCGAGCTGGGGCCCGAGGAAGACGCTCTTCTGGGCGGCGCCGCTCTCCCCGGCGCTGCCCTGCGCGGCGGCCGTCAGCGCCGTCGACACGATCAGGGCCAGCACCATCGTTGAACGCACGATCAAGTTTCCGCCGGGAGTCGGATCAGTCATTGCGCCTCCTCCCGATCAGCATCCCGGCGAGGAATGCGAAGCCGGCCGAGACACCCACCGCGATCCAGGGGTTCCTCCCGACATAGTTGTCGGCCGTCCGCCAGTAATCCTTCGTCCTGCCGACGACGGTGTCGCGGACTGCGCCGATTTTCATTCCGACGTGGTCCATGCCTTCCCGGAGGTTTTCCCCGGCCCGCAGGAATGGCTCAGCCTGCTGACCGTGGGTCTCCCTCACGCTCTGGCCTGCGTTGAGGTCCTCCCGGTCGAGTACCGTCGCGGTATTGCGTTCCTGGTTGTTCATGGTTGGTCCTTTGGCTGTCGTTGTGTGTGTGTGATCTGCAGCGTGGTTTGATGAATTCTTTCCGGGGCTGTGGGTCGATAACGCTCACGATCCGCGGCGTTCCGTCCCGTGTTCAATCGTCCTTCCCCTCTTTTTTGTCCTTCCCTTTGCCGTTGGCCGAACTGTTCTCTTTCACCCATCTGGCGTGTTCGGGATGGCCGGCGATGACGTAGTAGCGTGAATCGCGGCTGTCACGGATCAGCGTCTGGCCGTGCCGGCCTTTGTACGAGGCATACTGATCCTTGTAGCGATTATGATTGTGGAACGGTTTCTGTTCGTTCACGACGACCTTGTACGAGTTGTAAAAATCGTAGCCGTGGTAGCGGGACGGCAATTTCGCGGTGCTGATCCAATGCCCTCCCTCGTAGGAGAAAAACTTTTTCTGGGGAACATCGTAGTAGGTTTCGATGTCGGGGAGGTAGTAGTACTCTACGTGATCATACCCGGTCGGACCCCAGATCGGTTGACTTGCGATGTTGGTGCTGAATGTGACACCCACCTGGGCGGACAGCGATCCGGATACGAACAGGACCGCGATCAGGTACAGTGAATAACGCATGGTGAGACCCCTGGATTGTGTGGTTTATCCGATGGTGGAAGCTATCGAATACCACGGCGGGAAGAAATCGCCCATCGGAATGAAAGAGTAGCTAACCCCCGGACCCAGGCCGCGATGGACGGAGGTCGGGTCCGACTACGGCCGCCAGAACTCCGCGTCCATCGCCAGGTCCCGCACGCCGTTGATCACGAACTGCGCGCCGATGCAGATGAGGAGGAATCCCATGATCCGGGAGAGGCTGTTGATGCCGTTGACGCCGAGGGAGCGGCGCAGTCCGGCCGCCCCGCGGAGGGTGAGCCACGAGAGACCGGCTGTGATGACGATCGCCGCTGCGACGCCGGTGTAGGCGAACACCTGGTCGATGCCGCGCCGGCCGTCGATGCTCGACGACATCGTGATCACTGCCGCGATGGCGCCGGGTCCGGCCAGGCTCGGCATGGCGAGGGGGCTGAAGGAGATGTCTTTCTTCGGCTCAGCCTCCTGCCTCCCCTCCGCGGCGAGCGGGCTTTCTTCGGGAAAGAGCATCCGGAACCCGAGGAAGGCGATGACCATTCCGCCGGCGATACGGATGCCGGGTATGGAGATGCCGAAAACGACCATCACGATGTGCCCCGCGAGCAGGAATGTCACCAGGATGACCGTCATGTAGACGCAGGCGCGCGTGATCTGGCGGTTCCGTTCCGCCTTACTGAGATGTGCGCTGATGCCGAGGAGGAGGACGGCCGTGCTGACGGGATTGACGATGGGGACGAGCGTGACGAGCGCGACGCCGACCCAGGAGAGGATATCGCCAGCGTGCTGCATGAGGGTTCAGGGCCGCAGCATCCGGTCTTTCATGCGAAGGGGGACCCTTCCATTTGTCCAAACTTTTTCCGGGTGGCGCTGAATGAGGGCGCCGGCGGTTGGCTGCCGTGAAGGACCGTGGCCGGCCTCCTGGACACGTGGTCCATCGAATCCGGAAGGTCCTCGAACGTCAGAGTCCTGAAAAAGAGGAACCATTTTTCCCGCTTCAGCACATACTTGGTGAACCCTGAACGATCCAGCACCCTCATCGAGCCGGTGTTTTCACGGTGGACGAAGGCGATGATTTTCCCGACGCCCGACTCCTTTGCCAGCGAGATGACCCGGGCGAAGGTCGAGGCCATGATGTGCTTGTTCCTGTACGCATTCAGGGTGAAGGCTCCCTCGAGCAGTCTCTCGCCCTGGGCGAGCACCGGGAAATTGCCGTTCGAGATGTCCTTCAATTTCGCGTTGTCGTCCGCCGAGATGAGCCAGACCGCCGCGCAGGGGAGCCCGCCCTTCGTGACCGCGACATAACAGGTGCGAATGCCGGCATCGACCAGGAGGCGTCCGTAGAACCGGTCCGAGATGTCCTCGTGGGACAGGCCCGGCGTGTGGATGTCGAAGAGGATCGGAATGTCCTCGTCGCGCAACACGCGGAGGTCGGTGGGCAACGATGCCGCGACCGTCGCGACCGGACCTTCCATGCGGTTCACGAACCCGTAGTAGTACCTGTTGGACCAGAGCCGGTTCCCGATTTTTTGACCGATCTCCATCCATTGCCGATGTCTCGTGAGCACGGCGATGTTTCTCAGCCTGTGAAGGAATCTATGCATGCGGTTTGACCGGTTTATGGATTTTCTCGGGTTTGCCCGCCGGGGGCGGTTTTCACCGCCCTTCCCCGTGGGAAGCAACTTCCTCGAATTTGCGCAGGAATTCGCTAGGATGTAATCGCCCAGAGGGATGAAAAAAGATCTAATACCTCGAAATAGAGGCTGAAATGGAGGATGGACCAGGTTCGCTGAGGGTTAATGCTGGATCATGGAAATGCTCTTGACGACGTCCTTCAGGACGGCGCCATCGCCCATGGCATAGTTCGCGACCTGCAGCCGTGTGTGGAGCGCCAGTTTTTCCATGATGTTATGGACGTGGCTTTTGATCGTATAGGTCGCCACGTGGAGCCGGCCGCCGATCTCCTTGTTGCTCAACCCGTCGCTGATCAACGCGATGACCTCCCGTTCCCGCTTCGTCATCCGGATCGCCTTGTTGATGTTTTCCCTTCCGCCTTTCACCGCGTGCTCGATGATTTGCGAAAAGAGGGAGGCGCTCAGCACGGCCGGCAGGACCTTTCCACCCTGGGCCACGGAACGTATCGTGGTGAGGAAATCGTCGAGCGTCGCGTCCTTCAGGATGAATCCCGCGGCCCCGGCCCTGACGAATTGCAGGACGTCCCCCTGTGCCGGGGCGAGGTCCATCACGATCACCTTGGACTGGGGAAACTCTTTCTTTACGATTTCCACCACATGGAGGCTGTTCTGACTTCGCAATCCCAGATCGAGGAGGATGACGTTGGGCTTTAACTCGTGGAGCTTGAGGATCGTGTCCCCGCCGTTGCCGAACGCGGCGATCACTTTGATGTCGGGGTGGCCCTTCAACATCGAGGCGATCCCGTCGCGAAGGAGGCGGTTGTCCTCGATCAGCAGCAATCTGATTTTCGTCATCGTCGTACTCCTGTTAGAGTGAAACGGGCACGGGCTTTAGAATCCCACAACGTCGCTGATGCCGCTGCGAAGCGCGAACCACGAGAACTCCAGAAACGCCTGTTCGCTTCTCTTGTCGTATCGCACCTCGCCGACCCTGAGGGAATCCGACGCGTCCGGCATGTTGGTCGTCCGGAGCGTGAGATTGTTGGCGATGAGTGACCGGAACGTGTTGACGACGCCGCTTTCGCTCCCCGTCTCGTCATTGATCGACGCGACGCTCAGGTCTTCGTAGGCGGCGTGGACGGAACCGTCCGCCCTGCCCGCCTTCACGTCGATTCCGAACGCCGCTGAATGCACGACGCCGGTTTTCAGCCGGAGCGCTTCGGCCCGCTCGACGAACGGGTTCAATCGCGCCAGGTCCATCCTGGTGAGCGCGCCGGAAAATCGGAATGATAATCCAGTGGTCGCGACCGGCATCGTGAAGCTCAGGCTCAGCTCTCCCGCGCCCATCATGATTCCACGTGCCCGCAGGAACATCGTATCGGCCCGGCCGGCGGCGTTGCCGATCCCCGTCGCGGTGAGCCGGACGCTGTCGAATGTCAGGACCGCGGGATCGATGCCGGCTTCGAATCGCTCCTGGTAGTTCAACCGGCCATTCAGGAATCGAACGGTCCGGACCTCCCACGATCCCCCGAGCGATGCCAGGATCTCGGCCGGCATTCGCGGAGGGGCTGCAGCATCGTTCACCGGTTTCTCCTTGTTGATGAGCACGGAGACCGATGCGTCCTGGATGACGACGTCGCGGGCCCGGTAGAGATTCCCGGGCGTCACCCAGGCCAGCCCCGTCACGCGGACCAGCGGTACGTCCAGGTGAAAGCGCGTTCTCCGGTATTCGCTTCCCGCGAAGAACCGGTCATCGCCGAGCCGCGGTCGGCACCGCAGGCCTTCGATCGTCAGCGTCGAATCCGGGCCCGATATCCGCAGGTTCGCGAAACGAAACTCATGTGCTGACCGCCTTAAATTGAGGACGATGTTCCTTGCGGAAGCGTGCGCGTCCCCGAATCCGTCCGGTGTGACGCCCCTCCCGAGGATCAGCGGGAACCGGTCGACCCCGCTGATGGTGATCCCGGCGGCGCTGAACGCCGGCGACGAATCGGGAGTCATCACCGATAGCGAGTCGCAGTCCAGGCGGTTCTCCCAGATGCTGTAGTGGAGACCGATGGTCCGGACCGTGGTACCCGGGTACGCCTCCGCGAAGGCCGATGTGAACCGGCGCTCGATCAGCGGATTGATCAGGACGCCCGGGAGGGAAAGGCAGATCAGCGCGCACGCCAGCGCCGCGAGACCTGCGACCAGGAGGACGTTCTTCAGCGACAGCCTGGGGGGGCGCGTCGAATCGCGGGCCGGATGTGTCTGATTCGTCGGCGTCACGGGTCAGGAATTCCGGCTTGCTTTCACTCCGCCCAGGAGACCGCCCGCCCCGATCAGGACGGCAAGGACGCCGCCGAACAGCATCCCCAGTGACCGGTCGGTCGTGGAACCGGTGGAAAACCGCGCGACGTCGGAATCGGCCGACGCGTACGCAGGGACTCCGAAGACCAGGAGCATGATTCCACTGGCCAGCAGTGCGAGCAGGATCGCCTTCTTCATCGGAACAGCCTCAGGGTGCGCGCGCCTGTATGTCTTCGTCCGGTCATGCCGGCCCCTCGTAATATCGCATCGCCTCGGGAAGATTCTTACGGATATCGGCGATCCGCGTCGCATCCGAGGGATGCGAACTCATGAATTCCGGAGGCGCGCCCCCCTGGTTCTGTTGCGACATGCGCTGCCAGAACGCCAGCGCTTCGCCGGGATTGTATCCCGCCATCGCCATGAAAATCAGGCCCAGATGGTCGGCCTCGCTCTCCTGCGTGCGGCTGAAGGGAAGGAGCGCCCCATACTGGACGCCCACGCCGAACACGGTCATCCAGAGTTCCTGGGTCTGTTGCGGCTTCTGCGAAAGAGCCTGGGAAAGCGCCAGTCCCCCGAGCTGGGCGACCAATCCCTGGCTCATTCGCTCGTCTCCGTGCCCGGCCACCGCGTGGGCGATCTCGTGGCCCATCACGACGGCGAGGCCGACGTCGTTTGCGGTAATCCCCAGAATACCCGTGTACACCATGACTTTTCCCCCGGCATGCACCACGCGTTCTTCTCGGCGTTCTCGACGAGGTTGAACTCCCACGCGTATCCGTCCAGCGAGAGATGATTCTGCCGGTAATATTGCTCGACGGCGGACTGGATCTTCCGGCCGACCGTCCTGACCATGGCCGCCCGCCCGTCGGAGGCCGGGATGATCTTGTGGCTTTTGAGAAAAGCGTCATATTCGGTGACGCTCATCGCGAGCATGTCCGCGCTGGAGATGAGGCTCAGCTGGCTCCTCCCCGTCACCGGGACGGTGGTGCAGGACGGTAACAACAGGGCGGCGATGACGAGCGCGAGCGGAACTGCGATGGACAGGAGTCTGAGGATATGGAGCCGATATTTGTTCATAGTGCAGATACCTCTTCGTTGCAATTAACCGCTGGGATCCTTTTGACGCGTCGCCTTGACGCCTGTCAATACACCGAGGCCCGCCAGGATGACCGAACCGACGACGATCCACTGCGGCTGGACGTGCAGGAGCACCGCCCCGTAAATCAGTCCCCCGATGACGATCAAAAAACCTGTGATATAGAGTCCATACGACATGACGTTTCCTCAAAGGAGTGATGGTTCCGTTCCGTACACAAGCTACCGATTACCCCGCCGGAAAGAAATCGCCCAAAGGAATGAAAAAGTGACTAGTCCATCGGCGGGAACGCCGGGGCGCTACCCCCCGACGCGGATGTTCAGGAGGGTGTCGATCAATCCGAAAACGTTCAAAAGCCACAACACGACGGCAATGACCACGACGGCGTTCAGGATTTTCTTGATCGTCGCCTGCATCGGGATGTAGCTGTTGACGAGCCACAAGAGGACGCCGACCACGATGAGGACGATGACGACCTGGAGCAGAGGCATGACGATAACCCTGGGTATGTTAAAGACGCTGTCGCCGGACCTTCCGGGCGATCTGTCGTTTACTCATCCGGTCGACGGTTTCGATGCCGGCGATCTGCCCGCCGCCCGGCGATTCCGCGGTGTTCGGCAATGGCGAGCGGAAAACCCGATCAGGACGCGATCGACCCCTTTTTGCCGAAGAGGAGGGCAGTCGCGCCGATGACCATCAGGCCGACACCGATGTACGGCTGCCAGTTGATGGCGTGTTCCCTGTCCGCCATGATTTCGAGCGGTCCCACGTCCACGACCTTATCCCTGGTGACGTACGTGACCCCGGTATAGATGGTCATCAGGAGGCCCAGGACGAGGATGACGATTCCTGCAGTTTTCATGATTGTGCCCATTCATTGGTGATATCGTGTTCTTGCTTGGTGTTGTCACGCGCTAGAAGTAATACCGGCCGCCGAAACCGCCGTCGATCGCGAAGCCGGTGGACTCCGTCAGCCGCAGCGACGGGGCGAGCTCGAAGAAGATGTCGAATGGCGCGTCATGCGGCATCCAGGCGATGCCGATCACGCCCCGGATGGCGAGCGAGGTGTTGTCGCCTTCGCGCGCGTTGAGACGCCCGCCGATACCGTAGTAGATTGGAAACCGTTCGGTTGACGAGATGGCGTCGAACGAGTGCCAGAGATAGTCCATGTGGAAATGGATCCAGTTGTCCCCGTTGTCGTTGCCGTTGTTGTTCTCATCGATGAATCCCCAGCCGAGCGCGAAATCGAATGCCGTGGTGGACGACGTCCAGTACTTGGCGCTCAGCCCCGTCGGCTCTCCGACGATGATGCCGAGCCCGAATCTTCTCTCCGGCGCCTGCTCCTGCCCGATGGATTCCTGGGCCGCGAAGAACATGCACAGTGCGATCATTGCGAAATGAAAAGGTTTCAAGGCGATTCTCCTGTTATTGTTTGTCGTTGTGTGCTCCGGACCCGACGTTTCCTGCCGACAGCCCGCTTATTTCAGGGTCCCGTCCTCGGCGGCGTCCTTCATGTCATCGTTCGCAAAAATTGCGACTTCCACGCGCCGGTTCTGCTGACGGCCTTCCGGCGTCACATTCGACGCAACCGGATTCAACTCACCGTGGCCGACGGTCGAAATCCTCGACCCGACGACGTTGAAACCCTTCGCATAGTTTGCCACCGCCCCCGCGCGGCGTTCCGACAACTCCTGGTTGTAGGCTTCGGCCCCTTCGCTGTCGGTGTCCCCCTCGATGAGGATATTCGTGTCCGGATACTTGTTCAGCACCTTCGCCAGGCTTTCAATATTTGTCCTCGCCGCAGACTGCAGCTCGGATGAGTTGGTGGCGAAGAGAATCCCCGAGTCGAACGTGATTTTGATCCCCTCCCCGACCCGTTCGACCTTGGCGCCGTGGAGGTCACGCCGCATTTCCTCGGCCTGGTTGTCCATGTGGTTGCCGATGAGGGCGCCCGCGGTTCCACCGACGGCGGCCCCGATGATGGCCCCCAACGCAGTATTCCCGGCCGCGTTCCCGATGACGCCGCCGACGACCGCTCCGCCGCCTGCGCCGATTGCGCCGCCCTTGACGGCGTTACTGGCCCCGCAGCCCGTCAGGAGCGCGATCGATACGGTGAATACCGATGCGGCGAGCAGAATTCTGGATACTTTCATACGTGTCCCTCTTTTCTCAATGGTGAATGATATGAGTGCCTGGTTTAGGAACTCCGGAAAACCTGTTTCGAATCAGCGCCGCGATCACTCCAGGAGGACCATTTTCCTCGTCGAACGGAAGGAGCCGGTTTCGAGGCGGAAGAAGTAGACGCCGCTCGTGATTCCGGGCGTACTCCCCCCCCCGGCGTTCAGCCGGACGGCGTAACTGCCCGCCTCCTGGCGGCCGTTCACGAGTGTGGCGACTTCGACGCCGAGGAGATTGAAGATCTTCAGTGTGACCATTCCCGCTTCCTCGATGCTGTACCGGATCGTCGTGGAGGGATTGAACGGGTTCGGATAGTTCTGCGAGAGGGTGAACCCCTCCGGCGCCGACCCGGCCCCGACCGCGGTCACACCTGAGGGAATCGTGACGGTATTACCGTCCAGAGTGACGCCCCCCGTTCGCGCCAGTGCTCTGCCATCGAGAACGGCCCCCGTCGTGAGGGTGATCGAAGCCAACGCCAGGATCGTTCCCTTGAATACCGACGTCGTGCCGAGTGTCGCCGAACTGCCCACCTGCCAGAATATGTTGGCCTGGTTCGCGCTACCACTCAGGATGACCTGGCGACCCGTTGTCGTGGTGAGGGTGGAGGCCATCTGGAAGATGAACACCGCGTTCGCGTCTCCCAGGGCGTCGAGGGTCAGGTCGCCGGATGAGATTTCCAGCGATGAGGCGGAAGTATAGAGGCCGGGTGTCAGGGTCTGGCCGCCGAGGTTTCCGGCGACGGTAATTGCTCCGACGGTGCGTCCGGCCGCGTCGTTGTAGGCGGTCGTCAGATCGAGTTGCGCCTCCGCCGCGACGGTGTCACCCGCGTGAATGGTGCCGTTGACGGTCGGCGTACCGGTCACACCGGTGCCGGGACTCACCCCAAGATCGCCGGTGACGACCGTAGCGCCGGTGCTGGTGACCGCCGAGCTGGCCAGGACCGCGAATTCGGACGCTGATCCGAGGGCGACCGGCGCGGGGGATTGGGAACGCGAGAGAGATGGCTGCAGTAACACCACCGTCAGCATCGCCCCGATGAAGCCGATCCATCGGGCCAGGGTCTCTTGTGTCTGTGTTTGCCGGGTCTTCATGCATCCTCCGGTTGGTCTTTCATGGATGTGGTTGACTTTCCTGTCGCGCGGTCGACCCCGATGATTCAGGGCGTCGGCCTGACGAGGGTGTTTCCCGCCAGCGTGACTGCGCCGATGCGGGCCAGCAACCTTCCGTCGACTGAGGCGCCGGTATTCGTTGCGATCGATTGATCGGCCATGATCGTCCCCTTGAACACGGTGGTCGTCCCGAGCGTCGCCGAAGTGCCGACCTGCCAGAAAATGTTGGAGGCCCTGGCGCCGCCGCTCAACACGACCCGTCGTCCGGCCGTGGTGTTCAGCGATGTCGCGATCTGCACGATGAAGACGGCGTTCGCGTTCCCCTTCGCGTCGAACGTGAGGTCGCCCGACGAAATTTCGAGCGATCCGGACGACTTATAGAGACCCGGGGTCAGCGTCAATCCGCCGATGTTGCCGGCGAGGGCCACCATATCCGTCGCGCTGCGGCCCGCCGCGTCGTTGTACGCGGTCGTCAGATCGCCTTTCGCCGCCGTCAGCATGGCGGCAACGCCTGCCGGTGCCAGGTCATCCGACGCGTAAATCACTCCCGTCACTTCCCCGACACCGATCCCGGTGATGGCAGTCCTGGCCGCCGGACTCAATCCGATGTTTCCGGTGATCGCGGATGTCGGTACGTTGGAAATCAGCGAGCCGGCGAGGATGACGAAACCGTCGGTCGATCGGAGGTTGACCGTCGGCTGGACGGTGGTTTGTGGAGGTATGACGATCGGATTCGCGCCGGCCGGATTGTCCTCGGCGCACCCCGATGAGATGCCGGAGAGAAGGATGGCCAGCGGAATCGCCAGCATGAACAGGGTGTTGCGGATCCCCAGTGAACGTGGGTAATTTTTCATGAATGCCTTTGCGTGATGAAAACGTGAACGAAATAGGGGCGCCGGCCGGGCCGGGCCCCTGTCGGGCCTGGCCCCGGTCAAACGATTTTTCGTCCCTGGATGACCCTGATCAGGACGGTGATGATTGCGATGACGAGGAGAACGTGGATGAATCCGCTCATCGTATAGGATGTGGCGATACCGAGGAGCCACAGTATGACAAAGACTACGGCGATTGTGTACAGCATGGCGAAATCCCTTCCTTGTTGTGTGTTGCGTGCGACCCTTTTTGGGGCGCTAATCAATTTCCTCTGATGCAGTATCATATTCCATCCCCCGGGCAGGCGGAGGTTCCGGGATGCGGAGGTTCAATTCGCGGAGTTCCCTGTCGGAGACCGTGGATCCCCTCGACGGATGACCCAGCCGGGTGATGTTATACAGCGGGAAGACTCCCCCCCACGGGGACGGCTGCCATCCGATGAATACCGCGTCCGCGGCTGAAGCGGATCGATTCGTGCGTCTGAACATGATTGGCCTCGTACTGTAAATGAACGCCCGGAAAGCGGAGGTCCTGCGTGCCTGGTGCCAGGCCTTCGCCGTACACCATCGCCTGCAAGATACACCCGATGTTGCCGGTCATTCAATCACCCAAGAGGATGAAAGATGGGCTACCTCCAATGAACGAGGAGGATTTATGGGGGGGATTGGGGGTTTATGAGTGCTGATCGAGCCATAAGAGCATCTCGCGGATGCTCCCGGACGCCATCGCGATGGTCGAATCCGCCGCCCCGTAGTAGATCCTGAGGGTGTCACCGTCGGGGGCGATGGTCGTACCGCAGGGGAAGACGACGTTGCCGACGTCGCCGCGTTGCTCATACGACTCCTCCGGCCCGAAAACCCATTCATCGCCGCGTTTCAGGCATACTTCGGGCTTCCGCGCATCGAACAGCGCGAGCCCGAGCCGGTAGATGCAGCCGGCGCACGACTGTTTGACTCCGTGGTAGATCACGAGCAGGCCCCGGGGCGTTTCGATGACCGGGGGCGAGAGGCCGATTTTATTCGCGTCCCACCACGCGCCCCTGCGGGCTTCCATCATCAATGTATGCCGGCCCCAGTTTTTCAGGTCGGGCGAATACGAAATCCACATGTGGGCCCTCGGCGCGCTGACCGGGCGGTGGATCATTGCCCAGGAACCGTCGATCCGGTTCGGCAGGAGTGCGGCATCCTTGTCTTCGGGCGGACATGATGATGCCGTAGCGTTCGAATGCGTGGAAATCGTCGGTCAGCGCCAGGGCCACGCCCGGGCCGTCTCGTGTGAACGCCGTATAGACCACCGCATATTTCTTCAATTCCGGCAGATAGGTGATGCGGGGGTCTTCGATCCCCCACAATTCCTCGGGATAGTGTTCCGGATCGGGTGAAAAAGTCGGCTGCGGGTCGATCGCCCAGCCGTCGACCCCGTTGACCGATCGGGCGGCGCACAGATGAGAGAGTCCCGCCGGTCCTCCACCCGGCATAACAGGAGGGTCGTACCGTCCGGCAGAAGTCGGCGCCGGGATTGAACACGCTGTTGACGGGATACGGCCAGTCGGCGGCGGTTAATATGGGGTTCGTTCTGATGACGGCGAAACAGTTCCGGATGTTGACGGATCACTGGGATGGGGCCTCTTTTGATGAGAGAATGGTGTCTTCGGCCAGGCGCAACTCCAGCAGGGCCTGGAGGAAGGCGAGTGTGGACTCGGCGCCCTGATTTTCGTTCGGCGCGATCGGGGTGGAGGCCGTCCCGGCAACCGCCCGTCGTCGGGTCGTAGATCGGAAGGTTCAGGTCGTTGCGCCCGAGGAACCAGTCGAAGGCGCGCGCTGGCCTCATTGTGCCAGCTCTTTTCGCCGGTGATGCGGTACGCGTCAAGGCAGGCCGAAACCATCGGCCTGGGCCTCGACCGGCTGCTGGTCGAACCGCGCGCGTACGCCGCCGACCTCGTAGAACCCGTTCGACCCGATCGGGACGAAGTGTCCCGATCGCGCTGCGCTGCAGCTCGGTCAGCCAGTTGAGCGACTCGAGGCCGACGCCGGTCATGACGGGATTCGGGATCGACTGCCCGCACATCAGGAGGGCGTGCGGGAGCGCGGCGTTGCAGTAGGTCAGCGCCGGTTCGAACCAGCGCCATTCGTTCGTCCTGTGGACCTGGAAGAGCCTCAACAGGCGTCCGGCCAGCTCATCGCGCACCTGGGCGGCGTGCCGGTCGCCGGCGAAGCGATGGAGGTACTCGTGGATGCCGATCAGCGCGAAGGCCCACGCGCGCGGGCTGGTCGTCTCGAGGATCGCGGGCAGGGCCTGTTCGAACAATGCGGCCGACCATGCTGTGCAGGGCGGGCGTGTTCGAGCGGCCCAGCACGCGTGCCCAGCGCCCACAGCGCGCGGCCATGGCTGTCGTCCGAACCGTTCTCCTCGATCCAGCGGCGGTGGTAGTCCATGAAGTTGCGGAAACGCCCGGTCTCGGCGTTGAATGCGTACCAGAGGAATGCCAGATAGCGGGACGTCAGATTCGGGGGCCTCGCGGTTCCCGAGCGCCTCCAGCAGGGCACCCACCATCAGCGCGCGGGCGTTGTCGTCGGTGGTGTACCCCTCGCGGTAGTTGGGCACGGTGAAGAGGCGTGCTGCAGCATGCCGGTCTCGTCCGTCATCCGGTGCAGGTGGTCGAGCTTGAGGGGCGGCAGCTCCGCCGGCTGTTGTCCAGGGTCTCGCGGCTTGAAGTTCGGCGGGATGAAATGCCGGCGCTCGGCGCGGGCGCGTCGAAGCTCTCCATGTAGCGCGTTCGCCACCCGTGGCCAGATCATCTCGCGCCCGAAGAGGTAGGCGCGCTTGCGCATCGCGTGCCGCTTGGCGTCGTTGTCCAGCAGTTCGATCACGTGCGCTGCGAGCGCGGCCGGGTCCTGGAACGGCACCAGCACGCCGCGCTCGTTCGCCAGCATTTCCTCGGCGTACCAGTACGGCGTCGAAATCACGGCTTTCCCCGCGCCCAGGGTGTACGCCAGCGTGCCGGAGACGATCTGCGCCGCGTTGAGGTACGGCGTGATGTAGATGTCCGCCGCGCCGATGAACTCGACGAGTTCCTCGATGCTGACGAACCGGTTGTGGAAGATCACGTGGCCCTCCACGCCCTTCTTCGCGGGCCAGCCACTGCAGCGAGAGCCGGTACGCCTCTCCGTTCTGCTGGAGGACGTGCGGATGGGTGACGCCGAGGACGATGTACACGACGTTCGGGTACCGCCCGACGATGGCGGGCAGGGCCGCGATGACGTTTTCGATCCCCTTGCTCGGCGAGAGCAGCCCGAAGCTGAAGCAGGACGTGCTTTCCCTCGACGCCGAACAGGTCCTTGTGGAAGCTCGGGTCGACGAACGGCACGTCCGGTATCCCGTGCGGGATGAGGTCGATCTTCTCTGCCGAGACCTGGTAGATCTCCCGCAGGAATTCTGCTCCCCGTTCGCTCATCACGACCAGCCGGTCGGAGAGCGCCGCAACCTCTTTCAACACCCTCCGCTGGTCGGGGTCCGGCGTTGCGCAGGACCGTGTGCAGTGTCGTGACGATGGGCATGCGCAACTCGCGCAGCAGGGCCAGGATGTGGCTGCCGGCGCGCCCGCCGAAGATTCCGTATTCGTGCTGCAGGCACACGACGTCGACGTTGTTGATGTTGAGGAAGTCGGCGGCGCGACGGTAGGAATCGATGTCCTTCTCCGTCAGCTCGAAACGTACGCGGGGCGGATAATCGTAGCCCGCCTCGGTGTCGTTGACGGGGAGGGCGATGCACGTGGCATGAACGCACTCGACGGCGATGGCCTCGCACAGGTCGGTGGTAAAGGTGGCGATGCCGCACTGGCGCGGCATGTAATTTCCGATGAAGGCGATGCGTTCGATGATAGCGGTATCCCGGACCTGTTTTCGGCGCTTGTTTTTGCGGGCGGTGGGTTACCCTGCCCGAACGGGGAACAATTCGGTCGTGATGAGCGTAAAACTATGGGTACAAAAATTGAGACCCGGCTTTTGGGGAGCCGGATCTCAACCCTAATCCACCACGACGCAAGATACCATCAATTCGACCGGTGAATCAATCGCCCAAAGGGATGAAAAAAGTACTAGCCTCTTGAATGGAACATTCCCTGCTCCACGGTCGGAGCACGGCATCGTTCGCTATTGGTCCGGAACAAGGCTATATTGAGATGTCTATCCTGGTCTCCTGCTCCCGGCGTCATCTCACGGGAGATACCTCCCGAGGCCTCCACGTCACACGGTATGTGCCGTAAACCTGCCCATCATCGGCCCTTTTACACCGCGAAGTTATCGGCGGCCCGGGAGCTCATCGTAGCGATTGGATTGTTGGAGAAGGTAAGAAGAGTACCCGGCTGGAGATGTGGGAGTTTACCTGAAGGAGAATGCTATGTCGGTTCTATTGATCACGTATGATTACGCGAAAACTGACTCGACCATCGACCAGGTTGCGAACGTCATGAGGGGATACAAACATGTCCAGCTCTCAGATGGTGTTTTCGCGATTGAAACCCACGAAAGGACACGCACGATTTTCAATAAGATCATCCCCTTTTTAAACGAGAACGTGCACCTTCTCGTCGTGACGCTCATCAAGCCGTTTTCGGGCCCGGTGCGCGGGCCGGCGAGCGAGTGGCTCGCCAAACATCTCCCGGAAGCCTGACGGGGCGAGCGGGAGAACCGATCAACGATCCAGGAAAGGAGGCCGCGGATGCAACGACGTAACTTCAGGATGCCCGTGAAAAACCATCGACAGAAATTTCCCGCCGGAAGCAATCCCGGGAAGGATGAAAAGCGTCAGTACGGCCGACCGGCGCCGGAGCAACGGCCGGCCAAACCTGCCGCCGGGGGATCAGCGCCCCGGAAGTCCCCTCCCCCCTCGAACCCGGACGACAAGGGGCCAGGGCAGGATGACGGGGGCGGGGGCGCATAAACACGGCGGTTTTGTTGTCATCACCCGGGGGTCGGAATGTCGCCACAACCACCCCGAGGTTATTTTAACTGTAACAGATCTCCCATTACCGGGGCAGTCGCGGTTCCTACGACAATCCCGACCGCGGTGCTGTCGAATACCTCAGCCAATTCCACCTCGTAGCCGACGCTCCAGCTCTCGCCGTCCGTTCATCCTGGTGGCATAGAATAACATGCCCGGAGAATACCTCCGGCCAGGCTTGAATTGAAGAATGACGCGACCTTTGTCCACAGAAATCACGGTGGCCGTGGCATCCCTTTTCCCGAGGTATTCTCTTGAACCGGCGACATCTGATTCGACCAGGGAAGCAACCTCTGCCGGATCACTTGTATGGGAGATGTGTCCGCCAATAGCGGAGTAGCTTGCGGAATTATCATCTTCGTTCCGATACACGAAATACTGGACAATCACGACGATGGTATCACCTTCAAACGGCGGGGAGACAACGAACAGGTTCACCACGACCCCGCTGGTACAACCGAGTTCGTCACGGAAGAAATCCCTGTCGCCGCCGTAGTGCCTGCCCGGCAGCCTGCCTTTTTTTATCATGTCCCGCCCGACATCGCTTTTTGTCACCAGCGTAGCGGGGTAGAAATATGACCTCAATGCACGAACGACCTTCACGTCGATCTGTCCACGCACGGAATCCGGCAGCGGCTTCAGTGAAAAGGTTGCGAAGGTGCTGCGCACATCGATCGCGGTCGTGTCCCAGTACTCGTCGATGATTTCTGAATAATACACCACCTGATTGGAACGGTTATCTGTCCCGGTCTGCGTATCCTGAACTCCACGAAAAAGGAAAATCCAGAGAAGCCCCAGGCCACCCAGAATCCCGGCGGCGATCCACCATTTCACTGCCCCCTGCGATGCCCGTATCGCAGCTTCCCCCGACCCGGCACGGATCCTCTTCAGGTCTGAGGCGACATCATCGGCATTTTGATATCTCCGGGACACGTCCTTTTCAAGGCATCGGTCGATCACCCGTGCAAGCGACGGTGGAACACCCGTTCTAGCCATGCCCAGTGGCTCGGGGGTTTCATGAACGATTGCATAGGCCAGTGCCGCATCGTGTGCCCCCCTGAACGGAAGGAGCGCTGTGGTCAGCTCGTACAAGACGACACCGAGCGAGAACAAATCGGAGCGGGTGTCGACTTCCAACCCACGGAGCTGTTCGGGAGACATATACGCTGCAGTCCCGGGGGTGCTGCCGGTTTTCGTAAGATTGTCGCCGCCCCGAAGTTTCGCCAGCCCGAAGTCGGTGATTTTCACCGTGCCCCTGGCGGAGAGCATCATATTTTCGGTTTTGACGTCGCGGTGGATGATACCGGCGTCGTGTGCGGACGCCAGTCCTTCGGCGATCTGGATGCCGAAGACGAGAATCTCGTCCAGGGATAATTCCTTCCCCTCGGCCGTCCGTTCCTTCAGGAGACCTCGCAGTGTTCCACCGGGGATAAATTCCATGACGATGTATTTCTTTCCATCGACTTCCGTGACATCGTGGATCGTGGCGATATTCTGATGGTTGAGGACGGAGAGCGCCTTCGCTTCCTGTTCGAGGCGGAGGACGTCCTCGGCTGAATTGACGAAATCGTCGGGCAGGAATTTGAGCGCGACATCCCTGTCGAGGTTCGTGTCCCTGGCCTTGTACACCACGCCCATCCCCCCCTCGCCGAGTTTCTCGAGGATTTTATAGTGGGATATGGTCCGGCCGATCATTTGACAGCGTTCACTCGAACGGGTTGATCGACACTGTCACCACGTTCGCCTTCTGGTCGTCGATCGGCACGTTGATGAGGAATTTCGACCCGTCGGCCGCGACCACGTACCGGTTCGGCGCGGTGTAGTTGTCGATCCGCGTCACGAAGAGGGCCCTCGGCGTCCCGTACTCGAACGTCGACGTCGGCCTCACCTCCACCGCCATCAGTTCCAGGTTCGGCGAGAGATAATAGAGCTCGCCGCCGTTCGGTTTCCAGCGCGGACGGGCCCCCCCATCCACCGAAATCTGCCAGCGGCCCCCGCCCGCGGGAAAGCTCTGGACGTAGACCTCCGGCTTTCCCGATTCGTTCGAGGTAAACGCCACCCATTTTCCGTCGGGGGAAAATTGGCCGGCGTATTCGTCGAAGGGGCTCGCGAGGTACGGCGCGGCCGGCGGGTTCGCGCCCTCGGTCATCACCCAGAGGTCAGAGCCGCCCGCGGGATCGATGGCATCGATCATCATATGCCTCCCGTCCGGCGCCCAGCTTAACGCCGTCTGCGACATTCCCATGTCGAACAACTTTTCCGGGGCGCCGACCCCGTTCGAGGGCTTCCGGTGGATCACGTATCTCCCGGTCGCGGTGTTGGAGAAATAGACGTACCGGCCGTCCGGGGACCAGATCGGATCGTCGTCCGTGCTGCCGTCGAACGTGAACCGTGAGATCAGCGCCCTCGGGAGGTCGATGACCCAGATGTCCGCGTTGCCCGTCTGGATGTCGGCGCGCTGGACGGCCGCCCTGTCGCCCGCCGGCGAGAGGGAGATGTCGAAGTAATTGCCCGGAGGGCAGACTGGCCCGGAACTCTTCCCCGTCCTGTCGAACCACGAGTACTGCCGGAAGATCGACCGGCCGGTGCCGGTGACCAGGACGCCGGCGGGGGAATAGTTGAAATCGCCGAGTGAGATGCGCGGGATCATCCCCACGTCGACGGTCACGGGCGACGGTTCGCCCGTGAGCCGCTTCGCGCCGATATCGATGGACTGCGACATGAGCGTCCTGTTGTTCAGGAAGAGGACCCTGGAGGGAGGGGCGAACACAACGTTCGCGTCGCACGACAGAAGCAGGCTCCGCGTGGTGTCGTCGAGCGCCGCAATGTATGCCCTGACCTGATCGTCGAAAACACCCACGCTCGTAAAGAGGAAATGATTCCCGTCGGGGAGAAAAACCGGCCACCAGAGCGACTCTTCCTTGTACGCGGTGTCGGTCGCCATCACCAGCTTCGGGATGCCGCCGCCCGATGGGACCCTGAATATCCCCGCCGTGCCCCTCGCGAAGAGTATGTCCCCCGCCTCGTTCCACGATCCGCCGCGGGGATTCGTGGCGTCGCAGATCAGCAGCGGGCTTCCGCCGGTGATGTCGACCTTGTGCAATTTGCCGTCCGCGAAGAAGCCGACGAACCGGCTGTCGGGGGACCAGAACGGGAAGTCGGCCTTCTCCGTCGACGGGAGCTCCTGCGCCTCCAGCCCCTTCATCGGGCGGATCCAGAGGGCGGTCTTCCCCTCCCCGCTGGCGGTGAAGACGATGTGCCTGCCGTCCGGGGAGACCGTCGTCTGCTCGATGACCGCACCCGGGGGGGGCGCGACCGTGAAACGCACGGGGAGTCGTCCGACGTCAGCGCTCCCCGGTTTCGTGACGAGGCCGTACGCGATGACCGCGAGCGCGGCGACGAGAGCGGCGGCCCAGGCGATGCGCTCCTTCGCGGCCGATTTCGGGCGGACCCCTGATGCCTCGCGCGCGGCGGCGTCGAACGACTGTTGAGACGGGGACGCGCTTCCGGCCGCGCTCAGCCTTGACGGACCGGACCCGGATCCGCCCTGGACGCGGGAAACGGCGCTCACCCTCGACCGGCCCGATTCACGTTTGTATCGCCGGAGTTCCTTGGCGAGCTCCGCGACCGACTGGAACCGTTCCGACGGCTCCTTCGCGAGGCACTCGAACACGAGCGCGTCGAGGTCCGGATCGAGTCCGGGTTTGACCAGCGAGACGGGGGGCGGGTCGACGTTGACGATCTCGTAGGCGAGGGCGGTCTGATGGACGCCCTTGAAGGGGAGCTGGCCGGTGAGCATCTCGTACAGGAGCACGCCGAGGGAGAAGATATCGGACCGGTGATCGGCGTCCTGCCCCTGCACCTGTTCCGGCGACATGTACCCCGCCGTCCCGACGGTGCTCCCGGCCATCGTCAGCCGGTTGATCCTGCTCGAGCTGTCGCGCAGCCGGGCGAGGCCGAAGTCCATCACCTGGACGATGCCGTCCTTCCGGATCATGATGTTCTCGGGCTTGATGTCGCGGTGGACGATGCCCTTCTCGTGCGCGGCGGAGAGCCCGTCGGCGACCTGGATCGCGACGTCGATGGCCTGCTTCAGTGAGAGCGTCGGGATTTTCTCGCGGAGGGTCGTCCCGTCCACGAACGACATCGCGAAGAAGAGCTGTTTCTCCCCCCTGCCTCCGGTCGACGCGGGGTCGAACTCCTCGATCCCGAAGATGGTGCAGATGTTCGGATGGTCGAGCGCCGCCGCCGACTTCGCCTCCTGCATGAACCGCGCCTTGTCCGCCTCCGAGGCCGCGAGGTGCGGCGAGAGGAACTTCAGCGCGACGTCGCGGTCGAGGTCGGTGTCCCGGGCCTTGTAGACGACACCCATCCCGCCTTCGCCGATCTTTTCGAGGATGGTGTAGCGTGATATGTTGGAACCGATCATGGATGGATGCCTTTAGTTTGTTTTTTCGCGGCGCTGGTTCCGTGTCAGCTCTTCGAACCAGTTGACCACGACGACGAGTTTGTCGATGTCGACCGCGTCGCCGAACGACGAAACGGCGATCCGTTCGCCGTCGGATGATATTTCCACGTGGGTGGGGTCCTTCGGGATGCGGAACAATACGCTGCCCCTGCCCGGCCGGATCCCCCCGCTGAAGTCCATCGGCACCGAGACGAACTCCCGTCCCCTGGAAAGATAGACAATTTCCCGCCCCCCCTTCGTCCAGTACGGGAAGGCGCCGCCCGACGTCGAGATCTGCCATTTGCCGTCCCCGGATGGGAACGGCCTGACGTACACTTCCCGCTGCTCCGATTCGTTCGAGCAATACGCAAGCCACCTTCCGTCGGGGGAGATCATACCCATGGTTTCATAGAACCGGGAATTCAGCACCGGCGTCGGAGGGCGGCTCCCGTCGAGGGGCAGTATCCACAGGTCCGCGTTTCCTTCCCTGTTCTGCTCCTCGTACATCAGGGTCTTGCCGTCCGGGGTGAACGACCGCGGCCACTGCCGGAAGGCAGAGCTGGCGAGGCGTTTCTCCGCCCCCGTTCCGTCCGCCGATTTCATGAAGAGGTTCGGAGCCCCGTCCCGTTCCGCGGTGAAGACCAGGTCCTTCCCGTCGGGGGTCCAGAGCGGGTACCAGTTGTTCCCCCCGGCGAACGTGAACCTGGACGGGAGCTGGCGCTCCACGTCGTATGTCCAGATGTCGTCGTTCGCGGCGTAGATCTGCGCCGCCACCCGCTTCCGGTCTGCGCTGATCGAGAACGGGCCGAAGGCGCCCCCGACCTCGAGGAAGGGAACGACCCGCCCTGCCCGGTCGTACATCGTCAGGTGGTTCTTCACGACCGGGAGAGGGCCGCCCGGCGCGTACACGAGCGTACCCTTCTCCGAGACGACGCCCGTGAAGTAGCCGAAACTCTCGTTCAGCATTCCGGCGCTGTCCAGGATCATCTCCGCCGGGCCCTTCAGCTCCAACGAAACCGGATCGAAGGGTACGAGGAACAGTGAAGGTCCCTGCGCATACAGGAGATGCCCGGTGGCGATGTACCGTGCGCCCGCGCCCCCTTCCATCAGGATCTTTTTCTCCTTCGTGCCGATCCGCTGGACCGCGATCCTGGCCTCGCTGAAGCTGGAGATGGTTTTCGTCTTGATGGTGAAGAGGACGGCGTCGCCGCCGGGGAGCAATTGGGGCACACGGTGGCTCCCTTCGCCCGCGGTTGAATCGAGTTCGGTGATTGCCCGGGCCTCGCTGCCGTCGGCGGAGACCATCCAGATCGGACTTCCGGCGGTGGGCGTATACACGATCCGGTTCTTCTCCCCCCAGTCGATCCCCCGGGTCGTGGCCGCGGCCGCCAGCGTCGTCGCCGATCCGCCCCGGATCGGAATTTTTTTCACCTTCCCGTCGACCCAGAACGCAAGCCACTCCCCGTCGGGGGAAAAACAGACGTCGGCGGCGTCTTCCGTTCCGGTCACGGGGCGCTCCGTCAGGTCGTCCAGACGACGGATGGAGATCATCCTGTCCGTTCCGTTGCTGTCGATCGTGATGAGCGCGATGTTCCGGCCGTCGTCGGAGATGTCGAGGGTGGAAGTGCTCCTCGTGAGGGCGTGGCCGGGGGTCATCGGGAGGACGAACCTGACGACCCCGCTCGCGGGATTCGTGGGGCCGCCGAAATGGAGATACGTCACGGTTGCGGCGAAGATCAACGAGACGATCGCGATCGCCGGCCAGAGCCAGCCCCGCCCGCGTTTTTCCTCCGTGCGCGGCCCGGTCGATCCGCCTTCCGTCCTTCCGGCCGAAATGGCCGCACCGTGGCGGACCGCGGAACGGTCGACCTTCGTCACGGCGCTCACCCTCTCACGGCTCGATTCCCTCTTGAACCGCTTCAGGTCCTTCGCCACGTCCTTCACCGCGTTGTACCGCTCGTCGGGATCCTTCTGCAGGCATTCGAGGATGATGCGGTCGATCTCCGGGTCGAGGTCCGGTTTGACGGAAGAGGGCGGTGCGGGATCGACGTTCACCACTTCGTAGAGGATCGCCGTCTCGTGGACCCCCTGGAACGGCATCCTCCCGGCGAACATTTCATACAGGAGGACGCCGAGGGAGAAGATGTCGGAACGGTGGTCGGTGTCCTGTCCCTGCACCTGTTCCGGCGACATATAACCCGCGGTGCCGACGGTGCTCCCCTCCTTCGTGAGGCGCGTCGCCCTCGAATTCCGGACCCTGGCCAGGCCGAAGTCCATGATCTGGGCGATGCCGTCCTTGCGGAGCATGATGTTCTCGGGTTTGATGTCCCTGTGGACGATCCCCTTCTCGTGCGCGGCCGCGAGCCCGTCGGCCACCTGGATCCCGATGTCGATCGCCTGCCTCATCGTGAGGGACGATTTCCGGTCCTGGAGCATCTGGCCGACGACGTACTCCATCACGATGAACACCAGGGGTCCCTTCCCGTCCGGGTCGGGGGCCTCGCCGATGTCGTGGATGGTGCAGATGTTCGGATGGTTCAGTGTCGCGGCGGCCTTCGCCTCCTGGACGAACCGCGCCTTGTCGTTCGCGGACGAGGCGAGGTGCGCCGGGAGGAATTTGAGCGCCACCTCGCGGTCGAGCTTGGTGTCGCGCGCCTTGTAGACCACGCCCATCCCGCCTTCGCCGAGTTTTTCCAGTACCTGGTAGTGTGAGATGGTCTGTCCGATCATTTTTCCAAACCTATTTTTTTCAACAATGCGGCGAACCGCGGGTCGGGCCGGAGGCGTTCCAGCTTGAAGTCGATCTTCATCGACGCGATCGATTCCGTCCGGGCTTCGAGGGCCTTCCCGAGCCATTCGAACGCGGCGTCGTCCTCTCCCAGGGTCGCGCACACGACCCCCAGCGCCCGGTACTGGTACCCGGTCGAAAGTTTTTCAAGCGGGACGGCCCCGAGCAGCTCCCGGGCGCCCGCTTCATCGCCCGACGCGGCGTGGATGTAGGCCAGCCAGATGCCGGCCTCGATCCGGTTCCCCGTGAGTTCGCCCCAGAGCTGGTTCTCCGCGATGGCGTTCGCCGTCATCCCCTTCGAGGCAAACGCGAGGGAGAGCAGCCTGTGGGCGGTGACGAACGTCCGGTCCAGCGCGAGCGCTTTCTTTCCCAGGTCGATCGCCTCGTCGAATCTCCCGAGGTAATAGAGCATGACCCCCTTGTCCCTCGACATCGCCGGGGAGAGCGGCTCGAGCTCCACGGCACGGTCGATCTCCGCCATCGCCTCGTCCGACCGGCCCGTGTAGAGGAGCAATTCGGCGAGCCAGTGGTGCGTCGTGGCGTAGTCGGGTTTCAGGTAGAGCGACAGGCGGTATTCTTTTTCCGCCTTGACCCAGTCCATCTCGTACAGCATGTTGAGGCTCGCCAGCGACGTGCGCGCCTCGGCGAGCTCCGGGTCGAGTTCGATCGCGCGGTCGACGGCTTTTTTCGCCTGCGGATAGGTCTCGGCCCTCGTGACGGGCGTGTACTCGCACAGCAGGTTGTAGGCGTCCGAGAGCCCGGCCCAGGCGAGCGCGTATTTTTTGTCTTTTTTGATCGCCCGCTCGAAATACCTGATCGAGGTTTCGAGCCCCTCCCTGTTCCGTTTGTTCCAGTGGTACCGGCCCTTGAGGTAGAGCTGGTACGCCTCGGTGCTTTCGGTCGGCCTCCGTTTGAGGTCCTTCCGCTCACCCGGCGTCAGGCGCAGGCGGAGGGCCTTCGCGATCTTCGACGCGACAGTCTCCTGGATCGTGAAGACGTCGTCCATCGTCCCGGGATATTTTTCGGACCAGAGCGAGGCGTCCGCGCCGGCGTCGATCAGCTGGGCGGTGATCAGCACGTCCGATCCGCGCTTGCGCACGCTCCCCTCCAGGATGAACTGCACGCCGAGATCGGCGGCGATCTTCCCGGCGCTCTTGTCGGACCGGTTGTACTGCATGACGGTGGTTTTCGAAACGACCCTCACCCTTTTCATCCTCGAGAGGTTGGCGATGATTTCCTCGGTGAGGCCGTCGCTGAAATACCGGTTGTCTCCCCCCGAGCTGAGGTCCGAAAACGGCAGGACGGCGATGGCCTTCTCGACGCTCTCCTGCGGGTCCTTCAGCGTTTTCCCGACCGCCCTCAATTCGGCCAGGAGGGCGTCCGCGTCCGGATGGCGAACGGCCGGGATTTTTTCGAGGCAGCGTTCGATGACCTTCCCGAATCCCCCCAGCCCGCCCGGCCGGTCTTCAGGGACGGGGCCCTGTTTTTCGTGGAGGATCGAATACATGACCGCCTGGTGATATTCTCCGCCGAAGGGCCGTTTGCCGGCCAGCATTTCGTACATCACGACCCCGAGCGACCAGATGTCGGTCGCGCGATCGACCGGTTCCCCGCGCAGCTGTTCGGGCGACATGTAGGCGAGCGTGCCCGAGATGTCCGTGGACTCCGGCGACACCTCCGCTTTTTTCGCCAGCCCGAAATCGGTGATCTTCACGACGCCCTCGGCGGTGATCAGGATGTTCTCGGGCTTGATGTCACGGTGGACGAACCCCTTCCGGTGCGCGGCCCGCAGTCCCTCCGCCGCCTGGACCGAGATGGCGAGAGACCTCGACACGTCGAGGGGGCCCTTCCCGATCTCCTCCCGGAGGCTGTGCCCGTCGACGAATTCCATGACCAGGAAGTTTTCCGTTTTGGACTGGTGGATGTCCAGGATCGAGCAGACGTTCGGGTGGTTGATCGCCGCAGCGATTTTCGCCTCGCGCAGGAGCGCCGCGCAATCGTCGCCCGTCACGAAGAGTTCAGGGGAGAGGAATTTCAGCGCCACGACGCGGTCGAGCCTCGTGTCCCGGGCCTTGAAGACCGCGCCCATCCCGCCCTCGCCGAGTTTTTCAAGGATCGTGTAGTATGATATCGTCCGTCCGACCATCGGATCGCGTGCCTTTGGCTGCTCCTCCCTACCGTCCGTCCGTCGTCCTGCGCCAGTCGGTCACGAGGGTGAGCGGCATCGTGACCTGGTTGGTCGGGAGGTGGCTCACCAGGATTTTCTTCCCGTCGGTCGTCACACCGTGGAGCAGGAGGCCCGCCTGGGAGGGGTTCCTGAGAATGAGTTTCGTCTCGCCGATGGTGAAGGACGTCCCCGATCCGTTCACCGTCGTTCCCATGACGCCCTGGTCGGTATTATAGTAGATCATCGTTCCCGTCCTGTCCCAGATCGGTGTTCGCCCCCCTCCGGTGGACACCTGCCACTTCCCTTCTCCCGACGGAAAAGATCGTATATAGATTTCGTTCCGCGACGATTCGTCGGAACTGTAGGCCACCCATCGTCCGTCGGGTGAAAACACCGCCGATTGCTCGCTGAATTCCGTTTTCACGAACGGCTTTTTCACGCGGTCTCCGTCAAGGGGAACGTACCAGATGTCCCAGTCCGCCGTAAGCTCGACGTCCTGAAAAAGGAGATACCGCCCGTCCCTGCTCCAATCGGTGCACTGGGCTGAAGTGATCGATTTGGCGACGAGTTCGGCCGTGTCCGTTCCCGCCATGCTCCTGATGTACAGGTTGACGCCCTCCTTCCACGATGTGTAGACGAAACGGCCCCCGTCCGGTGACAGCACCGGGTTCGAGTCGTCCGCCTGGTCGAACGTGAGGCGGCTCTTCAGCCCCCGCGCGATGTCGAGCGTCCAGATGTCGAAATTTCTCGCGATCGGGTCGTAGCTGTCGTACAGGATCCTGCTGTCGTCGCCTGCAAGGTACGCCGTGGCGTCGATGACGATGCTGCCCGCCGGCAGGAGGAGGTTCTGCTGGCGATCGATCCAGGAGAGTGTCCGGCCCTGGCTGGAAACGGTCATGTAGATCATCACGCCGTCGAGGGAGCTCGAGAAGACCCCCTTGCTCCGGTTGGGCGCGTACCCGATCTTGTTGACGACCGGGATCGCGTCGCCGGAGAGCTCCAGGGTGCCCGTGTCGAAATGCTGCATGACCAGCGCGTCCTGGCGGACGTAGAGAAGTTTCCCGTCGCGGTACTCCACGTTTGTCGACAGGTCGAAAAGGTGTTTGTCGACGCTCCCTTCGAGCGAAGCGACGTAGACCCCGCCGGTGAAATCGGACGACCGTTTCGCCGCCTGTGTCGTGTAGATGAAATGCTTGCCGTCCGGCAGGAAATGCGGCCACCGCGCGTTCGACATGTTACGCGTGCTGTCGACCGCGGTGACGTGCGTGACCGGACCTCCGCCCGCGGAGACGCGGTCTATTCCGGTCCGGTCGAAGCGTGGCGAGAAGATGATCACGTCGTCCGGGTTCCAGGAGCCGCCCCTCCCGCTCGGCGCGTCGCACACGGCGAAGGGAGGACCACCGCTCGCGAGTATTTTCTTCAACTTGCCGGGCACGAAATACCCGATGAACCTGCTGTCGGATGACCAGAACGGATATTCGGCCCCGTCGGTTTCGAGCAGCTGTTTCGGGACATTGGAGTCGAGTTTCCTGACCCAGAGCGACGTTTTTCCCGAGGTGTCGATCACGACGAAGGCGAGCGTGGTGCCGTCGGGGGAGAGTGCCATATGGCCCCCGTCCTGGAGGAGAAATTCGGCGCCGGAGGGGGGTTGAATCGACGCCGTGAAGAGAGGTGTCTCACGATTCGACGCGCGCTGATACAGGAACAACGCCGTGCCGGCCACGACGAGCGCGACGGCCGCGACGATCCAGGGGACGACCGAACGCTTCGCCGGCGCCTGCGGCTGCGTCGACGCCTGCACCTCTCCCGAGGGCGGGGCCGCGCGCGGCCTGCATCGCGGGCCGGGTCGCGGTGATCCTGCTGACCTGCTGACGGCCCGACTCCCTCCTGAACCGCTTGAGGTCGATGGCGATCTGCTTCGCCGACTGCGTCCTGTCGTTGGGGTCCTTCTCGAGGCACCCCAGGACGATCCTGTCGAGCTCCGGATCGATGTCGGGCTTCGCCGCCGACATCGGTTCAGGGTGGACGTTCACGATTTCGTACATCAGCGCGGTCTCGTGGGCGGCTTTGAAGGGCGTGCGGCCGGTGAAGAGCTCGTAGAGCACGACGCCGAGGGAGAAGATGTCCGACCGGTGATCGGTCTCCTGTCCCTGCACCTGTTCGGGGGACATATAGCCTGCCGTCCCGACGGTGCTGCCCTCCTTGGTGAGACGGGAGACGTTGCCGCGGAGTTTCGCCAGCCCGAAATCCATGATCTGGGCGATGCCGTCCTTGCGCACCATGATGTTCTCGGGCTTGATGTCGCGGTGGACGATCCCCTTCTCGTGGGCGGCCGCGAGCCCGTCGGCGACCTGGATGCCGATGTCGGTCGCCTGCTTGGACGACATCGATCCCATCTTTTCCCTGAGGGTCTGCCCGTCGACGAAATCCATCACGATGAAAATGCGGTCCTCCTGCGGCGCTCCCTGGAACGCGGCGACCGGCTGTTCCTGGATGTCGATGACCGAGAGGACGTTCGGATGGCTCAATCCGGCGGCGGCCTTCGCCTCCTGGATGAAGCGCGCCTTGTCGGTGCCGGAGGCGGCCAGGTGGGCGGGGAGGAACTTCAACGCGACGTCGCGGTCGAGCTTCGTGTCGCGCGCCTTGATAGACGACGCCCATCCCCCCTTCGCCGAGTTTCTCCAGGATGGTATAGTGTGAAACGGTCTGGCCGGTCATTGCTTATTTCGAGATGGTGAGGAGGACGATGTCGCTGGTTTCCTGTCCACGGGCGACGGCGAGATTTTTACCGTCGGGGGACCAGGCGAAGTTGTAGATCGTGCCGGAGGTGAATTTGGTCACGTCGGTGACCTTGCCATTCCGGAACTCGTATGCGCGTATGTTGGACACTCCATTCCTCGAATCCGTGAAGTGGATGGTCCTGCCGTCGGGGGCCCACTGGAAGTCGGGGTGACCGGATACCCCGGGAAAATCGAACGCGGTGACCGTCGCTCCGTCCGGAAACGACAGGATGGTCATCCGCGACCGCTGGTCCTTCTCATTATGCAACCAGCAAGCGACGAGCCGCCCGTCCGGTGAGAATCGCGGGTCGACCGCCCCGTGGCGGAACATCGAGGCGGTATCGGGGGAACCGATCTTCAGTTTCCAGAGCGACCGGGCACCGGACCTCCAACTGTCGAAGATGAGCCATTCGCCGTTGGGGGATACCTCGGGGTTGTAATCCTCGTCGTCCGTGACCCGGGCGGGCTTGCTCCCGTCGGCGTTGATTCTCCATATGCAGGGTATCGTATCGTTCTTGGAAACGTAATAGACCGCGCCTCCGGGCGTTCCGGCCGACGGATCGTACGCTGCCGATGCGGTGAATGTCACCTGTCGCGGCTCAGATCCCTCCGTTCCCGAGACCCACAGGTGTGTGATACCGCCCGAATATGACGTATACACGAACTTCTGGTTGTCGATCCAATCCAGTCCGGCCTGCCCGTCGTTACTGGTCGCCCCCCTGGTGATCTCCCGGACGGCGGATGCGTCCCCCCGGGGGACGACCATCACCGTCGAGTTCGATTGCGACTGCGCGCTCACGATCGCCGACGCGTCCTTCGTGATGCTGAGGCTCGAGGGCCCATATGTCAGGAGGTCGTTGGTGATCCTCGTGACCTCCCCCTCGGGGTACGAGATGTACGATACCTGCATCGGTTCCCCTTCGTTGTTGGTGCAGGCGATCAGTCCCCGGCCGTCGGGATACCAGGCGATTCGTCCGATATCATCCCAGTGCGTCTCGGTGATCATCTTTTCCACCGGTTCGTCGACCGGGATGGCGACGATGTCCAGTGAAAATTTTCCGATCGTGGTCCCCGCGGGAGAGAGGATCACGCTGCCGTCGGGGCTCCATGCCGGTGTGGCACCCTCGCCCGTGTAAAACAGATTTTTCCCGTCCCGGCTGATGAGTTTCCGCTCGCCCGATCCGTCGGCGTTGGCGATGAAGATCGCCTCCTCCCCGGTGGCAGGGAAGACGCGGAAAAAGGTGAGCCGGGTGTCGTCGGGCGACAGGGAGACCGGGCTGTCGACGTTCTCGATGATCTTCCGGGGCGGGGCGCCGCCGATGACCGGCGTCCTGTAGACCGTCAGGAGCGGGGCTTCGGGCAGCGCCGCCGTATAATAGACATAGTTTCCGTCGTTGGAAAAGGAGGACCCGATGATCCGGGTGTCCGACGGCGGGATCACGTTGATGTCGGTCCCGCTCGCCACCTGCCTGATCCAGAGCCCGCGCGCGCCATCCTCCCCCTTCACATAGGCGACGTATTTTCCGTCCGGCGAGACGGTCGCGTAGCCCGCGTCCCCGGAGGAGGTGAGCCTGGACATCTTGACGTTTGCGGCGGAGGGGATGACGCGGTCGTCCTTCATCATGCGGAGGGCGATGATCGCTGCGAGGATCAGGATCATCGTTCCGGCGACGATGGGGACTTTTTTCGAACGTTTTCCATCCCCGCCGCCTGCGGGCATCGTTCCCGACCCCGCCCAGGGGCCTGACTGGACGCCGGAGCCTGCCGCCGTCGCCATCCCGGACGATGGAATACCGCCGTCTCCGGGTCCTGCCTGGACCGGGTACGCCCGCGACACCCTCGTCGTGCTTTTCTTCAGCCGGCGCAGGTCCACGAGCATTTCCGCGACCGATTGGTACCGATCCGCGGGGTCCTTTTCGAGGGCTTTCGCGACCAGGAATCCCAGCTCCGGGGAGCGTCGGGGAGGTACTTCGACAACGGTTCCGGAGGCTCGTTCATGATCGAGTAGACCATCGCCGCCTCGTGCTCGCCCCGGAACGGCAGCCGGCCGGTGAGCATCTCGAAGATCAGCACGCCGAACGAAAAGAGGTCCGACCGGGCGTCGACTTCGCCGCCGCCGATCTGTTCGGGGGCCATGTAACCGAGCGTGCCGACGGTCGATGAGGTCTTCGTGAGCTTGAGCGATCCCTTGAGCTTCGCGAGGCCGAAGTCCATCACCTTCACCTGACCTTTGGAGGTCAGCATCACGTTGTCGGCCTTGATGTCGCGGTGGACGATGCCCTTGGAATGGGCTTCCTGCAGCGCCTCTCCCACCTGCGCGGCAATCGACGTCGTGTCGGCGATCCCCGCGAGCGGGAGCTTTTCACGGAGCGTCCCGCCGTCGATGTATTCCATGGCGATGAACATCCGAATCGATCCTATGGGCCGTCGGGGGCGTCGTGCTCCTCGACGCCGTAGATCGTGCAGATGTTCGCGTGGTTGAGCGCGGCGGCGGCTTTCGCCTCCTGGAGGAACCGGGCGGTGGTCTCCTTCGTCGCGGATACGTGCGACGGGAGGAATTTCAGCGCCACGTCCCGGTCTAGCTTCGTGTCGCGGGCCTTGTACACCACGCCCATCCCCCCCTCGCCGAGCTTCTCGAGGATGGAGTAGTGCGATATGGTCGAACCGATCAAGGGATTCTCCTCATTTGCCCGCGAACGCGTTTTCCAATTCCTGGAACCATCCGGTCACAAGCGTGACCTCCGACGTATTGAGTTCGTCATAGGGCACCGTGATCATGGCGAAGCGTTTTCCGTCGGGGGAGATGCCGGTGATCGCCGATCCGTCCGGAGGGAGATCGAGCACTTTTCTCGGGGCCGAGAAATCGAATCCGGCGCCCGGCCTGAGGTCGACGGCGTTGATCGACGTCCCCTGCGTGAAATAGAGGACCTTTCCGGACGGGTCCCAGATCGGGTTCGAGCCGCCGCCGGAGGAAATCTGCCACTTGCCCGACTTCGACGGATAGGAGGTGATGTAGACTTCGTACCGTCCCGATTCGTTCGATTCGTACGCGAGGTATCGCCCGTCCGGGGAGAAGACCGGGTTGAATTCCGTCGCCTTCGTCTCGAGGAACGCCGAGCTCGTCCCGCCTTCACCCATCCCGAGCAACCAGATATCGCCGTCCTGGGCGAATGCCAGGGTCTCCCCGTCGGGGCTCAACGAACGCAGGTAGGCCGTTTTCCCGGAATTGGTCAGTTGCTCTTCGCCGCCCGAGCCGTCCCACGCCTTGCGGTAGATATCGTTTTTCATTTTCCGTTCCGCCGCGTAGATGACGTATTTCCCGTCCCTGGTCCAGACCGGGAACCCGCTGTTGCCTCCTCCGAAGGTCAGGCGCGTGAGGCTCTTCCTCCCCAGATGGTACACCCAGATGTCGTCGTTGGCGGCCTGCACGTGCAGGGCCAATTTTTCGCCGTCGGGTGAAAGTTGGGCCGTCCAGTATGAATTCATCGTGTCGACGAGGGGGGTGACGTTGCCCTTGAAATCGATCCATTTGATGCGGCTGACGCTGTACGATTCGCTTCCCCGCGGAACGTAGAGAAGGGTGCCGTTGTCGGTGAATGTGATGTTGGCGTCGCCCGAGAACGGGTTCATCCATCCGCCCTTGAAGAGTTTTTTCGGGGGCCCGGTCACCTCGAGTTTTTCCAGGTCGAACGGAACGGCATAGAGATAACTGCCTTTCACGTAGACGATGTGCCCGGTCGGAACGTACCGGGCGTACGATCCGCCGCGGATGAGGGTTTTCTTCGCCCCGCTCTTCGTGTCGGATACTGCGATGGCCGCTTCCTCGAACGACGTGATGTTGTTGAACTTGATCGTGTAGAGGACGCTCTTCCCGTCGGGGAGCAGCGCCGGGAAGCGGTGGCTGAGTTCACCGGCGGACGTGTCGAGCGTGGTCACCGGCTCGGCAGCGCCGCCGGCCGCGCTGACCTTCCGGATCACGCTGCTGATGTGGCCGAAGTAGATGTTTCCGTCGGTCCCCCACCAGAGGCCGCGCGGCTGTCCGTCCACGTCGCAGATGTTCACCGCCGCGCCGCCGAAGACCGAGGCTTTCCTGATCGTGTTCCCGGGGGTGAACGCGAGCCATTCGCCGTCGGGGGAAAACGCGTGATAGTACACCTGGCCTGCCGGGATGCGGGAACCGAGCACCGGCTCGAGCGCCTCACGGTCCGAGGGGCGGATGAAGAGTTGCGTTTCCAGCCCCGACTGGACGGCGAGAGAGAGGAATTTCCCGTCGGGCGAGACGCCTATCCCGCTGCTGCCGATCGGGATAAGGACCTCGTCCGGGAAAACGGATGGTGAGCCGGGTGACGGGGCCGGACGGTCGCTCGGGCGCGGCCCACGGACGCCAGAAGGTGCCGATGGCGCCGAGGCCGGCGACCAGGAGCACGGCCAGCCACACGCCCCATCCCGTCGACGTTTTTTTTGGCGCGGGCGCGACGGCGTCGTACCCGGACGAGGCCTGCGCCGCGCCGCCTGCCGGCATCGACGCGGACGACATCCCGGCCGACGATCCGGACTGTCGCGGTCCCGGCTGCGCGGCGAAGGTTTTCGACATCCTCGCCCTGCTCGATTCGCGCCTGACCCGCTTGAGGTCGCGCGAGATTTCCTTCACCGACTGGTACCGCTCCTCCGGGTCCTTCTGGAGGCATTCGTACACGATCCTGTCGAGCTCGGGGTCGAGCGCGGAATTTACCGCCGACATCGGCTCCGGCTCGACGTTGACGATTTCGTACATCAGCGCGGTCTCGTGGACGCCCTTGAACGGCAGGCTGGCCGGTGAAGAGCTCGTACAGCAGCGCGCCGAGCGAAAAGATGTCGGAGCGGTGGTCGGCGTCGAGCCCCTGGACCTGCTCGGGTGACATGTAGCCGGCGGTCCCGACGGTGCTCCCGGCCTTCGTGATGCGCGAGACCGTCCCCCGGAGTTTCGCGAGGCCGAAATCCATGATCTGCGCGATGCCGTCCCTGCGGACCATGATGTTCTCCGGCTTGACGTCGCGGTGGACGATCCCTTTCTCGTGGGCGGCCGCGAGTCCGTCGGCCACCTGGATGCCGAGCTCGATGGCCTGCTTCACCGGGTAGGGCTGCGACCCGCCGGCAATGGACTCCATCTTCTGACGGAGGGTCATTCCGTCCACGAACTCCATCACGATGAACATCTGTTTCCCGGCTCCACCGGGCGCCTCGTGCTCCTGGATATCTATAATAGAGCAGACATTCGGATGGTTGAGCGCGGCGGCTGCCTTCGCCTCCTGCACGAACCGGGCCTTGTCCTGGTCCGAGGCGGCGAGATGCGCCGGGAGGAATTTCAGGGCGACGTCGCGGTCGAGTTTCGTGTCGCGCGCCTTGTACACCACGCCCATCCCCCCTTCGCCGAGCTTATCGAGGATGTGGTAGTGCGATATGGTTGATCCGATCATGCCGTCGCTGAATGCGGGTGTTATTTTACCGAGAGGAATTTCTGTTTCAGTTCACCGAACCAGCCGACGACGACGTTGACCTCCGTCGCCAGGACCTTCGACGATTCGGAAAGTCCGATGAGGAACTTCTGACCGTCGGGGGCAATATCATAGACGAGAAGCGTCGACGGCGGGAGCTCGCAGACCGTCCGGGGGGCGGAAAAGTGCACGACCGGCTCGTACGAGACGTCGACTTTCATCAACTTCCCCTGTTCCACGTAAAAGAGCTCCTTCCCCTGCCGGCTCCAGATCGGCAGCGAAGAGGAGCCGCCGGTCGAGATCTGCCACTTTCCCCCGAAGTCCGGGTAGGGCACCGCATAAATTTCGTTTTTCCCCGATTCGTTCGACCAGTATGCGAGGATACGGCCGTCCGGCGAGAGTTGGGGACCGTCTTCGAACGCGGACGACTGCAGCACCGGGGTCGACGCTTTTCCGCCGGCGGCGTCCATTGCAAAAATGTTCCCTTCGCTGCCGTAGATGATCCGCTTCCCGTCGGGGGTGATCACCGGCACCGTGATGGCGCTCGGAGGATGATCGACGCCGAGGTCGGCCGCTCCGCCGCTTCCGTCCCACGACCTTTTGAAGAGCCCTACGCCGCGGCCCCGTTCGGAATTGAAGATGACCGTCTTTCCGTCCGGGGTCCAGGCGGCCAGGTCGCTGTTCCCGCCGCCGAACGTCAGCCGGCTCAGGGCGGCGCGTTGAATGTCGTACACCCAGATGTCGTCGTTGGCCGCCCGGATCGTGAGCGCGATCTTGCTGCCGTCGGGCGAAAGCCTGGGGTTGTCGAACGGCTTGTTTTCGCGGATGATGGGGGACGTCTTCCCCTGGCGGTCCATCCACGCGACGGTGACGTTGTTGGTGCCCGCGGGTCCAAGGGGCGTGTAGATCAGGATGCCGTTGTCGGACGCCTCGAAATTCGCCGTCCCGGAGAACGGGTTCAGCATTCCGCCGTCGACGACGGGCAGGGGGGATCCCGTGAGGCTCACCGTGGCGGCATCGAACGGCACCGCCAGCAGCGAGGTGCCGCGCGCGTACATGATGTGGCCCGAGGAGAGGTATCGCGCGTACGAACCCCCGCGGACCAATTCCCTGCGTTCGTGCGTCCCGATGTTTTCCGCCACGATCACCGCGTCATCGAACGTGGCGATGTTGTTGAACTTCACGGTGTAGATCACCCATTGACCCCCGGGAAGGGCCTGCGGGAACCTGTGGCTGATTTCACCGCGCGCGGTGTCGAGCGTCGTGACCTCGACGGGTGTGCCCCCGGCGGCGGAGACCCGGAAGACGCCGCGGTTCAGGTGGCCGAAGAAAATGGCGCCGTCGGCCGACCAGCATCCGCCCCTCATGAACCCCGGGACCTCGCAGATGTCCTGGGCGGCCCCGCCGAAGATCGACACTTTCCTCAGTTTTCCGGACGCGAAGTACGCCACCCACTTGCCGTCGGCGGAGAAGAACGGGTCGGACGCCCCCTCCGTCGAGGCCATCGGGGTCGCCGCCAGCTTGTCCATGGGGCGCAGGAAGAGCTGGGGATTGGCCGCGTCGCCCGCGAGGTAGACGAAGTGCCGGCCGTCGGGAGCGATCGCGAGCGTCGCCGCGCCGAGGACCAGCGGCGACGACACCGAGAGCGTCACCGGGAAGCGCATCACCGGCGTTTCGCCGCCCGATTGCCCTCCCTGGCGGTTGAATGCGAGATATACGAGCGCGATCAGGAGGACGACGGAGACGGCGGGCCAGAGAAAGCGTCCCCACGGTCTGCCGCCGCCGGCCGAAAGCCTGACCGGACTTTCGCCGCCGTGTTCCGGAACCGGCTGGATGACGCCGGGGCCGCCGTCGCTGCTGCCGGCACCCGGCATTTTCGGGAACTGCCGCGTCGACATCGTGCGGGTCGCCCTCTGCCGGCTCGACTCGCGCTTGTACCGCTTGAGTTCCTTGGAAATGTCTTTGACCGACTGGAAACGCTCGTCGGCCTCCTTCTGGAGGCACTCGAAGACGATCCTGTCGAGCTCGGGATTGAGCTCCGGGTTGATCGAAGTCATCGGGACGGGGTCCACGTTGACGATCTCGTAGAGGAGCGCGGTTTCGTGAACGCCCTTGAACGGCAGTTCGCCGGTGAACAGTTCATAGAGCACCACCCCGAGGGAGAAGATGTCCGAGCGGTGGTCGGCGTCGGTGCCCTGGATCTGCTCGGGGGACATGTACCCGGCCGTGCCGACGGTGCTCCCCTGCTGCGTCAGGCGAGTCCCCCCGGACGAACGGAGCTTGGCCAGCCCGAAGTCCATGATCTGGGCGATGCCGTCCCTGCGGACCATGATGTTTTCCGGCTTGATGTCCCTGTGGACGATCCCCTTCTCGTGGGCCGCCGCCAGCCCGTCGGCCACCTGGATGCCGATCTCGGTGGCGCGGTTCAGCGGGAGGAGAGTGCGGGTCCCCGATCCCGGCTCCGACGTTTTTTTTCCGCCCATCAGGTCGCGAAGCGTCTGTCCCTGCACGAACTCCATCACGATGAACATCTGTCTGGAGCCGTCGGGGCCGGCGTGTTCCTGGATGTCGTGGATGGTGCACACGTTCGGATGGTTCAGCGCGCTGGCGGCCTGCGCCTCCTGGATGAAGCGGGCCTTGTCGGCCTCGGAGGCCGCGAGGTGCGGCGGGAGGAACTTGAGCGCGACGGGCCGTTTCAGCTTCGTGTCCTCGGCCTTGTAGACCACGCCCATGCCGCCCTCGCCGAGCTTCTCGAGGATTTTATAGTTGGATATCGTTTCGCCGATCATTGTCTGTGTGATTGATCATCTGAAATATGACTGCCGGGTGTCGGAATGAATATCATTGCGCGGATCAGTTTGATGAAACGGCCTTCAGTTTCGCGACGCGTTGTTTCACGTCGACGAGCATCGGCAGGTCGGCGTCGGCCTGCTTCCAATATTTCAGGAATCTCTCGTACGACCCCAGGGCCTGCCTGGTGTTCCCCATCTCCTCGTAGATTTTTCCCATCAGCACGACGGCCTGGGGGTAATCGGGGGAAGTCGACATTTCGGTGACCACCAGGGCCCGGTTGAGGTCGCCCAATGCATCGTTGTACCTGGAATCCTTGTAATAACAATCGGCGAGCTGGTTGAGCAGCGTGAATTTCACGAACGGCGGCATCGTGGCAATAAGTGTGTCGGCGATAGACTGAGCCTCGCTGCATTGGCCCCGCCTGCTGCCGAGTGCGGCGACGAATACCGCGGACCACCCTTTTCCGAGCATTTCAGGGTTGACGTCCTTCTGTGGGTCGACCAGGATCTCGAGCCAGGTTTTCGGGAACCAGTAATCCAGGTTCGACATCGGAATGTTGTACTGATATGTCCGGTTGAGGAGTTCAACGGCCTTTTTTACGGAGCCGGTCAGGTTGATGTCGGCAAACGCCCACGTCGTCATCAGGTAGACGGCGCTGAGGGTGTCCTTCCGGGCGACGGCGCGTTCGATCTGGGCGGTCGCGACCTCGGTGACTTTGCGCTGACGGCCCGTGAAGCCGTAGAGGTCGATGAGTCCGTATGCGGCCGAGTTCTTCAGTTCCCCCGTCGAATCCACGAATTGTTTCAGCCCCGCTTCGGCGCTGTCGTACTCCCCCTTTTGCTGATAAAAAATGGCGATCGATCTGACGACGTTGCCGCTCACGGGAAAGGATGCCCGCAGCTTCGCAAAGTCGGTCAGTGCTTCGTCCAGCTTTCCGGTGTGCGAATACGCCGCGGCGAGGAGTTCGAACGATTCGGAGGATTTCGCCACCTCGACAAACATCTTCGCCGTCTCGAGCATCTTCGCGTACTGTCCGGCATCCCTGTACGTCCAGGTGAGGTGCTGGAGAGCGCGGTCGTGCGTCGGGTCGATGGCGAGTGTTTTGTTCAGGTATTCGGCGGCTGCGTTGAAATCGTTGTCGTGGTACGACCAGTCCCCGATATTGTACACCATCTCCTTGTCGTTCGGATAATGTGTCTCCATTTCCTTCAGGATCTTCACCGACGCGGCGAAATTCGCCTGACCCCGGGCGGCGATAGAACGGAGGAGGTATTTCTCCTTGTCCGGCAGGCGGTCGATGAGGGTGAGCGCCCTGGGGAGGGCTTCGTTGGCTTCGGCCGAGGTGCTACTGGACCAGTCGAGCACGTACGAGAGCCTGTACCAGGCGAGGCCGAACATCGAGTCGAGCGCTACGGCCTTGCGGAGCTCTTCTTCGGCTTTTACCATATCGAGTTTGTTGAGGTACTCCTCGCCCTTGAAATAATGCTGGTATGCTTCCATGTTGGAGGTTGTCACCACCGCGAGGTCAGCGTCCGACGTCCTGATCTCGTCGGTCTTCTCCTTCAGCCCCGCGCGTGTCTTTTCCGAAAGTTTGTCCAGCATCCCCGGGATGCTCTCCTGCCCCTCGCCCTCCTCCTTCGCGGTGAAGAGGTACTCGTTCTTCGACGGGTCGAGGACCTTGAGGTCGATGATGTAGAGTTTGCCGAATTTTTGTATCGAGGCCGTGACGAGCGCGCCGATGCCCGCCTTTGAACAGATCTCCTTGCCGATCGCCTCGTCGATCCTTTCGACGTCGGCCTTCCCCATCTGCTTGAGGATGTCGAACATGTGCGTCCGCGTGACGACGGAGAGGCGCTTCGACTGTTCCATCGCGGTGGTGAGCATTCCCGAGAGGCCGTCGAGTTCCGGTTCCTGCGTGCGGTTCTGGAAATCTGCCACGGCGATGGAGAGTTTTCCCGTCGGCTCCTCCGTCCCGCTGAATTTCATATAACCGACCACGGCGAGGACTGCCACGACGACGATCGCCGCGACGATCATCCAGGTTTTCCGGCCGGTCGGGATCTGGATGGTGACCGACGACGTGCGCCGGGCGGACGGTTCGGTTGCCGGGGGCCCGGCGGCGGCCTGTGCCGGTTGAGAGGGGTATTCCCCCGAAGGAGGGGCGGTGCTCCCTGGACCGGCGGGACCGGCCCCGGCATCATGCCTGCCCGTCGGTGCCGGCGACATGATGGATTGCGCCGACGGCCTTCGGGGATACGAATAGGTACCGGTCGGTTCGGACGGAGGCATCACGGGCCGGCCCGTGGAATCCTGAGGAGACGGCGGCGTCGCGCCCATCGACGCGTGGGACACCCTCGTCGAGTCCTTTCGCATCCTGCGGATGTCGATCACCATGTCGTGGACGGTCTGGTAGCGGTCTTCCGGGTCCTTCTCGAGCGAACGGTTGATGATGTGCAGCAGTTCCGACGGGGCGCCGGGATAATATTTTTCCAGCGGGACGGGGGGTTCGTTCGTGATCGAATACATCAGCGCGGCCTCGTGGGCGCCCTCGAAGGGGACCCTGCCCGTGAGCATCTCGTAGAGAAGCACGCCGAACGAAAAGATGTCCGAGCGCGCGTCGGCCTCGACGCCGCGCAATTGCTCGGGCGCCATGTAGGCGAGCGTCCCGACGGTGCTCGACGACCTGGTGAGTTTCAGCGCGCCCTTGAGCTTCGCGAGGCCGAAATCCATCACCTTCGCCTGGTTGCGCGAATTCACCATGACATTGTCGGACTTGATGTCGCGGTGGACGATGCCTTTGCCGTGGGCCTCTTCGAGCCCCTCCCCGACCTGCGTCGCAAGGGTCAATGCCTCGGAAAGCGGAATCGGTCCCGCCGCAATTTTCTTCCGGAGGGTCAGACCGTCCACGTATTCCATCTCGATGAACATCATCCTCTCGCCCTGCCGGCCCGACGCCGGGGGCGCGTCGACCTCGTCGATCCGGTAGATATGGCAGATGTGGGGATGGTTCAGCGCGGCGGCGGCGCGGGCCTCCTGAGTGAAGCGGATCTTGTCCTGTTCCGTCGCGGAGACCTGCGGGGGGAGAAACTTGAGCGCAACGGTGCGGTCGAGCTTCGTGTCGTGGGCTCGGTAGACGATGCCCATCCCGCCCTCGCCCAGTTTGTCGAGGATCTTATAGTGCGAAATGACCTGGCCGATCACGGTTTCCTCCCGGGGAGTCTATGAAAGAACTCGCGGATGAGCATTTCTTGATGGTGAAAATGACGAAAATTCGACACCTCTCCTGCATGAAGGGTCGAATGAGAGAGTAAATATACACTTTTCCGCCCGATTCACCATGGAGGGGGGCATTGCGTCGAAATAGCACGAAACGCCAGGAATTCGGGGATTTATCGGGAAGTCATTCGGTTCCGGAGGACGCCTCCCAGACGTCGGATTCGATTTCGACTTTGATAAAATAGATCGACCGTTTGTCCGGCCCGAGGAAATACTCCGAATAGTCTGTGAACCTGGGAAGCCCTTCGATGAGGGCGATCGCCCCCGTTTGCGCATCGAGGCTCCTGAAACGCAGGTCGTTTCCGATGAAGAGCACCGTCCTGCCCTCCGCGCACCAGAGAGGCCCGGCTCCTTCGGCGGCGAGTTTCCTGTACGATGAATCCGCGAACGTGTAGACCATCAGCGACCCGCCGGAGCCGTCCGGCCGGATGAGCGAGCCGAGGATCGATTTCCCATCCTCGCTGATCTGGGTGCCGGTGAAAGTCGAGCCGCCTCCGGCTGGCCGGACGCGTACACTCTTTCGACGACCCGGGGTCCCGGACAGGTCGACCACCACCCCGCCGCTGTCGTTCTGGTAATAGAGCGAACGGTCGCCGGGCATCCAGTTCGGCCACGCCAGGATGCCTGAATTTTTATCGTCGGTGATCTGCTCGATCCCGCTGCCGTCCGGGTTCACCGTCCAGATCTGGTAGGTGCCGGAGCGTTCAGAATAGAAGGCGATCCTCTTGCCGTCGTGCGACCACTTCGGTCCGCGGTCCTTGAACCGGTCGTTGGTCAGCTTGCGGAATCCCCTGCCGTCGACCCCCATCACGCCGATGTCCTCCTGGATGCCGCCGAGGGTGAAGGCGAGCGTTTTCCCGTCCGGGAGACGGAGAGGTAGCCGCACTCCCTCGAACCCTCGGTCACCGGGACGGCCGGGCCGGTGACTCGCTGCGCCGCCGGGTCGAACGGCACCCGGAAGATGTTGGAGCGGCGCTCGGTCGAGAGGTAGATGAACTTCTTCCCGTCGCGCGACATCCTGAACCCCGTGCAATTCTGCGTCGGAAGGATATGCGGTACAGGCGGGCCGGTCACAGAGCCGCTCGCGGGGTCGTAGGCGAACTTCCAGAGGTTCATGGTCCCGCCCCTGGTGCTCAGGAAATAGATCCCCTTCCCGTCGGGGGTCCAGACCGGGTTCCAGTCGATGGCGTCGTCGTCCGTGAGCCGTTTCGGCTCCCCGCCGCCGGACGGCACCGTCCAGAGCTCCCGCTTGCCGGTACCGAGCGGGAGACCCCAGAAGAGGATCGTCTTCCCGTCGGGGGACAGCCTGGCTGGACGCCGTCGCCGGCAAAGAGCTTCGTCGTCTTCCCGTCCTCCAGTTCGACCTTCCAGATCTGGCTGACGGTTTGCCGCGAGTAGGGGTGCTCGAGGTACTCGGTCTGGAAGAGGATCGTCCTTCCGTCGGGCGCCCACGTCGGGTTGAACCCGAAATCGGTCAGCCGCCGGACCGACTCGCCGGTCGAGCCCATCACGAAGATCCCTCCGCCGTCGCGGCCGGACTGGAAGGCGATCAGGTCGCCCTTCGGCGAAAACTCGGGCTGGGTGTTCGACGTGGCGGAACCGGCGGTGAGGTTGATCGGGTTTCCGCCGCCGATCCGCTGGAGGTAGATGTCGGAAGTTTCGCCCGGCGGGCTTCACGTAACACGATGTAGTTGCCGTCGGGCGAGATGTCCGGCCAGATTTCGGCGCCGGCCTGTTCGGTGAGTCGGTCAAAGTTCATCACCGCCGGCGCGACCGCGGCCGGGGCGGACACTCGGGTGTATCCGATGTAGGCGAGCGCCGCGACGAGGAGGATCGCCGTGACGATGAGCGGCGCCCGGGAACCCCCGGATGTCCGCGGGTCAACCCCGGTTCCCGTTGAAATTCCCGAATCTGACGCCCCGGCGATCCCGGACGCCGCTGCGGCGTCGTGCGACGACCCGGGCCGCACCCCGCCGCCCGCAGGGACCGCCGCCCGGCTCCTCGAATGCGTGGACGACTGCTTCTTCAACCGTTTGAGATCGACCGCCAGGTCGGCCGCCGACTGGTACCGCTCGTTCGGATCCTTTTCGAACGCCTTCGCGAAGATGTCCGACAGCGCCGGTGGGGCGTCCGGGAGGAAATCGGTCAGCGGTTTCGGCTGTTCGTTGACGATCGAATAGACGATCGCCGCCTCGTGCTCGCCGCGGAAGGGGAGCTGGCCGGTCAGCATCTCGAACAGGACGACCCCGAAGCTGAAGATGTCCGACCGGTGGTCGACCTCACCTCCCTGGATCTGCTCGGGGGACATGTAACCGAGCGTCCCCACGGTGCTCGACGTGCGCGTGAGCTTGAGGCTCCCCTTGAGTTTCGCGAGTCCGAAGTCCATCACCTTGATCTGCCCCTTCGGGGTGATCATGATGTTTTCCGACTTCACGTCGCGGTGCACGATACCCTTCGAGTGGGCCTCGGTGAGGGCCTCCCCGATCTGGATGGCGGCGTCGAAGGCCTGGTTGAGCATTTTGAAGGGGATTTTTTCGCGGAGCGTCACGCCCTCGACGCGTTCCATCACGATGAAGGTCCGCCCTTCGAATTCCTCGATGGCGTGGATGGTGCAGATGTTCGGGTGGTTGAGATTGGCGGCGGCCCTCGCCTCCTGCATGAAGCGGGCCTTGTCCTGCCCCGATCCGGAGGCCTTCTCGGGGAGGAATTTCAGCGCGACGGTGCGGTGGAGGGTGGTGTCTTCGGCTTTATAGACCACGCCCATCCCCCCCTCGCCGAGTTTTTCGAGGATTTTGTAGTGGAGAACGGATTGTCCGATCACGGATGTGCCTGAGGGTGACGAATCATTAGGGGATAATATCGGAATTTTCAGCTGGAATAAACAACGTCCGGATTGGATTCCGGCGGACGGGGGCGGGAGATCGGTCCGACCGTGATGACTGGACCCTACGCCATCCCCCGGCGGGGAGTCACTCTCTGTCGGAGTGTGACTCCCCGGGGCGGGATTTGCGGACAGTTTGAATTCGGGTCGCCGGCAGTTACCTGATCAGCATCATCTTCTTGACGTCGCGGAACTTCACCGACGGGTCGGCCATGTTCGTGGCCTCCATCCGGTAGAAGTATACGCCGCTCGGCAGCGAGAGCCCGTGCCGGTTGACGGCGTTCCATTCCACCATCTTTCGGCCCGGACTGTCTGGACCATTGAAGAGCGTTGTCACCTCCTGTCCGAGCACGTTATACACCGTCAGCCGCACCCACGACGCCGCCGGCACGTCGTAGCGGACCATCGTGGTCGGGTTGAACGGGTTCGGGTAGTTCTGGGCGAGCGCGAACGTCTTCGGCAGCTGCTCCTCGTCGGCTTCGACGCCGGTCAGGATCATGGTCGTCGCGTCGGGAGAAGACTTGAACCCTTCCGTATTTCCCGCGACATCGGTGGCCACGCTGTAGAAAGCGTACTGGCTCGAATCGTTTCCGGTGAAGACGGCGATCGTATCGGTGACGTTCGTCAGCCAGACGGTGTACGGCTCGCTGTTGCGGGAGTAGTAGATCGTGTAGTGCTTCACACCCGAACCCGCCGAGTCGTCGATCCCTCCCCAGTGGACGGGGAACGACGTGATGTCGATCGTCGGGGGCAATGGACGGACCGAGCTGACCGGCGCCGCCGCGTCCACGAGGTTGAAAATGGGGGGCGTATCGATCGGGTCGTTGATGTCGAAGACGATGGTCGCCTTCGCGTGGATCGTGTCGCGGGTTTTCGCCGTCGCGTTCGGACGGACGGTGTATGTCACGAAGCCCTGACCGCTCCCGAGGGAGTCATTGACGGCCAGGAACCCCGCGAACGGATCGGCGGGCGCGTCGCCCGTCAGCGGGTCGACCGAATTGAACGTCCACGAGATCCGGCCGTTCACGATGTCGATTCCCGCGGTCACGTCCACGAGGATCCCCAGCGAATCGCGGAGGTCGAGGCGGTCGGTGTACGTCGAAACGTTTTCCGGGGCCTGGAACACGTACCTCCCGAAACCGAACGACCCCAGCCGGATGCTGCGGAGGTCCGCGGTCGAGTCGAGCTGCTGCGTCACCGTCACCCGCCGGGCGGGTACGATCGCCTTGAGCGAATCATTCTCGAAGCGTATCGTGTAGGGGAGTGTCTGCTGACGGGCCACCCAGCGTTCATCCCCGGTGCCGTCGGGGCCCGTGATGTCGTTGGGGTCGTAGGAAAACGCAATTTTGTCACAAAGGTATTCCTTCAACAGGCATGTCGGGGTCGAAAGAACGCCGATGCATCCGACGATGTTGAGGGGCCCCAGATCCACCAGTTGGCAACTCGTCGAGACGCCGGCCGCGCAGAGGCCGATCGTGAGCCCGAACGGCATGCCGGGGATGTCGATGAAGCAATCGAGTATGGCGATCGGACAGCCGATAAAATCGAAGAACGCCACGCACGCGGGATCGGGGGTCATCAACGGCGACGGGAGTCGCGGGACCATGACGGAGCCGTACGATGGCGTGGGATCAACCACCGCACCCACCGAGGCGAACGCGATCTGTTGCAGCCCGATTCCCGGGACGTCCGAGGAATCGATCAGCCCCATCAGGACATACGACCCGAGGGCGTACTGGGCGAAGGCCAGGGGGTCGTTGGCCCTCGCGACATGCTCCGGGTCGATCCCGTCGGGTTGGCGGAGGACCTCGGCGCGGTATGACTCGATCGTCGTCAGCTGGATATCGATGAACATCTCCTTCGTCATTGTCTTCGTCGCGACGTACATCGGGAAGTTCATGCCGGCGCCATACGCCGGGTTCCGGACGGTCACGCGGCAATTGAACGCCTCGCCCGGCGGCAGGTCACGACCGATGAGGGGGATGAACCGTGCGGTCGCGTTGTCCATCCAGTCCTCCACCACGGATCCTTCGGGAAGAATCGAATCCGGGACGAGTTCGCTCCGGCTGAAGAGCCTGTCATGCTCCGTCACGGTCCCGAGTTCGGTTCCCGGCGGAACCGCGATCGTCACGATGAAGTAGGGGATATCGACGTTCGACGTGTTCGAAAAGCGGAAGCCGTACGTCTCCTTCCGGCCGACCAGGAGCACCCGCGGCCTGGTCTTCCCGATGCTGATGGTGGGATCGCGCATCGGATCCACGCGGAACGCCGCGGCGAGGCGCGCGGTCGAGCTGTCCGGGTTCCGCACTTCGACATCGTAGGTGCCGAGCGGAACGCCCCGCAGGTCCCACCGCACGACCATCTCCATCGTGCTCCTGAACTCCCGCAGTTCGGCCTCGGCCACCTGCTGGGTGCCCTCAAAAAGGAAAATCCTCGAAGCCTGCCGGAAGCCCGCGCCGCGGACCCGGCCGGTCACGAATCCCCCGGACCCGCCGTCTGCCGGGCTGACCGATTCAACCTCGAAACCGAGGGTCTCGGCGAGGACCGAGTAGGTCTCCGTCACAAACTGGCCCGGACCGATGATGGACCGCATCAGGAGATAATACGTCCCCGTCTGGGTGGACGGAACGAAGAGCTGTCTGTCCAACGACGTGGGGTCGGCCGTTCGCTCATCGTAACTGTTCCCCGTCGGCATCCGGTCGTAGGCCGTAAACAGGTCGATGGACGGGTAGGCGACGCCGCTCGTGGCCGTGATCCGGAGGTCGAGGCCGGCGGGAACGTCGAGCTTGTAATACCGGGGCGAGGCCGAGGAGATGGACCCCGTGTCCTCCACCCCGAGCGCCAGTGAAGGGACATCCACGTTCACCGTCGACGACGATGGCCGCTGGTTGTTGGAATTGTCGCTTTCGCGAATGTTGTTCCGGACGTCAGTCCTGATCAGGACGAAATAATTTCCGGGGAACAAACCCGGAGTTTCGTCGACAACCGACGCGGTCGAGTCGGCCAGTGCCGCCGAGGCGAGGTTCGCCGTGAGAGTCGTCTTCGATGCCGCTCCCGGCGCGAGGTCGATGTCCCTCGTCGAGGTGGCGAGCAGAAGGTCGGAGATGTCCCACGTCGAATCGGGAGAGAAATACACGGCGTCGGTGATCCGGCCGGTCGCCGGGTTCGCCCCCTGGTTCCGGATCGTCCACCCGACGGTGACGTCTTCACCGACGATGCCGGTCGGCGGAACGACGATGTCGCTCACCACGATGTCGGAGGGCGGCGGAAGTGAAACCGTCAGGAGCGATCCGCCGACGTTGTTCGCCTCCGAAAAATGTTCGTAGATTTCGTTCCGGCTGTCGGCTTTCGCCAGGACGTAATACGTTCCCGACGCGTAGTCCGGAAGGATCGCGTCAAGGGTGTCGGAATACGTCCCGCCGTTCAGGACCGGACCGTTGCGTCCGATCGTGGCGAGGCGGTCGTCCCCGTTGTCGACGACGGCATCGACGGACAGATACAGGCCGTCGAACCATGTTCTGCCGGCCGGGATGCCGGCGCCGGAATTTTCCACCTCCCACGTGATGAGGATCGGCTGTCCGGCCTGGCCCGCGGGGGGCGCCCCGAGCGAGGTGATCCGGAGGTCGGGCGGCGGAGACAGCGAGATCGTCACCGGGCCCGCGGTCCTCCGAACATTGTTGAGTCCGTTGACATCAGCGACCGCCGACGCGCTGTCGGCACGGACGATGATGTAATAATCCCCCGAAATCCCTTCGGGCAACGACGGGGAAATCGTCCGGGTATATCCTTCGCCTGCCGCGAGAGCTGACCAGCGGTTGATCCCCGCGAGCCGGATGTCTGCGTCGTAATCGAGGACGGTGTCCGGCGAGAGATACACCACATCGGACCAGGTTTCGGTCAGCGTCGCGCCGGCGCCGCCGTTCGACACCGTGAATTCCAGCGGGAACGGTGTTCCGGAAGAGCCGGTGACTCCTGAAGTCAGCGAGACAACCGCCAGGTCCACCGGCGGGTATGACGAGATGTTCACCGCCGCGCTCACCCCGCCGTTGTTGTTTTCACCCGTGTTCTCGTAGACGGTGTTCTGCCGGTCGGCGAGGACATGGATGTAATAGACACCGCCGGACAGGCCGGCCGGGATCCTGACAAGGGACTGGGCGGAATACGTCCCGGCCGTTCCGAGTGAACGGCTCTGGCCCGTGCCCGCCAGGACGACCGCGGATGCGGAGTCGAACGTCCCCGATGGCGAAATATACACGCTGTCCGTCCACGAGCCCGCCGGGATGCCGGCGGACCCCGTATTCTCCACCGTCCAGTTGACGGTGACAACGTCGTTCGCCGTCGCGCTTCCCGGGAAATCGACCGACGTGACTGTGAGATCGGGCCAGGGGCTCAGGGTGACGGTCATCGGCGCCGGGCCGGCGAGGACGTTGTTCGATTCAAAGGTGTATTCGAACACACTGTTTTTCCAATCGGTTTCGACGAAGACGTAGTACGGTCCGCTGATTCCATTCGGCAGGATCACGTTCGCCTGGCGGGTGTATGCGGAATCCCTCGCGAGCCACCGGACATTGTTGAAGGTGGACACGACAGTGACGGAATCGGGGTTGAACGTTGCGCTTCGTCCGATCGCCACCCTGTCGCTCCACGATTGTAACGCGTCCGCGGAACCCTGGTTGGCGACCGTCCACTGCACCGGGACCGGGAGCCCGGAATTTCCGGAGCCCGGCACGGCCACCGCCGTCACGACCAGGTCCGGCGGCGGCGAGAGGCTCACCGATATCCCCGCTCCCCGGGAATTATTGTCCTCGAGCCCGAACTCGTACACATGATTCAGGTAATCGGTGACGACAATGACATATTTCGGCCCTGAAACGGTGTCCGGGAGCCTGACATTGAAGGAGACCGTATATGACGATTCAGGCTGGAGCGCTTCGGTGCGGTGGACGCTCGTGAGATTCCGCGCGGTCGCGGGGTTGAAGACACTGTCGTTCGACAGGTACACTGCGTCGAACCACTGCGCCGAGGTCGTCGCGTTCGTCCCGTAGTTCTTCACGGTGTAGAGCAGCGGGATGTCCTGCCCCGAAAATCCGGAGGATGGGACGGACACGACGTCCACCCTCAGGTCCGGCGGCGGCGTCAGCGTGACCGTCATGTCCTTCACGAACATGTTGTTCCCCTCGTCCGATTCGGCCTGTGTCGTTCCCCCGTCCGTGATGACGAGCAGCCGGTACACGCCGAAGGTGCCGTTCGGAAGGACAAACGTGTGGTTGTTCGAGTAGCTTTCCCCGGCTCCGAGCGCGGTCGGGTTTTGAATCTCGCCGAGGAGCGGGTCTCCGCCCTGGATGAATACCGAGTCGAGCGAGAGATAGAACCGCTCCCTCCACGCGGGCGTCGTGGTTCCCGCCACGCCGATGTTGGTGACGGTCCATCCGACATCGATTGCCTGTCCCGAGTAGGCCACGCCGGGGACCTGGACGTCGGAGACGACAAGGTCCGCCACATCCTGTGTCGTGAGTGTCCAGACCGGGCCGGGAGTGCTCCCGGCGATATTTTTCGCGGATACCCTCCAGTGATACGTGACGCCGTATTCGAGCGCGAACGGAACCGGGCGGGACGGCAACCTGAAGTTCTGGACCGTGGGGACCGCCGGCATCGTGTCAGCCGCCGGCCAGACGACGAGATCGTACAGGTATGCGCCCGCGGCAGGTGTCCAGGAAAGTGTCGGGTACCTGGCGACGCCCTCACTGCTGTCCGGGGGGTTGGGGGCGCTCACGATGCCCGGCGCCGCCGGGACGAGCGTGTTGGAGGAACCCGTCGACCCGATCGTCCACTCGCTGAACGCCGTGACGCCGTTCGCTTCGAGTGTCCCCTCGTCAGGATTTAACGTCGAGGGAATAACCTCCCACGGCTGGCCGCTGTCGCTGCGCCTGAGGAGCCGGAGCGCCGTGGGATCGGAAATCCCGCCGAAGAAATTATACGCGAAGCTCAGTTTCAGGTTGAAGGATGCGGCGGCCGGGGCCATCGCGATACCCCAGTAGAGTTGCGGAGCCACTGTCGTGATCCCGGACGGGGCCGAACCGCCCCCGGAATGCGAGTATCTGCGCACCGCCATGACGGCGTTCCGGTCCAGCGTCAGAAAATCCACCGACACGTACGTCCTGACCGTGTCCTCTTCGAATGCAGTGGGCTGGGTATCACCCGGGTACATGCCGGCGTTGACGAGCGCCGCATGGTCCGGATCGGCTCCGACCGGCGGGAGGTCGTCGTACGAGACGACCGGCAGGACCAGCACGCCGGTCGAATCGATCGCCTGGCTTCTTCCCCCGTTTTCCCCGCTGAGCTCATAGATGTCGCCCGCGTCCGAGGGAATGGAGAACGCATACTGTATGACCTGGCCGATTTGGATGGGTGACGATGCCGTCCAGGCCGAGTCCGAGTCGTCATCCAAGAGATAAATGATTCCCTCGTTCGGCCCCCCGAAGATGTGGACGAACGGGTCACCCCCTCCCCCCCGCCGGAAGAGACCCAACCGTTCGAGGCGCCTGGTATCCAGGCGGAACGTCACGTCGGCCTCGGGAGCGCGGGTCACCGTCACGGTCACGCCCGGGTATTCCAGCTGGGAATAGTTGCCCGCGACGTCCGCGAGATTAACGAGGAGATGGTAGGTCCCTTCTGCGCTGGTTTCGTAGAAGGTGAGCGTCAGTTCCCACGTGCCGTTGAGACTGTCCCCGCTCACGAGTTCGGTGAGATGCGAAGAGCCTGAAGAGTTCGAGGAGTCATCGATAAAATAGGCATCGACGGATGCGATGCCCGAGTAGGTGTCGAGCGCGGTGAGCGTGATTTTCACATCCTGGTCCCCCGGGCCGACGTTGACGGCGGATCTGTCGGGCAGAGGCGTCCCCGAGACCGACGGCAGGACGGTATCTCCGCCCGTGACCGTGAGGGCGGGGCCGAGGTTCGTATCGAGGGTGTTATACGCGTTGTCGATGGCCGTGATGTGAAGGTCGAATACGCCGTTGGCGTTCTGTGGGACGACGACGGTCGCCTGCCAGGATCCATTCAGGTTATCACCGGAAACGAGCGACGCGTACCCGGATGCCCCGGTGAGCGTGTCTCCCCGTTGAAAATCCACCATCGCGACCACGACTCCCGAAGAGTTGTCCGTCAGGTCGAAATCCACGACAACGGTGTCGGCCCCTCCCGAGACGTCGATCGACGTCGGCGCAACCACGGGCGTCGATGCGAGGACGGGGGGTTCGGCTTCACCGCCGGTGATCGTCACTGACTGGCCGGAATTGATCGTCTCCATGGTAAAGGCGCTGTCGAAGGTGAACACGTAGACCGGATACGATCCCGGCGGGGTGCTCTGGGGGACTGAGACCTGGGCCTCCCACGTCCCGTTCGTGGCGGTCCCGGCAGTCAACGATCCGAAGCCGATCATCGTTGCTGAATCGGGATGGCCGAAATACACGTAGACGAAATATAACCCGCCAGGGTTCCTCAGGTACATCGTCACGGTCGGGGTCTGACCGCCCCCCGAGACGTCGATGATCGGCGTATCGACCGTCAGCGAGTCGAGGATCGTCTGGGTCTGGGCGGAACTGGAGAGAAGAAGAAGCAGGAAGAAGAGCAGGCGCGACGCGCCATGGGCGGGGATGAACCGGCCTCCGGTCATACGGGTACCTCGTGATGAAAGAACGTGAGAAGCGGAAATGATGACTCCCGGTGATAAGGTCGAAGGTAAGTGGAAAAAGGGTGTAAATCAACAGGTCCGCCGGCGGTCCCTCCCCCACCGATCATCGCCCCTAACTTCTTCGGTCATAACCGGTTAACACATCACTTCTATCCGGTTGCGAACATCCGAAAGGAATTGATCCCGACCTCACCGTCTCCGATTTCCCTTCAGCATTGTGAAGCGCATAATCCGGAACAGGCCTACCGGCCTTCCGGGGCCCCCATGTTCGACTGCCTTCTCAATTCTTCATCCCAGTTGACGACCATGGTGATCGGCGGAGTGGTCAGCCGCGACTCGCCGATCCTGGCCAGGAACTTCGTGCCATCGGAATTGACGTCGCTTAATCCTCCGATGACGGACCGTGAATCGTAATCGAACAGCGTGCTGATGGCGTCGACAATGACCGAAGCGTTGACGACCCTGACTGTCGCGGCCATGGCCTTTCTGTCAAGCGACTGGAAATAGATGGCCTTTCCGTCGCCCGACCATCTCGGCGTGACTCCCCCGTCGATGGAGATCTGCCATTTGCCGGCGGAGCCGTCGAGCGCCCGCACATAGATCTCCCATTTCGTGGTTTCGTCGCACATATAGGCGATCCACCGGCCATCGGGTGAAAACGAGCCGTTGCCCTCCCGGAACTCCGTCTTCAGGAACGCCACCGGCTTCCGGTCGCCGGTGAGCGGGAGGAGCCAGAGATCCATCTTGGTCGTGGTGCTGCCCGTGGTATTGAATGCCAGCGTGCGGCCGTCCCTCGACCAGTCGGTCACGAATTTATCCTGGTCCGATTGCAGGAGAAGCTGTTCCGCGTCGGTCCCGTTCGTGTGTTTGACGTACAGGTCGTATCGTATTCCGCGCGCCGAGGAGAAGACGATCGAGTCGTCGTCCGGAGACCAGACCGGGACCCTGTCGATCTCCGCGTTGAAGGTGAACCGGGAGTCCCGCCCGCTCGCGATGTCGCGGATCCAGATGTCGCCGCCCCTCACCTGTTCGTCGCGCGACTCCAGCGCGATGCGCTTCCCGTCGTTGGAGAACCTCCCTCCCACCGGGTTTTTGAAATCGAGGGCCTGGCTGGTGTTACCGCTCCCATCCAGGATGGCCATTCTGCCGTTCTGTTCGGCCCCGGCCTGGTAGATCAGTACGCCTTCCCTGGATGCCGAGAAGATGGCCCGATACCGGAAATTGCTGTATTGCAACTCCTCGGCGATCGGCACGGCGTCGCCGGTGAAGGCGAGGCGCGCGGTGTCGAACGGCTGCGCCATCAGCATCCCCTGCCGGTGGAAGAGGAGGTGTCCGGAGGCGTATTCCACGTTGGTATTCCCGATCATCAGGACGGTGTCGAAAGCCCCGTCGATCGAGGCGATCCTGACCGAGTCGTCGACGAGACCGCCGACGTTCGACTGCGTCGTATAGATGAAATGACGGCCGTCGGGGAGAAAATGCGGCCACCGGTGATTGACGGCGACGACGCCGCTGTCGATCTTCAACAACGGTACCGGCACGCCGCCCGCGGCCGAGACCTTCACCAGCAATCCGTAGGCTTCCGGGGAAAAGATGATGATGCCATCCCTGTTCCATGTCCCGCCCCTGCCGTCGGACGCGTCGCAGATGGTGAGGGTCGGTCCGCCCGCCGCGTCGATTTTCTTCAACTTGCCCGACGCGAAGAACGCGACCGTCCGGCTGTCGGGCGACCAGAAGGGATGGGTGGCTCCGTTTGTGCCCGGGAGCATAATCGGCGTCATCGATGCAATCGGCCGGACCCAGAGTGAATTCCTCCCTGTCGTGTCCGAAGCGACGAAGGCCACGGTCCTGCCGTCGGGGGAAATGGCGATGTGTCCTCCGTTCACGACGTTGAAGTTGGCCTTGAGCGGGGCAAGGATCGTGGATCGCGTCACCCGGCGCAGTTGGGGAGGGGGCTGGTTCATAAACTGGAAATACAATGACCCTGCGGTCGTCAGGATGAACAATCCCGCGACGATCCAGGGCAGGAGGATCTTCGACCTGCCCTCGGCCGGTTGCGCTACCGCGCCGGGGTACTCCGACGGCCACTCGCCGCTCCCGGCGCCCGCGGGCGTTGAAAAACCCGATGCCGTCGATGCCCTGCCTCCGATACCCGAGACCGCCCCCGGCGCGATGCCCGAAGCTCCGCCCGGCCCTGCGGCGATCGGCCGCGCTGCCGTGATCCTGCTTGTGCGCTGGCGGCTCGACTCGCGCTTGTACCTGCGGAGGTCGACCGAGACCTGCTTCGCCGACTGCGTCCGCTCGTTCGGGTCCTTTTCCATGCACTCGAGCACGATGGCATCGAGGTTCGGATCGATTTCGGGTTTCGCGACGCTCATCGGGGCCGGGTCCACGTTCACGATCTCATACGAAAGCGCGGTCTCGTGCACGCCCCTGAAGGGAAGCTGACCTGTGAAAAGCTCGTAGAGCAGCACGCCGAGCGAGAAGATGTCCGACCGGTGGTCGGAATCGAGGCCCTGCACCTGCTCGGGCGACATATATCCGGCTGTTCCAACCGTGCTCCCCTCCCGGGTGAGCCGCGTGATCTTGCTCGACGAGGCGCGCAGCTTGGCGAGCCCGAAGTCCATGATCTGGGCGATCCCGTCCTTCCGGATCATGATGTTCTCCGGCTTGATGTCCCGGTGGACGATCCCCTTTTCGTGCGCCGCCGCGAGGCCGTCGGCGACCTGGATGCCGATCTCGATCGCCTGCCGGAAGCCGATCGTCGGCATGCGCTCGCGGAGCGTCTGGCCGTCGATGTGCTCCATCACGATGAACAGGTGCCCGTCGTGCTCCTGGATGTCGTGGATGGTGCAGACGTTCGGGTGGTTCAGCGCCGACGCCGCCTTCGCCTCCTGGACGAAGCGCGCCTTCTCCTGGTCCGACGCGACGGTGCGGTCGGGGAGGAACTTGAGCGCGACATCGCGGTCGAGCTTCGTGTCGCGGGCCTTGTAGACCACGCCCATCCCGCCTTCGCCGAGTTTTTCGAGGACGGTGTACTGCGCTATCGTCTGTCCGATCATCTGGGGGGTACCTCCCGGTAGGTCATGGCTTCCGATCAGTGTTTATTTCGAATGTTTTTTGATGAGTTCGACGTACCCCGCCTCTTCCCTGATGCTGTCCAGGTCCGGGTCGCGCTTGATCCACTCGAAGTCTTCCTGCCCGTTGTCCACCGCGTTCTTGAGCGTCTCGATCGCGAGTTTCTTCTCGCCGAGGCGGGCGTACAGGCAGGCGGCGTTGTACATCATCAGGGAGTCGCCGGGGTTCAGTTCGAGCGCCTTCTGTCCCTCGGCCTTCGCCTCGTCGAACCGTTTCGCCTGCGCGAGGTGGATCGCGTGGTACATGTATGCGCGGCCGTCGTCGGGATGCTTCGAGAGGTACTGCGGGAAAAATACCAGGATCTCCCTGAGGGTCTTCGCGTGGTTCTCCCTCTCCCCCAGCTTCTCGTAGATCATCCCGAGGTCATTGTAGGCGTTGTAGAAATTCGGGTTGAGGGTCAGGACCTTCTTGAACAGGTCGACCGCCTCCCTGTCGCGGTCCGACGTATGGTAGATGCGTCCGAGGATCCAGTACGCTACGAAGTTGTTCGGGTCCAGCTCGATCGCTTTCTGCGTGGCCGTGATCCCCTCGTCGAGGTCCTTCTTGTCGAAGTAGGCGAGGCCGAGCGCCGCGTAGGCCTCGGAGAGGGTCGGGTCGTACATCAGCGCCTTGAGGCTCGACTCGATCGCCTTGTCGAGCCACTCGTCGCGGGCTTCGAAATACTGGTGGAGGGTGGCGTACGCCTCGCCGAGGCCGGCGTGGGCCGAGGCATACCGCTGGTCGAGCTCGATGGCCTTCTTGAACAACTGGATGGCGAGGTGAACGTTGTTCTTCGTCAGCCGGTAGAGGAAATCGCGGGCCCGCAGGTTGATGTCGAACGCCTCGGCGTTGAGCGTGGCCCGTTTCGTCAGGACGACCTTCTCCGTCGGCGAAAGCTTGAGCATCAGCGCGTCCACGATCTGCTTCGAGACCTGCTCCTGGATGTCGAACACGTCCTCCAATTTGCCCTTGTACGACTCCGCCCAGAGCTGGCGGTCCACCTCGACGTCGATGAGCTGGACGGCGATGCGCAGGTTGTCCTGGAATTTTCTGACGCTCCCCTCCAGGATGTACCGGGCGCCGAGTTCGCGGCCGATCGTCTTGATGTCCTTCTTCGTCCCCTTGTACTGCATCGACGTCGTCCTCGAGACGACCTCGATGTCCTTGAGCCGCGAGAGGTTGACGATCAGCTCCTCGGTGAGCCCGTCGCCGAAATATTCGTTCTCCTTGTCGGCGCTGATGTTCTCGAACGGGAGCACGGCGATGGCCAGGCGCTTGGTCGCGACGGAAGCGGATTCGAGGTCCTTCTTGAGATGTTGCAGCGCGTCGATGACCTCGTCGGCCGTCTGAAAGCGGAGCGACCGGTCCTTGGTCATCATCCGCTTCACCGCCTCGTCCACGGCGTGGGGGATCTTCCGGTCGAAGGCGCTCGGCATCGGCGGGTCTTCGTGGCCGATGAGATAGAGCAGCGCCGCCTCGTGCTCGGCCTTGAACGGCACCTCGCCGGTGAGCATTTCATAGAAGACCACGCCGAGGGCCCAGAGGTCACACCGGTGGTCCGCGGCGACGCCCTGCACCTGCTCCGGCGCCATGTACGACAGCGTCCCCATCGAACTGCCGGTCTTCGTCAGCCCCTGGCTGTTTTTCAGTTTCGCGACGCCGAAGTCCATGATCTTGATGCGTCCGTCGCGGGTGATCATGACGTTCTCCGGCTTGATGTCCCGGTGGACGATCTCCTTGGCGTGCGCCGCGCGCAGGCCCTTCGCCACTTCGACCGCCCAGTCGATCGCCTTCGGGACGGACATGCCGGTGCCGGACTTCAGCCCGGCGAGGTGCTTTTTGAGCGTCTCCCCCTCGATGTATTCCATCACGAGGAAGAGCGTCCCGTCGTGCTCGTTGATTTCGTGCACCCCCATGATGTTCGGGTGGTTGAGCGCCGCGGCGGCCTTCGCCTCGCGCAGGAACCGCTCCTTCGTCTCGGCGGAATCGGAGAGCTGGTGCGGGAGGAACTTGATGGCGACGGTCCTGTCGAGTTTCGAGTCCTGGGCCCTGTAGACGACGCCCATCCCGCCTTCGCCGAGCTTGTCGGTGATTTTATAGTGGAGTATCTCTTTGCCGATCATAGAGTATCGTCGTCTGAGTAGTGTGTGGTTGTCCTTGCGGCGACCGGCCCGCCGGCGTCACTTTCCCTTCAACAGCTCCATGAACGCCGGTTCGTTCCTGATGGTGTCGAAATCGGGGTCGGTCTTCAGCCACTCGTAGTCCTCGAGGCCGGCCGTGATCGATGTCTTCAGCGATTTGACGGCGGCTTTCACGTCGCCGAGCCGCGCGAAGACGCACGCGACGTTATAGAGCATCAGCGGGTCGTCGGGGCTCAGGTCGAGCGCCCGCTTCCCCTCGGCCAGCGCCTCGTCCGTACGCCCGAGCGCCGCCAGCTCCACGGCGAGGTAGACGTGCGAGCGCGCGTCGTCCGGGTGCTTCTCGAGGTAGCGCGGTATCGCTTCGATCACCCAGTGCAGGAGTTTTTGCCGCTCCTCGGTCATCCCGAGGCGCTCATAGACCATGCGCAGGTGGGACTGGGCCGTATGGAAGTCGGGGTTCAGCTCGATCGTCTTCTTCAGGAGGTCGATCGATTCGCGGTCGCGCTCGGTCACGTGATAGATCCGCGCCAGCACCCAGTAGCCGGTGAAGATGTTCGGCCCCAGCTCAATGGCCTTGTTGGCGGCGTCCTGGGCCTCCTGGAGCTGCTTCCTGCTGAAGTAGGCCATGGCGAGCGCGGCGTAGGCCTCGGCGGTGCTCGGGTCGTACATCAGCGCCTTCAGGCTCGATTCGAGCGCCTTGTCGATCCAGATTTCCTTCGTGTCGTAATCGTAGTGGAGCGTGGCGTAGGCCTCGCCCAGTCCGGCGTACGCAGCCGCGTACCGGGTGTCGAGCTCGATCGCCCTCTGAAATAATTGAATGGCGAACTGCAGGTTGTTCTTCGTCCTGCGGTAGAGGAAGTCCCTCGCGCGGAGGTAACAGTCGAACGCCTCGGCGTTCACGGTCGCGCGCTTGGTCAGCACCACCTGCTCGGTCGGGGTCAGCTTCACCCTCAGCGATTCGACGATCTGCTTCGACACCTGCTCCTGGATGTCGAAAACGTCGGCCATCGTCCCCTTGTATGTCTCGGCCCACAATTGCGCGTCGCTCTCCACGTCGATCAGCTGCGCGGTGATCCTCAGGTTGTCCCCGAACTTCCGGACGTTCCCCTCGATGAGGTAGCGGGCACCGAGCTCGCGGCCGATCGTCTTGATGTCCTTCTTCGTGCCCTTGTACTGGATCGACGACGTGCGTGAGACGACCCGGATGTCCTTCAGGCGCGACAGGTTCGCGATCAGCTCCCCCATCAGGCCGTCGCAGAAATAGTCGCTCTCCTTTTCGGGGCTGATGTTGTCGAAGGGGAGGACGGCGATCGCCTTCGTCTTCGATGCGGCGGCCGTCGAGTCGATTTCCTCGCGCACGGCCGCGAGGCCGGCGACCAGCTCGTCACAGGTCTGGAACCGTTTCGAGGCCTGCTTCTCGAGCATCCTCCTGACCAGGTCGTCGACCTTGTGCGGGATCTTGAGGTCGAGCGCGCTGGCGGCGGTGGGCTCCTCGTTGAGGATCAGGTAGATAAGCCCTGCGTCGTGCTCAGCCTTGAACGGAAGCTCGCCGGTGAGCATCTCGTAGAGAACGACGCCGAGCGACCAGATGTCCGAGCGCTCGTCCGCGGGAGATCCCTGGGCCTGCTCCGGGGACATGTAACCGAGCGTGCCGAGCGACGTCCCGGTCCGCGTGATCGACGCTCCGGTGCGCAGTTTTGCGAGCCCGAAGTCCATGATCTTCGGCGTCCCGTCGTCGGTGATCATGATGTTCGCCGATTTGATGTCCCGGTGGACGATGTGGCGCGCGTGCGCGGCCTTGAGCCCCTTCGCGATCTGGATCGTCCAGTCGAGGGCCTGCTTGACGGGCACCCCGGATCCCGATTTCAGCCCGGCGAGGTAGGCCTTGAGGGTCTTCCCCCGGAGGTACTCCATCACGAGGAATGCGGTCCCGTCCTGCTCGTCGATTTCGTAGACGGCGAGGATGTTGGGATGGTTCAGCGCGGCCGCCGCCTTCGCCTCCTGGAGGAACCGCGCCTTGTTCTCGGCCGAATCCGACAGGTGCGAGGGCAGGAACTTGATGGCGACATCGCGGTCGAGCGTCGTGTCATTGGCCTTGTAAACGACGCCCATCCCGCCTTCGCCGAGTTTTTCGGTGATGGTATAGTGCGATATCGATGTGCCGATCATGGTCAGATAGTCAAGGATGTCAGTGGATTGAACAATGCGGCCGGAGTCCGGCGTGACGCCCGCGGGGTCACATCACGCCGACCTTCTTCATGAGTGCGATGAACCGGGGGTCCTTTTCGACAAGCCGGAATTCCCTCCACACGCCGGTCATCGGGAGGGTCCTCGATTTCGTCTCCTGGTCGTACGCCTTCTGAAGCCAGGCCATCGTGCTGTCCGCATTCCCGAGGCCGGAGTAGACCATCGCCACGGCGACGGGATCGGGGGGTTTTTTCGGATCCGCGAGGAGCACGGAGAGCAGGGAGTCGGCCTTCGAAACGGCCCCGAACGCGGCATAGTAATGGCCGACGAACCCGAGGTTGTTGCTGGAGAGCCCCGCAAGTTTCATCTGGTCCAGCACCTCGAGGCCCTCCCTGGGTTTGCCCGTTCCGAGGCAAACGGCGGCCCTCCAGACGTTGGCGAAGAAGAATTGCGGATCGATTTCGAGTATTCTCCCGATCGCTTCGTCGGCGGCGGCGTAATTGTCTGTGGCCAGGTGGCCGTTGGCGAGATTCGAGAGGATGATGGGCGAGTACGGGTCGAGTTCGGCGCCCTTCCTGATCACCCGGAGGGCCTCGTCATCCCTGCCCATGAGCTGGAGGAAAATGAAATACCAGTGGTAGCTGGTCGCGTACCCGGGCGCTTTTTCGATGGCCAGCTTGAACTCCCTCTCGGCCCCCGCCCAATCCCACGCGCTCTCCCTGATCATCCCGAGCGCGGCGTGGGCTTCGCCGAGGGTGTTGTCGAGCTCGGTCGACCTGATCGCTTCCGTCTCGGCGAGGGCCATCACATCCGCCGAACGGATGTCGGAGTATTGCGCCTGCAGGATGTAGGTTTCGGCGAGCCCCAGGTGGGCGCGGGCGAACGAGGGGTCGAGCGCGATCGCCTGGTTGTAGTAACCGAGCGCGCGCTCGAAATCGGCCGCGGTGCGCTTGTTCCAGTGAAATTTCCCCTGGAGGTAGAGCCGGTACGCGGCAGGATCTCTCGTCCCGGTCGTCCCCATCGCGGCGGCCCTGTCCGGTTTCGCGGCGGTACCCGGAGTGATGACTCCGGTCACCTCGCCGACGATCTCCTCCTGCACCGTGATCAGGTCGTTCATCGTGCGCTTGTAGCTCTCGCCCCAGAGCTGAGCGTAGGCGCGCACGTCGATCAGTTCGAGCGTCAGGTCGAGCCTGTCTCCCCGTTGAACGACGCGCCCGCTGAGGACCGCGTCCACGCCGAGTTCCTCGCCGATCGACTTCGGGTCCTTCGCCGAACCCTTGAACCGAAATGAGGCGCTGCGGGGGATGACCCGCAGGCCGGGGATGCGGGAAACCTTGTTGATGATCCCCTCGGTCACCCCGTCGCTCAGGTATTCCAGGTCAGGGTCGTTCCCGACGTTCTCGAACGGCAGGACGACCATCGACGTGATGGCGGCGGATTGTCCGCGGCCGAGGAAGTACCACGTCGCGGCGGCGGCGAGGACGACGAGAAGCGCCGCAAGGGCGTACGCCGCCGGTTTTCGGCTCGGCATCCGGACCGTTCCGCTTCCGGCCGCCGGCGATCCGGGCTGCGCGACGACCGGGGGCGCCGCATCGGCGCCGTACGACGACGGGGGCGCGCCCTGGGGGATTGCGTCGCGGCTCCCGGACGATCCCGGCTGCCGGGCGGCCGTGCCCGGGATTCCGGCGCCCGCGCCGCTCCCCGACCGCTTCTTCAGGATTTTGATGTCCACCGCGACGTCGCGCGCGGACTGGTATCGTTCTTCGGGATCTTTCGCGAGGCATTTCATGATGATGCGATCCAGTTCGCCCGGGATCCCCGGTTTCACCTCCGACGGCGGCGGTGGCTGGACATTCACGATCTCGTACATCACGGCCGCGTCGTGCACGCCGCGGAACGGGAGGTGGCCCGTCGCCATTTCGTACAGCAGCACTCCGAGGGAGAAGATGTCGGCCCGCTGGTCCACGTCCATCCCCTGGATCTGCTCCGGCGACATGTACCCGATCGTCCCGACCGTGCTCCCGGCCTTCGTGAGCTGGGAGCCGCCCCTCACCTTCGCGAGTCCGAAGTCCATGATCTGCACGCGGCCGTCCGGACGCGCCATGATGTTCTCCGCCTTCACGTCCCGGTGGACGATGCCCTTCTGGTGCGCGGCTGCCAGCCCTTCGGCTGCCTGGAAACCGATGTCGAGGGCCCGCTGGAGCGGGATGTCCCTCATCGCGTGGCGGAGCGTCTTCCCTTCCACATATTCCATCGCGAAGAAGAACTGGGTGCCAGACCTGCCGGCCTCGGCGTACTCCTCGATCGCGAAGATCGTGCAGATGTTCGGGTGGCTCAGCGACGCGGCGGCCTTCGCCTCCTGGAGAAACCGGGTCTTCTCGTCCTCGGACGACGACAGGTGGGCGGGCAGGAATTTCAGCGCGACGACCCGGTCCAGCTTCGTGTCGTGGGCCTTGTAGACGACGCCCATTCCGCCCTCGCCGAGTTTCTCGAGGATTTTATAATGCGAAACGGTCGTGCCGATCAATGAATATTCTCCCGGAGGTCGTTGGGGAAACGTTGATGAAGTGGAAAAATCACAAGATTTAAAGATACTAAGAATTCAGGGGTGGTTCAAGGATTTCCGGACGTTTTCCACGGGGGATCGCTCTTTTCCCGGATCCGGACGATGGGTCATCGTCAGAATCCCACCTTCCTCAGGAGCGCGATGAACCGGGGCTCCTTCCGGAGGGGGTCCCAGACCGGGTCCGACCTTCAGCGTCACCACGTGGTACTGGCGCTCGTCGTACGACTTCTCCAGGAAATCGATGGCGGACTTGTTATCGCCGAGCATCACGTAACTCACGGCCAGGTTGAATTTCCTCGTCTCCTCGTCGAACCTGAAACCCTGACGGAGCTCGAGTTTTGCGATGCCGGAAAACCCCTCGCTTCGATACGCTTCTTTCACCTCCCGGATCACGGCGGCGCTGTCTCCCCTCGCCTCGAGCCCCTTCACGAGCTCATCGAAGGCCTCGTCCTTCATCCCCTTCTCGAGGAGCGGGTAGACGATGTAGAAAGTGCGTCCTGACGAAATTCGGATCGGTCGCAATGGTCTTTCGCAGCAGCTCGATGGACCGGTCGAACCGCCTGGCGAAGTAGTACGCGATGGCGTAATCGGACTCGATCGGCAGCGAGAGAGGGTCGAGCTCCCTCGCCCTCGCGTACTCGGCGAATCCCTCCTCGAATCGGCCCATGAAGAGGAGGTACTCCGCGAGCCAGTGGTGGACGGTCGGGTAGTTCGGGTTCAGTTCGATGGCCCGGCGCAGCTCGCGTTCGGCTGCGGGGAAGTCGAATTCGTAGTACATCTTGACCACGGCCATCGAGGCGTGCGCCTCGGCGAGGTTTTCGTCGAGCTCGAGGGCCTTCGTCGCGGCTTGTTTGATCTTCGGCATATAGCCCGCCGGGGGCGTGTCCATCGCCCCGGTGAGGTATCCGTCGGCGATGCCGGCGTAGGCGAGGGCGTAGTTCGGGTCTGCTGCGATCGCCTGCCAGAAGAACGCCATCGCCCTCCTGCCGTCCTCGGCGTTCCTCTTGTTCCAGTAGTAGCGTCCCTTCAGGTAGAGCTGGTACGCCTCCGCGTTGGCGGTCCTGCCCGCGGCCATCGTCCGGCGTTCCGCTTCGCTGGCGCTGGTCCCGAGCCGCTCCGTCACGTTCCGCACGATGTCGTCCTGGACCTCGATGAGATCGGACATCTTCCGCTCGTACCGTTCGCCCCATATCTGCGACACCTCCGCGACGTCGATCAGCTCCGCCTGGACGACCAGCCCGTCGCCGGTCTGGACCACCTTCCCCGTCAGCACCGCCCCCACGCCGAGGTCCTTCCCCGCCGACGCGGGATCGCCGTCCTTCCCGGCGTAGCGGCTGGCGATGCTCCGCGGGACGACGCGCAGCCCCGAGAGCTTCGAGAGTTTGTTGATCACGTTGTCGGCGAGCCCCTCGGTGAGGTACTCCTTCTCGGTTTCGCCGGTGCCGTTCACGAACGGGAGGACGGCGAGCGAATCGATCTTCCGGGTGCCGGAGAAGAAAACGAAATACGTCGCGATTGCCGCGTTGGCCGCGAGGACGACGGCCCCGGCAAGCATGTGCCACTTTTTTCGTCCGGCGGCGCGGGTGGAGTCGGCCGGCGGGACCGGCCCTGTGGCCGGGCCGGATCCCGACCGGGATCGGCACCGGGGGTCACGACGACGCCCGACGGACGCGGACCCGGTCCTCCGGGTGCAGCCGGTCCGGAATCCTTCCCCGCGAAATCGGGCACCGGCACGTCCGCCCCCGAGACCGGTCTCCCGACCCGCCCCGATTTCTTCTGCAATCGCCGCAGCTCGCTCACGAGGTCGTCGATGTGCTGGTATCGGTCGGCCGGGTCCTTCTCGAGGGCGCGCCCGATGATCCGTCTCGATGTCGGGCGATACGTCCGGGGCGTACTTCGAGACCGGCTCCGGGGCCTCGTTCATGATGGTGTACATCATCGCCGCCTCGTGCTCCCCCCGGAACGGCATCCTGCCGGTGAGCATCTCGAAGAGCAGCACGCCGTACGAGAAGATGTCCGACCGGGCGTCGACCTCCTCCGCCCTCAACTGTTCGGGGGCCATGTAGGCGAGCGTGCCGAGCGTGCTCGAGTCGCGCGTGAGCTTCATCGAGCCCTTCAGCTTGGCGAGCCCGAAGTCCATCACCTTGACGTGGCCGCGCGCGTTGACCATGATGTTGTCGGCCTTGATGTCCCGGTGGACGATGCCGTGCCGGTGCGCCTCGGCGAGCGCGTCGCCGACCTGCGCGGCGATCGAGAGCGCCGCCGCCTCGTCGAGCCTCTGCCCCGGGGCGCCGTAGACCTTCGACCGGAGGGTCTGGCCGTCCACGAATTCCATCACGATGAACCGGTCGTCGCCCTCGTCCCTGATGTCGTGGATGGTGCAGACGTTCGGGTGGTTGAGGAGCGCCGCCGACTGCGCCTCCTGCAGGAACCGCTGCCGGTCCTCCTCGTTGAGCTGCGCCTGCCCCGGCATGAACTTCAGCGCCACGAGGCGGTTCAGCTTCAGGTCCCGGGCCTTGTACACCACGCCCATTCCCCCCTCGCCGAGCTTGTCGAGGATTTTATAGTGCGATATGGTCTGCCCGATCATGATTCAGAGTACCAGTTGTTCCGACGCGCGCTGCGCTTCGATCATCAACGCCTTGAAGCGCTCCTCCCCACGGAGGTTTTCGAGCAGACGGTCGAACTGCGAGAGGAACCGGTGGTTGAGCATGCCCATCCGCACGGAGTGCTCCAGGAAATCGAGCGCCTTCTCCTTCGCGCCGATCAGCGCGTAGCAGTGCGCGACGTGGAGCGAGAAATGGAGGTCGTGCTTCGCCTCCAGGGCCAGGTCGTCGGTCGCGTACCTGAGCGCGAGCTCCCTCTCCCCCCTCACGGCGTGGTTGAGGAAGAGCGCGTGCTGTGTGTAGACCCAACCGGGGGCGAGCCGGGCCAGGGCGTCCACCTCGACGGCCGCCTCCTCGTCCTGTCGGAACCACGCCAGGCCGATCACGAGGCTCCACTTTGCGATGGGGGACCGGGGGTCCATATCGTAGCCCCGCCTGACCCAGGGAATGCCCTTCTCGAATTCGCCGCCGTAGATGTGGACGATCCCCTTGATGATCGTGTTGATCGGCAGGAGCGGGTCGAGGGAGATGGCCCCGTCGGCGGCCTTCATCGCCTCGGCGATGCGGCCCACCCACGCGGAATAGATCGCGAGCCAGAGCAGCGCCTCGGTGTTCGTCGGATCGATCGCGAGCGCCCGCTTCAGCGACCTGATCGCCGCCCCGATGTCCCCTTCGGATGCCTGCACCATCCCCTGGAGCGCGAATCCGTGCGAGGAGGACGGGTTCATCGCGAATGTCTTCAGGACATACTCGTTCGCCCGGCGCAGATAGCTCTCGTCGGCCTTGCTGATCCAGCGAAAATAGGCGTAGTACGTATGGCCGAGCGCGGCGTAGAGAAGTTCGTTCTCGCCGACGATGGAGAGCCCTTCGTTCAGCAGTTCGATCGAGCGGTGCAGCGCCTCGGGCACCCCGCGCTGCAGTTCCTGCCGCGCCCGCATGTACAGGTCGAGCGCCCTCGCGTCGGCGATGGGCCGTTCCGCGAGCCGCCGCTCCTCGTCGGAGGTGAGCGTGACCTTCAGCGCCCCCACGATGGCCCTCGACACGCTCTCCTGCATCTCGAAGATGTCGTCGAGGGTCCCGGAGAATTTTTCCGACCAGAGGTTGGCGTCCGTCGCCCCGTCGATCAGCCGGGCGGTGACCCGGATGTTCTGCCCCGCCTTGCGGACGCTCCCCTCGAGGACGTACCTGACACCGAGCTCACGGGCGATCGTCCGGATGTCCTTCGTCGTCCCCTTCAGGAGCATCGCCGACGTCCTGGAGATTACCCGCATCGATCGGACCTGCGAGAGGTCAGAGATGATTTCCTCCGTGAGCCCGTCGCTGAAGTATTCGTTCTCCCTGTCCGGGCTGATGTTCCCGAACGGGAGGACGACGATGGATTTCGATTCCGGGGGCCCGACCGGCCCGGTGCCGGACTCCGGACCCGCGGGGGCCCGGCCCGCCCCGGACCCGGGGCGGGTGCGCACGTCCGCGAGGAATTCTTCGACCGTCGTGTACCGGGCGGCCCGGTCTTTCTTCAGGAGGCGGTCGAGCGCCCGGACGACGTCCGCCGGGACGTCGGACCGGAAACCGTCGATCGGGAGCGGCTCCTCGTTGAGGACGGAGTACATCATGGCCGCGTCGTGCTCGCCCTGGAAAGGCGTCCGCCCCGCGAGGAGCTCGAAAAAGACGACGCCGAGCGAAAACAGGTCCGCGCGGGCGTCGACGTCCTCCCCGCGCATCTGTTCCGGCGCCATGTAGGCGAGCGTGCCGACCGTGCTCCCCGCTTTCGTGAGCTGGTTCGTGCCGCGGAGCTTCGCCAGCCCGAAGTCGGTGATCTTCACCCGCCCGTCGGCGGTCAGCATCAGGTTGTCGCTCTTGATGTCCCGGTGGACGATCTGCAGGCGGTGGGCGTGGGCGAGGCCTTCGGCCGTCTGGAGGACGTACTCCGTGGCTTCCGCGACGGAGAACCGTTTCCCGTCGCGCGTCATCTCCCGGATCCTGTGTTTCAGCGTTCCGCCGGGGATGTACTCGAGGGTCAGGAACTTCATCCCGCCGTCCGCGCCGATGTCGTAGAGCGTTGCGATGTTCGGGTGGTTGAGCGAGGAGATGGCCTCGGCCTCCTGCTGGAACCTCGCGATTTCGTCCGCCGGCGCCGCGGAGTCCGGCGGCAGGAACTTCAGCGCGACGAGCCGCTTCAGCCGGTTGTCTTCGGCTTTATAGACGACGCCCATCCCGCCCTCCCCGAGCTTCTCGAGGATCGTATAGTGCGATATCGTCCGGCCGATCATGGCTTCTCCTCGAGCGACGGCAGCCCGGTCTTCGCGAAGATCGCCCCGAACCGCGGGTCGGCGTGCGCGAAATCGAAGAACGGGTCGACCCGCAGGACCCCGACCGAGACGATGAACGCGCGCTCGTCGACCGTCCGCTCCAGTTCCCGGTAGAATTTCGCGGTGTCCCCGACGCCCAGGTACGCGATCGCGAGGTTGTGCGGAGAGATGTAGCGCTGCCCGGATTTCACGAGGAGCGTGTCCATCAGCGAGCGCGCCTCGGCGCTCCGCCCGTCGCGCCCGAGCGCGTAGATGAGCGCGGCGACGGCGACCGGGTTATCGCCGGCGAGGTCCCTCGTGATCCGGAACTCCGTGACCGCCTCGCCCGTCATCCCCTTCGCGAGATAGGGCCAGCCGAGCATGAGGTGCGCGTTGGCGAAACTCCCGTCGATGTCGATCGATTTTTTAATCTGCTCGATCGATTTGTCGTACTCCTTCGAGTAGTAGTATTCCATTCCGAGCCAGGTGTTGATCGGGAGCGACAGCGGCTCGAGCTGCTGCGCGAGGAGGAACTGCTTCTTCGCCTCCGCGCGGTCCCCGATCGCGTTGAGGTAGACGGCGTAAAACACGTGCCCGGTCCCGTATTTCGGGCTCAGCTCGATGGCGCGGCGGAAATCGCTCCCCGCCCTCTCCCAGTCCCACTCGTACGAATGGTTCATGTGGCCCCGCGTCGTGTAGGCCTCGCCGAGGCTCGAGTCGAGCTGGAACGCCCTGTCGATGGCGAACTTCGCCTTCGGAAGCGATTCGCGCGGCGCCAGACCGTTGTAGATCCCGAGGCCGAGGAGGTCGTAGCAGTCGGCGACGCCCGTGTGCGCCAGCGCGTAATTGGGGTCGAGGTCGAGGGCCTGCTGGAAATACTGCAGGGCCTTCCCGAACCCGGCGACCGACCGTTTGTCCCAGTAATACCGGCCGCGCAGGTAGAGCTGGTAGGCGTCGGAGTTCTCCGTGGCGCGCTTCGCGATGACCCTGCTCTCGTCGCCGGTGAGGTGGAGCTCGTGGGCGATCGAGCGCTCGATCTCCTCCTGCACGGAGAGCAGTTCGGAGATCTTCCGGACGTACTGTTCCCCCCAGAGCTGCGACTGCCGTTCGACGTCGATCAGCTCGACCTGCACGTTCAGGTTGTCCCCCTGCTGGATGACCCGGCCCGTGAGGACCGCCCTCACCCTGAGCTCCTCGCCGACCGCCCTCGCGTCCGCGTCCTTTCCCTTGTAGTGGAACGACGTGCTCCTGGGGATGACGCGCAGCACTTTCAGCTGGGAGAGCGCGTTGATCACGTGTTCGGCGATGCCGTCGCTCAGGTATTCCGTCGCCGGGTCACCGCTCGCGTTCCGGAACGGGAGGACCGCGATCGAATCGATCCGTTCGTCGCCGGCGAACGGGTTCCACAGGAACAGGGCCAGGGCTGCGAGGACGACGATCAGCGCGGCCGCCGCGACCGGGAGAAATCTCCGTCGTTTTTTCGGAGCGGGGCGGACGGCGCGGTCCGATGGTTTCCGGACCGCCGCGGAACCCGACCCGGCATCGATCGCCTGCAGCGCCTCCACGAGCTCGTCGGTCCGGGAGTACCGGTCGTCCGGGTCTTTCGCGAGGAGTCTCCTGATCACCGCGACGACCTCCTCCGGGACCTCGAACGGGCCGTCGACCGCCCACGACGGCTCCTCGTTGACGATCGAATACATCATCGCGGCCTCGTGCTCGCCGCGGAACGGGCGTTTGCCCGTGAGCATCTCGGAGAGCACGATCCCGAGCGAAAACTGGTCGGAGCGGTGGTCCACCTCCGCCCCCTGGATCTGCTCCGGGGACATGTACGCGACCGTCCCGACGGTCGAGGACGTGCGGGTGAGACGCGCCTGGCCCCTCAGTTTCGCCAGCCCGAAATCCATCACCTTGGCCTGGCCCGCGGTATTGACCATGATGTTCTCGCACTTGATGTCGCGGTGGACGATTCCCTTCGTGTGCGCCTCGCGGAGCGCGTCACTGACCTGGACCGCGTACCGGAACCACTGCCGCAGGTCGCGCACCGGGCAGAGGTTTCGCAGCGTCGACCCGTCGACGAATTCCATTTCGATGAATTGCTGTCCCTCGTGCTCGCCGATCCGATAGATGGTGCAGACGTTCGGATGGTTGATCGTCGCGGCGGCCTGCGCCTCGTGGGCGAAGCGCGCCTTCTCGTTGGCGTTTCCTGTCAGGTCCCGCGGGAGGAATTTGAGGGCGACGATCCGCTTGAGGGTCGTGTCCTCAGCCTTGTAGACCACACCCATCCCCCCCTCGCCGAGTTTCTCGAGGATTGTATAGTGCGATATGGTCTGCCCGATCATGGTTATTTCATCTTCGAAAGAATTTCCTTGAACCGCGGGTCGTCCCTGAGCGCATCGAGGTCGGAATCGTGCTCGATCCAGTCCTTGTGGGCGAACCCCAGCCCGATCGCCTTCGACAGGAGCCCGATCGCCCTGTCACGTTCCCCGACCTGCGCGTACATGCAGGCGATGTTGTAATACGTGCCGACGTTGTCCGGTTCGAGTTCGAGCGCGCGCGCGAACCAGGCTTCCGCTTTTTCCTTGTCGCCCAGCAGGTACAGCGCTCCCGCCGCCGAGGTAGTATGCCCGAAAATCGTCCGGATGGAGTTCCAGGTGACGCGACACGTTGTCCCTCGTCATCCTGAGCGAGGCCTGGTGCTTCTCCTCCGCGCCCAGGGAGCGATAGACCGTGGAGGCGATCGCCGGGACCTGGTAATCCTCGGGGCGCACCCTCAGGGCGTCCTCGAACAATTCCGCCGCCTTCCTGAAATCCCCCCTCGCGAAACAGGTCCGCGCGTAGTAGTAGTAGGCGTCGTAGAGCTGCGGATTGCGGCTGATCGCCATGTCGAACTCGCGGTCCGACTCCTCGTAATTCTTCCGCAGCGAAAGGGCGTACCCGAGCGCGGTATGGGCTTCCGCCAGGTCCGGGTTCAGCTCCACCGCCCTCCGGCTCGCGGTTTCGGCTTCCGCGAGGATCGCGTCGGTCGCCTCCCAGTAGAGATACCGCATGGAATAGGCGTTGGCCAGGCCGCACCAGGAGAGCGCGTAGCCCGGATCGATCTCGATGGCCCGCCGGAACATGTCGATCGCGTCCTGGTATTTGTTGCTGTAGCGCGACAGTTCCTGCGCGTCCGCGCAGGTAATACTCATACGCCTCGATCTCCGGCGTCTGTGGCACCGCGATCGCCTCCTTCTCCTTTCCGGTGAGGACCAGTCTGAGCGCCCCGACGATGCTCGCGGTGATCTCGTCCTGGATTTCGAACACGTCCTTCATCTCGCGGTCGAAGCGTTCCGACCAGACGTGGTATCCGTCCGAGACGTTGACCAGCTGGGCGGTGATGCGGAGCCGGTTGCCCGATTTCTGGACGCTCCCCTCCAGGATCGTCTCGACGTTGAGCTTCGTGCCGATCTCCCGGATGTCCATCTGCTTCCCCTTGAAGGCGAACGCGGAGGTACGCGCGGTCACCCGGAGGGTCTTGATTTTGGTCAGGGCGTTGATGAGCTCCTCGGCGAGCCCTTCACAGAGGTAATCCTGGTCTTTCTGCGGGCTCATGTCCCCGAACGCGAGGACGGCGATGGAGGTGGTCGTGGATTTCTTCCCCGCCGCCTCGCCCGCGGAGATCTTTTTCAGGTCGGCGAGCATCTCGTCCATCGAGCCGTACCGCTCGTCGGGGGATTTCCGGAGGGCCCGGTCGATCACGTTCGACAAGCCCCGCCGGGACGTCCCTGCGCAATTTCGACAGCGAACCGGGCGACTCGTTGAGAATCGAATACATGACGGCGGCCTCGTGCTCCCCGCGGAACGGGTACATACCGGTCAGCATCTCGAACAGGACGACACCGAACGAAAAGATGTCGGAACGGGCGTCGGCCTCCCCGCCCTGGATCTGTTCGGGCGCCATGTATGAAATTGTACCGACGGTGGTCGAGGTCTTCGTGAGCTTCAACGACCCGCGCAGTTTCGCCAGCCCGAAATCCATCACCTTCGCCTGCCCCTCGGACGTCAACATGATGTTGTCGGACTTGATGTCCCGGTGGACGATCCCCCTCGCGTGCGCTTCGCGCAGGGCCTCACCGGCCTGGATCGCGATCGCGAGCGCCTCGTCGAAGTTTTTCGATCGGCAGTCTGCTCCGTAGTGTGCCCGCCGTCGATGTGTTCCATGACGATGAACATCGAACCCTCGTGCTCTTCGATCCCGTGGATCGTGCAGACGTTCGGGTGGTTCAGGTGGGCGGCGGCCTGCGCCTCCTGGAGGAACCTCGCGCGGTCCGCGTCGGAAAGCCCGGCCTGTGAAGGCATGAACTTCAACGCCACGTCCCTGTCGAGCTTCGTGTCGCGCGCCCTGTAGACCACACCCATCCCCCCCTCGCCGAGTTTCTCGAGGATTGTATAGTGCGATATGGTCTGCCCGATCATCAGTTTGTTCTCTTGTGGTCTTTCTCGCGAGTTGAGGATGCGCCCGCGGCGCGGCGCTACGGCCTCTCCAGCTCTTTGTCCCAGTTGACCACCAGCGTGATGGGGGAAACTACGCCCCGTGAATCAGACACCCTCGCCAGAAAACTCCGGCCATCGGGACTCATGTCGCTGAGGTTCCCGCCGACGATCCCCTTTGATTCAAAATCGAAAAGGGTGCTGAGGCTGTCGACAACCATCGTCGACCCACGCCCGTCGACGTGGACGCTCACCAGCTTCCGGTCCAGGCTGTTGTAGAGGATTTCCCTGCCGTCGGCGGACCAATAAGGGTTGGTCCCCCCGGCGCTGGAAATCTGCCACTTCCCCCCGGTGCTGTCGGCAGACCGCACGTAAATTTCGTACTTCCCGGTCTCATCGGACTGGTAGGCGACCCACTTCCCGTCGCTTGAATACGCGCCCACCCACTCATTGAATGCGGTCTTGAGGAACGGGGCCTGTTTCCGTTCACCCGACATCGTGACCGTCCACAGATCGGCGTGCGTGACCGGATCGCCGAAGGTCGTCACGGAGAGGAACCGGCCGTCTTCCGACCAGTCCGTCGCATACAGATCCACGAGGGACTTTGCCAGCAGGTTTTCGTCCCCGGTGCCGTTGGCGTTCTTCAGGTATAATGCCGCCCGTCCGCTCCGGTTCGAACTGAAGACGATGCTGTCGCCGCGGGGAGACCAGACCGGAACGATGTCCGAAGCGGCGTCGAACGTAAACCGCGAAGCGATCCGGCGCGCCAGGTCGTAGATCCAGATGTCGTTCTGTCCGCTCTGGGGATCGGGACGACTGTACACGAATTTCTTTCCATCGGGTGCGAATTTCATATACTGCGCCCCCGCTTCCCCGAGCAGCACGATCCGCCGCCCGGCGCGGTCGAAGATCGCGACCTCGGGATCACTCCTCTCGCCGCTCTGGTAGACCAGCACGCCGTTGTCGGACACGGAAAATATTCCCTTGCTTCTCGCGGGGTTGTATTGGACTTTCTCGGCGACCGGTACGGCGTCCGCGGTGAATTCCATCTCGTCGGGGTCGAACGGCTGGGCCATCAGCGTCGATTGCCGTTCGAAGAGCAGTCTGCCCGATGCATAGGCGATGTTGGAGTTCCCCCTGAAGAGTGCGCGCACCGTCCCGGCTTCGAGCGACCCGATCTTCACGGCGTCGCTGTCCGTGGCCGTCGCCGATGTCATGTTGACATAGAGGAAATGCTCCCCGTCCGGAAGAAAGTGCGGCCAACGGTGACTCAATTCGGTCCCTGAGGTGTCGATCTTCGTCACCTTCGCCGGCGTCCCGCCCGCGGCGGACACTCTGAAGAGGGGATCATAGGGACCGGGGGCGAAAAGGATCACACCCGCTTTGCTCCATGTCCCTCCGCGGCCGTCCGGCGCCTCGCAGATCGTGAGCGTCGGCCCTCCGCGCGAGTCGATTTTTTTCAACTTTCCGCCCGCGAAGAATGCGATCGTCCTGCTGTCAAATGACCAGAAGGGATACGTGGCCTCCTCGGTGCCCTGCAGCGGAATGGCGTTGAGTGAATTCAGCGGGCGGACCCAGATCCGGTTGGTGCCGGAGGAGTCCGTTGCGACAAACGCAATGGTGAGACCGTCGGGGGAGATCGCCAGATGCCCGCCGCCGGTCGTGTTGAATTGGTTTTTTTCGGGGGGGATGATCAACGACTGGACTGTGGACCGGTCGCCGGATCCGCCGGCCGCGAGGAAACGCCATGCCACGGCGGCGATCGTCGTCACGAGCAGCAACACTGCGATCATCCACGCCGTCCTCGTCGAACCGGGAGACGGCGTTCGCCGAGGAGTTGCATCGGGGAAGGTCCCCATCCCCCCCGACGACGGTACATTCATCATGCCGGAGCTTCCCGGTGCGGCCATCCCGGGTGTCGAAGCGGACCCGGCGAGGGGCATCTGCGCCGATCCGGTGTACGCCGGACGCGAGGCGGTGACGCGGCTGGCCCGCTGCCTGCTCCGCACCTGCGGGCCGTCGCCCAGGTCGACCGCGACGAGCGTCGGGTGCGTGGGCACCGACGACGCGCTCGGAATCAGCTGCAGCTTAGTCACTTCCGTGGGTCGGGTAGTTTCAGCGTGAGTGTGGGCGGTGTGCGGTCGTGGACGACGTTCTGCGGTGCGATCCACGACGTGCGCGGATCGCCGTCGGCGGCCGCGAACGCCGAGCCTTGGATGTCGATGACGTCGGCGTCGCCGCTGGCGCGGGCGGCGCCCGGCTGCGCGACGAGGTCCGCCAACTTCGGGCCTTGCCGTGCGCGCACCCACACCGTCGGCGTCATGGTTACCGGCTCGGGCACCGTCAGCGTGCGGCTCAAGTTCACCGGCTCCTCGGGGGCGAGTGCCATCGTCGCTGCACAGCGCACGCGATCGGGACCGTCCGCGCAGCCGTAGCGGCCCAGCGGTTCCGAGCCGAGATCCCAGAGCGCCACCGCGGAGCCTGCCGGCGGGGCAGGGACCGCGACGGTGTGCCGCAGGGTCACCGGATGAGCGAATCCGTTCGCGTCGTACTGGGTGATCGCGATGTCGATGATCCCGAACTGCACCCCGGCGGACCCGTCGTCAGTACCCACCGCGGTCACCCGCACCCACGGCGTCTCCCCGTACGGAAGCGCCGCGGTGAGGGGCTTTCCCGGTTCGTCGAAACGCACCGTGGTGGTGCCGGTGGCGGTGGCGATCTCCAGCTTGCGCACCTGCGCCCCGACGGCGGTGGCGCTCGGGGTGATCGTGATCGTCGCGTTGGTGATCGGGTTGTCGAAGTCGACCCGCAGCCATTGGCCGACCGCGGCCTGCAGGGCGTTGGACACCCAGCTCGTCGCCGTGTCGCCGTCGATCGCGGCGGCCGGGCTCGTCGCCGGCGAGACGTTTGGCAGTGCGGTGGAGTCGGCGGCCGAGCTTGACGCCGTCAGCCTGCCGCCGACCCAGTCGCCGTGGACAGGCTGCGCGTCGGGGGGGTAATCGGGCACCCGGTTGAACGTGTGCCGCTCGTCGCCGGGCGCGCGGATCGCCGACGAGTGGTCATCGACGCGGCCGTAGTCGATTTCGCGGGCCAGCGGAGTGTCGGTGACGGTGACGACGGGCGCCGGCAGGGCGGCGCGCTGCGCGTCGGCGGTCAATAGTGCCGGGCCCAGCGGCGGCTCGCCCTGCAGCCGGCGGCGCTCGTTGAGCCGCAGCAGCGCCTCCGGGCCGCCGTCGACGCGCGGCATCGCGTCGATATCGGCAAGGTACGGCCCTGCGGCTCCGGTCTCCACGCGGTAGATCTCGACCGCGGCGTACTTCGGCCGCAGGTCGCTGTCGGCGACGAACCCCGGCACGGTCCCGGCGCCGACGGGATCGCCGAACTCGCCACCATCGGTCAGGCCCGGCGACCCGTCGATCGCGCGGTGCACGAGGATCGGCCGTGCCGATCTCGATGTGTCCGGATCGAGGTCGTTGCGCACGACGACATACGAACTCCTTGCTGCGCAAGAGTATCCAGCAATCCAGCGGAGGGCCGCCCCGCGGCGAGCAGCCGCTGCACGGAGTCCAGGCGCTCCGGATGGTCGCCGCGGGGGTCAGCGGCACCGAGTTCGCGCACACCCCACGGGCTTCTCGCCAAGCACCTGCAGCGGCTCGTCGTGACTGGTGCCCCACACCTGGGTGGCGAACGGCGACCCGGGCACCACCAGCACTCGGCCGGGTGTCGGGCCGCTGTCGGTTGTGCTCGTCGAGCCAGTCCGCCGCGTCATGCCAATACTGCGGAATCGCGCTGAACGTGCCGGGGGGCGTGAGTCGGCCGGTCGAGGCCAGCGATGTGCTGACCGCCAGCGCGACCAGCACGACGATCGCAACCGCCACGCGCTTGTCATGCTCGGGGTGGGCCAGCGCGTGCACCCACACTCGGCGCGGCGGGCGCGGTACCGCGCCCGGAAGCGGCACGCGGCCGAGCAGATGAGCAAGCCCCAGCACCAGCGGCAGCCGGATGACCGGGCTGAGCTTGTGCACGTTGCGCAGCGGCGCCCGGCCCGTCGAGGACCGCCTGCACCTCGTGCGCCACCGGGGAGCCGAGCCCCCGGAGTAACCGACCGCGAGCAGCACGACACCGACCAGCAACACCGTCACCAGCCGACCGCGCGCAGGCATCGAGGACAGCGCCAGGCCGGCCAGTCCGCCCGCCGCGACGAGAGTCGTGGCCAGGATCACGACCGAGCTGGTGACCAGCGATTGCCCCGCGGTGGCCGTGGGCGCGACGTACGGTGTCCAGCTGTCGGTGCCGCGCAGTATCTCGGTAAGTGACGTCCACTGCGTCGTGACGCCGGACGATTCGATGAAGTCGAGGAACGGCGGGCTCACCTGGCCGAGCAGCGCCAACGCGACCAGCCACCACGTCGTCGCCAACAGGATGCCAAGCAGCCACCACCCGGTGAACCGCCACCACAGCCGGTTCGGTCGGTGACAGGTCCACCAGATGACCGCGGCCAGGCAGCCGGTGAGCGTCGCGACCGCGTTGACCGCGCCCATCAACGCCACCGCCACCGACGCGCGCGCGGCCAGCACCCGTACGTTGCCTGATCCGCGCAAGGCCAGGATCACTGGCAGCAGCACCCACGGGGCCAGCATCATCGGCAGCGTTTCCGACGAAATCGAGCCGAGGGTCGTCAGGACTCGCGGCGACAACGCGAACGCCGCCGCGGCGATTACCCGAGACGACGTGGTGCCGATGCCGAGCGCCTCGGCGACTCGCAGCAGGCCCCAGAACCCGACGGTCAGCAGCAGTGCCCACCACAGCCGCTGCGTCAACCAGCCGGGGAGGCCCAGGGTGTCCCCGAGAAGGAAGAACGCACCGTGCGGGAAAAGGTATCCATAGGCCTGGTTCTGGGCCTGACCGAACGGCAGCTCACTGCTCCACAGATTCGTCGCGCGGGCGAGGAACCGCAGCGGGCTCGCGGTGAGATCGAGCTTGGTGTCGGGTGACACACGCCCGGGCGATTGGGCGAGACACAGGATCAGCGCGGCGGACCCGACGGCCCACAGCCAACGCCGTGACAATGGCCCGACGGCAGACTCCTGGCTCGTCGCAGTGTGGCTAGCTACGGTTGCCGTACTCCACCCGGTTGAGAATCGACGCACCGTCACCGATCGACAGCGGCGGTTTCTTGTCCTGCTGCACCATCAGCGTCACGCCGAAGACCGCGGCCGCGCCCAGAAGCAGACCCAACACCAACGAGCTCGCTCCGGCCAACGCGAACTGGCCCCGCGGTGAATTCCTGGTCAGGTTCCAGTAGGCGACCGCCACCCCGAGGGCAATCAGCAGTACGACGCCGCCCACGATCAACAGGGACCACGCCAGTGAACTCACTGAATGACTCCTCGCGACGACGGCTGGATCTGGGCCTCCGCCAAGTTAGCAGACGCGATGCGCTGCACTGCCGGAGCGGGAACTCGCCGTGTTCTGGGTACGATCCGGCCATGCCGTCAATCAGCGGGCGTACTGCACGACATGGCCAGCACCGATCGCTGCGGCGGGGACTACCCATCCTGCAGGTCGCCTTCACCGTCGCGCTGGTCGCCGCGATCACCTTCGTCGGCATCTTGTGGTTCCGCCACCGGGAGACGACGAATGCCAACGCGGCGCCACCGGCAGCCACGAGTGCCAGGCAGGCGAGTAATCAGCCCTTGACCATGCCGATCGGGCCGCCCGCTGCGCCGGTCTGCAGCGACGACGCGCTGACGTCGATGCCGATACGCGACAAGCTCGCGCAGCTGCTGATGGTCGGCGTGACGGGGGCCGATGACGCGCAGGCGGTGGTGGCCAACTACCACGTCGGCGGCATCATCATCGGCAGCTGGACCGACCTTTCGATGCTGGGCAGCCTGGGCGAGATCACGTCCGCCGGGACGCTTCCGGTGGCTGTCGGCGTCGACGAGGAGGGTGGCCGGGTGTCACGGCTGTCGTCGCTGATCGGGGTTGCTCCTTCGGCGCGTGCGCTGGCAGCGAGCAGTACGCCGGACGAGGTGTATGCGCAGGCGCTCGCACGCGGCCAGGCGATGCGCGGATTGGGCATCACGGTCGACTTCGCGCCTGTCGTCGATGTCAGTGACCAGCCCGACGACACCGTGATCGGCGACCGGTCGTTCAGCGATGACCCGGCCACGGTGACGGAGTACGCCGGGGCATATGCCCGCGGCCTGCGCGACGCCGGCCTGCTGCCGGTGTTCAAGCACTTCCCCGGCCATGGCCACGGGTCCGGCGACTCGCACACCACCTCGGTGGTGACGCCGCCCCTGTCGCAGCTGGTGACGAATGACCTCGTGCCGTACAAGACGTTGCTCAATGAGCAACCGGCCGCCGTGATGGTTGGCACATGCAGGTGCCCGACCTCACCGGCGGCCAACCGGCCAGCCTCAGTGGTGCGGCGTACACGCTGCTGCGTACCGGCAGCTACGGCGGACCGCCGTTCGGTGGGCCGGTCTTCACGGACGACCTGTCGAGCATGCGCGCGATCAGCGACCGCTACGGCGTCGCGCAGGCGGTGCTGTTGGCGTTGCAGGCAGGCGCGGACATCGCGCTGTGGATCACCACGGCCGAGGTGCCGGCGGTGCTCGACCGGCTGGAACAGGCGGTGAACGCCGGTGAGCTCACCTCGCAGGCGGTCGACGAGAAGGTGCTGCGCGCGACAGGGTTCAAGGGCCGCAATCCGCAGTGCTGACCCGGCACTTACTCTGGATTCAGATAACCGACCGGGCGGCGTAAGGACTGACGATGGCGGGTGGCACGCACGGTTGCCGCGCGCCGTGCGTGAGCAGCAGATGCTGAGCGCCGCCGTGGAGATGTTCTCGCGCAACGGTTACCACGAGACGTTGATGGACGTTATCGCCGCCGAAGCCGAGATCTCCAAGCCGATGCTGTATCTGTACTACGGCTCCAAGGAGGAGCTCTTCGGGGCCTGCCTGAATCGCGAGTTGAGCCGGTTCATCGAGGCGGTTCGCGCTGACATTGACCTCAAGCAGAGCCCGAAAAAAGTTGCTGCGTAGCACTATTCGGGCGTTCATGCATTACATCGACGCTAATCGGGCGTGTGGATCGTGCTGTACCAGCAGGCCACCAGTTCGCAGATGTACTCACACACCGTGCTTGAGGGCCGCGAGAGGATCATCGACCTGGTGGCGAGGCTGTTGAGCGCCGGTACGCGAAACCCCGAACCCGACACCGACTTTCACATGATGGCCGTAGCGTTGGTGGGCGCCGGCGAGGCGATCGCGACGCGGGTCAGCACCGGTGAGGCCGCGTCAACGAGGCAGCCGAGCTGCTGAGCAACCTCACCTGGCGCGGCCTGAGGGGGCGCCCTGTAGACGGGGATCTGTCACGCCAGCGGCTACAGCGCGTTCACGCTCCCGGTGAGGTGCGGCTCGCCCTTCGAGTTGCGCAGCGCCAGGTCCCAGCCGTCGGCTACCCGCGACACGTACAGGTTGGCCTGAGCGGGCAGCACGACGGGCTTGCCGAACCGCACGGAGTACCGCACCGCGTCGGGCAACTGCCCCTCGATCGTCCGCAGAACCGCTGCCGCCGTGAACATCCCGTGCGCGATCACGGTCGGGAAGCCGAACAGCTTGGCTGCAACCGGGTTGGTGTGGATGGGGTTGTGATCCCCCCCGACCGATGCGTAGCGACGGATCTGCCTCGCGCTCACGCTCAGAACACCATTCGGCGGGGGCAACTTCGGCTGCTTCTTCGGCGGCGGCTTGGGCTCGTCGGACAGGCTGGTGCGCTGCTGATGCAAGAACGTCGGTCACCTGATGCCAGGCCAGGTCCGTTGCCCACGCTGACGTCGGTGAGCACGTCCACCAGCAAGCCGCGACGGTGCTCACGCAGATTCTTCGGCCTGCACCGTCACGTTCACCGTGTCGGTTACCGAGAGCGGCCGATGCTGGGTGATGTGGTTCTGGTGTGCACCGAACCCATTGCGGCGAGGAAAGTCGAAGCCGGTGACCAGGTGACATCACCACCGGGAAGGTGAGCGCGAAGGGGTAGGTCAGCGGCACCTGATCGGCGTAGCGCAGCCCGGTGACGGCGGAGTACTGAGGCGACGTTGGACCGGTCGATCTGCAGGCCCTCCACTTTGAGTGTGCGATCGGGCACGTCGTCGCTGCGCGGGATGAACGGCAGGGCGCCGGCGGCGGCGCGCAGCAGGTTGCGCAGCGCGCTGGGCCGGTCGGTGGTCTCGACGGTGCTCATGCGCGATCCGCCTCCGCTTCTCGCTCGGTGCTCATGTCAGGCGCCCAGCATCGCCTGGCCGCATACCCGAATCACGTTGCCAGTGACTGCATTCGAGGCGGGGCTGGCGAAGTACGCGATGGTTTCGGCGACGTCGACGGGCTTGCCGCCCTGATACAGCGAGTTCAGTCGGCGCCCCACCTCGCGGATGGCGAACGGAATGGCGTCGCTCGTATCGCCGTCTCGATGAACCCCGGCGCGACCGCGTTGATCGTGATGCCCTTGTCGTACAGCACCGGCGCGAGCGCCTGCGTGATGCCGATCATGCCCGCCTTGGTGGTCGCGTAGTTCGTCTGGCCCCGGTTGCCTGCGATACCGGCCATCGACGACAGACCGACCACCCGGCCGCCCTCGCCGATCGATCCGTTGTCCACCAAGCCCTGCGTAAGACGCTGTGGTGCAAGGAGATTCACAGCCAGGACCGCGTTCCAGCGGGCGTCGTCCATATTGGCCAGCAGCTTGTCGCGGGTGATACCCGCGTTGTTGACCAAAGCGTCTGCGCTCCGTTGGTAGTGTTCACGCAGATGCTCGGTGATCCGGTCGACCGCGTCGTCGGCGGTGACATCCAATGTGAGCGCAGTGCCCCCACCTTCGTCGCGGTCTCGCCCAACGCTTCTTGGGACGCTTCACGTCGACGGCGATCACCCGGGCCCCGTCGCGGGCGAACACCTCGGCGATCGTGGCACCGATCCCGCGGGCCGCACCGGTGACGATCGCGACCTTGCCGTCCAGCGGCTTGTCCCAGTCCGCAGGCGGAGTCGAGTCGGCCTCACTGACATAGAACACCTGTCCGTCGACATAGGCGGATTTGCCGGATAGGAGGAACCGCATCGTCGACTCGAGGCCGGTGGCGGCGGGCTTGGCGTTCGGCGAGACGTACACCAGCTGCATTGTGGCGCCGTGGCGCAGCTCCTTGGCCAGTGATCGGGTGAATCCCTCCAGCGCGCGCTGGGCGATGTGCTCATCGACGCTGCGCGCCGCATCCGGTGTGGTGCCGACGACGACGACGCGGGCGGAGTGGCCGAGGTTGCGCAGCAGCGGCGGGAGACGCGTACAGCGCGTTGAGGCGCTGCGGCTCGGTGATGCCGGTGGCGTCGAACACCAGGCCGCCGAACGAGTCGGCCCAGCGGCCGGGCCGATGTTGTTGCGCACCAGCTCGTAATCCTCGGCCAGCGCGCTGCGCAACGGTTCGACGACGCGCCCCTCGCCGCCGATGGCAAGAAATGAGCCGGCGATAGGCGGTTCGCCCGGCTTGTAGCGACGCAGCGGCTCCGGCTGGGGGATGCCCAACTGCTTGGCCAAGAACGACCAGGTGTCGAATTGACGACTTGGGTGAACAGATCGGACGCCACGGGAACTGCCTTTCGTAGTCGACGGGACGAACTTACTCCGCAGCAAGGAGGATGTTTACGATGGGGTATTCATAGCCCGAGCGACAGTGGAGGCAAACGTGGCGACGAAGAAAACGAGCCGACGGGTGGCGGTTCTGGGCGGCAATCGGATCCCGTTCGCGCGCTCGGACGGCGCCTACGCCGAGGCGTCGAACCAGGACATGTTCACCGCCGCGCTAGCCGGGCTCGTCGATCGCTTCGGCCTCGAAGGCGAACGGTTGGGCGCGGTCATCGGCGGTGCGGTGCTCAAGCACAGCCGCGACTTCAACCTGACGCGCGAGTGCGTGCTGGGCAGCGCGCTGTCGTGGTACACCCCGGCGTTCGACCTACAGCAGGCGTGCGGCACCGGACTGCAGGCGACGATCGCCGCCGCCGACGGCATCGCCACGGGCCGGTACGAGGCCGCCGTCGCGGGGGGCGTGGACACCACGTCGGATGCACCGATCGCTATCGGCGACGATCTGCGCCGGACCCTGCTCGGATTGCGCCGGTCGAAGTCCAACGTCGACCGCCTCAAGCTGATCGGCAAGCTGCCCGCGACGCTGGGCGTCGAGATTCCGGTGAACAGCGAGCCGCGCACGGGCCTGTCGATGGGTGAGCATCAGGCCATCACCGCGAAGAAAATGGGCATCGCCCGCGTCGCCCAGGACGAGCTGGCCGCCGCGAGCCACCGCAACATGAGCGCGGCCTACGACCGCGGGTTCTTCGACGACCTGGTGACGCCGTTCCTGGGGGTATACCGGGACAACAACCTGCGCCCGGACGCGTCGGTGGAGAAGCTCGCGAAGCTCAAGCCGGTGTTCGGGGTGAAGGCCGGCGACGCGACGATGACGGCCGGCAACTCGACGCCGTTGACGGACGGCGCGTCAGTGGCGTTGCTGGCTAGCGAGGACTGGGCCGAGCAGCATTCGCACGAGCCGCTGGCCTATTTCGTGGACGCCGAGACGGCAGGGGTCGACTACGTCAACGGTCCCGACGGGTTGTTGATGGCGCCGACGTACGCGGTTCCGCGGCTGCTCGCCCGGAATGGGTTGAGCCTTGCCGACTTCGACTTCTACGAAATCCACGAGGCGTTCGCGTCGGTGGTGTTGTGTCACCTGCAGGCGTGGGAGTCGGAGGAGTACTGCAAGGAGCGCCTGGGTTTGGACGCCGCGCTCGGGCTCGATCGACCGGTCGAAGCTCAACGTCAACGGCTCGTCGATCGCGGCCGGGCATCCGTTCGCCGCGACCGGCGGGCGCATCGTCGCACAGCTCGCCAAGCAGTTGGCAGAGAAGAAAAAGGAGTCGGGCGGGTCGGTTCGTGGGCTGATCTCGATCTGCGCGGCGGGCGGTCAGGGCGTGGCGGCGATCCTCGAAGCTTGATCCGAAAACTTTCCCGGCGGGATGTAACGCACCCGTCAACGCCGCCCATATCCGGTAGTCCCGTGTTGCCGTCTGACCCCCCGACCCCTGACGACAACACGGGGTACC
>CAVRTZ010000028.1:0-445738 GCA_963724215.1 uncultured Ignavibacteria bacterium
TTGAGGTAGACGCCGGGCTGCTGCATGGACCCGTTGCCCATCACGTCACCGTTGATTTGGATGAAGTAGCCGGGCTTGATCGAATCCGGTTCGATCTTGGCGCTGCCGTCGGAATTGTAGGTAGGCGACGGGAAGCTGGACGAGAACTTGAGAACCCAGCAGCCCTTGTAACCTTCGCGGTCACAGTTCTTCTTCCCGTTCTTGTTCGGGAGGGTGCTGTCGCCATCCTCGACTTTCCACGCGAACGCGGGGTGATTCGCCTGGCCCTGGGGGAAGTCCTGATGCCCCGTGTTCCAGATGTCCGCGCCCCACGGCGTTGCGTTCCAGTGTGCCTCGCGGCCCTTGGGAATGGCGATGGCGACGAAGAAGGAAGTGCGCGGCTTACCAGCATCGGCTCCGGTCTTGTAGACCAACGGGCGGCCCTCGGCATCGGTGGTCTGCGGTTTGGTGAGGCTACCTGCAACGAGGCGGCCTACGGGTGTCGTAAAGTTCTTCATTTAATGCTCCTTGTGGTTGACGGTTGTACTGCTGCTTTGCTCACGATTTGTTACGGCGGCTCGATCAGTCAATCTCCTCCCAATACGGAGGTCTCAGCAAGACCTCTTTCTTGTCCGCACTCACGGTAATTGTGTATGCGTCGATGTCGTCCCGAACCCCGCCAAAGTTGCCGTCAGCAAAGCTAATTTCCGCGTCGTCTGGGACATCCGCCAAAAGCATCCTGATTCACCGAGTTTCACGTCTATCACCTATACTAATGTGGGAGTTACGTTACGCGCCAAACACCCGACGCGCCTTGTCGTCCTTGGACGCTACCAGTTTCAGGCCGCCAGCCGGGCGACCCGAGTATTGGGCCACCACGGTATCGGGCAGCCCCGCCTTGATCGCCTGGGTAGGTGTGATGACACCCGGCTTGCTGACTTCGACGCCCATCATTTGCCCCAGCGCGATAACCTCATCGACCGGCTTCGTCCAGCCAAGGCGGCCAACCGTTGAGTCGAGCGCGAAGCCCGGCACGACATGGCCAGCCTTGATCTCGGAAGCCGCCATCTCTTCGAGGCCGGTCTTGCGTGCTTCGAGCCGGGCGAGATAGTGGTTAATCAAGGTCAGTTCGGTTCCGAGCGCGGCGTTGGACAGCACGAGCGGCGTGGACTCGCTGGCAAAGTCCATCCCCTTGAAGCCGGTCTGTTGCAGGGCTTCACAAGCGCGGCGGCCGTCACAGTGCTCGCACTCGTCATTCGGCGTGCATTTGGCGTCCACACGCAGCCAGGCTTTCTCGGCAGCCATCCGCAGCGTGTTGAAGTAGCCGCGCAAATCACTGGCCATCACCGACCACTCGCGGATCGGGCCGTCACGGTGGTAATTGCGAGGCTGCACCACGCGCATCCGAACCCGGAAGAATTGGTCGTTGCTACCGTCCACGCCAAGTTCCGTCAGGATACCCGCCGCGTAGACGATAAGCTGCCAGTTCTCGAACACATCGACGAACCCGTGGCCGAACTTGTAGTCCCAAATTGTGATGATGCCCGAGTCGTGATGCCAGGCATCGGGGGTGCCGCCGCAATCCGAGTGGATCAATGGGCAGGGCATTGTCTTCTCGACGTGCAACCCGGCGTTACCCGGCGCGACGGCGCGCACGTTGGCCGCGAACATATCGGCGCCGTCGAGCATCTCCTCGGTGACCTCCACACCGTTCGGCGCGATGGCACCGAGCGCAGGCTGCACGTTGAGGATGGTTTCGCTGGCGACCCAGTGCGCCGCCGTTCCCTCCTTCGACTTGGGTGTTTCTTCGCCCGGGTAGAGCGCGCACAGGTTCACGCTGCCGGCGCAAGCCTCCAACGAGCGGAGGCGCTGTGGAAGGGGGAAATGGAAGAGTTCGCTCACTTTTCCAGCCCTCGCTTTCAACATTGCGTCCGCAAGGATATATGCCCTCTTCCGGGATATCTGAGTACAAAACGCAAGAATCTTTCATCATGATCTGGGTGTAGTCTGCCGCCATTGCCCTAGCTGCGAAGTAATCCCGAAGGCTCATACCCGGGGAACAGTGTTTTTCCATCACCGCACACCACGCGGTCCCCTCCATCTTTTCAATCCGAACCCCCGGAAATGCCGGCTCCATGAGAGTGCTCATCCCATCAACCCCAGGTTCCCGAGCCACCCCCGGAATCAGATCGGGACGATTGATGAGGCCGGGCAAATTGGGGACTGTTGGCAACGCAGGCGCAGCAACATCTTCACGGGTGAATCGGGCACTCGTCACGCCGGAGGTCACATGCGCCATGAACTCCGCGAAGGTGATGCCGGCGGCGGCGGCGCGGGAGGAACCGGAGCGGCGGGCGGCGGAGGAGGTACGAGAGCGACGGGCGGCGAGGGAGGCACCAGAGTAGCAGGTGGCGCGGGAGGCACCAGAGCGGCGGGCGGCGCGGAGGAAGCACGGCGGCACAGGAGGCACCGGAGCGGCGGGCGGCGCGGGGGCAGGGGCACCGGAGCGCGGGCGGCGCGGGAGGGACAGGGGCCATCATCGTCATGCGCAATTCGGCAATCACGGAGTCCAGTTCCGCTTGCTCGACGCCGCGCCGCTTCTTCCAGACACCTTCGACCGTTTTGGTTTTGGTGGAAGCGTGGATGCGGCCGTCCCAGGGTGGAGCAACCGGTGCGTCGGGAGCACCACCATCCCCGGCTGGTGCAGGTTCGAGAAGAACATCGGGACGAAGTTGTAGGGCTCGGCGCCCGTGGCGAGCCGGATTGTTCAGCCGCATCGCGTTCCGGAAGGCGAGGGCGGTCTCGTACCGGTGATGGCCGTCGGCGATGAGTACGCTCCTCTCCCTCAGAAATTCGGCGACGCCGAGGGAAACGGCGTCGTCGGCGCAGACCCAGAGCCGGCTGACGACGCCGTCGTGGAGGAGTTCCGTGTCCGGCTTCCCCGAGCGGGCCCGCGAGAGCATCGGATCGAGGAGGCCGCCGTGATCGGCATAAAGGGTGAAGATCTGGCTGAACATCATGCCGGTGGCTTTCATCAGGCGCAGCCGGTCCTCCTTCGGGCCGGAATGGGTTTTCTCGTGGGGGAGAACAGTATCCCCCGAAATCCTCCAGCATGCAGGCGGCGATGAATCCGTTCCGTCGACGCCTCGGCCCCCCGGGGAGTGTCCACTCCTGCTCCAGCAGGTAGATCGACGGGGCGGGGTCGCGTGCCAGGGCCCCTTCCGCGGACCAGCCCGCCAGGTCCCGCGCGGCGGAGGCGTAGGGGTCGTCCCCTTTCGCGAGGATGAGGCGGACGACGTTCCGGGGATCACGGTGGTAGAGCGCCTCCCTCAGCGGGTCGTCGATCACGTCGTAGGGCGGGGCCATGACCCGCTCCGGGTTCACGATCGCGGGATCGTAGCGCAGGGCGGCGAACGGCTTGACGACGGGCATGCCTGGTCAGTCGTTCGTTTCCGTGTATCCGAGACGCTTGAGCCAGACCTGGGAGTCCCTCCATTTTTCCCGGACCTTCACGCGGAGTTCGAGGAACACCGGGCGTCCGAGCAACTCCTCGATGTCGATTCTCGCCAGCTGGCCCACCTTCTTCAGCGCGGCGCCCTTCCCGCCGATGAGGATCCCTTTCTGGGAGTCCCGCTCCACGCAGATCTCCGCCTCGATCCGGTCCTTCCTCCCCTCCTTCTCCTCGAAGGCGAGGATCCGGACGGTCGTCGAATAGGGTATTTCCTCCCGGTAACATTCAAAGACCTTTTCACGGATGATCTCGGCCACGAAAAACCGCTCATCCCGGTCGGTGACGGACTCATCGGGGTAGTACGGCGGGTGCGCCGGGAGCCGCGTGACGATCTCGTCCCGGAGGAGGTCGAGCCCGGTCTTTTTCAGGGCCGATATTTCCAGGATCTTTACCGGGGGATGCGGTCCGGCGACCGCCCGTTCGGCGATGACGCGCATCCGTTCGGCCGAGGCGATGTCGGTTTTATTGACGACGAGGATGACGGGGGCCTTCAGCCGTTCGAGCAGCGCCTGCTCCCCCGCGTCGGGCCGCAGCGAGGCTTCATCGGAGGCGTCCAGGAGCCGGACGACCAGGTCGGCGTCCCTCAGGGCGGATTGCACCATCTTCATCATGGCGTTCTGCAGGAGGTACTTCGGCTCGATCATCCCGGGGGTGTCGAGGAACACGACCTGGAAACCGGGCCCGGTGAGGATCCCGGCGACACGGTGCCTCGTGGTCTGCGGTTTGTTCGAGACGATGGACAATTTCTGGCCGAGCAGGGCATTGAGGAGGGTCGACTTGCCGGCGTTCGGCCGGCCCACGAGGGCGACGTATCCGCCCTGAAGATTTCATCCTGCCGGACGGGAACGAGGTCCGTCACCGTTGAAGCCATTCCGGAGGGTCGGAGTTGAACCTACGCCCCATGGCAGTGCTTGAATTTTTTCCCGCTTCCGCACGGGCATGGGTCGTGTACGGCCGGTTTTTTTCCGACCTGCACCGGCTGGATTTTTTCCGCCGGCCGGTGCCTGGCCGCCGTCGCCGCGGCGCCGGTGCCCTCCCCCACCTCGGGAGGAGCCGGGGCCTTGAGTCCCATCCCGGTGGATGTCTCGTGGGACAGCGTCATCTGCCTGGGCTGGCGCATCTGTTGTCGCCGCCGGAGGGCCTCCTCCTGGGTCGCCGCCGGGAACAGCTTGAAGACGAGGTTCAGGGTTTCGCATCGATCGATGTCGAGCAGCTCCATGAACATCCGGAACGCTTCGGTCTTGTACTCGACCAGCGGATCCTTCTGGCCGTACGCCCGGAGATGGATCCCTTCCTTCAGGTCGTCCATCTCGCGCAGATGGTCCTTCCACTTCTCGTCGATCACCTGGAGGACGACCATCTTCTCGATGCGCGCCATGATCTCGCCGCCGAGCTTCTCTTCCTTGCGCTGGTAGAACTCCGTCGCCGCGGCTTCGATCGACCTTCCTGCCGACGCCGTCCGTGCCCGTCTCCTGCCACCGCTCGGGGGTGATCTGCAGATCGACCAGCAGCTGCGCGCGGAGCTCGTCCTGCAGCCCCTCGATGTCGCCGTCGTCGTAGTACTTCTCCACCAGCTTCTGCGCGAACTCGTCCAGCCAGGTCGATGATGTCGTCCTTGATCCGGTCGCCCAGGAGCGCATTCCGGCGGCGGGTGTAGATCGACCTCGCGCTGCTGGTTCATCACGTTGTCGTATTCCAGCAGGCGCTTGCGGATGCCGAAGTTGTTCTCTTCCACCTTCCGCTGCGCGCGCTCGACCGACCGGGTGATCATCGGGTGCTGGATCACCTCGCCTTCCTTCAGCCCCATCCGCTCCATGATCGAGGCGATCCGGTCGCTGCCGAAGAGCCGCATCAGGTCGTCTTCGAGCGAGAGGAAGAACTGCGACGAGCCCGGGATCGCCCTGGCGGCCCGAGCGGCCGCGCAGCTGGCGGTCGATGCGCCGCGCTTCGTGGCGCTCCGTGCCGACGATGTGCAGCCCGCCCGCCTCCCGCGACGCCCGGCCCGAGCTTGATGTCGGTGCCGCGGCCCGCCATGTTCGTGGCGATCGTGATCGCGCCGGGAAGCCCGGCATGCGAGACGATCTCCGCCTCACGCTGGTGCTGCTTCGCGTTCAGGACGTTGTGCGGAACGTTCTTCCGCTTCAGCATGCGGCTGATCGTTTCGGAGACCTCGACGCTGGTCGTGCCGACGAGCACCGGCCGGTTCGCCTTCGCGCATGCTTCTCGATCTCCTCGATGACCGCGTTGTACTTCTCCCGCTTGGTCTTGTAGATGACGTCGTCCACGTCGTCGCGGACCATCGGCTTGTTGGTCGGGATCGACCACGACGTCCAGCTTGTAGATGTCGAAGAACTCCGCCGCTTCGGTCTCCGCCGTGCCGGTCATGCCCGCCAGCTTCTTGTACAGGCGGAAGTAGTTCTGCAGCGTGATCGTCGCGAGCGTCTGCATGTCCCGCTCGACCTTCACGCCTTCCTTCGCCTCGATCGCCTGGTGCAGTCCGTCGGAATACCGGCGGCCCGGGAGCAGACGGCCGGTGAACTCGTCGACGATCATGCACCTTGCCGTCGTCGGTCACGACGTACTCGTCGTCCTTCTCGTAGAGCGAGTAGGCGCGCAGCAGCTGGGTCGACCGTGTGGATCCGGTCGCTCCGCTCGGCATAGAGGAGGTTCAGCTCGTCCTTCCGCTGCTGGCGTCTCCTCGGCGGACAGCGACGCGTCGTTTTCGAGGACGCTGAATTCGGTCCCGAGATCGGGCAGGACGAAGAAGTCCTTGTCGCCGCACGATCGGCGCCAGGAGATCCCGCCCCTTCTCGGTCAGGTTGATCTGGTGGTTCTTCTCGTCGATGGCGTAGTACAGCTCGTCGTCGATCTCGTGCATCCGGCGCGACTGATCGCGCAGGTATTCGCTCTCGGTCTGCTGGACGAGCTTCTTGTTCGACGGCTCGGAGAAGACCTTCATGAGCCGCGGGTGCTTCGGCAGCCCGCGGGACGCACGGAGCAGCAGCACGCCCGCCTCCTCCTTCTTCTCCGTCCTCGAGGAGCTTCTCCGCCTCCGCCGACGATCTTCGCGACGAAGTTCCGCTGGGCGTTCACGATGCCGCTCGACCGTGCGGCTTCATCTCGTTGAACTTGTGGTCCTCGCTCTTGACCGGACCGCTGATGATGAGCGGCGTCCGCGCCTCGTCGATCAGGACCGAGTCCACTTCGTCGACGATCGCGTAGTAGTATTCGCGCTGGACAAGGTCGTCTTGTCGACACGACCATGTTGTCGCGCAGGTAGTCGAACCCGAATTCGTTGTTGGTGCCGTACGTGATGTCGCAGGCGTACTCGCTTCCGGCGCTGGAACGGAGTCCATCGAGTTCTGGATGCAGCCGACCGTCAGGCCGAGGAACTCGTAGACCTGCCCCATCCAGACGCTGTCGCGCTTGGCGAGGTAGTCGTTCACCGTCACGAGGTGCACGCCGCGGCCCGGGAGCGCGTTCAGGTAGACGGGCATCGTCGCGACGAGCGTCTTCCCTTCGCCCGTGGCCATTTCGGCGATCTTCCCCTGGTGCAGCACCATGCCGCCGATCAGCTGGACGTCGAACGGGACCATGTCCCAGGAGGATTTTCCGTGCCCGTGACGTCCCACGACTGGCCCGACGAGCCGCCGGCAGGCGTCCTTCACGACGGCGAACGCCTCGGGGAGGATTTCCTCCAGTATCTCACGGGTGACCCGGTCGGCTTCCGCCTGCTGCTCATCGATCTCGGTCCAGACCGCCTCACGCTCGGCGGCGGGGAGCCCCGGATTCTCCTGGAGCTCTTTTTTCAGCTCGCCGATCCGTTCCCGGTGTTCAGCGACCGCGCCGGCGATCCTCGAGCGGAATTCCTGCGTCATGGCGCGCATCTGGTCGTCGGAAAGCCCCGCGTACCCCGCGGCCAATTCGTTGATCCGGACGACGATCGGGGCAATTTTCCTGAGGTCCTTGTCCGATTTGCTCGGAAAGATTTTTGAGAGGAAACTGAGCATTGTTCTTTGGTATCGGCGGAAATTATGCGAAAATGTTTAATAATCTAACCAAAATCCTTATTTTTACCAAACCCCCGGTGAGGGGGGAGGTCATCCGGAATTTCCTTACTTTACTCCGGATTTGAACGGCTCCCAACAACACCAGGAACCCATTGAAACGCACCGAAGTCACACCCCTGCGTGACACTCACACCTCGGGATGCGCCGCGATCGCCCGGATGGTCCTCCTCAGCCTGCTCGTCCTGGCCGCGCCGCGGCCGAGCGTGGAATGCAGACAATCAGGAACACCGCTTTCGATCAAAGAATTCCGCGACCGGCTGGGAACATACCTCGCGGATTCAGGCCTCGGGCGCGCGATCATCGGGTTGAAAATCGTCCGCCTGGACGATACGACGACCATCGCGGAGTTGAACTCCGGCAAACTCCTCCATCCGGCATCGAACATGAAACTCATCACCACCGCGGCGGCCCTCGCCATCCTCCCCCGCGGCTTCTCGTTCAGGACAACGGTGTCGTGCGACGCCGGCATCGACGGATCCGACCTCGACGGCAACCTCTACGTCACGGGGGGCGGAGACCCCCTCCTCGACACGAACGACGTCGATTCGATCGCGGCGATCGTGGCCGGGTCTGGTATCAGGCGTATCGAGGGCGACATCGTCGCGGACCGTTCGCTGTTCGACACGCTCTCCTGGGGCGCGGGATGGATGTGGGACGACGAACCGGACCCCGACGAGGCCTTCGTCTCCCCATTGTCGTTCAACCACGCGGCGGTCTCGGTGATTGTCGGGCCCGGACCTGGGGAGGGCGCGCCGCTGACCTGCACGATCAGCCCCGCGGCCGGCTCGTTCACCGTGGACAATATGTCCGCGACCCTCGGCGAAGGGGCACCCGATTCCCTCGATGTCGTGCGGGCCAGGGGCGCGAACACAATCATCGTCCGGGGGACGATGAGCGTTTCCTCCCTCCCGGAGACGACGATGTTCAGCGTACGGTCGCCGGCGCTTCATTTTCTCGCGTACCTCAGGGAACGCCTCCGCGCGCGGGGGGTCGAGGCCGGCGGCGAGATCAGGACCGGCGGGGCGGCCGGCATGGTTTTCCTGGGCCGGATCGAACGCCCGCTCGACACGGTGCTCTCGCGCATCAATAAAATGAGCGACAACCTCGCGGCGGAGTGCCTCCTGAAGACACTGTCCATGGAAACCTCCGGTGTCCCGGGCACTTCGGAGGGGGGACTCGGGGCCGTCGACGCCTATCTCTCCGGGGCCGGCATCGATCCCGGCACGGTGATCACCGCGGACGGCTCGGGGGTGTCATGGTACAACGCCGTCGCACCCGGCGACATCATCACACTCCTCCGCGACCAGTATTCGAGGAAATCGACCTTCGGGGAATTTTACCGCAGCCTCGCCCGCGCGGGGTACGACGGCACACTCGCCACGCGGCTGAAGGGGTCGGCCGCCGCGGGGAGGATCAGCGGAAAAACCGGGACCCTGACGGGTGTCGCCACGCTCTCCGGGTACGCGACAACGCTGTCGCACGACCTGGTCGCGTTCAGCATCATGGTCAACCACTATCCCGGGAAGATGCAGGCGCTCCGATCGTGGCAGGACGCCGTGCTCGACGACCTGGTCCGTCTCGATCCCGACCGGTAGCCGCACGCCCGGGCAAAAAAAAGACCCGTTCACGGAACGGGTCCTGAAATCCGGCGAACCGGCGGAGCGTTATCGCTTCCGGATGGAGATGTTCCCTCCCGAGGTCTCCGCTGAAACGCGCTGGCCGCCCCCGTTGATCTTTCCATCGAGGGTTCCGTCCTCGATGCTCCCCTGGATCGGGAAATCGCAACTGACGTTTCCTGAATGGCTCTCGGCGTACACATCCGCCGCGATCGTTTCGGGGAACCTGATCACGATGTTTCCGCCCGACGTCGACGCGTCGACGCCCTTGTTGTCCATCAGTTCGATGCGGACGTTGCCGCCGGAGGTGGACGCCACGGTCTTGCCGTTCACCTCGCGCAGCTCGATGTCTCCGCCCGAAGTCTCCACTTTCACGTCCCCCGTCAGTGAGGTCCCGTCGATGTCGCCGCCGGAGGTTTCCGTCACCACCGTTCCGGTGATGTCCTTTAAAATGATGTCGCCGCCGGAGGTCTCGAGCTTGACGTCCCCCGTGACGCCGGTGATGGTCATGTCCCCCCCCGAGGTCCCGCCGCCGATCATACCCTTGATGTCGGTGACCTCGATGTCCCCCCCGGAGGTTTCGATCTTGATGTTGAACTCATGGGGAACGACGACGACGTAGTGCACGTCGAAATCGCGCCATTCGAAATGCCAGCCGTTGTTATCCCTGTTCCTCCCGCGGACCTCGACGCCCTGCTCGGTCTGATTGAATTTCACGATGAAATCCTCGATGTCCCGTTCGTCACCCTTGACGTCGACCGTCACCTGCACCGACGTCACGTCGCCGCCTGTGATGGTCACGTCGCCGATGTCGGTGTCCAGCCTGAGGTTGCCCCCCTTCTGGACGGTAAATGTTTCGGAAAATTTCTTCGTTTGCTGATCGGACCGTTCGCCGTAACTTTCGTATCCGTCATCCCTGGGGACCTGCACTGAAAGCGCGATGAGGGTGGTGGCGAAGATGATGGCGAAAATGACCAGAACGGCGATTTTGACCGTCGGGGTGATGGAGCTGTTCATACCTGTTCTCCTGAGATGGATATTCTGTTGGTTTAGACGAGATCCCGGGCGGAATGTTTCAATTCCAGCGACGGCCTGATCTTGCGAATACGGGCGAAATTTGTTAGATTCAGCGGACTTCAGACACTCCACCATGCCCCTAAAATTTTTCCTTACCATTATCCTCCTCTGGTCCGGGTGTTCGGGGGGCAAGGACCGGGACACCGCCCCATCCGGACGCCAGGCGGTGAGGGCTTCCGTTCCGGTCCCGAAGTTCGACGCGCAGAGTGCCTTCCGCTACCTGACGACCCAGGTAGAGTTCGGACCGCGGGTGTCCGGGACGAAGGCTCACGATCTCTGCAGAAATTTCCTCGCCGGCGAAATGGAGAAATCCGCCGAGGCGGTCAACCTCCAGGAATTCACCATCACGGGTTACGACGGCAGGATGCTGAAATACACCAACATCATCTCCTCGTTCAACCTCAAGGCCACGACGCGGATTCTCCTGCTGGCCCACTGGGATTCGCGCCCCTGGGCCGACGCTGAGAAGGACAGCAGCCTTCACTCCCGCCCCGTTCCCGGCGCCAATGACGGGGCGAGCGGGGTCGCCGTCCTCCTCGAAATCGCCCGGCATCTGAAATCAGCGCCGCCGGAGGTGGGGGTGGACATCCTGTTCACCGACGGGGAGGATTACGGAGAGCACCGCGACCCGGACGGGTTCCTCCACGGGGCGCGGTATTTCGCGACGCATCTGCCGCAGGGATACCGTCCTGCGTTCGGGATCCTGATCGACATGGTCGGCGACGCGCAGCTCGAGATCCCCCGGGAACAGCATTCCACCGATTTCGCCCCCGACATCGTCGACCTCGTCTGGGGCACGGCGGACCGGCTGGGCTTCGAACAGTTCGTCGACACGGTCCAGGGCAGGGTGACGGACGACCACCTGCCCCTGAACGCCGCGGGGATCCCGACGATCGACCTCATCGACTTCGATTACCCCGATCCGACCAACAGGTACTGGCACACGCTCCAGGACACGCCCGACAAGTGCAGCCCCGAAAGCCTCGGGGCGGTGGGGACGGTCCTCCTGACGGTGGTGTACGAATACCGCGTCCCCTGACGCGTCGGGGGGTCCGCCGTGAAGACATTCCTCCAGATCTCCGTTTCAGGGAGCAAGGCCCAGGCGGAGGCGCTCCTCCCCTCCCTCATCGAGCTCGGCTGCGTCGGGTTCCAGGAAACCGACACTCACCTGATCGGGTACGCGGAACTCCCCTCCTCACCCGCGGAATCGGCCAGGTTGAAAGCGGCGTTCAAAGACGTCCTGCGGCGGATCTCCGCGAACGCGGAAGTCACCTTCGACGAACTCGCCGACCGGAACTGGAACGCGGAATGGGAGCGCACGATCCGGCCGATCGAGGTCGGGGCGAGGATCGCGATCACCCCCTCCTGGTGCGAATACCGTAACGATTCCGGGAGGATCGTCCTCACCATCGATCCGAAAATGTCCTTCGGGACCGGCTACCACGAGACGACCCGGCTGATGCTCCTCCTGATCGAACGGTATACCGTCGCCGGAATGTTCGTCCTCGACGTCGGGACCGGCACCGGGATCCTCGCGATCGCCGCGGTGAAACTCGGGGCCGGGTCCGCCGTCGGGACCGACACCGACGAGTGGGCCGTCGGGAACGCCGTCGAAAACGTCCGCCTCAACCGGGCGGAGCGGCTGGTCGGGATCTACCACGGGAGCATCCCCGCGCAGCTGCCCGCCCGGCCGGGAATGATCTGCGCCAACCTCACGCTCAACGATTTGAAAACGCTGCTGGGGCGATTCAGGGATCTGCTTCCCCCGGGGGGACTGCTCCTGGTGTCCGGCCTGCTGGCCGAAGACGAGGGGCCTATCGGGAGCGCGCTGCTGGGCGCTGGATTCACGATCGTCGAAACGGTCAGGGAGAACGAGTGGCTGGCAATCTGCGCCCGATGAGGATCGCCGGGATCGACATCGGCACCAACACCGTCCTCCTGCTCGTCGCGGAGGTCGACCCGGCCGGCCGGCTGAGTGTCCTCGCCGAGGAGCAGGAAATCCCCCGGCTCGGGCGGGAGCTGGACGGGTCGGGGAACATCCGCCCCGCCGCGTTCGAAACGCTCGGGGGTATCCTGACCCGCTACCGCGCGATCGCGGCGTCGCTCGGCGCCGCTCGCGTCGTCACCTGCGCGACGAGCGCCGTCCGTACCGCCTCGAACCGCGAAGCGCTGCTGGACTATATCCATACGACCACCGGCACGGAGATCGAGGTCATCGACGGTGCCACCGAGGCGGACCTGACCTTTCGCGGGGTGGTGGCCGGCGGGGCGACCGCCTGGGCGGACCCCGCGGTGCTCGATATCGGCGGCGGGAGCACCGAGATCTCCTACGCGAGGCGCGGCGCGACCAACGGGGACAGGACCCTGACGCGGATCAGCATGGAAATCGGGAGCGTCCGGCTCACCGAACGGCATCTCAGGCACGCGCCGCCCCTCGCCGGGGAAATAGCGACGGCCAGGGCGGGCATCATCGAGGAGATCGCCCAGGTCGTCAACCCGGGGTTCGGGTATTACACCCTCGTCGCGGTCGCGGGGACGGCGACGACCATGGCCGGGATACACCTCGGTCTGGCGGGGTTTGACAGGGAGAAAATCGACGGTTGCGCCATCCCCGCAGTAGCCGTCCACGCCATCGCCTCACGACTCCTCACGATGACCCCCGCCGGGATCCGGTCCCTCTCCGCAATGACCGCCGGGCGGGAGGACATTCTCGGGGCGGGGGCGCTGATCCTCTCGACCATCGTGGACCATTTCGGTTTCAACCGCATCCGCGTCAGCGTGCGGGGGCTCAGGCATGGCATCATCGTACGGGAGTGGGCCCGGATGGCGGGTGGGATGCAGGACGTCTAAGCGTTTCGGGCGGGTTTGCCGATCCTTCGTACGATTCGGATGATTTCGTCCGCGGCGTAATCCACGTCCTCCGCCGTGGTCCCGGAACCGAGGGAAAGCCTGAGCGACGCAGAGGCCGTCGCGCGGTTCCTCCCGATCGCCTGCAGCACGTGGGAGGGTTCGATGGTCCCGGACGTGCACGCGGACCCGCTCGATGCCGCGATGCCCGCGAGGTCGAGGTTGAACAGCAGAGCCTCCGCGTCGATCTCAGCGACGGTGTCCGGGATGGAAATGTTCAGTACGCCGGGAAGGACCTGCTCCGGGTGGCCGTTCACGATGATGCCGGGGATGCCCTCCCCGACCCGCTGCCTCAGCCGTTCCCTCAGCGCACGCAGCCGCGCGCCCTCGCCGGGCATCGACGCCACCGCCTCTTCCGCGGCAAGCGCGAACCCGACCGCCAGGGGGACGTTTTCGGTCCCCGCGCGGGCCCCCCTCTCCTGCCCTCCGCCGTGCATGAACTTCTCGATCTTCACGCCCCTCCGGACGCAGAGTCCGCCGATCCCCTTCGGTCCGTAGATCTTGTGCGCCGAAAGAGTGAGGAGGTCCGGTCCGTCAACCCCGCACCGGAGCGGGATCTTGCCGAACGACTGCGCCGCGTCGGAATGGAAGACGACACCGGCTTCGCGGGCGACCGCGGCGATTTCGTGGATCGGGTTGATGGTGCCGATCTCGTTGTTCGCGTGCATGATGCTGATCAGCGCCGTTTTCGGGGTGATGGCCCTCCGGACATCGTCGGGAGATGTCATGCCGTCCCCGTCGACCGGGAGGTACTTCACATCGCACCCGTGCATCCCCAGCCAGGCGCAGGTGTCGAGCACGGCGTGGTGTTCGGCCGTCGTGGTGATGATCCTGTTGCGTCCCGATTTCAATGCTTCCGCGATCGTCCCCTTGATGGCGTGGTTGTCCGCCTCGGTCCCCCCCGAGACGAAGACGAACTCCCCCGGTCTGGCGGAGAGCAGCGCGGCGATCCTCGCCCGGCTACCGTCGAGGGCCGCCCGCGCCTCCTGGCCCGGGCGATGGACCGACGAGGCGTTGCCGAACACCGACCCGAAGTATTTTTGCATCGCGCCGGCGACGCTCGCCGAGACGGGCGTCGTGGCGCAATGGTCGAGATAGACCTGTCTCATCGTTGAAAATATACCATTCGCCCCCCTCTCCCACAAATGGGAAGCCCGGCGCTCTCGTGGAGCGTCGGGCCTCAGATTGAAGGGGGAGCGGCCGTCCGTTATCAGTCGTCGAACTTCGACGACCGCTTCTTCATGCGCTCGCCCATCGCGTTCCTGACCTGCGTCTGAAAATCACGTTCGAAAATGAGCATCCTGGCGAATTTTTCCGTCGGGAGCATTTTCCTCATCTCATCCTGGTACCGCTTCCGCTCCTCGAGCAATTTCCGGTCCTGCTCGAACACCCTGGCGAGGTCTTTTTCGATGGCGGCCTCGTCGGGTTTGCTCTCCGGGGCCTCGCTGGAATTCACCCCGATGCTCTTTTCAAGGTCGTCGAGGATCCCGCTCCGTTCGTCCGGCCAGGGTTCTTCATCCGGTCCTCGTGCTCCTTCCGTTTCGCCATGAACCGCACCGCCTCCTCCTCGCCGAGCTGAAGCTCCTCGATGAGGCGCATCTGCTTGAAGCGTTCCACGCGGTCGACCCGCTCCTTCCTCCCCTGGTGCTCGGGGGGCTGCGCCGCGGCGCCCCGGACGAAGAAGGCCGTGAGGATAAACAGACAGGGAATCATGAAATTTTTCACGAGTGATACCTTTCACGAAGATTATTTGTTGTCCAGAAGGCTGACGATATCAGTGAATTGCTCGTCGTCCACGTCGCGGAGAAGGTCTTCCGGGTCGACCATGGCGGCAATGAACTGTCCTCCATCGTCGGAGAGAAGATCGGCGATGAATTCCGCGGCCGACAACTCCACCCCCCCGTTCGACTCCACGGGTTCGAGGAGGGCGGCGGCCCCGCCGGACTGCCGCAACTCGTACAACTCGCCGGTCGGAAAGGGTCGAGAGCATCGCCCCGCCGGCGACCTTAGCCGGAGGGCCGGTGGTCACGACCGAAAAGAGGAGTGCCAGGACCGCGACCGCCGCCGCGGGGACGAACGCCCGCGCGAACGCCGGACGGATGAGCCACGCGAGGCGGGATTCCCCCGTACCGGCCCGCTCCCTGATCCGGGGCAGGACGGAAGGCCAGTATGACGGATCGGGCTGCCGTTCCGCCGCCGCCCGGCCGATGCGGGCGAATGCCGCCGTCGTTTCCGTCGACCGCTCCCGGCACCTGGCGCACGTCGCGACGTGATCGAGTTCCCCCGCCGAGAACGACGGGACGGTTTCAGCGGCCGTCATGGCCAGGAGGCGTTCGTCGATCTGTCTGCAGTTCATGCGTGCCGCTCCCTGATGAATCGATCGATTTTCCTGAGCGCGTGAAAGTAATTCGACTTGACGCCGCCGACGGAGCGGCGGAGGATCGACGCGATCGCGTCGAATTTCATCCCCTCATGGTACCTCATCATGAAGACCGCCTTCTGCTTCTCCGGCAGCAGCGAGATCGCCCGGCTCGAGCAGGGATTGCTCTTCCCTGCTGATGAGGAGGCTTTCCGGATCGTCCCTCGTCCGCCGGTTGCCGATCGTGCAGGGCGTCGATATGGAAAAAACTCGGCAATTTTCTTCTTCCTTGACGCGTTCAACGCGATGTTAACGGTGATCCTGTAGAGCCAGGTGAAAAATTCCGAATCTCCACGGAACGAGTGGAGTTTCCGGTAGACACTGAGAAAGACTTCCTGGACCGTATCGTCCGCATCCTCGTGCGAACCGAGGATCCTTCTCGCCGCCCAGTATACGCGTTCCTGATACCTGACGACGAGCAGATTGAAAGCTTTTTCATCCCCATTCCGGAACGACTCGATCAACTGCGGATCGGTCTGTTCAGTCATATCCTCGGTTCGTCTTTCACGTTAGATGCCCGGGAGTACCGAATGGTTTAAACGGTAGGAAACATCGGTAAAATGGTGCCCATTCTGAACGGCTTTCAAGGCCCCGCTCCCGGCCGGACCACGGCCGGGACGACCGTCACTCGGGGCTGAGACGGGCGGGGGTTTGCCGCCCGTCCACGATACCGCGGACCCCGAGGGCTACGCCCCGGACGGTTTCGGCGAGGTGTCCGGCATCGAGCCGGTCAACCTCGTCGTCGACGGTGTGGTAGACCGTGTCGATGTCGATCTGCGTCGTGGATATCGTGTGCGCCGGCACCCCTGCCCGCGCAAAAACGGCGTTATCGGACCGGAAGAACAGACGTTCGTCCGGATACGGATCCGGCAGGATCCTGAATCCGCTGCCGGCGAGCTCCTCCGACATCAATCCCCCGAGTGTTCCGCGGTCGAAACCCGTCAACCAGAATGTGCGGGGACCGAATTTCGAGACCTTTCCGACCATCTCCAGGTTCACCATGGCGACGATCCGGTCGGGGTCCAGGCCGGCCAGCAGATGCCGTGCGCCGAATCCCCCGATCTCCTCGGCGGCGAGCGCCGCGAAGATGAGCGTCCTTTCGGGCGTCCCTTCCCGCGCCGAAATGCTTCGCCAGGGAAATGAGGGCCGTCGTTCCCGATGCGTTGTCGTCCGCCCCGTTCGCTATCGAATCACCACCGGTCTCGCGGACGATCCCGAGGTGGTCGTAGTGCGCCGAGAAGAGGACGACCTCGTCGCTTCGCCTGCCGGGGATGACGCCCACGACGTTGGCCAGGGACGGAGACCCGGCCCGCCCTTTGAACGTCGTCACGCAGGAAACTGCGCGAGCGCTGTCGGTGAGGATCGCCACCAGCACGCCGGGTTCAGGGTCGCCGTAGAACGTGCGCGGCCCCCCGAGGAAGCGGCGGTACCGCTGGAAGATTTTTTCGTGGGTGCGGGGGACGATCAGGACGCAGTTCGTCTTCCGGAACATTCCGCGGTCGAAGGTCGCCCCCATCCGGAAGACGGGGAACGAATCGGAGACGCTCCAGGAACCGCGTTCGAGCTCGGTGGCGACGATCAAGTCTTCGGCGGGCACCGGGACCCCGTCCAGGACGACGGAGACGCTCTCCGGCACGATCCTGTTCACCGTGAAGGGGGCGAGCAGCGAGTCGGACCCGGTCCGCGGGCGCAGGCCGGCCGAACGGAATTCTCCGGCGATGAACCGGGCGGCCTCCTCGTTCCCCGGCGTGAAGCTTCCCCTCCCCGCGAGCCGGTCGTCGCTCAGGTACCGGAGGATCCTCTCGACGTCAGCCCGGTCGACGTCCGCCCGCGTCAGGGAGGGGGCCCGCAGGAGCAGGGTGAGAAGGAACGGGAGGAACACTGCCAGGAGGATCGCGGTCCGTTTCATCCGCACAATATAAAAAAACCCCGGCCGTCTCACAACGACCGGGGTTACGTTTGGTGCGTCCGTCGGGGGAGCCGGCGGATTTAGTACATGTCGCCCATGCCTCCGGGCGGCATCGCGGGTCCGGATTTCTCCTTCTCCTTCTTCTCCACGATGGTCGCTTCGGTGGTGAGCAGCAGGCCGGCGACGCTGGCCGCGTTCTCGAGGGCGATCCTGGTGACTTTCGTCGGATCGATCACGCCCGTCGCGACGAGGTTTTCATACTTCTCCGTCTGGGCGTTGAATCCGTAGTCGTCCTTCCCTTCCTTCACCTTGTTCAGGATCACGGAGCCTTCGAGGCCGGCGTTCTCGACGATCATCCGCAGGGGCTCTTCGAGCGCCCTTCTGATGATCTCCACGCCGATCCTCTGGTCCGCGACCTCGGGTTTCAGCGAATCGAGCTTGCTCTGGATGCGGATGAATGCGACTCCGCCGCCCGGAACGATGCCTTCCTCGACGGCCGCCCGTGTCGCGTGAAGGGCGTCCTCGACCCTGGCCTTTTTCTCCTTCATTTCGACCTCGGTGGCCGCGCCGACCTTCAGCACCGCGACGCCGCCCGAGAGCTTCGCGAGGCGTTCCTGGAGCTTTTCCTTGTCGTAGTCGGAGGTGGTCTTGTCGACCTGGGCCTTGATTTCATTGATGCGCTTCTTGATCTCGTCCTTCTTGCCGGAACCCTCGACGATCGTGGTGTTGTCCTTGTCGATGGTGATCCGCTTCGCGGTGCCGAGGTAGGAGAGCTGGGTGTTCTCGAGCTTGAACCCCTTCTCGTCGGAGATCACTGTCCCGCCGGTCAGGACGGCGATATCTTCGAGCATCGCCTTGCGCCTGTCGCCGAACCCGGGGGCCTTGACCGCCGCGATCTTGAGCGTGCCGCGGAGTTTGTTGACCACGAGCGTGGCCAGCGCTTCGCCCTCGAGGTCCTCGGCGATGATGAGCATCGGCGCGGCCCGACTGCGCCGTCTTCTCGAGGATCGGGAGGAGGTCCTTCATCACGCTGATCTTCTTGTCGTGGATCAGGATGTAGGGGTTCTCGAGCACCGTTTCCATCGTCTCGGCGTCCGTGACGAAATAGGGGGAGAGATAGCCGCGGTCGAACTGCATCCCTTCGACCCAGTCGACGGACGTCTCGGTGCCCTTGGCCTCCTCGACCGTGATCACGCCGTCCTTGCCGACCCGCTCCATCGCGTTGGCAATCAGGTCGCCGATGGTCTTGTCGTTGTTGGCCGAAATCGCTCCGACCTGGGCGATCTTGCCCCTGTCGTCGCCGACCTTCTTCGAAATTTTCTTGAGCTCCTCGACGACCTTCGCGACGGCGAGATCGATGCCGCGCTTGAGGTCCATCGGGTTCGCGCCCGCGGTCACGTTCCGCATGCCCTCGCGGACGATCGCCTGCGCGAGGACGGTGGCCGTGGTGGTGCCGTCGCCGGCGACGTCGGACGTCTTGCTGGCGACTTCACGGACCATCTGGGCGCCCATGTTCTCGATGGCGTCTTCCAGTTCGATTTCCTTCGCCACGGTGACGCCGTCCTTGGTGATGGTCGGAGCGCCGAATTTCTTTTCGATGACGACGTTGCGGCCCTTCGGGCCGAGGGTCGCTTTCACGGCGTTCGCCAGGGTGTCCACGCCCCGTTTCAATGCCGCGCGCGCGTCCGCGTCGAATGTGATGATTTTAGCAGCCATGGTGATTCTCCTTTGAATGATTGGGTTCGAATGTTCGGGGTTTAGACGATGGCGAAAACGTCGCTCTCGCGCATGATCAGGTATTCTTTACCGTCGATGGTGGTTTCCGTCCCGGAATACTTGCCGTAGAGGATCTTGTCCCCGACTTTCACTTCCGGGGTGAGCAGTTTTCCATCGTCGGATTTGCGACCCGGTCCGATCGCGACGACTTCCCCGACCACGGGCTTTTCCTTCGCGGTATCGGGCAGGATGATGCCTCCCTTGGTTTTGTCTTCAGCCGGTGCCGGTTTCACGAGGATCCGGTCGCCGAGGGGCTTAATTTTCATTGAATGTCTCCTTATAATGAGCGGTTAGTGGGTATCGTTGAATTCCTCGTCGGACGGGATCAGAGCCCGGGTGTGCCCTCCCGCGAATATCGTCTTAGTACCCGCTTATTATTCAAATTGCGTGCCATACACGCAATATCGAAAATATGACGATTTTAAAGGATTTGCTGAATAGGGGAGCGAACCGGCCTGACGAGATGTCAGTTTACGGCCGGAATTTCCCCCCGAAGGCAGGTCACTCTGTCAAAGACGAGGTATGAAGCGTCCGATCGTCGGGGTGAATCCGGACCGACGATGTTACTGGTATTCCCCCCATACGGAGCGGAGGGCGTCGGAGATCTCCCCGAGTGTCGCATAGGCCCCGACGCATTCGAGAATCCGCGGGATGAGATTGCCCCCGTCGCGGGCGGACGCCGAGAGCCCGCCGAGCGTCGAGCGCACCAGCCCGGCGTTCCTGGAATCTTTGATCCGGGCGAGACCTTCCATCTGCTGCTTTCGCACCCCCCCATCGACGCTGAAGAGGTGCGGGACCGACTCCTCTCCGCGCGGCGAAGGCGTTGACCCCGACGACGATCTTCCGCTTCCGTTCGATCGCCTCCTGGTAACGGTAGGCGCTCTCCGCGATGTGGTCCTGGTAGAAGCTCTTGCGGATCGCGTTGACCGCCCCGCCCAGGTCGTCGACCTTCGCGATGTACTCCACCGCCTTCGATTCGATCTCGTCGGTCAGCCGTTCGAGGAAGAAGGATCCGCCGAGCGGGTCCACGGTGTCGGCGACGCCGGTTTCGTGGGCGATGACCTGCTGGGTCCTCAGGGCGAGCCTCGCGGCCTCCTCCGAGGGGAGGGAGAGCGCCTCGTCCCTGCTGTTGGTGTGGAGCGACTGGCAGCCGCCGAGCACGGCCGCGAGCGCCTGGACGGTCACGCGGACGACGTTGTTCTCGATCTGCTGGGCGGTGAGGGTCGAGCCGCCGGTCTGGGCGTGGAAGCGGAGCTTCATCGCCTCGGGATTGACGGCCCCGAAGCGCTCCTTCATGATCTTCGCCCAGAGGCGCCGTGCCGCCCGGAACTTCGCGATCTCCTCGAAAAAGTTGTTGTGGGCGTTGAAGAAGAACGCGATCTGCGTCCCGAAACTGTTCACGTCGAGCCCGGCCCTGACGGCGGCGTCGACGTAGGCGATCGCGTTCGACAGCGTGAAGGCGAGCTCCTGGACCGCGGTCGAGCCCGCCTCCCTGATGTGATACCCGCTGATGGAGATGGTGTTCCACCGCGGGAGCTCCTCGCCGCACCAGCGGAAGACGTCGGTCACGAGCCGCATCGACGGTTCGGGGGGATAGATGTAGGTCCCGCGCGCGATGTATTCCTTCAGGATGTCGTTCTGGATGGTCCCCGAGATTTTCTTCAGGTCGGCCCCCTGCTTCCGGGCGACCGAGACGTACATGCAGAGCAGGATCGCCGCCGTCGAGTTGATCGTCATCGACGTGGTGATCTTCTCGAGGGGGATGCCGTCGAACAGGGTTTCCATGTCGGCGAGCGAATCGATCGCCACCCCCACCTTGCCGACCTCCCCCTCGGCCATCGGGTGGTCCGAATCGTACCCCATCTGCGTGGGCAGGTCGAAGGCGACGCTCAGGCCCGTGGTCCCCTGGTCCAGGAGATACCGGTACCGCCGGTTCGACTCGGCGGCCGAGGCGAACCCCGCGTACTGCCGCATCGTCCAGAACCGGCCGCGGTACATCGAGGGGTAGACCCCCCGGGTGAACGGGTAGGCTCCGGGGAGGCCGAGATTTTCGGGATACGCGCCGGCCGCGGGGTACCCCACCCGCTCGACACCGATACCCGAGTCCGTGACGAACTCCTCGTTGCGTTCCGGCGATTTCTTCAACGCCGGGCCGAGGACGTCATCTTCCCACTTCTTTTTCATCGATTCCATCGTCTCCGTCGTATTCAGGTCGTGTGGAAATATTTCAGATCATTGTACGGATTAATCCCCCGGGATTCAATCCTCACCGCCAATCGCGACGGTCGACCGGCCGCCAGGAACGGCCGTCGGATTCGAACACCGCGGCGCCCTGGAGGTCGGTCCGGTGGATGGCGCTCCCCATTCCCGCCAGCCGTTCGAGGACGACCGGGGACGGGTGGCCGAAGCTGTTCCCCTCCCCCGCCGAAATGACGGACCACGCGGGACTCACGCTCCGCAGGAAATCCTCCGAGCTGCTCGTCCTGCTCCCGTGGTGGCCGGCCTTCAGGATGTCCGCGTCGAGGAACCCGCCGTACCGCGCGACGATCGCCTCCTCCGAGCCTTCTTCGGCGTCGCCGGGGAACACCACGCTCGTCCCCCCGTACCGGAGCATCAGGACGACCGACCGGTCGTTGAGCCGGTCCGAATCTCCGCCCGGTCCGTCCTCGGGCGCGAGGACGTAGACCCTCGCCGGGAGGTCCGTCCCGATCGTATCCCCCGCGAACAGCGAAACGCGCGGGATCCCGAGGGAATCGGCGATCCGCGTGAACCGTTCGTACATCGAACTTCTCCCCGTCGAGCCCCCTTCGATGATGGTCCGCCACCGGAACCGCGCCGAGCACGGCGGAAACGCCCCCCAGGTGGTCCCCGTGCGGATGGGAAAGGACCAGGTAGTCGATTTTTTCCACTTCCATGTGCCGGAGAAACGGCACGACGGTCCGCTCCCCCGCATCGAAGGAAAAGGTTTTCGGCCCCCCGTCGATGAGCATCTTTTTTCCCCCGGGGAATTCGATGAACGCGGCGTCGCCCTGCCCGACATCGAGGAAGGTCACCCTCAGCGGTGCCGGCCGCGCGGCGGAGAGGAGCCCCCCGTACACGCCGAGATTGCACAGCACCAGGGCCCCCACGATCACCGGCTTCCAGGATTTCCGCGCGACCGAGATCAGGAGCAGCGCCAGCAGTCCATAGAACGCCGCGAGGAACGCCAGCGAAAGCCTGAAATCCACCGACGCGTACGGGAAACCGGCGAAGAAATCGACCAGCCTGAAGGTCAGCCACGCGGAGGCCGCCGCCCCTTCGGCGTAGACCGACGCGAGCCACCCCCAGAGGAACGAGGCCCCGAGCGTCAGCATCCCGAGGACGAGCGCGACGCTGCTGAGCGGCACGATCAGGATGTTCGCCAGGAATCCCACGAGGGACACCCGCCCGAAGTAGTAGGCCACGATCGGCGCCGTCCCGAGGCCGGCCGCCAGCGACACCGCGACGCCCTTCCAGGCGAGGTCGAGAATGCGCACCTTCGCGAAGCGGGCGGTGATGCCGGGCGTCGCCTGGAGGATCAGCGGATAGAGGAGGACGATGGCGAGGACAGCCGAGAACGAGAGGAGGAATCCGGGGTCGAAGAGTTGTTTCGGGTCCCAGAGGAGGATGGCGGCCGCGGCGACGCCGAGGGCGTTGAGCACGTCCGGCCTCCGCTGGGCGATGCCGGCGCCGAGCACCACGATCGACATGATCCCTGCCCTGGTCACCGACGGGGAGCTCCCGGTCAGGAGGACGTAATAGGCCAGCGAGCACGCGACGATGATGAATCTCGGCGTTTCCGGCACCCTGAGGACGGTGAGGAGGGCCGCGATGAGGAGCGCCACCAGCACGACCTGCTGCCCCGAAATCGCCAGGAGGTGCATCACGCCGACGGTGATGAAATCGGCCTTGAGGTCGGAGGGCACTTCGTTCCTCTCGCCGAGAATCAGGCCGTTGAGGAACCTGGCCTCCCTGCCGGCCACGGCCGACATCAGCCGTGCCGAGAGGTTTCGCCGCACGGGGATGACGTAGCGGTTGATGAACCCTTCGGCCGCGTCGTCGCCCGCCGTCACCTGGCCGGCCGACCGGACGTTCATCTGCGCGCGGATTCCGGCGAGGCGGTAATGCGCCTGCCAGTCGATCTCGCCGGGGTTCCGTGCCGGACTGATCCCGAGGATACATCCCCTGACCAGGACACGCCTCCCCGGGACGAGGCTTTCGATGACGGGCCCGTCCGCACCGCGGCCGGACGCCATCACCAGGATCCTCCCCTCGAGCGGGAGCGTCATCCCGCCGTTCGAAATCGAAGAACAATCGAGCTGGAATCGCGCAGACCGTGCGCTCCTTCCGACAATTTCGGCGACGGTTCCGGAGACGGTGACCGTGTCCGGCGAGATGAACCGGGCCGGATCGGCCGCAGGCACAGTCCTGACGTCGACCGTGACCGTCAGGACGCCGGTCACGATGACGAGCAAGGCCGTCAGGGCCGCGATGAGGGTATCATTCGTTCGATTGAATATCAGCATGCCCGCCGTCGCGAGGAAGAGGCCCGAGGCCGCCCAGAAGAGGGCGACCGGCGGGAAAGGCGCCAGCCATCCCGCGAGGATCCCCGCCGCGAGGAGGAGGCAGAACTTCAACGCCGGCCGGCCGTTCATCGCCTGCTCATGCCGGGGTCATCCGGAATAATAGTCCAGGATCGCCGGGACGATGCCGGTCAGGTCACGGACCGGCCGGACGAGCCGTTCGTGCCCCTTCCCGGTCGCGATGAACGGAACGGGATTGAGGGTGTGCTGCTTCGTCGAGAGGTCTTCGAAGTTGCCGTGGTCGCTGGTGAGGACGAACGTATCGCTGGAAGGGTCCATTTCATCGACGAACCCGCCGATGAAACGATCGAGCGTCGAAAGGATGTCGGACGCCTCCCTCCGGGAGCGCCCGTGCCCCGCGTGGTCGGTGAGATAGTATTCGAAGAAAACGAAATCGTGGTCGGCGAGGGCGCCCAGCGCGACCCCAGCCGCCGCCTCCGGGGTGATGACCGGGACGTCGGGATAGCCCAGGTTCTCCCACCCCTCCGACGTGCAGTCGGCGGAGATCGCCCTCCCTGCCGTCAATTCCGCGGGGCCGTTGAGCGGTCTCCCGGTCGATCGCCAGGCGAGGGAGATCGCGCCGGTCCGACCCGGATGCCTCCCGACGTGGTCCTGGTACTGCCGGGGGAAAGCGTTGATGTACATCGTTCGAAGGCCCCGATCGGACAACCGGCGAAAAATGTTTTTTTCGGAGAGGAGGGTCCGCAGGCCGGAGTGGGGGTAGGGACCGAAATGTCTGCCGAGGAGCCGTGCGGCGTTCTCCCCGGTGAGGATCGCGGTCTGCCCGGTCCCGCTCTGGGGAAGTCCGGCGACACCCAGGGTGGCGTCGAGCGGCCGCACGGAGGAACGGCCCTTCAGGCGGACGGGACTCTCGAGTGAGACCATCGGCCCGCCGAGGAGCCCCTCGAATCCCGGGAGCCGCGCCGCGAAGAACGGATTTTCAGCGCCGTCCTTCCGGCCGATCCCGACGCCGTCGAGGAAGAGGAAGAATATCCTCCCGTCCCGGCGGGGTTTGCCGGCGGTCGCCGCCCGGGCCTTCATTCCTGCGACCGGAAATTCATTCCTTCCGCCGCGCACTCATCCCACCCGGCGGGGACTCCACCATGATCGTGACGGGGCCGTCGTTCACCAGGCTGACGCTCATCGTCGCCCTGAAGACGCCCGACTGCACCCGGCCCTCGCCGAGTTCACCCGTCAGGGCCGCCAGGAATGCTTCATAGAGCCGTTCCGCCAGCTCGGGCGGGGCCGCGGCCGCGTAACCGGGGCGGTTGCCGCGCGACGCGTCCCCGTAGAGCGTAAATTGGGAAACGACCAGAGCCTCACCCCCGGTCTGTTTCATCGAAAGGTTCATCTTCCCCCCGGCGTCGTTGAATATCCTCAGGGAGGCGCACTTCGCGGCGAGCCATCGGGCGTCTTCTTCGCCGTCCGCGCCCGAGACCCCGAGCAGGATCAGGAGACCCGGCCCGATCGAGCCCGCGGCCCCGGCCCCGACACTCACCCGGGCCTGCGTCACCCTCTGGAGGAGCGCTCTCATTTGAATGCCGACACCACCCGTTCGATACCCGAGAGGTCGCACACCACCCGCGTGTCGCGCAGCGAGCTGCCGCGAAAGATCCGTTCAACCGCCCTCGCCTGATTATAGGCGGTCTCGACCATCAGGATGCCGTCCTCCGCGAGGAGGGTGGTCGCGAGCTCGCCGAGACGCCTGAAGAAGGAGAGGCCGTCGGCGCCGTCGGTGGTCGCGATCGCCGGCTCGAAGAGCCTGACCTCCGGCTCGAGCCCGGCCATGTCCGCGGACGGGATGTACGGGGGGTTCGACACGATCGCGTCGAACGATGCGGGGAGGAACGGGAGCCCGTCCCGGAGAATATCCGCCCGGACGAGGCGGATCCTTTCTTCAAGGCCGTGTTCCCGCGTGTTCGCGCCGGCGACGTCGAGGGCCCCGGCGCTGACGTCGACCCCGATCACCTCCGCCGGCGGATGGTAATGGGCGATCGCCACGGCGATGTTGCCGGAACCGACGCCCACGTCGAGAATTTTCAGCGGTGACGGGCCGCGGCCGCGGCAAAACCCCAGCATTTCCTCCACGAGGATTTCGGTCTCCGGGCGGGGGATGAGGACCCGCCGGTCGACCGCGATGCCCACACCCATGAAATCGGTCCGGCCCGTGATGTACTGGAGGGGTTCGTGCGTGAGCCTTCGACGGACCAGCCCGACGAAAAGGTCGATCTCCCCATCGCTCAGTATTTTTTCGAACTCGACGTAGAGCCTGATGCGCTCGCAGCCGAGGAGGTGGCACATCAGGAGCTCCGCGGTGAGCCGCGGCTCGTCGATTCTCCCCTTCCGGAGCACGTCCTCCGCCCATCGCAGGGCCGGGAGCATGGTCGAGGGCGGCGCGAAAGGTCCGGCAGGCTCGTTCATCTCCGCCACGCGGTCCCCCGGGGTCGCCTCAGGCCGTCCTGCGGAGCAGGACGAGGGTGATGTCGTCCGTCTGCACGCCGGCGCCGCTCCATCCGGTGACGGCGTCCACGATCGACCGCCTGAGCGCGTCGAGGGGCGTCGTCCGCGAATTCCGCACGATCCGGTCGAGCCGGTCCTCCCCGAACTCGACCCCCGCGGGATTCATCGCCTCGCTCACGCCGTCCGTATAGAGGCAGATGGTGTCGCCGGGCTGCAGCGTCACCGTGCCCTGGTCGTACGGCCGCATCGTCGGCATGACGCCGAGGATCAGGCCCCCCTCGTCGAGCCGTTCGAGCCGCCCGTCGCTCCGGCAGAGGAACGGCGGATTGTGGCCGGCGTTGACGTACGTGAACCCTCCGGATTCCGGCTCGAGGATCCCCCAGAAAAAAGTGATGAACCTTCCCTGCGTCGTATTCTGCGTCATGAGGTCGTTCACCCGCCCGGTCAGCTCGGAGAGGCTCAGCCCGAGCGGGACGAGCGCCCTGATCGACGCCTGCAGGCTGGCCATCAGGAGGGACGCGGGCGTCCCCTTTCCCGATACGTCCCCGATGGCGATGACCCACCTGGTCTTGCCGAGCGGGATGACGTCGTAATAGTCCCCCCCGACCTGCCTGGAGGAAATATTCACCGCCGTCATGGCATAACCCGCAAGGTCGGGGAGGTCGGCCGGGAGGAGGCCCTTCTGGATTTCCTTCGCGATGAGGAGCTCGTCTTCCATTTTCTGCTTTTCGAGCGCCTCCCTGAAGAGCCGCGTGTTCTCCAGCGCGATGACGGCGAGGTTGCCGAGCGAGGAAAGGAAGTCGAGGTCCGCCTGTGCGTAGGGCACGTCGTTCATCCTCCCGCCGACGCCGAACACCCCCTTCAGTTCGTTCTGCGCCCTGAGGGGGATCACCGCCTGGACGCCGAGTCCGTCGAGGTGGCGGCGCGCAGAGCGGTCGGAGGGGCGATCCAGCGTTTCAACCGTCCGCGACTCCTTCATCCCCATGAGGTAGGGGACGAGGCCGTCGGGGATCTCCGCGTCGATACGTCTGAGCACGTGCACGAGCCGACCTTCGCGCACAAGCGAGAGAAAGCATTTGTGGGCCCCGATCTGCCCCATCACCGAGAACATCAGCAGTTTGACCATCCGCTCCGGGTCGAGGACGGCGTTCAACTCCTTGCTCAGCTCGAAGAGGGTGTTGAGTTCCTGGATTTTCCGGCTGAGCGCCCTGTTCGCGGCGTCCACGTCGGCCCAGGCGGTGGCCCTCACGATCGAGGTGGCCGCGATGTTCGCCAGCGACATCAGGTACTCTTCCTGCTGCGGCGTGAGCTCCCTCCCGAGGGCGCTCCCGGAGAAGCCGAGCATGCCGACGATGCGTTCCCCCTCGGTCATCGGGATCAGCGTCTGGATGCCGTGGGACCGGAACGCCCTCACCCACGGGTATTTCCGCGCGTCGGTGTCGTCGCAGCGGACGATCCTCCGCGGAATGTTCTTCATCTTCAACCCGGTGCCGACGAGGTCGGGCTTCAGTCCGCGGACGTTCTGGATCCTGAAGTCCTCCTCCTCGCTCCCGAGCAGGACGATCCCGCGGAGGGCCAGGAGCTTTCCCATCACCGTCAGCAGGAGGTGGCCGAGGATGAACGTGAGGTCGGTGGAGGAGTTGATGATGGAGCTGAATTCGAACAGCGACCGGAAATCGAACCGCCGTTCCATCTCCTGGGACGACGGCTGCGGGGGGGCCGCGGGGGTCCGTTTCATCGGCCGGTCGGGCCGCCTCCGGCCCGGGGGAGCTGTTTCACGAGGTGCACCTCGGATTTTGCGCCGTTCCCCTGCCGGTAATAGACCCTGTCCATCAGGGAACGGATGAGGTGCAGGCCGAGGCCCCCCTTGCGGTAGTGCGCGAGGTACTCCTTCATGTCGGGCGACTTGATGTCGTCGGGATCGAACGATTTCCCGTCGTGCGTGATCACGATCTCGATCCCCTTCTCCCCCGGGATGACCCTGATGTCGATGTCCCGGTCGGGAGCGTTCGCGTAGGCGTGTTTGATCACGTTCGTGCAGGCTTCGTCGCAGCAGAGGGCGATCTTGTGGACGGCGTCGTCACGGAACCCGAGATCGCGGGCGCAGGCGGAGACGAAGTCCCTCACCTCCCTGAGCCGGTCTGTCCGGCTCTTGATCTTCAGGTGCGTGCCGGGCGGTTTTTTTCTGGCGTTCATACGGTCGTGGCCGTGATCGTCCTATTTCGAGGGCGCCTGGAATTTGCGGATCGCGTCGGCTTCGTCGCTCGTGATCTCGTAGAGGAGCGGAAAGCCGAGCAGGTCGAAGACGTTGAAGACCTTCGGGGACATGTTCGAGAGCTTGATGTCCCCCTTGTTTCTCCTGACGTCCTCGATGTAGGCCATGAAGACCCCGAGCCCCGCGCTGCTGATGTACGTCAGGTCCCTGCAATTGACCACGATCCGGTACCTGTTCTTGTCGATCAGCGACTGGAACGATTTCTCCAGCTCGGGGGCGGTGTGCGCGTCGAGGTAGCCCTTCAGGTCGAGGACGTTGACGTCGTTCTTTTCCCGCAGTTCGATTTTAAATGAGCTCATACCGGGTCCTTTGATTGATGGTGCCGTGTGTCAGGTTGCGTTGTCGTTGATTTTCTTCCACTTCAGGACGACGATCGTGAGGTCGTCCTCGGGCGGCCTGTGGCGCATGTGCGTGTCGACGGCGAGGACGATGTCGTCCCGCATGTCGAGGGCGCTCTTCCGCCCCGAGCGCGCGATGACGTCCTCCAGTCGCGTGTAGCCGAATTCCTCCCCGCTCTCCGGGCGGGCCTCCGTGACGCCGTCGGTGTAGAATACGGCCATGTCGCCGTCGCGGAGCAGAATTTCGTCCTCGGTGATCGTGCGGGCGAAAAATTCCTTCGATCCCATCCCCACGCCCAGCCCCGTCGGCTTGATGAACCTGGTGCCTTCGCGGGTCAGGAGGATCATCGGGCAATGGCCCGCGCGGGCGACGCGCATCGTCCCCGTCCGGATGTCGATGATCGCGTAAATAAGACTGATGAAGGTCCTCTTGTCCATCGTCCCCAACAGCGCGGCGTGGGCCTGGGAGAGGAACTCCCTCGGGGACCGGTGGAGTTTGCTCAGCGCCTGGAAGATCCCCTTCATCTCCGCCATGAAGAGGGCGGCGGAGACACCCTTCCCGGACACGTCGCCGACGATGACCCCGAGGTGGTCCTGGTCGAGCATGGTGAAGTCGTAGTAATCGCCCCCCACCTCGAACGCGGGCGTGGAGAGGGCCTCGATCTCGATCTCGGGGAGCGAGGGAAGCTCCTGGGGGAGCAGCTTCCTCTGCATCTCCTGCGCGAGGAGCATCTCGCGCATCAGGCGCTCCCGCTCCAGCGATTTCTCGATGAGCCTCGAGTTTTCCAGGGCAATGGTCACCTGGTCGGCGAAGGCCGAGATCACGTCGGCGTCCTCGCGGTCGAAACCGAAGTCCATCGTTTTCGTCGCGTACAGGACGCCGATGACGTCGTCATGGGACACCAGCGGCACGATCACCATGGAATGGATCTTCTTCCCGATGTTCCGGATGTGTTTGGTCCTCTCGTCGTCCCGGACCTGGTCGATCACGACCGGTTTCCGTCCGTCGACGACGAGCCGCCGCAGCGAGCCGTCGTTCATGCCGGTGATCTCCTCGATCTCCTGGATGGAGATGTTCTGGAGCGCCACCGTCCTGAAGGCCGGGGCCGCGGGGGCGGGCTTGTCGTGGCCCCGGGGCGGGTTGCCGTCCCGGGGGATCACCTCGAGCCACGCGCTCTCGGCCTCGCAGACCTCGAGCGTCATCTTCGTGACCAGGTCCACCAGCTCGTTGAAGTCGAAGACCCTCGTCACGAGCTTGCCGAGGTTGTGGAGCGAGAGGACCTCGATGCTCTTGCGGTCATACGCCTCCGCCGTCGGCAGGTGGAACAGGGTGCTGACGAAGGTCATGCCGAAATAGATCGCCGCGAACAGGTCCATGGCCGCCACCGTGGTCGCGAGCTGCCGCGAGTAGTAGGTGAGGGACTGCGCGATCACCGAACTCTCCCCCACGGACGCCACGTAGATCGGGACGTAGAGCGCGAAGAGGATGAAACTGAACGCCATCGTGATCAGTTTTTCCCGCTTCGACAGGTAGACGATCCAGGAGAGCCTGAAGGAATTCAGCAGGATCGCCACGATCGTGAGGCCGAAACTCACCGCGATGAGCAGGTCCGACTCGAACGGCCGGTACGGCACCGTGATGGCGACGGTCACGAGCAGCAGGATCAGGAAGATCCTGAAATTCCTCTTCGTCTCCTTCCGCCGCTTGGACATGATGATGTCCCGGAGCGTGAGGAGGATGAAGAGCGACGTCGTCCCGAACACCACCGCGTAGATGTTCGCGAAGACGACCGATTCGAACCCCTCGGGGAGGGCGGTCTCGTTCTTGATCTCGAAGCCGGTGGACGACACCCCGTACAGGGTCAGCCCCGCCAGGCCCACCACCAGGGTGAGGACGAGCGCGAAGCCGAGCTTCCTCACCACGTTCTGGTCGCGGCGCCACACCGTCTCGATGTAGAAATAGAGGGAGAGAAAGGCCCCGGCGACCAGGAGGGCCTGCAGGATGGTGAGGGCCCCGAGCTCGACGTCCAGTTTCGAGGCCACCACGTCGACCACGAATTTCGCGACGAACAGTATTCCGCTCGTCGTCAGCAGGAGCAGCTTCTTGAACCTGGATCTGCGGTCAGTCATGGCGGCGCCGGTCAGAGTTTGACCCTGATCCAGCTGGTGGACCGGAATTTCAGGAAATTCATCGTCGAGTAGGCGATGATGTACACCGGGAGGGCGAGCCACGAGCCCGTCACCCCCCACCCCAGCACGATCCCGAAGAGATACGTGAGGGGGAGGAAAATGATCCAGTGGGTGAGAATTTCAACCCACATGACGTAGAGCGTCGCCCCGCCCGCCTGGAGCGCGTTCGCGAAAATGATCCCCGAGGAGTAAAATATCTGCGCGACCCCGGCGATCCGGAGGACCGGCCGCGCGACATCGATCACCTCTGTGTTCGTCGTGATGATCCACAGGATGAGGTCGGGGACCAGGCAGAACACCAGCCCCACCGCGAGGGTGAAGATCGTCCCAAGCTTGGCGGTTTCGAAACCGTAGGCGTGCGCGCCCTCGACGTCGCCCTTGCCGAGCGACTGGCCGACGAGTGTCTGCGCCGCGATCCCGAAACCGAACGAGGGCATCAGGGAGATGAAAATCGCCGAAGTCACGACGTTGGTGGCAGCCTGCTCCACCGTCCCGATCACGCCCGTGATCGCCACGAACGAGAGGAACCCCAGCAGGATCAGGATGTTCTGCAGCGACACCGGGATGGATATTTTGACAATCTGCGCGATCGTATCCCTCGAGATCCGGAAATGGGAGTAATACTGATATTTCTTTCGATAAACCCCGAGAAATGTTACACAGACGAAAAACAACCATCCCAGGGCCATACTGAGCGAATATCCGAGCCCGGCCCCCGCCAGCTCCATACGGGGAAATCCGAACGCCCCGAAAATGAGAAGGTAGTTAAAAATGATGTTAAAGACGTTGACGATGATCGCCGAAAACATGAAGATTTTCGTATGTCCGATCCCGAAGAAGAAACCCCTGTACGAGACGATCAGGAGGAAAAACGGGAGCCCGATGAACTGGTATTTCATGTACTCGGAGCCCGCGACCGCAACGGCATGGTCCGCGGAGAAGAAATTGAGGATGTCGTAGGAGAAGATGAAACCGAGGATGCCGAACACGATCCCGAGGAGGAGACAGACGACGAGGGAATTGTTGAGGACCTCCCCCACGCCCTCGTGGTTCCCCTCGCCGTGGCGACGTGCCACGTACACGTGGGTGCCGGTGCTCAGGCTGGAGAACAGGCTGGCGATCGCCCAGGATCCGAGGAACCCGAGACCCATCGCCGCGAGTTGGACTTCGGTGTTCTCGAGCCGGCCGACCATGGCGGTGTTCACTACGGATACGACCATCTGCGACGAGAGGCCGGCGATCGCCGGGGTCGCGATCTGCAGGATGTCCCGGACGAGGTTTTTCCGAAGCGTCAGCATCGTTCGGTCTGGAGGGTCCGAGGGGCGGCCTCCGGGTCCGAAAAACCGTCAGTCCTGGAGGCTGTACCGTGTGACCGCCCTGTCGGCGTCGCGCGCGTAGGTGGATTTCGGGTAATCTTCGCGCAGCTTCTTGAGGAGCTTCACGGCGTCTCCCCCCTTGCCCGCCGATCCGTAGCACCTGGCGGCGGAATTGAGGTATTCCGGCGCCGCGACGCCGTCAGGATCGATCCTGACCGCGTCCTCGTAGAGCTCCGCCGCTTCGGCAAACTCTTTCAGGGCCTCGTGACAGGCCGCTTCACCCGCCCGGGCGCCCGCGTCCAGCAATTTGTCGGATGCGGAACATCGGTCGTACTGGTCAAGGGCGTTCGCAAAATCGCCGAGGCGGTAGTATGCGCCGGCGAGGTAGTACCGGGCGAGGTCGCCGGCATCGGTGCCGCCGTAGTTGTCCACGATCGCCTTCAGCCCCATGATCCCCTGTTCCGGCTTTCCGTCGATGGCGGCATGGAGGGTCCCCGGATCGGCGGGCGCCGCGTCCATCACGGTGATCACCCGCGAGAGTTCCGCGCCGGCCTTCTCGTTGTTGGACCGCCGGTTGTTGATGAAGATGACCACCGCCACGGCGAGGACGACCACCGCCGTCGCGGCGTAGTTGACGTATTTCTTGTTCTCATAGTAAAAACCGGTGGTCTTCACGTAGGTCGTCAGGAGCGTGTCCTGTTTGATCTCTTTCTTCGCGAGCTTTTTCTTGGGTGTCAACACGGCGATTATTCCTCTGATTGGTTGAAGTACGCCCGGCGCGATTCGAACGCGCGACCTACAGCTCCGGAGGCTGTCGCTCTATCCATCTGAGCTACGGGCGCAGATATTCTTGAAATAGACACATAATTTACACTTTTTCATCGCTATTATCAAGGACGGGAGGATATGGCCCTGGTCAGTTCGAGGGCGGAGACGACCCCCTCCCGGACGATCGTGAGCACTCCCTCCGAGACATCCACGATCGTCGAGGGCGGGGACTGCCGTTCCCCCGAGTCGACGGCGAGATCCACTTCCCCCCCGAACTCCCGCAGGAGCGCTGTGAAAGCGGCGGAAGGCTCGACGCCGGACCGGTTGGCCGACGTCGACACCAGCGGGGAGCCGCACCGGTTCACCAGCCTCCGGCAAAACTCGTCCGCCGGCAGACGGATGCCCACCTTCCCCGTCCCGGCCGTCAGGAGATCCGGGACCCCTGGGGCGGCTTCGAGCACGAGCGTCAGCGGGCCGGGCCAGAAGAGATCCATCAGCCGCCGCGCGAGCGGGGGGACCACGGCCGCCATTCCTCCCGCCATTTCGACGGAATCCACGAGGACGAGGCTCGGTTTCGTTTCCGGTTTTCCCTTGATGGCATAGACCCGTTTCACCGCCGCGGCGTGTCCGGCGAGGCATCCGAGTCCGTAGAGCGTGTCCGTCGGGTAGAGAATCACCCCGCCTCCGGCGAGCACTCGCGCGGCCCGGTGGATCGCGGGATTCAGGTCGTCCGCTCCGCCGATCCGGACCTGTTCGCACACCTTCCGTTTCATCCGGTCAGGCACCCCCGGTCATGGAGATCGCCTCACTCAACACCATCTCCGGCGTTATGCGGGTCATGCACTCGAACGTCTCCACCGGACACCGGTCGCCGCCGTGAATGCTGCAGGGCCGGCAAGACAGCCCTCCGGTTTCCATCACCCTGTCTCGCGGCCCGATGGGGCCGAACCCGAAACCCGGAATCGTGGCGCCGAAGATGGCAAGGATGGGTGTCCCGACCGCCGTCGCCAGGTGAAGCGGGGCGCTGTCGTTGCACACCAGGAGCGCGGCACGGCGTATCAGTTCCGCGGACCCGGGCACATCGAACAGGCCGCAGGCGTTGAGGATTCCCGCGCCCCCGCCCGACGCGGCGATGGTGCGGCACAGTTCAGCGTCTTCCGGACCGCCGATGAGGACGACCCGGTGGCCGTGTTGTACGAGGCCCCCCGCCACCGCGGCGAACCGTTCGACCGGCCATCGCTTCGTGTTCCACACCGTGCCCGGGGCGATCGCGACGAGCGGCCGGCCCCCCGATCCGCCGCCCGGTATCGCGAGGAATCCGGAGACGGATGTTTGTATCGCGACGGTGCCGGCGATGCGGGGGGGGACCCTGGCCGGCCGTTCGAGGCCGATCCCTTCCAGCAGCCGCAGGTTCCGGTCGATCTCGTGGAGGTCGCGTGAGTACGGGACGGACCGGGTGAGGAACATCCTGCCGGCGCTCGTATCGAATCCCACGCGCACGGGAATCCCGGCGGCCCTCACCAGGAGCGCGCTCCGGAGCGAGCGGTGCGGGACGAGCGCGCAGGCATACCGCATCCGTTTCACTTCGCGCGCGACACGGAAGAATCCGGCCACGCCCGCGTCGGCCCCGCGTTTATCGTAGACGAGCGTTCCGCGCAGGTCCGGGTGGCCCGAGACCACCGCGGCGGTCCGCGGGACCACCATCATGTCGACGGCAACACCCGGTTGGATGCGTCGCAGGGCCTGCGCGACCGGGAGCGTCAGGATGACGTCCCCGAGGAACGCCGTCTGGACGATCAGGACCGGGTCAGGGACCGGCACCGCCGCCCCCTTCAGCATCCGCCGTGGGCCCGAGATGCTTCCACCGCCGGTGCATCCAGAGCCAGTGGTCGGGATGCGCCCGCACGTGGCGCTCGAGCAGGTTGACGTGGCGGCGGGTCAGCTCCCGTACGTTCTCCTCGGTGGCCCCCCGGAGATCGGCCGCCGGCACATCCTCTAGGATGAAATCGTAACTGTAATCGGGTCGCCGGACCACGAACCCCATTTTCACCGGGACCCCGGCCTTCAGGGCGAATGCCGCCGGTCCCCTGAACGTGGCCACCTCACGCCCGAAAAACGGTATGAAATCGCTCTCCCTCGACGCGCTCTGGTCGGGTGCGAGCGCCACGACCCCGCCGTGCTTCAGGACCGTCAGGCATTCACGGATCGCCCTTTCCATCGGGACGACACGGTTCCCGAATTGACAGCGCATCGCCGTCACGACGCGGTCGACGAGGCGGTTCGCCTGCGTCTTCACGATCACCAGGTACGGGACCCCCGCGAGGGCGGCGCTGCCGACGCCGGAGAGTTCCCAGTTCCCGAAATGTCCGGTGAGGTACACCATTCCGCCTCCCCGCGCGAGCTCCTCGAAGGGCCGGGGGTTCTCGTCGTAGTGCATCAGGTTCTTCAGCGCGGTCGTTCCGAGTTTCGAAAAGCAGAGGAATTCCGACATGGCGATGCCGAAATTCTCGAACGCCCCCCTGGCGACCGTCCTGAGGTCGGCCTCCGACGACCCCGGGAACGCGTGCCGGAGGTTGTCGAGCGTGATCGCCCGCCTCCCGGGCATCAGGTGGAAGAACACCCGCCCGAGATACCGCCCGGTCCGCTGGATCCACGGGAACGGCATCATGAGCAGGCAGTTCCTGAAGAGGGAAAAGAAGAGATACTCGACCCTGTGCGCGATGGGATTCACCGTACAGCGGCTTCCTCCTCGTACCACTTGTCGTTCCGCAATTCGTTCATGTGGGTGGAATGGACAAGTCGGTACGACCCGAATCCGAGTTTGTCGACGAAGACGAAAACGACGCCCCCCTGGAGGGATTTGTACTCCCAGATCTCGTACGGATGCGTTTCGGTTTCGCTCGGATGGCGTTCGACGTCGTCAGGCGGCCCGTAGACCACGGAGACCCTCCCCCGGTCCGACAGCCACCCCTCCCTGTTCCTCTCGGTGTATTGCATGTCGGCCTGGCGGATCCGCGCGAGGTATTGTTCCCTGACGAGCGCCGGTCCCGTTGCCGCGTCGGTCTCCCTTCCGGACCAGAACGTCGTCAGGAAATTCCGTTTCGCGGTGAGGTCGGCGAGCTGCTCGATCTGCCGGCGTTCGGGTTCGGTGGTGAGGTACCGGATTTTGCGGATTTCGTCGTCGGCCTCCGATTCGGTCATGAAGGAAAACAGCCGGTCCTGCCGCTTCGCGGCGGATGCGCCTTCGTCCCTGAGGACGCCCGGGTTATAGACGAAGAATTTTTTCTCCGTCGTCGCCAGGAGGCGCGCCGGCACGGCCGTGCTGTCGAGCAGCGAGATGCGGAGGCGATAGCTCCCCCCGGGGAGGGAGGCGACGTTCATCGAGCCGTACTCCGCGCTCGACTGGTGTGCCCTGGGCTTGCGCTTCGCCTGGGACACCACCTCCGTGCCGTAGTTGTCGAGGATCGCCGCGCGCAGGACGACGTCCGGCCCGGAGGTCAGGTTCAGGTTGTACACCTCCGCGTAAAAATGGACGACCGGGAGCCCCTGCCCGTACAGGCGGGACGGGTTCGGGATGACTTCGAGGGTGTTCCGGTAGAACGGTGAACTCCTGTCGGCGTCGGGTGTGATCCTCGAACAGAGTTCGATGTCGCTCAGGCCCTCCGTGTCCGGCGGGAACCCCCGGATGCTCACGGGTATCGAGACGGTGTCGGCCCTCGAAGGATCGACCGAGTCCCTGCCGACGAGGGACAGCCGGTACTCCCCCCGGGGGAGCGCCAGGGTTTCAAAACTGAGGATGTTCTTCGGCGCCCGCAGTTCGGCGCTGTCCCGCATGAGCCGGGGGAGGACCCAATGGCGCGCATCCAGGATCCCCGCGGAGCCGGTGACCTCGAGGGTCATCTCGAGCGCCCCGCGGTACCCCGCCGAATCGCGCCTGTAGGTCAGGCTCGCCTCGGAGACCCCGTAGTAGAATTCGAGATATGTCAGGGAGTCCGGCCCGGCGAATCGGGCCGCATCGGCGTCGAGTCTGAAGGAAGAACGGCCCGGGACGGTCTGGGATGCGGCGAATCCGGCCGCGCAGAGGAGCGCGAGCAGGGCGAAAATCTTCGGAGCAGGCATGCGTCATTCCCCGGGGCGATGGTGAGGTCTGCCGTAAACATATTAAAAACACGCGCGAAAGGCAACCGGACGACGCGGACATATGGGAGGGGACCGGCGAGGACCGGACACGGAGACGACCGGAGAAGCGTGTTACTTGACGAGCACCATCTTCCGAACGAGCGTGAGCGGTTTATCGGTCGCGCTCAGGGGGGTGGCCATGATCCTGTAAAAATAGATGCCGCTCGAGAGGTTGCTCGCGTCGAAATCGACCGAGTGGAATCCCTCCTCGAGCTGGTCGTTGCGGAAAAGCGACGCGACTTCGCGGCCCGTGAGATCGTAGATCCTGAGCGATACCTGGGCGGGGGCGGCGAGGTTGAACTCGATGGTCGTCGTGGGGTTGAAGGGGTTCGGATAGTTCTGTTCGAGCCGGAAGCCGTAATCTTCCTCCGGGACGTTCTCCAGCGCCATGTACTCCGGGACCTCCGCGGGGGGATCGGTGTTGGGCACGAGGTAGTTCAGGGAGAACAGGCTGTTCGCGGGCTTTATCTTCATCGGCCGCAATGACACGGTGTCCATCGGGCCGTCGAACGCGTGGTTGATCCTCCGCAGGCTGTTCCCGACCTGGTTGTAGTCGAGGCCCGGGTAGGCCCTCCAATTGGTCAGCATGCTGTCGACCCGGCGCACGACGTTCCTCAGGCTGAGCCCGTTCAATTTATCGCCCGGGTTCGATTCATCAAGGTATTTCAGGTCCCCGAAATGGCCCGGCGTGAGGGCCACGTCGCTCGCGGCGATATTGAGCTTGAGGGCGATCTGCTCGCCCACCAGCGCGTTGTTGTACCGGTAGAGACTCGGATTTTTCAGTATCCCGATGAACGGCTTGTCGAACTTCCGGTCGAAGCCCCTCGATTCCCCGATCTGGGGAAGGCTCCTGCGGACATAATAACTCTTCCTGTAGTAGATCCAGCCGTAGGACTTGGAACTGTCGTAGCGTTCGTGGCCGACGACCAGGCCGTGCGAGAAAACGCCGCGGCCGAAGACGGTGTCGCGGACGTTCCCCTCGTTGGGCATGAGGCTCACCGATTTCCTGATCCTCACGCCGCGTTTCGCGAGGCTGTCCTGGATGAACGTCCTGAAACAACCACCGGCGAGGAGGCCGTTGGAGCCGATCCGGTTGGCGAAGATATCGGTCGAGCCGGTGCCCAGCCTGAAGTCGGCCCATGCCAGGACCGCTCCCTCCAGCCCGTCGGCGGCGAGCTGCGGGATGTACTGGTCGTTCGGGGAATTCGTGACCGCGACGCCATTGAGGTCCCAGCGGGTGTTGCCGGCGAGGTCGATGCGTTGCGAGTAGATGTCGTACGTGCCCCCCCTCCGGTCCTGCCACGCGATGACGCAGCTTCCGCCGTCGCGGACGACCTGGGGATAGTACTGGTGCCCGGCGGCGGCCGAGACGGCCTTGCCGCCCGGGGCCCACAGGAGTTGGCCCGCGGCGTTCAGGCGTTGCGCGTAGATGTCGTAATCCACCCCGCCACGATTGTCCTGCCAGACGACGACCGCACCGCCGGTTCCGTCGGACGCCATCCTGGGATAGTACTGGTTGGCTTCGACCGTGGCCAGGGGCGCCCCGTTCGCTTCCAGCCTCCTCATCCCGCCCGAATCGACCCGCTGCGCGTAGACGAGGTCGTAGAACGAATTCCTGCGGTCCTGCCACGCGACGTACGCCCCGGCGTTCCCGTCCGTCACGATCTGGGGATTCCACTGGTTGTTGGTGGCCTGGCTGATCGGCACGCCGTTCGGCAGCCACGCGGTCCCGCCGTTCCACCTGACGCGCTGGGCGTAGACGTCGGTGTAACCGGACGCGCCGCGGTAATCGCTCCAGGCGATGATCGCGCCGCCGTTCCCGTCGGCGGTCACCACGGGGTCGACCTGGTCGAATTCCGTATTGCACACCAGGATTCCGTTGGGCGTCCAGAGGAGGTCGCCGAGGGTGTTGACCCTCTGCGCGTAGATGTCGAAATTCCCGGCCCGCTTGTCCTGCCAGGCGACGATCACTTCACCGCCGGGGCTCGGGACGATTTTCGGGTAATACTGGTGGCCGGTGGCCTTGCACAGCGGCAGTCCGTCGTCCTGCAGGAGCATCTCGCCGGCCGATGACACGTGCTGGAGGTAGATGTCGTATCCGGCGCCGCTCCTGTTGTCCTGCCACACGACGTATGCGCCGCCCCCGCCGTCGCCGATGATCTGGGGATAATACTGATACCCTGGCGTCGAAGCGAGGGGGATTCCCCCGTCGGCCCATAGAATCGAGCCGTCCGCCGAGATCCGTTGGACGTAGATCCTGTCCGCCAGGCCGTCGCGACGGTCCTGCCAGGCGATGACGGCGCCATGGTGGGCGTCGGAGGCGACCTGAACATTCCACTGGTTTCCGTTTTCGGTGACGACCGGGACGGTCGTGTCCGGCGCGCAGGACCAGCCCTGGGCGACGGCCCGGGAGGAAGCGGGGAGAAGGAGACTGAGGACGCAGAGAAAAAAGGTCGTCGCAAATCTCATGTCATTTTCCGGACAGTGACGGCATGGCAGAGTGCGTCGATGCTATTCGTTGTTGAGAGGGACACTGCGATTCGTCTGCAAAGGGTTGCGCAAGGGTTGCAGTTGAGTTCAGCGCACGAGCGCTGCTTTTCGAACGGCGCGGAACGTCGGAAGAACCTGTTCGCCCGCACCCGGCCCCGGTATCGCCGTCAGCGCGATAAAGTACACCCCCGAGCCGAGAGGCATGCCGTCATCACTGCGTGCTGACCACTCAAAGACATGTTCACCGGCGGGGTACTGACGGCCCGCCGATGTCGAGACGATCTCCCCGAGAAGATTGTAGATCGTCAACGAGACCGTTGATGTCGAGGGCAGCGCGAACGTAACGCGGGTCGATGGGTTAAAGGGATTCGGATAACAATCACCCATCGCGAAACCGGCTCGGTAGTTCGCCGCTCCCGCTTTCATGGGGCTGTACTCTCAGGAAGAATTTCGATCCGGAAGCGCGTGAAAATGCGACCTCCCCCACGCCGTTCATGGGGATTCTCGAAACATCCCGAGTGCCTGCCCTTTCAATAAGAATATAATCGAAATTATCCTGAATTTCTACACCCCATGAAAAATTTATTTCACTTTCGCCACTTTTAAGGGCGATTTCATACTCCATCGGGTAATTCAGGGAATTGGCATGGAATGCCCCGATTTTATCGTTTTTAAAGGTATGCCGGCCAACCGTCCCAGGAGGAGACGGGGGTGCATCCAGCATGCCGGGGTACACTGTCCGCCCCGAAATAGAGGGTCGAAACGGACGTACCCGCCCTCCACCCGAAGTGTGTTGATCATTGGCATCCCGGATCGCCCCGGAATAACCCCAGACTGCATGCCCGGGGGGCCCGTGATGATCAGCGACCCGTTGTCGCGGCACTTCACCCAGTACCCCTCACCGGGCGAGAGTGAATCGGACGAGGTGGTATCCTCCCGGGCCGTACCCGTAGAACGGCGAGACCACGAGGCTTTCCGGCAGACTCTGGACGGACGACACCGGGTATCGCGCCGGTGAGCGCGCCGACGATATTCCACCCCTGACGGACGGCGATCGTTTCGGCCGGGAGCGGACAACCGGTCAGCGTCACCTGCTCGGTCTTGATCCAGTACCCCTCGCCGGGACGGAGCGTATCCTGCCTGAGGTACCCGTTGCGATATTCATACGCCCCGCCGGGTGAGAACGGGAAAGAGCGTGTTCGCGCGGCGATCGCCGGTTTCGACCGGGAGCGAGATCAGGACCCAGGACCCGTTCCCGGGGATCGTCACCTCCGTGCCGGGGCATTGAACGATTTCCATCTCACCGACCGCCGGGTCAGTGAGGACGAGGGCGGTGTCGCGGCGCATGTTGAGGTTATGGCGGTCACCGCCCGTCAGGCGGTCACGCATCACGAACACTCCCGTCCGAGGCTGTCCGGCTCCCACGAGAGCGACAGGGGGTATCCGCCGGGACCCGGTTGCAGACGCGCGAAATACCGGTGGAGGTCCCCGGGAACCGCAAACGTATCCCTGAAATCCCGGATGGACCCGTTCGTGCCGTCCACCTCCCAGCGGACGTCGAAGGTCCCGCCCGGCGGAACGAGCGGCAGTTCGATTTCTCCGAAGGCGGCATCGATCGAGTCCGTCGCGCCGGCGATGATTCCGAAGCGGAGCGTATCGGCCCCGGCGCCGCCGTCCCGGACGATGATGCGAGCCGTGAATTCCTTCGGGGCGAGGATCGAAAAGACCGAGTCGCTCCGGTCGCTGATGGTCGTGTCGGTCGAACTCCGGAGCCTGACGAGCGCGTTCTGCGTCGGCTCGTCCGGCACGGTCCATCCGAACGCGCCCGCCGCCGCCGGCACTTCCGTGATATAGGTCCATTCGGCGCCGCCGTCGGCCGAATATTCGATCGCGAGGCTGTCCAGGCTGACCGAACTCCAGGAAATCGTCTGCGGCGAGCCGGCGTCCCACTCCTCGCCGCCGTTCGGGGCGAGCACGGTGAGGTAGGCGTCCGTCAGGGTGAACACCGCCGCGCTCATCCCCGCGGTGGCGGTGAAGAGGGCGTCGGAGATCCGCACGAGGCACGAATCCGACGTGGTCGACGGGGTGGTCCAGGGGTAGGACCCCTGCGAAGCCGGGACGCTGTCGGCGATCGCGCTCCAGGACGCACCGTTGTCGGTGGAGATTTCCAATCGGACGTAGTAGAGGCCCGTCGCGCTCCACGCGATCGTGTAGAGGGAATCGGTGAGCCAGGTTTCACCCCCGCCGGGCTGGAGGACGTCGATCGCGGTGGGATACTGGTATTTATAGACGCCGTTCGACTGGAGCGCGAGGAGGGTCAGGGAGTCGAGCGTGAGGAGGCCGTAGTTGAAGTACGAGCCCGGCGTCAGGCCTTCGTTGATCTTCGACCAGTTCGCGCCCGAATCCCTCGAGACGTAGATCCCGAGGTACGTCGTGTCGCCGATGTAGGTCCCGTAGTAGAGGTAGCCGGGATGGACCGGGGAGCAGGTCACCCACCAGGTATCGCGGTTGCCGGAAGGCACGCTGAGGGTGTGCCAGGTCTCGCCCCAGTCGGTCGTCTTGACCATCCCCCCTCCCCCGCCGAACTTGCTCGCGTACGCCACCCTGGGGTTGAGCGGATCGATCGCGATGCTCGGTATCTCACCGAGGGTGGAATAGACCTTCCGCCAGGTCGCGCCGTGGTCGGCCGTTTTCCAGATGCCGGAGAGGTTATCGCCGATGTACATCACGCCGGCGCTGTCCGGCCGGAGCGACGCGTCGCACCACGCGTTGAACCCCGGCCCCGTGCAGACGGTGTCCCAGGTCGATCCGAAGTCGATCGACCGGTACAGGGTGTCGAGGTTCATCGTGTAGACGGTGTCGGGATGGTCGGGAGGAGCATTCGACGGGCTGGCCGTAGTAGGAAAACGATCCGGTCCAGGTCTCCGTCCAGGTCTGTCCGCCGTCCGTCGACTTCATGATCCTGTCGGGGAAGCCGACGCTCGATTCCATGCCCACGAGCATCTGCGACGTATCGGCGGGCTGACCGAGACGGACTTCACGATGCCCCCGCCGTTCACGAGCGCCCCGTAGTTCGACCAGGTGTAACCGCGGTCCCGGCTGACGTAGACCCGGTTCGCCCCCGCCGCCGCGTAGAGGACGTCGCTGTTCAGGGGATTGACGGCCAGGGGGTTACCCAGGCCGGGGCCCGAGAGTTTCTTCACCCAGCTCTGGGCGGAGAGCCCCGCGGCCAGTACGGTTGTCAGGCAGAGCAGCGCGGCCCAGGTACGCACGTCAGCACCAGGCGGCGGTGATCGGGATGCCGGGACTCAGCGAATCAACAGCATTTTCCGGACGGCATTGAACTCGCCCGCCATCAACCGGTAGAAGTACACGCCGGACGCCAGGTTTTCGGCGGAGATCGTCGTCGTGTAGTACCCGGCGTCCTGCGCGGCATCGATGACGGTGGATACCTCCTCGCCGAGGGCGTTGTACACCACCAGCTTCACCCTTCCGGCGCGCGGAAGCGCGTAGGCCACGGTGGTGACCGGGTTGAAGGGGTTCGGATAGTTCTGCAGGAGCGAGAACTCCTTCGGCACGCCGCGGGACCCGGCCACGAGCCGGAGGCTCTGGGCCTGCTCGCGGTTGAGCGTCCTGCTTCCGCTCCCCTCGATCTGCGCGAGCGACTCCTGCGAGCCCCCGGGCGCCGATGACGCGAGCGTATAGAGCGTGCCGGGGTCTCCCTTGATCTCCCAGCGCACGGTCACGGGGAAGCGGGCCGACAGGATTCTCACGGGCACGGACGATTCAGCACCGTTCTTCGCGTCGTGGAATTCGACCATCGAGCCGGAACCGAACCGGACGTCGAAGCCGGCGTCGGGCGGCACGGGGGGAAGCTCGAAGAGTTCCGGCGAGGGGCTTCCGTCCGAGCGCTCACCGAAATAGAGTGTTTGCGCGCGTCCGGCGCCGTCCTCGATCCGGACGAAGCTCAGCTCTGCCAGGTAATCCCGCGGGGAGGCCTTGGGCGATCCCCCGGGGACGTTTGAGGGGACGTTCAGGTGCAGCGTGCCCGCCGTGCTGGCCTTCACCCAGTATCCCCTCCCGGGGATGAGCGAGTCGGCGGTCACGTACCCCGTGTCGTCATAGGCGTAGAAGTTCGTCGCCAGGATGGACCCGGGGTCGGTGGTGATCGACGAGACCGGCGTGATGAACGAGTTGGGTCCGATCAGGTTCCATCGACCGGCCACGCCGATGGTATCGGTGGAATCGGGGGTGCCGATGATGCTGTGGGCGGACGCCGACACGATCTTCGCCCAGTACCCCGCCCTGTTTTCCATCGTGTCCGTCGTGATGAAACCGCCGTCGTAGGAGTAGGCGCGGGAATCGAGCAGCGCCGACGGAAAGATGCCGCTGACCGACCGGTCGGGGACATTCACGGGCAGCGACATCAGGTTCCATTTCTGGAAGAAGTGGTAGGCGAAGGCGAAATTGGCCACGTCGGGATGGAACGCGATGCCCTGGGCGCTGGTGATCCCCATCGGACCGATCTTCGTGCCGCCGCCCGTGAGCGTATCGATCAGGACCAGCTCATTCGTGTTCACGCCGGTGCCGATCAGGCCGAAGAGGGTCCCGTTCGCGTCGAAGGCGATGTCGACCGTCTGGACGCCGAAACCGGTCGTCCCGACGAGCGTCGGCGTCCCCGTGAGGAGATCGATCTTATAGATCCCGTCGATGGGCGTCGCCGGCCCGCCCTTGACGCTCGCCCAGAGCTCCCCCGTCACCGGGTTGAAGTCGATGCCGGCGAGCTGTTTCCCGGTCGCGGCGACGAGCGTCGGCGTCCCGGTGGCCAGGTCGACCGAGTAGATGCCGCCGGTGATCCGCCCGACGTACATCGTGTCGTCCCGGAAGGTCATCCCCTTCAGGAAGTTGAGCGGGATCGTGGAGATCGTGTGCGCATCGCCGAGCGAGCTGTTGATCCTCACCACGTCGTAGGCGGCAGCCGTCGTCGCGGAGTTGGTGGCGAGCCCGACCAGTTCACCCGTCGACACGCGGACGCGCAGGTTCAGCAGCTGGTTGAAACCCGAGGGTCCGACCGGAGTCGTGGACGCGTCGATCGGATCGACGGTCCTGAGCCTTCCAAAGTCCGTCGTGCCCGAACCCGCGTACATCGTGCCCGAGACGGCCTGGTCAACGATGAAGCCGCTGCCGTACACGGCGATTTTCAGTGCGGGGCGGACCGTATCGCTGCTGTTCACCATGAGCGAATCGGCGAACGATCCGCGATTTTCGGGGACGAACCGGACCCACAGGGTCTCGATCGCGAAGGTCGCCAGTTTCAATGGATATGCGGGGGTGGTGACGAGGTGGAAGTTGGAATCCGGCAGGTCGATCGAGCTGATTTCCAGCGTGTCGATGCCGTTGTTCGTCAGGGTGAAAGCCTGGCTATCGCTCGAGTCGGTCACTTCCCAGCTCCCGAACGTCATCGACGTGAGACTGGAATTGATGTATGCGCCGGGGAGCGGGCCCATTTTCACCATGCCGATCCGCGTCGCCCAGTCGTTGGTCGTGACGGCGTACTCGGTATTCACCCACAGGGCAAGGGAATCGGCGGGATCGAGCGCAATGCCCATATAATCGCCCCAGCGGTTGCGTCCGCCGCCGACGACATCATAATTGCCCGCGCCCTCCGCCAGGACGACGCTCGCTGAGAGTCCCGGGGGATCGGTGTCCTTGTGCCCCGCGACGAATGCCCCCGGGTACTCGGTCAGGCCCGAGCGCGAGTACGTGATGATGATGTTCTTGTCGGCGTCTGCCATGATGGCCGGATACGAGTGCCAGTAGCCCTCGGCGCCCATGGCCACGTCCTCGAGGTTGGTCGACGTGTGGGGATTGATCCGGACATACCGGACGGCCGCGTAAGCGCTGTCCGTGCCGCTCGCGATGGTATGGACCATCCAGAGCGAACTGTCGCGGTAGACCGCCTTGTGCCGGATGGCCGCGCCACCGGTTTCGAGGAGGGTCCCGCCGCCGAGCTGGCTGGCGTTGCCCGGGGACAGGTAGCCCACCACGGAGATGTTCTCACCCGTCATGCTCGGCGTCCCGATCGGGTCGAGGATTTTCCAGACGCTGAAGAAGGTCCCGGGCGAGTACGGTGACGCGTTCACCAGGTAGTGCTCGCCGGGGGAGCCGTAGATGATGGAGGGCCGGACGCCGTCGATCTTGATGAGGGGATGCTCGGGTTCCCCGATGTTCCAGATGTCCTTCCAGGAGACCGGGCCCGCGTCGTTGTTATAGAGCTGTGTTTTTTCGACGATCCGGACCCTCGAATAGAGGAATCCCGTCGTGAACTCGCGCGAGGTGATGTAGATCGCTAGCGAGTCGTAACCGATCTGGGGATAGTCGGGCAGGTTCCCGGTGAGGGAATCCCCGAGTCCCGCGGGCAGGGACCAGTTGTACCACGTTCCCATCGGGTCGGAATCGTCGGACACGGAAATCAGGAACGTGTACGGGGGCGCGAAGTTCCCGCCCGCCATGATCCAGCGGCCGGTGAAATGGTCGTACAGTATCTGCGGATCGCTGAAGCCGATCGGCGACGCGACGTTCGAGAACCAGGTGTTCAGGCTCCTGGTCTCGAGGAGGTTCCCGTCCTTGTCCCAGACGTTGAAGTTCGAGTTCACCATCCCGATGACGTGGTTCGGGCCGACGGCGACGATCGGGTCGGGCGGAATGGCCCCCGTGCTGGTGTTCCCGAGATGGTTCTTCAGGACGACCGGCTGCGCGGTCGCCGCGGCGGTCGCGTTGATGGACGGGTCCTTGATAAAATTCGAGCCGATGGGGCCGGAGGCCGGGTGGACGTCGGCGGGGGCGGGGAACATCACCTGGGGCGGGTTGTGCGCCTGTCCGGCGTGCTCTTCGACGACCGGTGACGGGACGTTCTGTCCGCCGAGCGCGCTCAGGACGACCGATGCGCCGCCCGCGACGGAACCGGACTTCGGTCCCGCGTAGAGCGGATCCGGGGCGGACTGGTACACGTCCAGCACGAGGTTGCCGCCCGTCGGAACGCCGCCGCTCGGACCGCCGCCGTTCCATTCGGCGACGTGCAGGTAATAGGTTACGCCGGCCTGGACGGTATATCCGATCATCGCCTGTCGCACGGTGCCGGGATTGATGTCGTCGGCGCAATCCACTTCGACCAGCGCGCCGCACGATCCCGTGTAGAGGCCGAGGGCGACGTCGTAGGTCGCGGGCGTGCTGTTCGCCGTGCTGAACTTCACGTATTCCGTGGTCACCGGGGTGAACGTGAACCACACGGTCTTCCCGCCGCCCGAGTCGGCGCAGGCAAGGATCGGGTCATTGGGGTCGGGCGTCGCGAGCGCGGTGTTCTGTGAATGGGTGAACGGCAGGCCCGTGACGAGAACAGCCCCCGCGCATGAATCATTCGCCGGGATCTGGGCGATCGCTCCGGACGTCGCGAACAGGAGAACCAGGACGACGGCGGAGAGAAAAAGGTAGCAGTGGATTCTCATCGGGAATCTCCTTTGATGGCGAAGGTGGAATCAACAGTCATGCGGTGGTGGATACAGACTGTCGCGGGATAAAATATACCTAGAGTATACTCAATTACGCGAAAAAGGTCAATATCCCGGGTGGACTATTTCCGGATCCTCGCACTTCACAGGGGGGGGATGGTCGATACGCCGGCCGGTGTGGTGGACGGCCCCCGGCGCCGGCGGGAGAGCGCCGCCAGGACGGCTCCGGGACCACCCCGCTCTCCACCTCACCCCTAACGGATAATTCGGGTAAACGGTGGGCCACACACCCCCCGCCCCTCATCCGGGTGGGGCTTCCCTCCGGACCGCCCCCTGATGTTCGGCGCCGTCCGGTGGCACCGGACCCCGCGCGGGCCAACCGGGCGTCGGCGCTGCGCCGGACCCCGGGGGAGCGAGGATGACGGACCCACCCCCGCCTGACCTGACCCAGTAAGCCCTACCGGGCCAGAGGGTGTCCGCGGCGTGATAACCCCCGTCAAACTCGAACATTATTCCGGCGATGTGACCTTCCGGGATCTGTTCGATCGCATTGACGGGGACCGGCGCGGAGACTGATCCGAGGAGGTTCCATCCCGGTTCGAGCAGGATGGTGTCCGGGCCGGTCGCCTGACCCTCGAATGTCACGGTATCAGTTCCCTCAAACCTGATCCAGTACCCTGATCCCGGCACCGCCGCCGTCTCCGCGACGTATTCGCCGCGCCAGGCGTAGAGCGGCGTCACGGCCGCGGGAAAGATCGCATGGACGGACGGTTCGGGGACACGGACCGGGAGAGAGACGAGGTTCCACCTCCCGGTGTAGGCTGTCGTGACGGCGAGGCCGCCTCCCGGGGCCTCCGTCCCGGACGGATCGTTCTGCGGTTCAGGGTCCCGCCGGATGAAGTCCGCCGCGTTGTCGTCCGAGTCCCTCCCGTTCCCCGAGTGTTCTTCCGCGCCGCCGACCGACATCGACGCGGCGTCCGAGCCCGCCGAGGCCTTCCGCTCGACGCTCGTGGTGTTGCCGGGCGCGGCGGCCGCGCCGCCCCCTTCGAAGAGGTTCGCCGAACCGTATCCGACGAAATCCACGACCCCCGGATCCGACGGCCCCGCGACCGGGAGGGTATCCGAACAGAGCGCGATTTTCCCGGAGGAAGCGGCCAGCGAAATGGCCGCGACGCCATCCGGCGCCGGGAGGGGCGCGGTCCCCCCGCTGCCCGGGTTCGCCTGGAGGAGGAAGAATCCGTGGGACCTGATCGTCCCCGAAAATTTTGCCACGGCGGTGAACGGCCCGCTCCCCCCTCCACCCTGGTACTGGACGGACCAGCCGCCCATGACGACGTCGGATGCGGTCGGGTTATAGAGTTCGATGAAATCGTGAGTATAGAGGGCGCCGCTGTTGCCCCCGCCGCCGTACACCTCGCTGATCACGACGTGTGGTACGCCCTGGCACCGGACATGGAGAGGGACGGCTGAGAGGAACGCGAACGCGGAAACACAACGGATGAGGACAGGGAATGAGCGGTACAGGCGCATCGAAACCTCCCGGGAAAAGAATTGACGATTGCGGTCCGCGGGAGGTCCGCCGTGCGGAAAATTCGAACCAGGAATTAACGTGGAGACAAGATAACCGGGCGATGCCGACCGGTCAAGGGGGATTCAATGAGGATTCCATGAGAAATCGGGATCCCGAAGGAGGGGTTTACCCTACCGCACGAGGACGAGGTTCTGGGTCTCGATGTATTCCTTCGTGATGACCATGTAAAAATAAACGCCGTTCGGGGCGTTATAGCCGTTTGCGTCCTTGCCGTCCCACCCGGGCGCGCCGTTGTCGCGGCTGTAGCTGCCCGCCGGGAAGGTCCCCGCAACCAGCTCGCGAATCATCCGCCCGAGGGCGTCGTAGATCTGGACGGTCACCGGGGACTCCATGCCGAGATTGAAGGGCAGGAAGGTCACACCGTCCCGCCGGGGCACGAACGGGTTCGGCTGGTTCTGCCCCACGTGGTCGACCTTGGCGTTCGGCGGCGGTGGCGGAGGAGGTTCCGGGGGGAGGTCGCCGCCGCCGTCGATCGTGTGGACGATGGTGCCGTTGCCACCCATGACCCAGCCGTTGAGCGTATCGGTGAACGAGATGCTGTAGAGGACCCGGTCGTTCCGTGAATCGAGCTCGAACCAGTTGGCCCCCCCGTCGAGGGTCCTGAGAATCGTCCCCGAACCGCCGGCGAGCCATCCATGCAGGTGGTCGGCAAACGTCACGTCAAGGAAATGAACGTTGCCGCGCGATGGATTGCTCTGTGACCTCCAGGTCAGGCCCCCGTCGGTGGTTTTGATGACCAGGTGAAATTTGCCGACGGCCCACCCCGTGTCCCTGTCGACGAACGAGAGGGAGAGCAGGGTCCGGCTCTCCTGGGCAACGGAATCCCACGTGACGCCCCGGTTGGTGGTCCGGAAGATCGTCGTCAGTTCGTTCAGGTCGCCGTAATTTCCGAGGAGCCACCCGGTCGTGTCGTCGGCGAAGAACATGGACACGTACGAATAGTTGGTGTCGCCGGGATCCCCGTCGTTCCAGGTCGTACCGCCATCGGTGGTCTGCAGGATCGTTCCCTCCTGCCCCAGGATCCATCCCGTCGACGCGTCGATGAAGAAGACCGAGGCGAGGGCCCCGCCCGGGCCGAGCGAACCCTCCGACCAGGTGAAGCCGTCGGTCGTCCGGAGCACCGTGCCGGCGTCGCCGACGGCCCAGCCCGACGTCGCGGAGGTGAAAAAGACCGAGCGGAGCGAATTGTTCGTCGGGGTCGCGTCGTGGATCCAGAGCTGGCCGCCGTTGACGGTCCGGAGGACCGTCCCGAGGGCGCCGACGCTCCAGCCGGTCTGGCCGTCGAGGAAATAACTGTCGTACAGGTCGGAGGTGGCGTTATCGGCGAGCCTGGTCCAGCTCACCCCGTTGTCGACGGTCTGCCTGATCTCCCCGTTGTCCCCCACGATCCATCCCCTGCTGAGCGAGGGAAATGCCAGCGCGTTCAGCGTGTTCACCGAATCGATGACCTTCGGGATCCAGGAAAAACCGCCGTTCGTCGTGGACAGGAAATACCGTCCGGCCACGGCATACCCGATCGCCGTGTTCGGGAAACGGACATCCGTCACGGTCGTGGGAACGAGGGTGAACTGCTGGTGCCAGCTGGTCCCCCCGTCCGACGTCGTGAGCATCGCGCCTCCCGTTCCCCCGACCCACCCCGTGTCCGGGGTGCTGAAGTGGACCGTATGATAATCGCGCCCGATGATCGTGTCGGGGACGGGGAACCAGGAAATACCCGCGTCGATGGTCTTGAGGATCACGCCGCCGTCGCCGACCGCGTAACCCGTCAGCCCGGTGGGGAAGGAGATATCCCGGAGCGGGTTGGCCGTGCCCGATGCCACCGACTGCCACTGGAGGCCGCCGTCGGTCGAGCGGAGGATCGCGCCGCCGTCGCCGACGATGAATCCGGTGCCCGAGCCGGTGGCCGTCGTCGCGTTGAACGTACCGGTGGTCACCGGGGAATTGCGCGCGATCCAGGTCGAGCCGCCGTCGGACGTGAGGAAGATCGAGGCGCCGGAGCCGACGACCCACCCCCTCGTGCCGGAGACGAAGTGCACCCCGTGAAAACTCGTCCCGGCGTCGGAGATATTGGAGCTGGACCAGGTGGCACCGCCGTCGGTCGTCTTCAGGAACGTCGAAGCCGAACCCGCGATGAAGAAGGTGTTGATGTCGAGCGCCTGCACGGCCCTGAGGCTGTTCCCCTGCGGGAGGGGATTCTGCCATTCCCAGCGCTCCGCCTGGGCGGGGAGCGCCGCGAAACATGCCATCGAAAGAACGAGAACGTGGATCGTCTGTCGGATCATCGTCATTCTGCGTCTTCGTCAGTGATTCCGTGTCCGTGCGGCATGTCGGTCTGAGCGATGCCGGTGAATCATTTCAACAGGATCATCTTCTTCGTCTCGTCGCCGAAGCCGCCGGCGGTGGCGATCCGGTAGAGGTACACGCCCGAGGACAGGTCCATCCCCCTCGCGTCCCGGGAGTCGAAGACGACGGCGTGGGGCCCGGCCTCCAGCGGCTCGTCGTGCAGGAGCGTCGCGACCTTCCGGCCGAGCACGTCGAAGACCGTGACCGTCACCATCGTCGGCTTCAGCAGGCTGAAGCTGATCGTGGTGGCGGGGTTGAACGGATTGGGATAATTGGCCGCCTCGGTCACGACCCCGTGATTCGCCGCCGGTTGGATCTCGAACGGTCCGGGAGGCGTGTTCTTCAGGATGGCCCCGTTGGAACCGACGACCCACGCGTTCTGCGCGTCGAGGACGAACATCCCGAAGAGCACGCGGGACGTCCCGGAGATCTGTTTCTGCCAGAGGGCCCCGCCGTTCGTCGTCTTCAGGATCGTGCCGGTGTACCCGGAGGCCCACGCCGTGCCGGCGTCGACCGCGCCGACGCCGCGGAGCGACAGGGTCACCCCGGAGCTCTGGTTCGACCAGGTGAGGCCGCCGTTGGTCGTATTGAAGATGGTCCCCCGGTCGCCGACCGCCCATCCGTCCGTCGCCGAGACGAAATCCACGGCCCGGAGGGCCCTCAGGAACGACGGCGTCGTCTGCGTGACCCAGGAAGAGCCGCCGTCGGTCGTCGAGAGGATCGCGCCCGAGGCCCCGACCGCCCACCCGCGGAGCGTCGTGACGAAGTCGAGGCTGTAGAGGTTTTTCCCGCTGCCGGTCAGCAGGCGCGCCCACGTGAGGCCGCCGTCCGTCGACTTGAAGACCTTGCCGCGGTGGCCGGCGATGAACCCGGTGTCGGCGTCCACGAAATGGACCGCGTTATAGGACAGCCGGTTCCCGGTCGGCACAGCGGTCCAGTTCAGCCCGCCGTTGGTCGTCCTGAGGATCAGTCCCGACCGGCCGACGATCCAGCCGAGGTTGGCGTTGACGAAATGCACACCCGCGAGGTGCTTCGTCACGCCGGAGCTTTGCTGGGCCCATGTGGCCCCGCCGTTGCTGGTGTGGAGGACGATGCCACGCACCCCGACGGCCCAGCCGTTCATCGGGTCGGGGAAGTGGATCGACGTCAGATAGGAGGCGATCGGTGTCTCGCGATGCATGGCCGTCCAGGTCGCCCCCGCGTCGGTCGTGCGGTAGATCTGACCGAAGGTCCCGACCACCCAGCCGGTCGTGGCATTCACGAACTTCACCGACGAGAGCGCCTTCACGGTCCCGGAGCTGAGCGTCGCCCAGACGCCCCCGGCGTTCGTCGTCTTGAAGATCCTGCCCCCTCGCCCACGGCGTAGCCGGTCGATGGGGAAACGAACTGGACGTCGGTGAGGAGCCCGGAGGTCAGGGCCGGGAACGTCAGCCAGGTCGAACCGCCGTTGGATGTCGCGATCACCGTGCCCCGCGACCCGACCGCGAATCCGAGGAGGGAGTCCACGAACCAGACCGCGTTCAGGTGCCGGATGGTCCCGCTCGTCTGCGCGCCCCAGGTGGCCCCGCCGTCGGTCGTCGCGTAGACCGCGCCGCTGTCGCCCACGATCCAGCCCCTGGAAGCCGTGACGAATGTGATGTCGTTGAACCTTCTGGTCGTCGACAGGAGGAGCGACTGCCAGTTCGTGCCGCCGTTGAAGGTATACCGGATCGTGCCTGAAGCGCCGACGGCCCAGCCGGTGGACGGGTTGAGGAAGTGGACGCTCATCAGCGGCCGCGATGTGAATGAATTCTGCGCGACCCAGGTGATGCCCCCGTCGGTGGTCTTGACGATGGCGCCGTTGGTGCCCACGGCGAATGCGAGGTCGGGGGCCACCATGTCCATCGCGAAGAGCGTGCCGGTCATTCCGCCGGTCTGGTACTCGGCGTTCCAGCTTGTGCCTGCGTTGCGGGTCCGCACGAAGGTCCCGATCTGACCGACGGCCATCATCGAATCAGCGTGCAGTGCGTCGACGCTGTAGAGGTGGTTGCCGGTCGGCCAGGGGTTCTGCCACTGCCAGGCCGGGTTCGTCGTGTCGTAGAAAATACGGCTGTCGAACGATTCGGCGTTGATTTCCCTTTCGAAATCGAACGATTCGTCCTGGAGGAGAAGTTCGGCGTCCTCGGCGCTGAGGTCTTCGTCGACAGTGTCGATCTGGGCCGCCGCCGGAAGCACGACGAGCAGCCCGAGCATCACCGCGGTGAAGCCGCGGAGAATCCATGGGCGGCCGCCCGGGGCCGCTCCACGCGAAAGAACCTTCAGGTTATCCATATGCCCTCGATGTGAAATGTGCCAGTTGATATCCGATGCATCCCGCCCCGGAAGGACGGTGTGCGGTTATCGCTCGAGCTGGAAGTCGACATTGTTGACCTGGTCGCCTTCCGGGAGGGCCCTGATCTCGATCGTCCGGCTCAGTTCCGTTTGCCTGTAGCCGAGCTGCCCCACCTGGCCCGCGTTCAATGACACGATGTACCGTCCCGGCTGGAGGCCGAGGAACTCGTATTCTCCCGTGGAGAAGGACGTCGCCGTCCTCGGGAAGCCGTCGCGATCGCCCGATTCCGACGCGATGGTCACGGTGAGGTTTTCCGCGCTCACCATCTGGTCGCCGACGGCGTAGGTGATCCTCCCGCGCACGATGCCGCCGACGATGATCGGGACCTCGATCTGGCGGAAGCGGTTCGGTTCTGAGACCGCCGAGAACGTGCTGAACTTCGGGACCCAGAGCGGGTTGTCCAGGAATTGCGGTTCGAGCGTCATGAAATATTCCTCGAACGGCAGCGTGTGCTCCAGCAGGAACCCGCCGGGGGAGTAGCGCACGTAACTGTTGCCGAAGAGGCTCGTCGTCTTCAGGCGGCCCTTGGTGACGTATTCCTCGCCCGGGTCGTGGATGTCGTTCGCGTTCGCGTCGATGAAGGGCTGGACGACGATGCCGCCGAAGCCGACCCTGCTCGCGAGGTAATCGAAGTAGAAATCACCCGTTTCCGGCGAGTACCCCACCGAACCGCTCACCGACTGCGAGGAGCGCAGGCCGCCCTCTTCGCTCGCACCGACGACGGCGCGGACGAGGGCGAACGGGAAATAGAGGATGAACTGGAGCCCCGCGAACGTGTTGTTCGAGTAGAAACTCCGCTCGTAGAAAATCTGCAGCCAGAATCCGCGGGAGAACCGGCGGCTGAATTCGAAGCGTGCGTCCCTGAAGCCGCTGTCGAAATGGTAATACCGCGTGCTCGCCCTGAAGAGGAACCCCCCGGGGGCGCGGATGCCGAGCGACGCGAAGGTGTACGCCTGTTCGCGGGTGCCGACGCCGTTGATGTTGTCCCAGGTGCGGCGGTGAGAGATCCGCGGTGAAAATATCCCCACCTGGCCGCCGAAGGCGATCAGGGCCGATCGCTGCCGGCCGGACGACAGCATGGATTGCCTGCCGGCAAGGTCGAGGCTGAGCCGCCTGGTGCCGGAGCGAACGGGGATGCTGACGGAGGCGGAGGCTTCACTCCGGAGGTTCCGTGGATTGTAGAAGGGATTGCGCGCATACCACGAGTAACTGCCCGAAGCGCTGGCCGACGAGGGCCAGCTCACCGAAAGGACCGACCGGGAGTACGCCGACGGGGCCAGGATGAAATCACCGGTGAGGATGTCGGTCAGCCGCGTCGTGGCGGTGATCACCGGATGATACCTCTTCGCGGTCTTCTCGTAATAATCGACCCCCGCCGAGACGGTGAGCCTCGAATTGACGCCCCATTGCACGACGCCGTTGCCGTACCCCTCGTCGAACCGCTGCCGGTAGATGCCTCCGGCCAGGCTGTATTCCACGGTTCCCGGGGGTATCATTTCCGGCGGCACGATGATCTTGTACTGGGTGGTCCGCTCGAGTCCGAAGGCGTCGTACGAGCGGACGTCGTACATCGACACGCCGTACGTCACGATCGACGGGAAGGAGTACTCATTCATCGCCGATTGCGCCTGGTAATCGACCAGCGCGCCGCCGTAGTAAAGATCGGCGACGCCGCCTTCCGGGAGCGGGCCGGAGATGTAGTCCGACGTGAAGAAGAACCGCCGCGGGGCCGGCCGGTTGGTGATTTCCGCGCCGAAGACGGACGACGGCATCAGCCCGGTGGTGAAGATGTCACCGATCGAGATCTGACGGACATAGGAGTTATTGAGGAACGCCCAGCGCAGGCGGCTGACGACGTCATCGATGGTCAGGGGCCTGCCGAACGTTCCGAACAGCCTCGTGTCCATGTCGCCTCCCAGGAGATGGTTCCCGATCTGGAGGGCGTAGGTCCGCCGGGGCTCGCCGAACTGCGTGAGCTGGGACGTGAGGGAGTACCCGAGTCTCCCGAAACTGAACGGGATGAAGGGCCTCTCGATCACCACCTCGGGCTCGGGGAGCTGGCCCAGGGTCCGCCGCCGTTTCCGGGCGAATTCCCGGTCACGCTCCTGGAAGATGGGCAGGCGGTGCTTCGTCTTGAGGGACACTTCGAGCCGGCGCGGATTGAACTTGAGGGTCATCCCGAAAATTTCTTCGTACCGGTCCTCGAACAGGAAAAGGTCATCACCGTCGCGGAGGATGTCGTCCTGCGACAGGGCGATGGAACGCCCTTCGATGATCGCGACAAGGGCCGTGCCGTCGATCGAGTAGGGATTGTCGCTCCGGAGGAAGGCACCCTCCGCCCTGCCCGTCGCGAGGTCGAGCGTGACCGGAACCCTCACGAAATCGAAGAGTCCGCGGATCGGGATGTACGCGCGGTCGCCGCGCAGGAGGATCTGGAGGTCCGTCCTGAGACCACCTTGCAGATCGAGGCCCACGGGGACACGCTGTGTCGAATCTCCGGGCAGGTCGGTCTGCGCGACCGCGCCCCCGGTGATTGACAGCACCGTCGTGATCAGGAGAAAAATCCTCAGGGCTCTGGCCGTCATCGGATTTTCGACTGGTTGGTTATGGGATTGTCAGCTGGTAAGTGAATCGAACCGCGTCCGTCTTCAGCCGGTATTGCGCGGGGACCCCCGGGCGCACGTTGTCGACGTTGAGTTCCAGGATGTACTCCCCCGGAGGCACGCTCGCGACGTCCATGGTGATCGGATAGACCAGGTCGCGGTAGACGGCGACGTGCTGGTCGAGCGACTTCATGACCCTGCCGTCCTCGTTCTTCAGGAAGCAACGAATGGTCCCCCAGAAGGAGGCGTTCCCGAGGCGGGAAATGTCGACCCCCATTTTCAGCAACCCGGTATCGACGACGGACGTGATGCCCTGGATCTTGAGGCCCGAGCTCACCGAACCGGTCCTGATCTGGAGCGGTACGTCAACCTGTGAGACGAATTCCATGCGCATCCGCACGTTGGCCCCGGGAGTCTGTGGCGGAGCGGCGGTGCGTTGCTTCGAACTGACGATGACCCTCGCCCAGTATTCGCCGGAGACGACGCCGACCGGCAGCTGGACCATCACCCTCACCACCTGCGATTCACGGGCATTCAGGGCGAATCGTTGAGGATACGCCGTGAGCCACGCGGCCGCGTTCGGCTCCTCGGACGTGGGCTCCTCGATGTATTTGACATAAAATTTGCCGCTGTCGTCGACGAGCGGGAAGCCGTACCTGAAATCGAGCCAGATTTCCTGCCGCGTTTCCGTCGGGTTCGAGATCGTGATCGCCACGGACCGGTTCGGGGCATTGATGAAGAGCGCCTGGGGGTAGACAGCGACGGAGGCGTCCGTCCGTGACCACGGGAACGCGATGAGAACGAGTAGAAACAGGATTCCCGATTTCATGTTGGGTATTTTGCGATGCATGAAAAATATTACGAATTACTGACCGGGTTCAGGTAATATAGAAAGTTTTTTATCAATAATCTATAACTTCCACGGCAAAAGAGCCGTTTATTCGGGGTTCTTACAGAGTTGAAGGAAGGAATTACGAAAAACGGGTAAGCCCGGGATCTCCCCGATTTTGCCACATGCCCGCCCCGAAAATATACGCAAAAAGGCACCGGGGCCGGTGAAGGCCCACGGTACCTTTCTGCGTTTGAAACAGGTATCAGTTCAGCTTAGTTGCCAGTGTAGGTCGCCGAGCCGATGATCTGGGCAGTGTAGCCGCCCGCGAACGCCGTCGTCGGAACCGTCACCGTCGCGCCGAGGAACAGACCGCTGGCCGCGCCGCCGCCGATCGTGACCACCACCGCGCTGCCCGTCACCGGGCCCGCATCGGAGAACGCCACGCCGGGATCGTTGTCATAGTTCCAGCCGTAGGTCCAGTTGCTCAGCGGCAGGTTGCCGTTCTCGTCGTCCGAGTTGAAGGCGCCGGGAAGGATCAGCGACACCAGAACGTCGGAGCCGGGATTGCCGTCGATTTCGAAACCGATCGCATCGACCACGATGCCAGCGCCTTCGCCGGGGCCCGGGGGCTCTTTGAAGCCGCTCGGGGTCACGGTGTAGGTCTGGCCGGGCGAGAAGAGGCCCCAGTCGCCGTCGACGTTGACGAGAACCAGTTCGCTCTCGACGGACGCCGTCACGAGCGCCTCGGCTTCGCTCTGAGCTAATGCGCTGCTCAGACCGACAACCAACAGCAAGGCAAGTACGAACATGAAGCGTTTCATGTTAACTCCTTAAATGAATGTGTGTGAATTGGTGGATTAGAGAAGTTAGGTTTTAATTTTTACGTTAGATTCTGCGTTGAACCGCCTTTGACCTTCCCCCGTCGGGTCGCCCCGCACCTCGCGGCGCGGGGCAATCCCCGGAGAAATTTCATTACTTCATCAGGATCATCTTCTGGACGGACTGGAACTGCCCGTCGTTGACGTTGATCTGGTAGTAGTACACGCCGGTGGCCAGCTTCGCGCCGTCCAGCTCGACCCAGTTCTCGCCCGCGCTGAATTCCTCGCGGTCGGCGAGCGTCGCCACCACCTGGCCCAGCATGTTATAGACCCTGAGCGTCACGACCGCGTCTTCCGGGATCGTGAACTCGATCGTCGTCGTCGGGTTGAAGGGGTTCGGATAGTTCTGCGACAGCGAGAACGCCTTCGGAACGTCGTAGAGCGACGAGAAGTCGCCCGGCGCCACCGGCGCATAGCTCGCGCCGCGAGCCCTTGAAGATGGTCGAGAGCGCCACCGGCTTGATGCCCGTGGCTACCGTGTTCGTTCCGCCCCATGAGGCGGTGTCGAACGGACCGGAGAACTCCGTGTTCAGCGTCTCGAGGAAGTCCGCCATGGTCCGTGGTACGTCTAGCCGGCGTCGGCAGGCCGCCGAAGCAGGCCAGCGCCTTGTCGGCCGAGTCCGCGATCAGCGTCGACCGTCTGGTCATGGAACGGATGTCCCGGGTTGCTGTAGATCAGGTCCGCGGAATCCCGCCGACGGGGGTATGACCCAGCTCGCTGGCCGCCATGTTGAACTTCAGCGCGATCAGCTGGCCGATCAGCTTGTTGCCCATGTTCGGGGAGTCCTTGTAGCGGATCGTCTTGTCCGGACCGATCGACTTGAGCATCTTGATGTTTTCCTTGCTCTTGATCGTGTCCAGGCAGTACGCCGTGTTGTTCTGCAGGATCACCACGTTCTTGAACTTGTAGAGCGTCTTCGTGACGTCCTTCCACTTCGGCAGGCTGATGTGGTGGATCATCGGCTTGCCCTTCGCGTTCACGCCGATCGACGCCGGCAGACCGACGCCCGTGCCCATCCCGATGCTCAGGTTCAGCGGCTGCAGGTACATCTCGTCGCCGATGTTGTTCACGTTCGGCTTCGGCAGGCGCAGGTACTGGGTCCCGTACGTCGTAGCCGTCTTGACGAGTTTCGAGCCGGCGAGCGTGAAGCCGTGCTTGCCCTTCATCGCCTTGCCCTTGTTGCCGTTGCCGACCACCATCACCGGCTGGTTCGGATCGAGCGGCGGAGCGGGGATGGGCAGCGTGTACTTCTTCAGGCCCGAGATGTTGATCGGCGCGTGTCCGTGCGTGTCGCCCGGGAACGAGACCGTGCCCTCGACCATCTTGTCGAACTCGATGTAGAACTGGTCGGCGCCGCCGGCCGGGGCGTTCACCGTGAGGTCGAAGTCCACCGAGATCGGCTTCGCCTTCTCGAACTTGCCCGACCTTGCCCTTCGGCGTCGGCCGCCAGGGCGATCGAGTCCATCGTGAAGGTGCGCATCATCGAGCCGTCGCCGACGATGATGTCCACGAAGCTGCCCGAGAGGCCGTTGAACGTCGCGTGGGTGAAGGAGGTCTGCGCGGCCATGTCGACCGGCGGGAAGAGGAACCCGCCGAAGCCGTCGGTCACGTAGAAGCCGCCGCCGCTCACCGCTCCCAGGCCGGAGGGCCAGGAGAGGGTGATCGCCGTTCCTTCGGGATCCGTGCGACGGAACCTCAGGCGGTACGTGTTACTCTGGCCGTCGCTGACCAGGAGGCGGATATCGACGCCGACACCCTGTCCGTACGGCGGGACGCCGGAGAGACCGGTCGGATCGACAATGCGAAGATCGGGCGCCTGGTTAGCGCCGCTCGGGGGAACCGGGGGAAGCTCGTTCTCGACGAGTGTCGGGCTGATGCTGTCCCCGATCGCATCGGTCGCGCTGGTGTACTTCCCGATGGTGACCGAATCCGACCATCCCGATCCGTCTTCAGCGTAAATCTTGACGCTGAAGTTGGTCTGGCTCCACGCTGATGCGGCCCCCAGGAGAATGAGGCACACCATCACCATATAGAGCGTAAAACTTCTAGAGATCTTCATAGCTACCTCGCTTATGATGTGGATTGTAATTAGTGGATGATAAACTTTTAAACCTGAAGGGAAGAAAGATCCGGGGTATCCGCGGCGAACCGCGGATACCCCGAATTCTACGTTTACTTCATCAGCATGATCTTCCGGGCGGTGTTGAACTCATCCGAGCTCATCCGCAGGAAGTACATACCCGTCGGGACGACCACGCCGTTGCCGTCGCGGCCGTTCCATTCGAGCGTGTACTGTCCGGCGGCCTGGTTACCGCTCATGAGCGAGGCGATTTTCCGACCGAGCAGGTCGTAGACCGCGACTTCCACCTCCGTCGCCCTCGGCAGATCCACCGTGAAGTGGGTCACCGGGTTGAACGGATTCGGATAGTTCTGGCTCAGGGCGAACGTCGCCGGGACGTTGATGCCTTCGGAGAGCCGGACCGCGAAGTTCTTCACGTCCTGGCTCTTGATCATGTATGAACCCGAGCCGTCCATGATCTGCTGAATCGATTTGCCGTCGACGAGGTCGCTCAGGACCATCTTGCGGGCGCCCTTCACCGGGGAGTTGATCTCCCAGCGGACGACCACCGGATAGACCGCGCCCTGGATCGACACGGGATACTGGTATGTCTGACCGTCGACCGGCATCTCGGGATAGCTTTCGACCATCCTCTGGGACTGGAAGCGCACGTCGAACGCACCCGCCGGAGGGGCCGGGGGCATTTCGAAGAAGCTGAGCTCGTTCCTGAGCTGGCCTTCGCTGCCGAGATAAATGGTCTGCGAACGACCGATGGCGTCCTGGATCGTGACCCTGTTCAGGCCGGCGAGGTCCGTTTCACCCGCGATCATTGGCTCGGCCTTCGGGGCCGCGGCGTACGACACCATCTGGAGGGTGCCTGCGCCGTTCATCTTCACCCAGTAACCGTTTCCGGGCTGGATGAAGGGTGCGGTGTAGTATCCGGCCGCTCCGTAACCGAAGTAGCTGGAAGCCACCGTGCCGCCCGTGACCGCGATGGAGCCCACTCCGACGAATCCCGAGGGTCCGCCGATCAGGTTCCACTTGTCCACCACGCTGGCCGTGACGTCATGATCGAACGTGCCGGGCGAATTACCGACTCCGCCGGCTCCGTTGAACTTCATCCAGACGCCCTGGCCCTTCGTGAGCGGATCCGCCACGACATACCCGTTGGAATAGCGGTATGCGGGGGAGACCGCCGACGGGAACAGGACGGCTTTGGCATAATTCGCATCGTTCGGCGTGATGGAGACCGCGACGATGTTCCAGTCGTCAAGGGCGTTGGTGCCGACCTTGGGATAGAACCTCACGCAGCTGTTGTCGTAGGGCCGGGTCTGGATCGGATAGCCGAGCCTGTTATAGAAGAGATGGCCGGGGACCGGGCCGGAGACCAGGTTCGAATCGGCCTGAAGACCGACGAGGGCCGCCGAATCGAGTCCGAACGTTCCCACCGACTCGTATTGATATTCGACGATGCCGGTGCAGCGGTTCAGGACGACCCGGAACGTGGTGATGTCCGGTCGAGGATCCGGTCGTGGCGAACGAACCCACGGAATCCCACTGCACGATGAACAGGCACGTGTCGGCGTCGTTGCCGTAGAGGACCTTGCCGTACTGTCCGGCGGTATCGCCGACAATATGATCGGCCCACATCGGCGCGATGAACATCGGGGGCATCAGGCCCGGGTTCACGCTGTCGCGAAGGTTTTTCTGTGCATACGGGAAGTTCCACACGGTCGTCGCGAAGCCGTTGGCGTTCACGTCGATGGTGTCGGTCGCGGTTTTGCTGAGCGCGATGGCGCCGTTGACGCCGACCCACGCGTAGCGGAACGCGTCACCGAACAGCACGTAATCATCGCCCATGTCGAACGGACCCGCGGTGCCGTCGTCCTTCGGAGCGGTTCCCGACCCGGTGAAGAACGGATTGAAGTAGTCTGCCGTGTCGATCGGGGTGCCCGACGAGGAGATGTCGTGCACCGTGCAGACGTACCCGGTGTCGATGCTGAACCACTCGCTGCCGTAGCTCACGATGCTGTATCCGTCGGGGGCGCCCTGACCGACGGCGCCATCGAGGTCGGTCGCGAGGACCTTCCAGGTCACGGCAGTTGCCCGCGGGCTGGCCGGGGAGCGTACCTTCGAAGGTGTCGCCACCGAGCGGGATCATCGCGATGTCGGGCTGCACGACGTTATTGACGGAGTACCTGAGGATGGCCGAGGCGACGCCGGCGTTGCCCGGGTTCGCGGGGTTGCAATCCTCGATCATGGCCTGGACGGTCTGAGCGCCGGTGTCGAACGTCGTCGGGACGTCGTCCTGGGAGAGGATGATCGGCGGAACGTTCGAGCTGACCGTCATCGCGTACCACCAGTTCCACATGCCGACGTCGAGCGTATCGGCGCTGAAGCCGCCACGGGCGACCCATCCACGACGGATGCTGTCGATCGGGGCCCCGGCGCAGTTGGACGGGCCCTTGTCGTGCTCGTAAAACTTCCAGTCACGCGCGGGATAATCTTCGTCGGCGGTGGACACGATGAATCCGGCGGCGCCCCACTCGGTCCGACCTTCGATGGACCCGTCGAGATGCTGGCCGGGCCATGCCGGGTTGAAATTCACCCTCTGTGAGACGAAGAAATGATCGCCGATCGTCACCGTGGGAGAGCCGAGCACCCCGAGGTCGTACGCGTTCAACGTGTTGGCGTGCACCTGAACGGCGACGCCGCCGAATCCCCAGATCTCATCGCCGAACGGCGGGCCTGAGGGAACGGGTGATCCGTTGATCGTCGAGACCCACGATGTATCGGTGGCTTCCTCGATGAACGCCGCGACACCCTGGTCGGGATCGTTCGTGTTCACCCAATATCCCCAGTTCTGACACGGGGGATTGAACGGTCCGGGACGCACGCCGGGACCGTAGGTGGGCCCGATGTATGATTCGTGGATACGGAGGTACACTGTGGAATCGTAGGAGTTGACCGCGACCCACTGTTCCCAGAACAGGCTGTCGATCGTTCCGGTCGCTTTCGCGGTGAACCACTGGCCCATCACGTCCTTATGGTAGGCGCCGAAATTATTCGTGAGGGGATAGATTTCCTGGGGGAAGCCGAAGTAAAACTTGTTCGAGCAGGCGCCATTCCTGGATGAGATCATCCGCTGTTTCCATTCCTTGATGGACGCGGAGGCGCTCTTTCCCTGCTCTATTGGTATCACCTCGTCATTCGGTGACACCAGATACCGTTTCTGAGCGGACATGACCGCGCTCAGAATCAGCACCGAGAGAAACAATGAGAAAAATCGCATAAGCATTTCTCCTTTTGGAAGCTATGAAGTGTTAGTTATTTAGGTTGAGATGTTTTACTACAAGGTGCTCGACCACTGCAACAAAGGTGTCGGGAACTACATTTTACTACTCTTCCAGTCCTGGACTGGGTGTCGGATAATTGCTTCGAGAGCCGGCGTGTAGAGGTTAATGTCAATATATTCCATTTTGAAAATATTGTCAAGTATTTTCTGAAAAAAACTCTCAAATTCGCCGATTGCGTCCATACCCTCCGATGGGGAGCCTTACCCGATTTTCGTAGTTTTTCTCAGGCCCGGTCAGAACCCGACCATCAGCGTGACGACGTGATTACCCCCGAAAAAATCAGCCGTTCGGTACGCGTAATCGACCTGAATCAACAGATTTTGAACGGTTTGATGGACCCCCATGCCGAAGGCCGGTCCGAAGATCGACTGGTTCCCCTCCGATTCGGTCGAATAATCGTACCCGCCGCGGAGGAAAAATCTCTCCTGGTAACCGAATTCGGCCCCGAATTTGTATTGGTCGTCCGCAAAATTATTATTTCGGAAAAGGGTGGAGACGGCGAGGTCGATCGGCTCGCTCAGGTGATGGAGATACCCGAGGCCCACCTCGATCGTCGACGGGAGGTCGGCCGATGCTGCCTCGACCTTGTAGTTCGTCTCCGGACGGTCGGCCCCGACGACGACCGCCGTGCGGTCGAGTCCGTCGCCGGAGTACACGAGTTTTGGGCCGATGTTCCTGATGACGACGCCGACGCTCAGACCGTCGATACCCCCGAGCCGGGAATATTGCACGCCTCCGGTGAAGGCGATGCCCGTCGCCGAGACCTCGGCCATTTTTTCGTAGATCACGCCGGCGGAAAGCCCGACGGCGATCTGGTCCGACATCATCCGCGAAAACGCGGCGCTCACGACGAGGAACGTCGGCGACGTCATCTCCCCCGTCCCGTCGGGGAGGAGTTCCGTCGTGACGGGGATCTCCCCCACCGAGAGTGACTGCACGGTGACGCCGAGGTACGCGGACCCGGCGAGGCTCGTCGCGGCCGCGAAATAATCCACGCCGATGTCGGCGAGATACGTCATGTGGGAGAACAACAGCTCCGACGACCGGTCGGTCCTGACGAGGCCCGCCGGGTTCCAGGAGATGGCCTCGATGCCCGAGACCGAGGAGAGGATCGACCCGCCGAGCGCGACCGAGCGGGCGCCCAGGGGGATGGAGAGCTGCATCCCGGACGCCGAACCGACCTTGTCCCCCCGCCCGGCGCGCGAGGTCGACGGGAGCGCGAGCGCCGCGATCAGCAGGAGCCTGACCGCCGCGACCGCCAATCCCGCCGGACGGCGTCTCCGGTATCGTGCGATCGCACTCATCGCAGTTGCAGGGTCTGTTCTTCGGGCACGATCATCAGCTTCAGGGTCTTCGATCCAAGGTCGACGCCCGCCGCGTTCCTCAGTTCGATGTGGGCGAGGTAGAGCCCCCCACCCACCGGGAGTCCGTTGTGGTTGTTCAGGTCCCAGGTGGCGAACTGCGACGCGTCATCCTTTTCGATCGTGCGGACCAGGTCTCCCCCGAGGTTGAAGATGCGGATGACGGCCTGCGATGAAAGGTGGCTGAACGTGATGAAATGCACGAAGCGCTCCGTCTCCGCGGCGTTGAACCCGTAGTATGGATTCGGAAAGACGTTCACGGCTTCGACGGCCTGTTTCGCGGCCGCCACGTCATCGGTGCGCACCGACGAAGGCGTGAAGACTTTCTCATCGCCGTTCCGCACGAACTTGTAGCGCTCGAACCGCACGACCGTCCCCGGCGGGGCGGGGCCGCCGTCCTTGTCGAGGTCGACGATGTAGACCTTCCAGATCGCGTTCTTCGTGGAGTACGTGCCCCCGTTGACCCAGAGGAACCCCTTTACCCGGGGGCCTTCCACCGGCTCCCACGGAATGTTGTCGTTGTAACTGCCGGCGATCGAACCGGTCCCCACTTTCTGACTGTCCGACACGATGGTCAGCGGGTAGAACTCCTCCATCGTCTCGCCGTTGTATTCCCTGTCGAGCAGGACGCTCGGGCGCCAGAGGCTGTCGCCGCCGCTCCCGGTGATCACGGTATAGATCTGCCGCTCGATGGTGTCGCCGCTGACCACGCCGGACTGCCACGCGGTGAACGGGACCCGGATCCACCGCGAGGAGGGCGCTGTGGCGGCGAGCATCAGCGACCAGCTGGAATCGCCGAACCGCAGCTCCACGTCCACGTCGAGCGGGTTGCCCCCGAGGATGGTATCGAGGTACGACGACCCCGCGCCGACCGTCATGTAGTTGAGGCCGGGATTCGGCTCGTTGAAGACCGGATGGTGGACGGAGTCCCCCCCCGTGACGGTCTCGTAGACGCCCCGCAGTCCGTAGAGCGGTGAGAGGCACTCGACCGTGAACCCCCGTTCGACCACCCGCACGGCGGCGGTGTCCATCGTGATCCCCCGCAGGAGCGTATCGCCGGAAGTGGAATCGACGAGGTCCCACCAGGGCTTCGTATAGAGGTCGACGATCTGGACGGGGCTCCTGTGATAGAGGATCTTGTAGATGTGCCCGTCCGGACGCGTCGGATCGTAGTAGGACACGTTGACTTTCGCTTCGTTGGTCCCGACGATGTTGTAGGCGTCGGAGATCACCTCCCCCGCGGAATACGGATACACGACGCCGGGGTTGGGGGCGTGGGGGGTCGCCTGGAGCAGGACGGCGTCGGAATAGATCGCCTGGTCGTAAAAAGCGACATCGGGATTGAAGGCCCGCGAGCGGAGCGCGAAAAAGTATTTTTGCCCGTTGACCAGCGGCCGGTCGCGCAGGTAATCGTGTGTCATTTCGAGGAAGCGGGGCCAGAGGACGTTGAACGCCGGGAGCGGGACCCACTCATCCGCGGGGGAATCGGCCAGGGGCAGCTGGAAGAGCTCGTAGTTTTCGAAACGGAATCCGAGCGAGGAGTACGACTCGACCGCGTCGAGCGCCGCGCGGTCCGATTCCCAGTCGAGAACGATCTTCCCGTCCAGCTCGATCGGCCTGACCGTCGGGAGCGGGATCGGGGCGGGCGCGTTGAAATTCGTGAGGAAGAGGTCCCTCGCTGCGCCGATGCTCTCCCGCAGGCCTGAGATCCCCGAGCGGTTGTCCGTTCCCGTCCCCCCTGCGAGGGCGAACACGACCTCCTGGGTGTCCCCCCGGGCGAGCGAGAAGGAACCGCTCGAGAGCACGAGCCGCCGGTCCCCTTTCGCGATCTGCGTCCCGTCGATCCACCCGGAGAACCGTTCCGGATCCCCGGTCAGCTCGAACATCGTGCACTCGCTCGTCAGCGGATCGATGAAACACCGGGGGGGGTTGGCGAAAACCCCCTCGTACCCGTTCATGATGTTCCACATGGTGAACTGGCCGATGAAATCCCCGAACCGGGAGTCCCCCGTCCGCGCGTCGTCGTCCAGGTAGGTGAACGAGGCGGCGGGCAGGTTTGCGTACCCGGGAACGACTCCGCCGTCCCAGAACGCTTCCGATCCGGGCGAGGGGACCCTGGGACCCTGAAGAAGCCCGTAACCGATGACGGAGGGGACCGCTCCGGCCTTGTCGAACTCGAGGTCGGTCACCTCGGCGTTATAGGCGTAGGCCAGCTGGTTCTCCGCGTCGTATCCCGCGTAATCGTCGGAGTAGTTTCCGATGTCGGCGTCCACCCATTTCGAAATCATCATCCCGTCTATCCGCGCGTCCGCGGGCGTGGTGGCCACCCCTTTATAGATGATGCGGTATTTCTGGTACACGACATCCCCGAGCCCACCGGGACGGTTGTACGCCCAGCAGGTGACCTGCATCTCCAGCCCGATCGGCACGGACGCGTAGAGGTCCTGGACGGCGGGAGCGTCGAGGTCGTTGGCCACGAACCAGATCACCTGGTCGGCGCCGGCAAGCCCCGGTTCGTCGCTGAGGGAGTCTTTCAGAGCGTCGGGATTCGGCTGGTACCCCGGGATCCCGTTCCGTTCGTAATATGGCGCGCCCTTGTCCCAGGGCCACTCGAGCCAGTCCCGCCGGTACTCGCCGCGCAGCCGCTCCATGTCGGCGTTCGACACGAGGAGATCGGGCAGACCGTAGGTATCGGCGGCGTCGCGTCGAAGGTCCGCCGACGCCCAATCGGCGCGGATCCTGAAGATCCGGACGTCGGGGCTCCCGGGGTTCTCGTTCACGCCCGGACTGACGATCCTACCCGGTATGGTGCCGCTCTGGAATGACTGACCGCCGAGCCGGAGGATTTCCTCCCCTCCGTCGCTCACGTACCCGCCCCAGAGGATCCCCTCCCTCGCGACGACGGTCGAAGTCCCTCGGGGAAACTCGACGCCCGGTCCGTCCTTTGCCGGGTTGTAGCCGATGGTCCCGTCCGAATTCGCCCACACCGTGAGACGGTTGATCGTCAGCGCCGCCGATGTCGGGGTCCCGGAGGGCGTCACGGTTCCGGCCGGGGCAACGGCGGCGGCGGATTGCGGCAGGGATGTCGCCGGGGCGAGCGCGACGAGGAGGGACAGGAGCACGCTCCGTATGGCTGATTTCGGCATCATTCGCAGAGGGACCGGAGAACCGACGCTGAGTTATGCAAGGGGAGGAACGTCGGACAATGTACGGAAATCAGGGAATGATTTCAAGCGATCGGGGTGAAGGTGAGAACAGGCCGCGAGGCGGGCGACGCCCGCGGACGGGGATTATTTCAACAGGAGCATCTTGCGAATTTCGCTGAAGGATTCCCGGGAGCCGGTCTCCGGCCGGGACGATGACGCCGTCATCCTGACGTAATACGCGCCGCTCGGCATCGGCGAACCCGACGAATTCATGCCGTCCCACTCGACGGAGTAGATGCCGGGCGAATAGTCGCCATCGGCCAGGACGGTGACTTCCCTTCCGAGGATGTCGTACACGGTGACCCTGACCCGGGAATCGTTGTCCGCGGAGAACGCGATCCTGGTCGAAGGGTTGAAGGGGTTCGGGTAATTCTGCGAAAGCCTGTAGCCGGCCGGGGCCGTCGGCCTCGGCGGCTGGACGTCGTTGATCAGCGGGAACGCGCCGTGCCTGATGAGGAGCACGCTTGTGACGCTGGAATTGGCCACGGACACGGAGCCGGTCTCGTTCATCCGGGCATACACGGCCGATCCGCCGAGATCGTCCTTCACGATCATGCTGTCGCAGACTGTCGTGATGAAATTCATGTCCCACGAGAGCACGATGGGATAGCTTCCCGTCCCCGGCTGGAACCTGACCCGGTACGTGTCGATCTGCGCGTAGGTGACGAACGGGAGCAGGTTGACCCTGAGTCCCTCGCCGAGATCGCAACCGGGTGCGACCGAGACGAACCGGGCGTCGAATGTTCCCGGGAACGGCGGGGGCGGAAGTTCGAACTCGCCGAGCCACGGCTCGATGCCGCAGGTCGCGTCGGGATGGAGGCCCAGGTACACGGTATCGCGCGCCTGGCCGGTCTCACGGATCGCCAGAGGCATCAGCCAGTTGGCCACCCCGATGAACGTCGTCCTGAAGGTGCGGACTGCGGACCACGCCCCGGTGCCGACCGAATTCTTCGCCCGGACGCGCCAGTAATAGCGCACGTGGCTCTGAAGCGGACCCGTCTGCCAGCTCGTATTCACGATGTTGGAATCGTCGCTGAAGATGCTCGTGAACAGCGAGTCCCTCGCGACCTGGAGCCGGTACGATTGGGCGTTCTCCGGCACGCTCCACGAGAAGACCGGCGCGGCGGTCACGCCCTCGGCGTGATCGAGGGGGATGATGAGGATCGGCGCGGCCGGCGGCGACAGGGTCGTGAAGCGGAAGAAACCCGAAAAGGGACTGGTGCCGGCGGAGTTGGATGCGCTCACCCTCCAGTAATAGGCGGTGCTGTTGAGCAGGAACGTGAACGTTTCGCAGCGGTCCGTCGCCGACGAGGTGTCGTTGTAGGTGAGCGTCGTGAAATTGGAATCGACCGCGACCTGGAGCCGGTACGATGTGGCCCTGGCGGCCGAATCCCAGCAGAGCGTGACGGGCAGCGGAATGTTCCCGGAGCCGTTGACGGGCGAAGCCAGGACCGGGGCGGACGGCGTCGTGAGGGATGTCGTTCTGAACCTGAAATACGCCGAGGGGGTCCCCTGGCCGAGGTTGTTGACTCCCGGACCCTCCAGAAATGGTCCGTGTTCCCGGCGAGCGGGCCGACGAGCAAGGACGTCCCGGCCATTGTCTGGTCGGTGACGATCTGCGTAAAGAGTGAATCGGTCGCCAGTTCGAGGCGATACTGGAAGGCGCACGGCTCGACCTGCCAGCTGAGGGTGGTGACTTCCTCGACGTTGGACGTCCCGTTGGCCGGCAGGAGCAGCGCCGGGGCCGATGTGAGCGCGCGGACGACGCGGAAATTCCTCGAGGCGTACGGGCCGGTCCCGGCGGCGTTCCTGGCCCTCACCCTCCAGTAGTACGTCCGGCAGTTTTCGAGCGGCACCGTCACGTACGACGTGTCGGGCACGCTCTGGTCGCTCACCAGTGACGCGAAGGCGGCGTCGGTGGCCACCTGGACCTGGTACGAATCGACGTGCGTGGAGCTCAGCCACCGCAGGGGCGCCGCGGGCGGCACCGTGGTGTCGTTGTTGGCCGGCGACAGGATCGACGGCGCGGCGGGGGCGTTGAGGAGCGTCGTGAACCGCCGTACGGCGCCGTAGGCCCCCGTGTCGGTCCCCTGGTTCTTGGCCCGCACCCTCCAGAAATACGTGGTCAGCTCGAGGAGAGGACCGACCGAGCGGGAGGTGGCGGCGATGTTGTCGAACACCAGGGGTGACGAAAAGATCGAATCGGCCGCGACTTCTAGCTTGTAGGTCCTGGAACAGCTGTCGACCCCGCTCCAGGAAAGCGTCAGCGTGGTCGGCTGCGCGAGTGCGTTGTCGGCCGGCGAAACGGGTGACGGTGCTCCGGGAACGGCAAGCGCCACCGTAAAATTGCGGACCTCGGACCATGGACTGGCTCCCGTCGCGTTCCGCGCGCGCACCCTCCAGTACCGCGTCACGCAGTTGGGAAACGGGCCGACGGCCTGGGACGTGCCGGCGATCGTCGAATCGACGAAGACGAGCTGCGTGAAATTCTGGTTGGGCGACACCTCGAGCCGGTAACTGGTGGCGGTGGCCGCGGGGTTCCAGCTCAGCGTCGGCGAGACCGCGACGCCCGTGGCGTTGTTGGCCGGGGACGAGAGCGTCGGGGCCGGAGGTCCCGTGGTGAGCGTCCGGAAGGACGACGTCGGCGAGAAGCAGCCGTTCAGGAACGGATGGACCGCGCTGACCCTCCAGTAAAACGTGTCGTTGGGCGCGACGTGGAAGCTCCTCGTGGTGGTCGCGAGCGTCTCCCTCAGGACGAACGACGCGAACGTGGGCACGGTGGAAACCTGCAGGACATACCCGGTGGCGTTCGTGACGGCGGACCAGGTAAAGGTCGCGTTCGTGTCGACGTCGACGGCTCCGTCGGCCGGTGCCGTGGGCGACGGCACGACGGGATAGCTCTGGACCTTCGGGTGATAGAGGAAAATATAGAGTGAATTGAATGATGTGTTCGTCAGGACCAGGGAGTCCACCGTCAGCATGTTGACGCTGATGCCGCCGAACTGGGGGGGCAGACCGATCGGGTCGCGCAACCGGATGCTGTCGGCGAAGACGGACAAGCCCTGGGGCCAGCGAAACTTGAACGGGTACCCCCCCGCCCCGGGCTGAAACTTGATCATGAAGGTGTCGACATCGGAGGCCCCGGTGAATCCCGTGATGTTGTCACCCATCCCCACGCCGAGGCAGGCCCCGGGGCCGCTCCTCACATCGACGAAACGCGCGTCGAACACCCCCCCCGGAGGGATGGGTGGAAGCTCAGACTCCCGGATCGAGTCGCAGTTGCCGAATTTCAGCGTGACGTCGTCGATGCAGTACGAGGCCTGCGGGTGGACGCCGAACAACAGCGTGTCGCGCCAGACCGTGTTGTCACTGACGTAGAGGGGAATCCTGAACTGGGTCTGGGAAACGACGGATCCGGCCGCCGAAAGCAGCGCGATGACGAGGGAGAGGGCCGCCCGATATGTCGTTAAGCGAAGGAGCATAACAGAAAGTAAGGAAATGCGGAAGCTCTCCGTGGGGAGAACTTCCGCATCTCGGAGATAGTTCGGGTAGAATGAGTACTACTTGAGCAACAGGAGCTTGCGCAGTGAGTTGAACTCTGCGTTGTCGCCGGTCGCGACCATCCGGACGAAGTACACGCCCGTCGTCACGCTCTGTCCGTTGTCGTCGGTGCCGTTCCAGGTGGTCGTGTAGAAACCCGGCGTCATCGTTTCCGCCGCGAGGGTCTTCACCTTCTGCCCGATCACGTTGTACACCGCCACGTCCGTGAACGCGGTTTTCTCGACCGCGAACCTGATGGTGGTCGAGGGATTGAACGGGTTGGGGTAGTTCTGCTCGAGTTCGAAGCGCTGCGGGACGAGATCGCCTTCGCGGTCGACATCGAGGGTACCGGCGGCACGGGACCGTCCGATGATGTTCAGGGTCGTGATCGCGGAGTTCGCGACAACCACGGAGGTGTCGACCTTCATGTTAATGTTGACGAGGAAGCCGCCGAAGGCGTCCTGGAGTTTCAGGCTGTCCCAATCAGATGCGATCCATGCGGCCCAGGTCCCCCACGAGAACGTGAACGGATACCCGCCGTCGCTCGGCTGGAACTCAATCTTGAAGGTGTCGAGCTTCTGAGGTTCCTGGAGGTGAAGCCTCTGGCCGACGCCGATGCATGAACTGCTGGAACGGTGTTCCGTGAAGCGGAAATCGAAAACGCCGGTGGGCGGTTTCGGGGGAAGTTCCTCTTCGGTGTATCCGCCGGGGGAGAGGGCACCATCGTTGCAATACGTCGCGTTGATATGGACGCCGAACGTGTCGGTGGCGATGCCGGTGCCGTTGTCACGCGCGGTGATGGGCACGATGCCGTAATCATTCTGCGCGAAGGAACTGGAAACCGCGAGGGCCAGGAGTGCGACCGCCACGACGAAGGTGAGCCGATGTAGGTTCATCTGATGTTGCCTTCCTCTAAAATGTTGAAAATTGTTTGGTGATTTAGTGTTAGGTGCCGTTCACCGACGCCAAGGGAAATATACAAACCGTTTTTGTCTAATTCAACAGGTAAATCGGGTAAAAAACAGTTCCTCCGCATCCCGCTAGGGATGCGGAGGAAAGGAGCTTGTCTTACTTCACCAACACCATCTTTTTCACCTGCGTGAACGTTTCCGAGGCAATGCCGGCGTCAGCGTCGGCGATCGTCTCAGCCACGATCCTGTACAGGTAAACGCCCGAAGGCAGCGAGCTGGCGTCGAATTCGACGGTCTCGCTCAGTTCGATTTCTTCACGATCGAACAGCGTCGCGACTTCCTGCCCAAGGAGGTTGTAGATCTTGAGCGTCACGATCGATGCCTGCGGAAGGTCGAACTCGATGGTCGTCGTCGGGTTGAACGGGTTCGGATAGTTCTGCGACAGAGCGAACTCGGTCGGAACTGATTCCACCGTTTCCCCGGTGTGACGGTTCTTCGGCGCGGCGCCCGGATTCGGCTTCAGGAACGGAACCTCTGAAACCGAAGTGTAGGCTTTCCACGTCAGCTTCGGCGACGCCCATCCCTGGGCCGTGTCGTCCGTCGCCGGGAAGTAGAACGCACCGTTGATCTTCGCCGCGACCGTATCGAGTGCCGTGTACTCACCGAGCGGCATGAACTCGAAGTTGGTCATGATCGTGTCAGCATAATCCGCGATCTCGTCGATGGTCATCCCGTCGAACTGCGAGTTCGCGTCGCTGTAGATCAGCGTGCCAAGTCCCGCGGGGGTCTTCAGACCGCTGGCAACCAGGTTCAGTTGCAGGGCCAGGAGCTCTCCGAAGAGCTTGTTGTTCTGCTTCTTGTTCGGGGCGAAGGCCTTCTGAAGCTTCAGGAACGGCTTGCCCTTGATGTCCACGTCGAAGCCGCGGGCCATTCCGGTGTGGTGCGCGCTCTTGTTGTTGAGCGAGCTCCAGAATGCGCTCTGCTTGTTCGGCACCACGTAGGCCTTCGTCTTTCCGCCCGCGTTAAGCTGGCCGGAGATACCGACCTTGATCGCGCCGATCGCCTGACCGGTCTTGCCGATCAGCTGGTCGACCAGGTTGGCCGTGTTCGGCTTGTTCTTCACCGGATCGTACGGCTTGCCGGCTTTCGGCGCCTTGCCCGGTTTCTTTTCGGCGTCGGCGCCCAACTGGTCCGCGGTGAACGTGCGGTACTTCGTTGAGCTGTCCGTCGACTGGAAGAGACCGAAGTTGCGGCTCGTTGCAGCACCGCCGCTCAGGAGCGCGACCGGGTATTCCCCGGCGAGCGGCTGGCTGATGACGAAGCCGCCCGGCACGGTGATGCGGACCGTATCGATGGTGATCAGGCCGTTGAACGAATAGCCCGTGCCATCGGAGACGTCGCTGCCACCGTTGACCGACAGACCGACCGATACGCCCACCATGGGCGCGTCGGCGCCGTCCATCACGCCGTTGCCGTTGTAATCGCGATACACGACACCGCTGACGTCGGAGTTGTCGAAGTTACCGAAGTCCTTGCCGGTCGTGTTCACGAAGTTGCCGCTGATCCCGCTGATGGCGTAGGTGCCCGCGCCGCCGGGGAGGGTCCTGGTCCAGCCGGACTGCAGGATTTCTCCGACCACGTGGGAACCGGTGAAGACGCTGTCGATCGAGTAGTTGCCGAGGCTGTCCGTCACGGCGGTCGCACTGCCGTAATAGACGCCGCCGACAACCGCGATCGTCCAGCCTGCGAGACCCGGCTCGCCGCCTTCCTTCACGCCGTTACCGTTCATGTCGTTGAACTTGTTACCGGTGATGACGAGGTACTTGAAGTCGAGGTAGTCCGAGGTGTCGATCATCCCGCCTTGCGTGAGGATCATGCCCTGCAGACCGCCCTTCGTCCTCCTCCATCCGGCGATCGAGTCGAGTTCCTGCACGACGTAGGTGCCGTAATCGAGGCTGTCAAACGACGCCGCGATGACACCGTTGCCGAGCGTGAACACGCTGTCCGCCGAGTACCCGACTCCGTCCTTCGTCAGCTTGAAGCTCGAGCTGAACCCGGACGGAACCGCGATGATGTCGCCGGCTTCCCGCGTCCCGTTGCCGTTCTGGTCGACGGTCAGCTGGACACGGATTTTGCCGTACACGAAGTTGCCGAAGTCCAGGTTGGTCGCCGTCGGCGTGCCGCCGGTGATGCTGGCGGTATGGAACCCGCCGACCGGACCGCTCTGCCGCGCGACGCTGGGCTGCGCAATTTCGGTGACATAGTACGTGCCGGCGTAGGCCGGGACCGTCATGGAATAGAGGCCCGCGACGTCAGTGACGTCGGAAGCGACGAACGCACCGTGGGTAGAATCGCGGTGCACTTCGATCGTCCAGCCGACCAGTCCGGCCTCGCCGTCGTTGACGCCGTTGTCGTTGATGTCGGAGTACTTCTTGCCGGAGATCGTGCCGGTGAAGGTTCCGAAGTTCTGCGAGATCGTACTGCCGTCGGACGGATGGTTGACCGTGGCCTTGTTGGACGTGCCGAACGGAACCGTGAACGCAGTGCCGGTCACGTTGAGCGTCACGTCGTAGCCCGCCGGGAGGGTAACCGTACCCGGGAAGCTGTAGTCACCCGTCCCGTTCGTCGTGGTCGAATCGTAGATCGAGCCGAACAGGGCGATGTAGACCTTCGTGGCAGTGATGTCCGCCTCGCCGTCGTCCACGCCGTTGCCGTTTACGTCGTTCCAGGCGTGACCGTCGATCGTCCCACCCGTAAAGATGAACGGCGAATCGGAGAGCTTGAAGTTATCGAATGCCCATCCTCCGTAGCTGCCGACCGCGTCAGAATACGCGATGTAGCGGAAACGGACGTTCGGCGAACCGACGAGGGCCGCGTGGCTGGTCTCCGTGACGTGCAACTGCGAATAGACGTAACCGCTCGGGCCGACGGGCACCTGAGAGCCCGGGGCGCCGGTGGTTCCGTTGTCGTTGCTCGTCCAGGAACCGCCCAGCGGACGGGGGATCCCGTAGAGGTTCTCGAGCGTCGCGGTGTCGAAGTTGGCGATATCGAACAACGCATGCTCGTAGAGGCTCTGGTTGTACCAGTTGATGCCGTTCGCATCGTTCAGCGTGCCGAGCGTCGTCCACGTGATGCCGTCAACCGTGTACTGGAGCCAGCTGCGGTCCCACAGGGGTTCGGTCTCGATGCTGTGCTGGAGGGCGATGTAGAGGTCGGTGCCGGCGAATCCGGAGATGTTGAGCCAGGGGCTCATCAGGATGTTCGCGCCGGGATACGTCGCGGCGTAACCCTGCGACGTGGCGTAGGCGCCTTCCGTATACACCAGCTTGTTGCCGGCAGTGCTGGCGCCGCCCTGGACAGTGACCCAGGATGCACCCGCGCCGCCGTTGACGCCGCCGAGCTTGGAGAAGCTGCTCGAACGAATCCAGTCAACGGATCCGGTCCAGCTTTCGGCACCGGCATCGAAGGTGTACGTCTTCGGCGAAACGACAACCTCAGGCGAGGACGCCGTCACGATCTTCGAGATCGCATCGTTCAGGATATCGATGTCGCCGCCGAGGGCGGACGTCGCCGTGAACGTGTAGGCGATCGCAGACGCCGGTGTCCAGGCCAGGAACGACTTGGTCTGCGTCCCGCCGGCCGGGATCGAGTACGCCTGCACGTCGCTGTACCCGCCGGTGGCCGTCAGCGTGACGCTGAACGACGCGGGGGTCAGCGAGTTGTTCTTCACGGTGACCGTGGGTGTCTGGGGTACGCCAACCGGAACGCCGGCCGGCGGATTGCCGATGGCGCTCGGGAGAACGTCGGCGCCAGCGAGCGTGCCGGCCGGGCTGAATTGATCGGCGCCCGCGTCACGCTTGCCCGCGACAGTCGTGTCGATCGGCGCGCCGTCGATGTCGGGTCCGACATTGACGAGCGCCTTGCCGACTTCCTTCGCCGTCGAGGAACCGCCGGTGATGTGGAGGTCGGCGCTGAACGTCCCGACCGGACCGAAGAGGCCGTTCGGGTTGATGCCTGCGGCGACCGCCCCGGCGACCGTGGTCTGGCCGACGGCGGGGACGCCAGAGGAATAGATCGCGTTGTAATCGATCGTACCGCCCGCCTGAACGCCGCGACGCGTGCTGGCCGCACCGCCGAGGATCTCGTTCGAGAAGATGTTGTTGTAGGCGGTGGTCGCGCCGTTGAGGCAGTTGCTGGTCCAGGCCGTGTTGATGACCTTCGTGCCCGTCAGGCGGATCGTGTTATGGTTGTAATGCCCTGTGCCGCCGCGGATTGCGACCAGCGACTGGCCAGAGTGATCCAGGAAGATGTTCTGGGCACGGTTGTGGTGGAAATTGACCTCGTGGGGCGCGGCGTAGCCGTTGTTCGCGCCGAACGTACGGGTCATGTAGCTGATGGTGCCGGGGCTGTTATCCCCGCTCATCCCGTCAACCACGTTGTACGCGTAGGTGCCGCCGTCGATCGCGAGGTGGTGCCACGCGGTCATCTGGCCGAGGTTGTAGTAGATGTTGCCGACGCCGAACGCGACGTCTTCAACGAACTCGGTCCCGAGGTTGTTCCAGTACCAGTCGAGCCAGTAGATGTCCTTGACCTGGTTGTTGGTGAACGTCACCCGCGCACCGTACTCGAGGAACGAGCCGATGATCAGGCGGCCGCCGAACGCGCCGCCGAACCGGCAGTTGTTCACGGTCATTTCTTCCACGGTCACCGCCGGCGTTTCCGGGAACAGCTTGAGCCCGATCGTGCCGCTGATGAACACGTCGTTATCGAACGTGAGGTTGCTGCTCGGTCCACCGTCCGCGGTCGCCGCGAAGACGAACACGCAGGAGCGACCTTCGGTCTGGAGTTCCCACACCGGGTTGTTCACCACGCCCTTGACGGTCGCGTTCAACACGCTGATCTCGTCGGAGGCGCCGGTGATGTAGATCGTCGAACCCATCGGGTCGGAGAGCGGGAACGGCGCGTATGACGCCATCCCGATGGTCAGGCTCGTGCTGTCGTCGTCAACGCCGTCGATCGTGACGTTCTTGGCGCCGTTGAACACGAAACCCTTGCCGTTGGTCGCGGTGCTCGTGAAATCATACGTGACGTCGTTGCCGAGCGACACGGTGATCGTGAGGTTGTACGTGCCGGCGTTCGGGTACGTGCCGCCGATGTTCACCGTCCCCGACGCATAGCTCGTCGAGGTCAGTTCAAAGGTGGCATCCCCGTCGAGGCCGACGAAGTTCAGGACGGCTGCCGCAGACACGAGGTCCGGAAAGTCTCCCGGGATCGTGTACAGTCCTGACAGGCCCGCCGCAGACACCGTCGGATACTTCGACAGCGCAGCCGCGTTGATCTGTTCAGGCTTCGGGCTGGCAAGAGCCGCATCGACGCGAACCGGCGCAGAGGATTTCTGCACGCGGTCCGACGGGATGTCAGACTCCGTCCGGTCGTAGACCTGAACCTGCCCGTTACTCTGGACAGTGTTGGCGCCGTTCTTGCCGCTGACGCCCGCGAGGGCGGTCGTGGCGACCAGACAGGCCAGCAACGCCAGAGTGAAAACGAGTTTTAAAGATTTCATATATCCTCCTACAAGGATGTAGTATGAATTGTGGATTAGTGAATTTAGTGGATTGTTGGTTTTAATTTTCAAACGGAAAAAACGCTTCGACGGGGTCGGGTCGACCCGAAGACTCGAATGGGGGAAGGAACTGGGTTGGAGGAACTGATAAAACTTCTTCACAAGGATTATCGCGATGTTCTCCAACGGACGTTAACTGATGACATGGCGCACAAAATGTTATTGTACAAAGCCGGTATTTGGGGCCGGCGAATCGACGAAGTAAAAATTCCTCTAATACAGGATTGAGGAAAAACTAATCAGCCGCGGACCTGTCCTGGAAAAAAACCGATCGTGAACGTTCAAAAGGTGTGCGGTGGAGGGACTCATGTTGTCCCGAATACATGTGAATTGTAACAAAACTCTCCCTCACTGTCAAGTATTTTATTAAAAAAAATGGCCGAACCATACATCTTTTTCAGGATATCGGCCGGGAACGAATTTCCCGTTTGGCACAATCGGTGGAATGGAATCCACCGGGCCGGGAGGTCGGAAATTATCAATGCGCATCCTGGAGATCTTTTCCTTCCGGGGGGCGGGAGCGGGGATTTCGATCGGGAGACTCTCCACTTGCCGAAATCGATGAAAATTCACGGATATAGAATCTCCGGGAAACTCTATCGTCAACAGGAAAAATGCTGGTCCGGCAGCGAATCGTACTATTATACTTGCGGTGCGCATCTGACCCGGCGGCCGGCCCGGCCGGCGAGACCCGGGCCGGGAGTGGAACAGAACTGAAGGGAACAAAAAACCCGCACATGTGCGGGTTTTCGTGACGGGCGGGGCCGACGGGACTCGAACCCGCGACCTCCTGCGTGACAGGCAGGCGTTCTAACCAAACTGAACTACGACCCCGGGGGAACAGATGTAAGATGAATCAGGTATGATCGTTGGCGGATCAATATAGTGAAATGGGACTTATTTTCCAACAGGATTCGTCGGCTGGGGTCGGGCCGGCCCCGTCGACGCGATCCTGGCGACCTCGGCGATGGCCCATTCGACGAAACGCTGCGACTCGTCCTCGCTCCGGAGCGTGAACAGGTACGCCCTCTGGAGGCGGATGAACTTTTCCACCGCCGGCGACATGCCCGTCAGCTGGGTCGACACGTACCATTCGAAGGTGTCTCGTGCGGACATTCCGGGGCGACCGCTCAGGAATCCGACAGCCGGATGAACGCGCTGGGATTGATGACCCGGATCATGAGGTCATATTCCTTGTAGGTTTCATAGACCGCGTTGATCCCCTCGCAGAATTTCCTGCGCTTGTCCTTCTGGACGGTATAACGGCAGACGAGGATCGATTTCCAGTCGTTCATGAAAGCGCTGTCGAGGCGGATCATGTGGTCGAGCTTGCCGCGCTGCGCGTAGTACAGGAGGCTGCTGTGGATCTCCTGGGCGATCGTCTTCTCACGGAAAATGAGCCGCTCGACGTGTTTGACGTCGCGTGTCTTCGATTGAACGTGCTTCGATTCACGCTCGGACGTGCGGACCCTCCCCCCCTCCTGCGTAATTGCGGGAAGTTTGATGATGTGGTCGTCGAAGCCGAACACTTCCACCTCCCACTCGGTGGCGTCGTGGGCGTCGATGAGGGTCCTCAGGAGGTCCACATAGCGGTCTTCGATCATCCGGGTCACGTTGCCGATCCCCTTGAAGATCGACCAGGCGCTGATCGGGACGATCACCTCCGCGGTCCGCAGGAGATTGACGATCTTCTCGTGATCGTACTTGAACCATATCGACTTCTGGGGGTCGAGCGTGGGTTTCCCCCCCTTGTCGGCCATGTAGTCGGAAACGGTAAGTTTGCTCACGTAGAACCGGATGTCTCCGTAGTCGAGGAGGAAGATGTCGTTCTTCCGGTCGAATCCTTTCAACGTGAGTTTCTTCGTCGGGACGCCTTTCCCCGATGTCTCGGGGGCGTAACAGAAGCCGTAGATGTAGAGCCAGTCGTCCGCCGCGATCGGTATGTCCATCGGCTCGGTGGGGAACTGTTCGCGCGTCCCGAAATGCTCCATGATCGAGGCGGCAGCCGGTTTCACGGCCGGTGGAATTTCATAGGTGGAGGGGACTTCCGGCGGCGTGAAGATCCTGGGGGCCTTCTCCGGCTCGGCCGCCCGGGCGCGGGTCTTCTTCCGCGCTTCCTCGGCCTTTCGCTCCTCCTCCCGGCGGGCCTCTTCGGCCTTCCGTTTCTCCGCCTCCCTCCGGGCCTCCTCCGCCTTCCGCGCCTCCTCCGCTTTTCTGGCCGCCGCCGCTTCCTTCGCCGCGCGCGCCTGTTTCTCCTGGAGGGCCCTGCGGTCCTCCTGTTCCTTCATCGCGTCGGCGATTTCCTTCTCGGCTCTGATGTCCTGTTCGATGAGATTGATGAGGAGTTCACGCATCTGTGCGGAGAGGAGGCTTTCGAACTGCTTGACGAGCCGGTCGGCCACCCTCCCGGCGGGGAGGCTCGAGAAACCCTCGAGTTGCCGCCTGAACGTATCGTTCTCCCCGAGGCGCTCGAGGAGTTCGCGGAGGAGGGTATCTGAAAATTTGTGTCGTTCTTCGTTCGTCATCATTCGGCCTGTTTGCGGAGGGTGAGGGACTTGAACCCCCATGTCCCGAAGGACGGCAGTTTTCAAGACTGCTGCCATACCATTAGGCGAACCCTCCGGGTCTCCCCCACCGGGAGGATCGTCCGGAATACCGTAAACTGAAGGGATAATATAGAGAAAAGGGTGGGCTAAATCAATACGTGGTTCAGCCGATTTCGGTCAGCAGGACGCCCGCCAGCGTGACGCCCGCGCCCACGAGGAACCGCGGTGTGAGCACTTCGCCCAGCAGGAGCCAGGCGAGAACCATCGTGAGGATCGGCTGGATGTTGGCAAACACGGCGACCTTGCTCGGGGCGAGCTTGCCGAGGGCGTAATACCAGATCAGGTATGCGACGATCGATGTCGCGATGGCGAGGTAGAGAATGCCCCCCAGATCGCCGGAGGTGAGCGTGGAATAGTCGAACCGGGCAGCATTGAAGATCCCGAAGGGCAGGTACATCGCCATCCCCCAGACGAGCGTCACGGATGTGGCGTGGAGCGGCCCGTATTTCCGGATCATGTCCTTCCCGAGCACGGTATAGAACGTCCACGCGACGACGGCGGCGAGAAGGAGCGAATCGCCGTAGAGCGTCTCCCCTCCCAGGTCGAGGCCGCGCTCGAATACCACGAGGAGGATGCCCGCGAAGGCCACCAGGACCCCGCCCAGCCGCAGGCCCGACGGCTCTTCCTTTTTCATCAGGACCGAGAGCAGGAGCACGAGCGCCGGCGTCGCGCCGTAGAACAGGGCGGCGTTGGTGGGTTTCGAGGCGGCGAGCCCCGTCATGAACAGGAACTGGTTCAGGGGGACGCCGAGCGCGCTCAGGAGGAGGAACCGGTTCCGGTCTTCGCGGTCCACCGTAAGGCGGTTTTTCCGCGCCCGGGCCATGCCGATCAGGATCACTCCCGCAAGGAGGGACCGGAGGAACGTGAGCGTGACCGGCTCGATGGAGGTCACCGTCGCCTTCGCGACGATGTGGGTGCCGCTCGCGAGGAGCGACTGGAACAGCATGACGAGGTAGATGATCATTCTCAGGGGCCGTAAGATACCGAGATCCTCCGTGAGAACAAAAAATTGCGGATCTCTTTGAAATGGCCCTCGAATTGGGTATTTTCCCCGACTTGAATGGAAACCTGGAAGAAAAATCTGTACGTCCTCTGGGGCACGCAGTTCCTCGCCATGGTGGGCATGAACCTGATCGTCCCCTTCCTCCCCTTCTACATCCGACACCTCGGCGTCACGAACGACCAGGAACTGGCGCGCTGGAGCGGCGTGATCTTCGCCGCCCCCTTCCTCACGGCGTTCTTCGCGACGCCGGTCTGGGGGGCGCTCGGCGACCGGTATGGCAGGAAACTGATGGTCGTGCGGGCGATCTTCGGGCTGGGTCTCGCCCAGATCCTGATCGGGATGTCGGGGGACGTCTACCAGCTTCTGGCGTTCCGGCTCCTTCAGGGCCTGATCAGCGGGTACATCGCCGCCTCGCTCGCGCTCGTCTCGATCAGCACACCCACGGAAAAGATCGGTTACGCCCTCGGCCTGCTGCAGACGGCGACCGCCGGGGGGACGGTCCTCGGTCCTGCGATCGGCGGGGTCCTCGCGGACGTCATCTCGTACCACGACATCTTCTTCATCACTGCGGCGCTCTGCGTCCTCGGCGGATTCCTGATCATGAAGCTGGTGCGCGAGGAGGTCCGCGCGGCGCCCGAGGGCCCCCAGCCGACCGTGATGGAGAACGTCCGGTTCGTCCTGACGAACAGGAAACTCCGGACCATCGGCCTCCTGATCCTCCTGGCCCAGGCGGGGGCGCTGATGATCGAGCCGATTTTCGCCCTCTTCATCGAACAGTTCAAGACGTCCACGAAATACATCTCGACGATCGTCGGCGTCATCTTCTCCATCGCCGGGATCTTCATGGTGATCTCGGCGCCCTGGTGGGGGAAGCGGAACGACCGCATCGGGTACAGGAAAAACCTGACGATCGCCGCGTCCGGGACGGGACTGGCCTACGCCGCCCACATGATCGTTCCCGGCCTGGTCTCGCTCGGGTTCCTGCGCGCGGGGCTCGGCTTTTTCAGGGGCGGCATCCTGCACTCGCTTTTTTCACTGACGAGCCGCCATGTTCCGGCCGTCCGGCGGGGCGGCATCATCGGCATCGCCTCGAGCCTCGCGATCCTCGGCAACTCGCTCGGTCCCCTCGCCGGCGGACTCATCGCGGAGCGTTTCGGGATCGTGTCCGTCTTCAGCGTCAACAGCATGATCTTCCTCCTGATCGCGGCGATCGTCTGGAAATCGGACATCGACCGTGAGGCCCCCGGGCCCTCCCGCCAGGTCCAGCCGACGGGGCCGTCCACCCCGATCGCCAGGGACGCCGACGGCCCGACCTGATCAGCGCGTGGAGAGACGCCGTCGGCCCCACCTGATCACCGACCGAAGCGACGTCGACAGTCCTGCCTGAGCGACGCGGGGGTTGTCTGCCGGGGGGAAAATTCCTATTATGTGAAATTCAGACCCCCGGACACCCGGTCACCCCATGGCAGTGAAAAAATCCCCGGCAAAGCCGGCCGAACGGCTGTTCCTCCTCGACGGCATGGCCCTCGCCTACCGCGCCTATTTCTCGTTCATCAGCCGGCCCCTCATCAATTCGCGGGGAGAGAACACCAGCGCGATCTTCGGTTTCGTCAACACCCTGATGAAGATCCTGAACGTCGACCGGCCGGAGCACATCGCCGTCGTCTTCGACACGAAGGAGCCGACGTTCCGCCACAAGATGTTCGGGCCGTACAAGGCGACCAGGGAGAAGATGCCCGAGGACATGGCGGGCCAGCTCGACAAGCTCAAGGAGGTCGTCCGGGCGTTCAACGTCCCCGGGCTGGAACTCCCCGGCTTCGAGGCGGACGACGTGATGGGCACGCTCGCCCGGATGGCCGAGCGGAGCGGCATCGAAACGTATCTCGTCACGGGCGACAAGGATTTCATGCAGCTGATCTCCCCCCTCATCAGGATGTACAAGCCGGGCAAGCAGGGGGACGACTGGGAGATCCTCGACGAACGGGCCGTCACGGCGAAATTCGGGGTGAGGCCCGCGCTCGTGACGGAGGTCCTCGCGATCATCGGCGACAAGTCGGACAACGTGCCGGGCGTGCGCGGCATCGGCGACAAGACGGCGATCCCCCTCGTGCAGGAATTCGAAACGCTCGAAAACCTCTACCGCAACCTCGACCGGATCCCGCAGAAAGGGGTCCGGCAGAAGCTCGCCGACGGCGAGGCCACGGCGTACCTCTCCCGGAAGCTCGTCACGATCGACACCTCGGCCCCGGTGAACGTCGCGATCGACGACCTGGTGGCCCGCCCTCCCGACGTCCCGAAGCTCCTCCAGCTCTTCGCGGAGCTCGAATTCCGGGCCCTTCAGAAAAAATTCGCGCAGCCGGGAGCGGGCGAACGCGGCCCCCCACCGGCCAGCCCCGGATCGTCACCGCCGACGGCCTCCGGCGCCCCGGCGACACCCGGCGCGTCACCCGCCGAGCCCCGGATCACGCTCGCCGACGTCGGCACGTTCCCGCACAAGTATGTCACGCTGACGAGCGCGAAAGATGTCCGCGACGTGGCCGCCCAGACTCCGGAAGGCGAAACTCTTCGCCGTCGACACCGAGACGACCTCCACCGACGCGCTGCGGGCCGAGCTCGTGGGGATTTCACTCTCGACCGACCCCGGACACGCCTGGTACATCCCGGTCCTGGACGACCGCCCGCCCGACGGCCCGGCGGCGGGCGTGCAGGGAGAACCCGTCACCCGGGCCTCCCGCCCCGGCCTTCCCTGGAGCCGCGTTTCGGAGATCCTCGGCCCCGTCCTGGAGGACCCGGCGCTGAAAAAGGTCGGCCAGAACATCAAGTACGACATGCTGGTCTTCGGCGCCCACGGCGTCGAGCTGGCCGGCGTCCACTTCGATACGATGGTCGCCAGCTACATTCTCCGGCCGGACGGCGCCCACAACATGGACGCCCTCGCGGCCGAGCACCTGCGGTACCGGACCATCACCTACGACGACCTCACCGGGAACCGGCAGGAACAGGAAGGACATCCGCGACGTCGAGCCGGAGAAGGTCGCCGAGTACGCCGCCGAGGACGCCGACGTCACGCTCCGGCTCTACCGCTCCATCGGGGAGAAGCTCGACCCGGACATGACGGCCATCTGCCGCGACGTCGAGTTCCCGCTCATCGAAGTGCTCGCCCGGATGGAGATGAACGGCGTCGCCCTCGACACCGACTACCTCGCGGACCTCTCGAAGGAACTCGAGCGGAACCTCGACAACCTCACCCGGAGCATCCACCGCCACGCGGGGTGCGAGTTCAACGTCAATTCGACGCAGCAGCTGGGCAAGGTCCTCTTCGAGACGCTCGGCCTCCCCACCGCCAGGAAAACCAAGACCGGGTACTCCACCGACGTCGGCGTCCTCGAATCGCTCCGGCACGGCCACCCCATCGTCGAGCAACTGCTCGAATACCGGCAGCTCCAGAAGCTGAAATCGACGTACGTCGACGCACTCCCGACGCTGGTGAACCCCGCGACCGGGCGGCTGCACACGTCGTACAACCAGACGGTGGCCCTGACCGGCCGGCTCTCGAGCAGCGACCCGAACCTCCAGAACATTCCGATCCGGACGGAGCTCGGCGGGAGATCAGGAAGGCGTTCGTCCCGGGGGCGAAGGACCTGAAGATCCTCTCGGCCGACTATTCACAGATCGAGCTTCGCATCATGGCGCACATCTCCGGCGACGAGGGGCTCACCTCCGCCTTCCGTGACGAGGAGGACATCCACACCACGACGGCGGCGAGGCGTGTTCGGCGTCAGGCGCGTCAGGGGTCACGAAGGACATGCGCCGGAAGGCGAAGGAGGTGAATTTCGGCATCATGTACGGCATCGGCCCGTTCGGGCTCGCCATCGAGGCTCGAGATCGCGCAGGGCGAGGCGAAGGAGATCATCGGGCGGTATTTCGAACGGTTTCCGAAGGTGAAGGAGTACATCTCGGAGACGATCGAGTCGGCCCGGAAGAACGGTTACGTTTCCACCCTGCTCGGCAGGAGACGCTACCTCCCCGACATCAACAGCAGGAATCAGCCCGTCCGGAGCAACGCGGAGCGGCAGGCCATCAACATGCCGATCCAGGGAACGGCGGCCGACATGATCAAGCTCGCGATGATCCGGATCCACGCACGGCTCGCCGCCGAACGCCTGAGCGCCAGGATGCTGCTGCAGGTGCACGACGAGCTGGTGTTCGAGGTCCCCGCGGCGGAGGCGGAAGCGGCCGGCAGACTGGTCCGCGACGAGATGGAGGCGGCCCTGCCCCTCACCGTGCCCGTGCTCGTCGACGTCGGGATCGGCGGAAACTGGCTGGAAGCACACTGAGGCCATCCCGGTAATTTACCCCATTTTCGTGATTTTCCGCTGAAACAGGCGGTTCTTCGCTCAAAGGTTGAAATTCCCACAGCGTCCCTCCACGATTTACCCGATTTCCACACTCCCCCCCCGAAAAATCATGCCACCGGTCACACATTCCGGGGGCGGGATTGATTATTAATGATACACACTCCCACACGAGAACCACTTATGATCCAGATCTTCCTGAGTATCGGAGCCATCATTCTCCTTTCGATCGCGACGCTCTCGATGAACCGCGGGTTCGAGATCAACGACACGGTGATGCGCAGTTCAAAATACGCTGTGGTCGCCACTTCGCTGGCCGCGTCGGTCATCGAAGAGGCGACGGGAAAGGCCTTCGACGAGTCGACGTCCGGCGCCATGGCGCAGAACGTCTCAGACCTCACCCCCGCCGGGTATTTTGGCCTCGACGACGGGGAAACGGTCCTCACCAGGGACGACGTCGACGACTATCACGGGATGGCGAGGGCCGACACCGTCGACGTGGGGGGGACCCTGAACAGGGTGGTGTTTTCCACGTCGTGCAGGATCACGTACGTCGATCCGTCGAACCCCGACGTGGACGCAGGGGTGCCGACCTGGTTCAAACGGGTCAGCGTCACGGTCACCAGCCAGGTCATGACGGATACCGTCCGGCAGGAACTGATCTTCAGCTATTTTCGCTTCGAATAAGAGAGGACCAGACCGACAATGGGAAACATCACCATCCTCGACATGCTCGGCTCCGCGCTGATCGCCGGCTTTCTCCTGTTCATCGTCTATACCGCGAGCGCGCGGATGGACGAAACGCTCTTCACGACCGGCAACGACCTCGTCGTCCAGGAACAGCTGGTCGGGCTGGTCGAGACGATCGAGAAGGATTTCCGGAGGATCGGCTACTGCGCGGACCAGCGGAAGATCCCGGACCAGTCGAAGGCGGTCGTCGCCGCCGGACCGAACGCCTTCTCCTTCCTCACCGACGTGGAGGGGGACGGGGTCGTCGACACGCTGACGTATTCCACCGGCACCGCGGACGCCCTGACCCTGACCTACAATCCGAGGGACAGGATGCTCTACAGGTCCGTGAACGGGGAGGACCCGATCGGCATGAACATCGGCCTGACGCGCTTCGACCTGAAATACTTCGACGTCAACGACGATTCGCTCCACGCGCCCGTCGCGGACCCTTCGCTGATCCACAACATGGAGCTCTCGATCCAGGTGGAGAGCACGCTCCCGTACGACGACACGTACGCGTACGCGGCCTGGCGCCAGATCCGGATGCGCACGAGAAACCTGAACAACCGTTAATCACCAAGAGGAATTTTCATCTATGGGCAAGTATTCAATCCTGGTCGTGTTCTGCCTGGCGGTCATGCTGGGCGTCATCCTCCCCAACGTCCATAAGCTCGGGCACCGCTCGGTCGAAAATTACGTCGAATACGCCAGCAGGACGCAGAGCCACCACCTCGCGGTGAGCGGGGCGAACGCCGCGGCGACGCAGCTGTTCCTGACACCGACGTGGCGCTCGGGCTACGCACGGACGAAGGCCTCCGGGGGCGCCTACGCCGTGAGCGTGAGTGAATACGACTCGACGAAAATCAGGATACAATCGGTGGGTGAATTCGAGGACTCCCGGGACACGGTCACCGTCCTGCTCCAGCCCAGCTCGTTCGCGCATTACGCCTATTACTCGAAAGTCGAGGGCTCGATCACCTGGATCACCGGCGACACCGTGTGGGGCCCGTTCCACACGCAGGACGTGATGAAGATTTCGGGGAGCCCGGTCTACAAGGGGACGGTCACCAACCTGAAGGGCACGAGCCCGTCGACGACCAGCGCAAAATTCGAATCAGGGTACCTCACCGGGGTGAGCGTGGACCTCCCCCTCGATCTGAGCCATACGGAGCAGGGCGCCGTCGCCGGGGGCCGGGTGTTCGCCACCGGGGACGTGTGGCTGAATTTCATGGGTGAAGACGTGGAATGGAAAACGTCGGCGAGCGGATCGGCGACGATCGAGCAGATCAGCACGTTCACGCCGAACGGGGTGGTCCTCGCGAAGGAAGGAAGCTTCCACATCTACGGAGTCATCAACGGCCGCGTCACGCTGTGCGCGATGGGAGACGAGGCCCTTGAGCAGGGCAACATCTACATCCGGGACGACGTGCAGTACTCGCAGGACCCGCGCACGGGCGAGACCGACAACATCCTCGGCCTGATCGCCGACAACAACGTCATCATCGAGGAAAACGCCGCCAACAATGACGACGTGGTCATCCAGGGATCCATCTTCTGCAGGAAGGGGGGGCTCACCGCGGAGAATTACGGTTCGAGGCCGGTGTCGGGCGTTCTCAATCTCCTGGGGGGCGTCATCCAGTACCAGCGCGGCGCCGTCGGCACCTTCTCATCGAGCGGCGGCACCCCCGTCGTCCAGACGGGATTCAAAAAGGCGTACAAGTACGACACACGCTTCTATCTCGATTCACCGCCGTTTTATCCCTGGACCGGGGGGTACCAGATCGTTTCCTGGGTGGAATAGGGCGCTGAGGGAGGTGCGGAGCGTCGCCGCCCGGCGATTCCCGCGGGCGGGTCCGGCCACTCAGGCCGGAGGATGGACCCCGTGATCAGCGGATCGGCCGGAGGCATCGTCGTGCGGCCATCCCGGTGAAGGCGTGCCGGGCGTCGCAGGGGTTTTCCGGCGGAGGAGCATCCCCGCGCCCATCAGGACGAGCGCGAGCGGCCACCACCTGCTGATCGCGTCACGAAGCTCCCACCCGTACCAGTACCCGTATTCCGTCAGCATCATCGACGCGCCGACGCCGAGGAGCAGCAGCGCCGGGACGAGGAAGTACCACTCTGCCGGCCTGTTCACGAAGAGCATCACGAAGACGACGCCGAACACCAGGAACGTCGCCGGGAAGACCATCTGGAAGGGTATGTCGTACCGGTCGAGCGAGCGTACGAAAAAGAAAATGCTGTAGAGGAAGAGCACCGTTCCCCAGAACACCTTCCATTTCACGCCGTCGAAGAGCCCCCTCCCCGCCACGATCAGCCCGAACAGCGCGAGCGAAGGCCAGATGACCTCCCGCACCTGCAGGTCGATGACATCGAATTTCCGGAGCAGGAGCAGGGCCCCGAAGGCGATCAGGAAGATCCCGAGAATGGACACACGGGTGGCGGTTCGCGACATCGTTCCTCCGTTCAGGATTGGACCGACAATTTCTCCTCGGGCATCAGGATGCCGAGGGCGATATAAATGAGCAGCGCCCAGCCGAAGGACGCGAACACGAGGACGACGGTGATGAGCCGGACGATCGTCGCATCCACCGAAAAATAGTCCCCGAGCCCGCCGCAGACGCCGAACAGCTTCCTGTTCCGGATCGACCTGCGGAGCTCCCTGGCCGGCTCACGGGGCGCGGCAAACTCCCCGATTCCGGCCGCCGACGGGTCTCCCGCCGGCTGTTGCCTGGCACGGAGGCTGATGATGATGAAGATCCCCGCGCCGATCATCAGGATCGGGAGGATCACGGTCCCGGACAACGACCACCAGGGGTAGCCCGCGAGCCATCCGAGGTTCACCAGGAGCACGGTCGCCCCGATCAGGATGAGGACGATCCCCCAGAAACGTTTGCCGTTGCCGTTGCCCTGACGGACATTCGGGTCCGGCGCCCACATGAAATCGGGGTTCGACGGCATGATGATCATCGCCGCGATGTACACCAGCAGTCCCGTCCCCCCCATGACCGCGAGCAGGACGAAGAGCAGCCGGATGATGGTCACGTCCACGCCGAAATATTCCGCGATACCGCCGCAGATGCCGTCGATCATCCTGATGCGCCTCGACTTATAGAGGCGCCGTGGTCCGTTCTGGTCGTTCGTCATTGTCATTCGATCTGATATGCCATTCTGTGGGATTATACGGGCCAGGAGACGTATTGTTACAGCCCAACGCGGGGGGATGGTTTGAAGACTACCGGGAGAATCCGTTTGAACCAGGGTGGGGAATGGTTGGATTCTTACCCCAGGGTATCATTTTGAGATTTACCGGGGAATACATTTAAGACTTGAGAGACAGGGGTAAACCACGAACATCAATGCGCGGGGAGTAATTCAGACACTCGACTCATTCCCCATCTGCCGACAACTTCGACGATAAGCGGATCGAATAGGTTTCCATCTGGATCGATGACGATCACCGTATCCTTAACATTCAAAATACTGACGGTGTTGGGACCTGCAGTGTCCATCGTCTTTTGTGTCTTCCGACGCGGCCTCCTCAATGGTGGCTCGGTACCGGATTCATGGAATCCATATTCGATACGGAGTGGATCCTTCATGACAAATTCCTTAAAATCCGTTCCGCTGATCAGGGCCGATTTGAAATCTGATGATAACACCCGATGACCCTGGCTGGACATCAGTTTCTTCAAAGTCCCGGTATAAATAAAGAACGATTCTGCTTCGGAATTAGCGTGGTATAATGTTTGAAGAAAATGCTTGAATGACCCTTTCCAGGCTGAGTTCCGATTATTCATCCACGTTGATGCCTCATCTGGATCGACAGCCGTCATTTCTTCAAAAAAAGGATATAGCTTATAAGTGCCATATTCATACTCGACATTCCAGATGAATCGATCGAGGACGATGGATATACGGTAACCGAGCGCTTTGTTCTCGATCCGTAGTGGGGCCTTGGAACTTGCGACGAGCGTGTCATGAGCATACGTGAGGTCGAGAACTTCTGGATTCAGGATCACACAATCGTCGGCATATCGTGACGATCCCAGGAATGTGTGTCGGAATCTTTCCAGGTTCTCCTCCCACTGCTCGTCCCGTCCCTCCGTGACGCTGACCTCATCAACCTCGACGATACTTTCCGATAGATCATATGCCAGGGAGAGAGTCTCGGCGCGGTCGATCGTGAGGGGGGCCACTATTCGTGTATATCCAACCCTCGAAATGACGAGTTCACACTTACCGATCGGGACATCCATGATGACGAATTTGCCATCAGGCGAACTCCAGCCACCCTTCGTCGTATTTGCGAGATACACATTGACGTTTTCGATGGGTTCCCCGGTGCTCTTGTCGGTAATCCGGCCCAGTATGAGGGTGGTCTCCACCTTCTCCTGGGTCCATGACGGAACAGTGATAAATAAGCTAAGGAAAATGGTGAGATACCTCATACAGGTACCGATCATCAATGGTCAGAATCTCGAACCGTATCCGCTAATTTGGTATAAAGACGACCTGCTGAACACCGGTAATCGTGGCAATGGTGATCTCGTAGCGATACACGCTGGTTTCCCGGTTCATCCGGTCGTTTGCTCGCCATTGAAGGCCAGGATGAGGAAAATACAAGTATCCGCGAAGACTGTTGGCCGGATAGACAAGGTTGCGGCCGAGTAACCCAACGTTAACGCTCCCCATATAGGTGTTATAGAGGCGCCCCGATAACGATGCGTCCCGTGCTGGCGCGAAAGACGATGGCATATCTTCAGTCCTCGTTTTATTCATGTATAGTAAAGGTTCAAGGGCAAGCAATTTCAGGAAGACTTTATCGTTATATAAATATTCGGATCGCTGTATCGCCATCGATTCCAGTGACGCCTGAATAGACGTCGACATCGTCCCCATGACTCTCCCGGTATCGAGTACCGTCCACAGCCAATCATCCCTCTCCGGCGGGATATTATTGAACGCATGAGCCCCATCCGTCACCGACAGCCTGACGCTCTGTGCAGGGTTAAAATCGTATGGTGTTTCCGATAGATTTAAATACAACAACCATAACCGAACGTACTTCTCCCCATCAACCATTTCATTATCAACGGATATCAAGTAAAGTGCGCTGTCCGTATGGATAACCGCAATCGGCATTGTGGATGCAGTTCCATAGACGCAGAGTACTCCGGGGTTCCTCATAGGGATATATTGTGGTGGATTCCCGGTCTTCGATTCATCAACTCCCACGATTTCGACTTCGGGAGTCACAATCAACTTCATTGCTAACTTGATAGAGAGCTCTACATGACCAGGTTTATCAACCTTAAGTGGTATGATTACTTGCTGATAATTTACTCTTGAAACAACCAGATAATACTCTCCTACCGGAACATTCTTCAAGAGAAACGTTCCATCGTCAGCGGAGGATGTCCCGAGAGGACTGTTCGCGATATAGATAATCGCATTTCCGAGGGGAGAGGCAAACGCTGAATCAGTGACCGTCCCCTGGATACTTGAGAGGGAGGTTTGTTGAGACACCGCAGGGCATCGTACTGTGAGCAGGATCGCCAAAACCAAAAATAGTGTGCAATATTGTGGAAGCTGGAGCGCTCTTATACTCTTCACCGGAAACCTGCGCTGCAATCCCGAGGTGAAATAAAGACGATTTTAATAATCGAAATGCGGTTTAGAGGCACAACGAAGGTACGAGCACGATGTGATTAAAACCTAAATATTCTATTAGAGTTCCCCAGTAAGTAAATGATCTTGGTGATCCAATACTCCTCGCTGGTAGGTCGCTGATCGAGGTACTCAACATCCTGAGGACCCGTGCGGTGAATTATTAAATAATCTGATACAGAACCAGATAATATCCCTTTGGAGTTAATGCGGTCGTAAAAGAAATCATGATTATTTTATACTATCCATCGACTAACCCGATTCACGATTGTGTGCGAGGTGAGTGAATAATAAAGCTGGAATTAACCAAACATCTCTTCAATTAATAGAACTCCCCCGACATTTACAATACTACCGGGGGAGTGTTGATCAGATTAATATTCCGGACACCAAGTGCAACAATCGGTCCAATAACCTTCAGAATCCTTACAGGCTACATAGGGGCCAGGACAATCTTCCATTGTTCCACAGGGCCATGGCATACAGACGAGGGAACACAGGGGTGGTTTAGCGTCTGCAACTTGTGTATCGATGCTAATAGCTGCTAACAATAAAACAGTGATGGCGAATGACGCTAAGAGAGATTTTATGATTTGCATATTCCCTCCACTGATTGGTGACAAAAAGTGATTTTCATTTTACCTTCATAATTTGTGAATAAGGATTCTTCCAGCGCGGGGGAATAACCACGACTTCAGCAGTAGTTAGACAATATGATTCATTCAAAACGCTCGATGGCTGGACCCCACAAAGGATGTCCCAGTTGCGCTTGATGGTCCGTGGAACGGTGCCCATTGGGAAGACTCACGTCCATAGAATGATGATCTTGGAAAATTACACTAGATTAGATCTTACTTAAAGCGCTAATCTTCTCCAGGATTCGCTCGATGTCATCTGTTTGAAGTCTGCCGCGCCAGACAGATTTTACAATACCATCATGAGAAATAAGAAAAGTCTGAGGGATACCTCCCAATTTGTAATCTGAGCGAAAAGTCGAGTCAATGATGGTTACGACCTGGAATGGAACATTGTTGCGTTTAACATATTCACGTGTCATGTCAAGTCCGTCGGTTGACAATCCAAGTGCTCCACATATGTTAGGATCGAGATTATGCACGATCATGTTCCAGATTGCCAGATTGTGCTCGCAGTGAGGACAAGAAGTATTAAAAACGAAAAACAAGGTCGGAGTATGTTGCTTCGCTATGTTGATCGTATCGATCTGGTCGTTTAGTCTGCGAACAATAAATGGAAGGGCTTGCCATTCATCAGGTAACTCTGCACCAGAGAGGGGGTTGACGAGACTGCTGATCTTTTCTTTTAACGATTGATTCTGTCGCGTGAGAATATAGGTGGTTGTACTCAGTATCACCACGAGAACCACCAGTCCTCGATCCAGCCATTTGATACGATTCATCAGAAATGTCCCATTAAAACTTGAATATTGACAATTGGTTACAATCGTCTGACGGAACCAGGGACTCGTGTGATTCGGTAAGTACTTGAGAGAGGTGCACTATCTCGAAAAGCGTCATGGCCTGACCCACTTCCACTCTCCTGGTATAAAATCAGCTCATCGGTGTTCCGTCATCCGGATTGTAGTGAATGATTCCCCCATCGTCAATGGGGCGAACATCTATTTATCGAAGGGTCGATACCTACCGGGGTGGGGGGTGAAGACCTACTTCAACAGGGGGTGGCTGCCTACCAACCATTTCCAAACAATCGGTTGGATAGTGACCGGTAAAACGATGAGTTTGAACAGGAATCGGACGATTCCGAGATGGAAGGGCCGGGATGACGCGTGATGAAGTTTTCCCCTCGAAGGTCATCCGTCCCGGGGACCAGGGGGTCAGAATACCCTGAACAGGAGAGGGTGACCACGATCGCCGTGACCACCCTCTGTTGGGACAAAATCCTGATCTTACAGGCCCGGGTGATCCCGGTCCACGAAACAGACCCGTCAGACCTCCATGATTTCCTTTTCCTTGATGCCGACCAGGGTATCAATGTCCTTGATGTGCTTGTCGGTCATCTTCTGGACCTCCGCTTCGCCCCGTTTCCGCTCGTCCTCCGAGAAGTGTTCCGCCTTCTCCGATTTTTTCAGGTGTTCGATCGCGTCCCGGCGGATGTTCCGGATCGACACTTTCCCCTCTTCGGCGAATTTCTTGATCAGCTTCACGAGCTCGCGCCTGCGTTCCTCGTTCAACGGCGGGATCGGCACGCGGATGACGTTCCCGTCCGCCACGGGATTGAGGCCGAGGTTGGCCGCCTGGATCGCCTTGTCGATCGGGGCGATCATGTTCTTGTCCCAGGGCTGGATCGAGATGGTATGGACGTCGGGGATGCTCAGGTTCGCGACCTGGTTCAGTGACATGTGGGTACCGTAGGAGTCCACCTTCACCCCGTCGAGGAGCGCCGTGGTGGCCTTGCCCGTCCTGATCTTGGCGAACTCGTGCCGGACGACCTCCACGGCTTTGTTCATTTTGTCGTCGTACTGCTTTAAGATGTCCTTTACCATGACGTGCCTCGGGTTGTGAGTGGGGTCAATCCTAGCCTGTCTTGCCTGTCCAGCCTGTCCAGCCCGTCTAGCCGGCCTGGTCGGCGAGTCCGGAGACGACGGTGCCGACCCTGCCTCCCATGACGAGTCGCTCGAGGTTCCCCGGCTTGTTCATGTTGAAGACGATGATGGGCATGTTGTTTTCCTTGCAGAGCGTGATCGCGGTCAGGTCCATCACCTTGAGGTTCTTCCGGAGGACGTCGCTGTAGGAAATCCTCGGGTATCGGGAGGCCCGTGGGTTCTTCTCGGGGTCGGCGGTGTACACGCCGTCGACGCGCGTGCCCTTGATCAGCACGTCGGCCTTGATTTCCACCGCGCGCAGGACGGCCGCGGTATCGGTGGTGAAGTAGGGGTTCCCGGTCCCCGCGCCGAAGATCACGACGCGGTTCTTTTCCAGGTGGCGGATCGCCCGGCGGAGGATGAAGGGTTCGGCGATCTCGTCCATCGTGATCGAGCTCTGGAGGCGGGTGAAGATGTCGTGGTGTTCGAGGGCGCCCTGCAGCGCGAGACCGTTGATGATGGTGGCGAGCATCCCCATCTGGTCGCCCACCACCTTCTCGACCCCGTCGGAGGAATTTTCCACGCCGCGGTAGATGTTGCCGCCGCCGATGACGATGCCGATCTGGACGCCGCGCCGCTGGATCCGGCCGATTTCCTCGGCGTAGCGGCCCAGCACTTCGGGATCGATGCCGAACTGCTTCCGGCCCATCAGGGCCTCGCCGCTCAGCTTCAGGAGGATGCGCCGGTATCTCGCCTTTTTCTTCATAGGGTCAAAAAAAAGCCCCGCGGTGCCGGCGGGGCTTTCAGAACCGTTATCCGTTCTCTCCGAGATGGAACCGCTTGAAGCGCCGGACCGTCACCTTCTCGCCGGTCTTCGCCGTAAGGTCAAGGACGAGGTCCTTGATCGTCTTCCCGGAATCCTTGATGAAGGTCTGTTCCAGCAGGCAGAAATCCTGGTAGTACTTCTCCAGCTTGCCGGTGGCCACCCTGTCGATGATGTTGTCCGGTTTCTTCTCGTTCCTGGCCTGGGTCCGGTAGATCTCCATCTCGCGGTCGATCACGTCCCTGGGGACGTCCTCGCGCTGGACGAACAGCGGGTTCATCGCGGCGATCTGCATCGCCATGTCGCGGGCCAGGGCCCGGAAGTCGTCGGTCTTCGCGACGAAATCGGTTTCGCAGTTCACTTCGACGATCGATCCGATCCGTCCCCCGGCGTGGATGTACGCCTCGACCACGCCCTGGTTGGTGGCGCGATCGGCCCGTTTCTCGGCCGTCGCGGCGCCCTTCTTGCGGAGGATGTCGATCGCCTTCTCGATGTCGCCGGCGGCCTCGGAGAGGGCCTTTTTACAGTCCATCATTCCGGCGCCGGTCTTGTCGCGAAGGAGTTTGACCCGGTCGGATGAAATTTCGGTTGTCGCTGTGGTCATCGGGATATCCTGTTTCCTTTCCGGTTAATGCTTTTTTTCCGCGTGTTCCTCGGCGGCGTCCGCTTTCGCCATCTCGGCGAGCTCTGCGCCTTCGGCCTTCCTCTGCATCCCCTCGATGATCGCCTCGCTGATGTAGCGCGTGATCGTCTGGATCGACTTGATGGCGTCGTCGTTCGCCGGGATCGGGAAATCCACGACCCTGGGATCGCAGTTCGTGTCGACGATCGCGAAGACCGGGATGCCGAGGCGCGTCGCCTCCTTGACCGAGATGTCTTCCTTCTTCATGTCCACCACGAAGAGAGCGCCGGGAAGCCGGGTCATCTCCACCACGCCCGACAGGACGCTCGCGAGCTTTTCCTTCTCGCGGTCGAGCACGAGCGTTTCCTTCTTCGTCAGCTTGTCGTACGTGCCGTCGGTCTCCATCTTCTCGATGTTCGTGAGGCGCTTCACGCTCTTCCGGATGGTCGAGAAATTCGTGAGCATCCCGCCGAGCCAGCGCTCGGAGACGTAGAATTGCTGGCACCGCTTGGCCTCCTCCTCGATGATCATCTTTGCCTGTTTCTTGGTGCCGACAAAGAGGATGCGCTTGCCGTCGGCGGCGATGGCGGCGATGGAATTACACGCGATTTCGAGGAGTTCCTGGGTCTTCTTGAGGTCGATGATGTGGATCCCGTTCCGTTCCATGAAGATGAACGGTTTCATGCGGGGGTTCCAGCGGCGCGTCAGGTGCCCGAAATGGGCCCCGGCGTTCAGCAGGTCGGCGAGTTCGACACGTGGCATGGGGGTGGTACTCCTATGTATGTTTATTCCTCTACTCCCGTCATCTCCCGCCCGGAATTCCCGCCGCGGATGGACCGTTGCGGCGAGGACACCCCCGGGGGGATCGGGGAGTATGCGTGATTAGAAAACGTAAAACCAGGCCCGCGGAGGCGGTGCCGCCGCGGGGACGCTGATTGGATCAGCGCTTCGAGAACTGGAACCGTTTACGTGCCTTCCGCTGACCGTACTTCTTCCGTTCGACCATCCTCGGGTCGCGCGTCAGGAGCCCGTGCTGGCGAAGCGTCACGCGCATGTCGCCGTGCAGGTCCACGAGCGCCCTGGCGATGCCGAGCTTGATCGCCCCGACCTGGCCGCTGAGCCCGCCGCCCCGCACGTTGACCAGCACGTCGTACCGGCCGGCGGTCTCGGTCGCGACGAAGGGCAGGAGCACCTCGGAGCGCTGGGTTTCAAGGGAGAAGTACTCCTCGATCGGACAGTCGTTGACGCTGATCTTGCCCGTCCCGGGTTTCATCGTGATCCTCGCGACGGACGTTTTCCTGCGCCCTGTGGCAAAGACGGTATGCGGATTGCTCGACATGAAATCTCCTTAAAAGGTGATCGGTTCCGGCTGCTGGGCCGTGTGGGGATGGTCGGAACCGTTGTACACTTTCAGCTTCTTGACGACGCGCGCGCCGAGCCGGTTGTGGGGGATCATCCCCTTCACCGCCATGAAGACGATTTCGGACGGGTTCTTCCTCATGATCTCCTTGAACGACCTGACCGTCGCGCCGCCCGGATACCCGGTGTAATGGAAGTACGTCTTGAGTTCTTCCCGCTTGCCCGTGACTTTCACTTTCTCGGCGTTGACGATCACGACGAAATCCCCGCAATCGGTGTGGGGAGTGAACGTCGGCTTGTGCTTGCCCCTGAGGAGGTGCGCCGTATGGCTCGCGATCCGGCCGAGGGTCTGGCCGGAGGCGTCCACGAGATACCATTTCTTGCTTACTTCGGATTCCTTGAAGGAATGAGTAAGCCTCTGCGCCATTGCCACGGATAGATCCTTGAAATTGGTGGAAATTGAGGGGTATTTTAGGTAAAGCACATTAATCTACACAAAATATTACTGAGAGGCAAGCCGCTTCCGGAGGAAATGACATCCGTCGGACGCTCTGCGGGTGGAGCCGCGGCGGGAATCGCCGGGAAAAGGCCCGACACTCCGGAACCGCCCGCCGGATGGCCCTTGCATCCCGCGTCTCCCCTTTTTACATTGTCCCCGACCCGATCATCTCAACCGCGCACCCGATGAAGAATTCCATCGTTCTCTGGACAGTCGCCTTCCTCATCACGGCGGCGTCCGCCGTCTACCAGCGAATGACCGGGCCGACCTATCCCGTCACCGAACGCATCACGCTCAACGGCGCGGACCTGAGCCTCAGGCTCGAGCGCTCCCACAGCACCGGGAGCGATTTCCGCGTGGAGGTGCCGACGCAAGACCCGGACGTGTCGGGGTCCGTCGTCTGGAAACGTCGCGGGACCGATGACGCGTGGAGCGCGGCGCCCCTCGTCCGGGGGGATTCCTCGCTCGGCGCGGAGCTTCCCCGCCAGCCTGCCGCCGGCAAACTGCTGTACCATCTCGAACTCCGGGACCGCGTGCGCGCCGTCCGGGTCCCTGCCGACGGGGCGGTGACAGTCCGTTTCAAGGGCGATGTCCCTCTCGCGGTCCTGCTTTTCCACGTGATCGGAATCTTCGGTGCGATGCTCCTGTCGACGCGCACGGCGTTCGAGGCGTTCGCGGCCCGGCCGAACTACAGGGCCTACGCGCTCGTCACCGTGGGGCTGCTCTTCTTCGGGGGACTGGTCCTCGGGCCGATCGTGCAGAAATACGCCTTCGACGCCTATTGGACCGGCTGGCCGCTCGGACATGACCTGACGGACAACAAGACGGCCGTCGCCTTCCTCGCGTGGCTCATCACGCTGCGGTACCTCGACCGGACGTCGCATCCCGTGCGTTGGGTCGTCGGCGCCGCCCTGGTGACGCTGGCGGTCTTCATCATCCCCCACAGCCTCCTCGGATCCGAATTCGATTATTCGCAGACCGGCGCCCGGCCCTGAACCGGTTCAGCCCTTCGCGGCGATGCCGGCCTGTTCCCCTGCGTGGTAGGAGCTGCGCACGAGCGGCCCCGATTCGACGTGCCGGAAACCCATCGCGAGCCCCGCGCTCCTGTACGACGCGAATTCTCCGGGGGTGACGAAGCGGTCGAGCGGCAGGTGGTCCTTCGTCGGCTGGAGGTACTGTCCGAGGGTGAGGATGTCGCAGCCGACCTTCCTCAGGTCGGTCATGACCGGGAGGACCTCTTCCGGTCGTTCACCGATCCCGAGCATCATGCCGGTCTTGGTGGTGAAGCCGCGCCGCTTCGCCCGCTGCAGCAGCTCGAGGCTCCGGTCATACCGCGCCTGCGGCCGGACCTTTTCGTACAGCCGGGGGATCGTCTCCATGTTGTGGTTCAGGATGTCCGGGAAGGCGTCGAGGACGATATCCAGGGCGAACTCGTCCCCCTTGAAATCCGGTATCAGCACCTCGATCGTGGTCCCCGGGTTCAACCCGCGGGTCAGTCTGATCGTTTCTGCGAAGATCTGCGAACCGCCGTCGAAGAGCTCGTCGCGGTTCACCGACGTGATGACGGCGTGCCGCAGGCCCATGATCCGCACGGCTTCCGCGACCCGCAGCGGCTCTCCGGCGTCGAGCCCCTCGGGCTTCCCCGTCTTCACGGCGCAAAAACCGCAGCTCCTGGTGCAGACCTCCCCCAGGATCATGAACGTGGCCGTCCCGTTGTGCCAGCACTCCCCCATGTTGGGGCAGCGGGCCTCCTCGCAGACCGTGTTCAGCCGGTGCCGGTCGATGAGACCCTTGAGCCGGGCGTAGTTCTCCCCGGAGGGTATCCTGACCTTGAGCCAGTCGGGGCGCCTCGCGGTGGCTGCCGTGGGCGGCGCGGCGACCGTCCCGGGGGGACCCTGCGATATTTCCTGGATGACGAATTCCATCAGATGACCGTGTTGTCGTCGTATCCCTCGAGCTGACGCACGACGGCCTCGAGGAACGAACCGCCGAGCGCGCCGTCGAGGATCCGGTGGTCGAACGCGAGGGTGAAATAGGCGATCGAGCGGATCGCGATCGCGTCGTTGATGACCACGGGCCGCTTCTCGATCGACCCCGTCCCGAGGATCGCGACCTGCGGCTGGTTGATGATCGGGATGCCGACCATCGTGCCGAAGACGCCGTAGTTCGTGACGGTGAACGTCCCTCCCTCGATGTCCGAGGGGGTGAGCCGCTTCGAGCGGGCGCGAGTGGCCAGGTCGTTGATGGCGCGCGCCAGGCCGATGAAGTTCTTCTCTTCGGCGTTCTTGATGACCGGAACGATCAGGCCGTTCTCCGAGGCGACGGCCATGCCGAGGTTCACGAACTTCTTCAGCACGATCTTGTCCCCCTCGAGCACGCTGTTGACGAGCGGGTATTCCTTGATCGCCCTGACGATGGCGTCGCAGATGAAGGGCGTGTAGGTGAGCTTGAATCCCTCCCTCTTCTGGAACGAGTCCGCGTTACGCCGGCGCACCCTGTCGACGTTCGTCATGTCGCACTCGTGGATGGCGTAGACGTGCGGCGAGGTGTGGACGCTCCGGACCATGTGTTCCGACATCTTGATGAGGATGTTGCTCATCTGGCGGATCTCGTGTCCCGGGGGCGGATACTTCTTCGCGAGCTCCCCGCCGTCGACCGGCTTGAGCATGCTCTCGATCCTCGGCGCCGCGGGCGCGGGCCCGTGCGAGGGGACCGGCGCGGGGGCCCCGCCGAACGCGGGCCCGGTAACGTGGGACGGCGCGCCGGACTTCCGGGCCGCGACGTAGGCGAGAAGGTCTTTCTTGCTGACCCTCCCTCCCTCGCCGGTGCCGGGAACGGTTTCGAGCTCCTGCATCGGGATCCCTTCCTCGCGGGCGATGTTCAGCACGAGCGGGGAGTAGAACCTGCCGGGGAAGGCCTTCGCCCCGGGCATCGGGGCCGTGGTGGATGCGGCGCCCGCCGGGGCGGCGTGCGCGGCCGAAGGCGTCTGCTGTTTTTCCGCGGCGGCCGCCGCCGGGGCCTTCGTCGCCGGCGCTTCCTTGCTCACCACGGCCGAGGCGTCGGTGTCGATCTCGGCGATCACCTCCCTCACCGCGACGGTCGTCTGCTCGGCGTAGAGGAGCCGGGTCACGATGCCGGACGCCGGGGAGGGGATCTCGGAGTCCACCTTGTCCGTGCTGATCTCGAGCAGGGTCTCGTCCTTCTTCACCTTGTCTCCGGGTTTCTTGTGCCACTTGATGATGGTCCCCTCGGTGAGGCTCTCTCCGAGCTGGGGCATGACCACTTCGATCTTCGCCATATTTCAATCCTGAAATGGTGGGTGGTGTCGGATACTCTTCAACCTGATCAGTACGCCGCGAGCGACCGGAGTTCGATGGCCACGGTCTGCGCGTTCGGGAGGACGTAGTCCTCGAGCGTCGGGGCGTACGGCACCGGGGTGTCGGGGGAAGCGAGCCGCCGGACCGGCGCATCAAGATATTCAAACGCGCGCGAAGAGACAAGCGCGGCGATCTCCCCCCCGATCCCGCCCGTCACCGTCGCTTCGTGGACGATCAGGAGCCTGCCGGTCTTCTTCACCGACGCCAGGATCGCCTCCCGGTCGAGCGGGATGAGCGACCTCAGGTCCAGGACCTCGACCGAGACGCCGTCGGCCGCGAGTTTCGCCGCGGCCTCGAGCGACCAGTGCACGCCCGTCCCGTAGGTGACCACCGTGATGTCGGACCCCTCGCGCTTGATGTCGGCCACGCCGAGCGGGACGACGTAATCCTCTTCCGGGATTTCCGCCTTCACGTGACGGTAGAGGAATTTGGATTCAAAATAGAGCACCGGGTTCGGGTCCCGGATGGCCGCCTTGATGAGGCCCTTGGCGTCGTACGGCGTCGACGGGGCCACCAGTTTCAGGCCGGGCACGTGGAAAAACCAGGCCTCGGTGCTGGCCGAGTGGAAGGGTCCGCCGCGGATCCCGCCCCCCGAGGGCAGCCGGACCACCATCGGGACCGGGATGAAATTGCGGTAGTGGTACTTGGCGGACACGTTCACGAGCTGGTTGAAACCGTTCGCGACGAAATCGGAAAATTGCATCTCCGCGACCGGCCTCATGCCGGCGATCGCCGCGCCGGTCGCCGACCCGATGATGGCCCCCTCCGCCAGGACGGTGTCGATCACCCGGTCCGGCCCGAATTCGTCGAGGAAGCCCTTCGTCACCTTGAAGGCGCCGCCGAACGCGCCGATGTCCTCACCCAGGAGGAACACCGACGGGTCGCGCCGCATCTCCTCGCGGAGTCCTTCGCTGATCGCTTCGAGGTACGAGAGGATTTTCACCGGCTCACGCCCCCCCCGTCGCTTCCGCGTAGACGCCCCGCAGGGCGTCCTCGCCCGGGGGATACGTGAGGGCGAGCGATTGCTCCGCCGCACCGTCGATTTCGGCGCGTATCTCGTCGAGCAGCAATTTTTTCGCCGCCCCGTTCAGGAGGCCCCTGTCCGTCAACAGTTTTTCGAACCTCGCGATCGGGTCCTTCTTCTTCCACGCCTCGAGCGTCTTCTTCGGCACGTACCAGGCGTTGTCGTGCGCCGCGTGCCCGTGCATCCTCATCGTCACCGACTCGACGATCGACGGACCCTTCATGGCGCGCGCGCGCGCGACCGCCTCGCGGCAGGCATGGTACACCTCCAGGAGATCGGTGCCGTCGACGCTCTTCCCGGGAATCCCGTACCCCGCCGCCCTCGTGGAAAGTTTTTCGACGACGAACTGCTTCGCGATCGGCGTGGAATAGGCGTAGCCGTTGTTCTCGATGACGAGGACGACCGGCAGGCTCATCGCCGAGGCCATCGCGAGGGCCTCGTGGACTTCGCCGACGTTCGAACCGCCGTCGCCGATGTAGGTCAGCACGACGTTCGGTTCCTTCCGGATTTTGCAGGCGAGCGCGATGCCGCACGCGACCGGGAGCATCGCGCCGAGGTGGCTGATGTTGCCGTAGATCCGCAGGGCGGTGTCGGTATAGTGACCCGTCCCGTCGCGCCCCTCGGTGAAGCTCCCCGCGCGGGCGAGGTGCTGTTTCATCAGGTTGATCACCGACTGTCCCCGGACGAAATGGGCCCCCAGGTCGCGGTGCATCGGGAAAATGTAGTCCCCCTCCCCCAGGGCGAAGGCGCTGGCCACGGCGGTGGCCTCGTTGCCGTTCCCGGAGTACGCGCCGCCGACGATCTTCCCCTGGTGGTAGAGGCGGATGATCGCGTCTTCGAACTCCCTCATCATGAGCATCGACCGGTACATCGAGAGGAGGTCCGTCTTCGAGAGGGGACCGTTCGGCGAACGGCCGGACGCCGGGCGGGGAGCTGTTTTCCTGCCCGCGTTCGGGCGCGGGGAGAGGCGGACGGATCGTGGCATCAGAACCTCGCCAGCCCTTCGAGCGCCGAGACGATGTCCGCGGTCTGCGGGAGCATGGCGTTTTCGAGTTTGGGACCGTACGGGACCGGGGCGTCCTTCGCCGCGACCCTCCGGACCGGGGCGTCGAGGCGCGTGAAGGCCTCCGCGGCGATCAGCGCCGCGATCTCCGCGCCGAACCCGCCGGTGAGCGTGTCCTCGTGGACGATCAGCGCCTTCCCGGTTTTCCCGACGCTCTTCATGATCGCGTCGGTGTCGAGCGGGTTGAGCGTCCGGAGGTCGATGACCTCCACGCCGACGCCGTGGTCCTCCATCTTCCGCGCCGCCTCGAGGGAACGCTGGACCATCATCCCCCAGGTGATCACCGAGATGTCCGCGCCCTCGCGGACCGTCTTCGCGATTCCGAACGGGAGGCAGTAGTCGCCGTCCGGCTCGGGCGACGCGGCGAAGCTCTGCCGGTACAGCCCCTTGTGCTCGCAGAAGAGGACCGGATCGTCCGCGCGGCACGCCGTCTTCAGCAGCCCCTTCGCGTCGGCCGCGTTCGACGGGATGACGACGCGGAGGCCGGGGATGTGGGTGAAGAAGCCGTCGATCGACTGGCTGTGATAGAGGCCGCCGTGGATGTATCCGCCCACCGCGACGCGGACGACCATCGGGCAGGACCAGTGGTTGTTCGACCGGTAGCGCAGCATCGCCACCTCGTCGCGCATCTGCATGAAGGCCGGCCAGATGTAGTCGCCGAACTGGATCTCGACGACCGGCTTGAAGCCCCTGACCGCGAGGCCGAAGGCCGTGCCGACGATGCTCGCCTCGGCCAGGGGGGAGTTGAAGACCCGGTCCCGGCCGAACTTTTTCGTGAGACCCTTCGTGGCGGTGAAGACGCCGCCCTTGTCCCCGGCGACGTCCTCGCCGTAGACGAGCATGCGCGGGTTCCTCCCGAGTTCCTCGGCCAGCGCGTGGTTGATCGCGTCCACCATGACGATCCTGTCGCCCTGGTGCGCCGGCTCGACGAAGCCCCTGCGCGGGTCGTCCGCCAGCCGTGGCGTAGACATGCTGCATCAGGTTCGACGGGTCCTGCTCGGGGAAGTCCTCGGCCGCCGACGCCGCGCGGTCGATCCGCTCCCGCGATCTCCTTCTTCAGCTTCTCGATCTGTCGGTCGTCAGGACCCTGTTCGCGACCAGGTACGCCTCGAGCCTCGGGATCGGATCGCGTTCGAGGTCCTCCGCCAGCTCCTCCGGGGACCGGTACTTGCGCTGGTCGTCCGACGAGGAGTGCGGGAGGAGGCGCACCGTGTGCGCGTCGATGAGGCTCGGGCCCTCGCCGCGCCGGGCCCTCGCCACGGCGTCCGCGGCGCGTCCGGTAGCTCTCGCACGAAGTCGCACCCGTCGATCTCGTAGCGGTGGAGCCCCCGGTATCCGCTGACCATCTCGTAGACGGAACCTGCCGCCGTCTGCTCTTTCTTCGGGGACGGAGATGGCGTATTTGTTGTCCTGGATCAGGAAGATCACGGGGAGTTTCTCGCGGGCCGCCCAGTTGAGCGCCTCGTGGAATTCTCCCTCGCTGGTCGCGCCCTCGCCGGAGGAGACGTAGACGACCTCGTCGAGGCCGTCGCGGCGCGCGCCGAGCGCCGTCCCGACCGCCTGGAGGTACTGCGTGCCGGTCGGGCTCGATTGCGAGACGATCCGGTGCTCCCTGTGGCCGTAGTGAAACGGCATGGCGAACCCGCCGCTGCTCGGGCCGCGGCCCTGTGCAGGGCCTCCTGGAAGATCTCCTCGACGGTGTACCCGAAGCCGAGGGAAAATCCGAGGTCGCGGTAGTAGGGATAGGCCCAGTCATACCCCGGCTTCATCGCCAGGGCCGTCCCCACCTGCGCGGCTTCGTGCCCCGAGCCGCCGATATGGAAGAAGATCTTCCCCTGTTTGAGCAGGATGAGGATCTTGTCGTCGGTCTTCCGCGCGGTGAGCATCACGGTGAACGCGCGCACGAGTGTTTCCTTCGACGGCGCGCCCCCGGGCGATTTCTCGGGTCGACCGTTCGATTTGTCCCCCCGTTTCACGGTGTCCTGCCTGAGCGCCTTCACGGCGGCCTTCTTCGACTGCGGCATTATGCGTTCACGATAGTTGGAAGATCTTCATGCAGGATGTCTGCGACCCCCGCCGGCCGTCCGGAGAGGGAGAATACTCTTCGAAATGGCGGACCGCCGGGTCGACGACGGCGTCCATCGGGATGAGCGTCCCGAGGCATTTTTCCATCGAGGTGACGCCCAGGTGGCTGATGCCGCAGGGAATGATGCGTCCGAAAAACCCGAGGTCCGTGAACACGTTGAGCGCGAACCCGTGCATCGTCACCCATCCGGCGACCTTCACGCCGATCGCCGCGATCTTCTCGCCGGCGACCCAGACCCCGGTGTACCCCGGCTCGCGCTCCCCCTTCAGGCCGTGGTCGGCGATCGTCCCGATGATGACTTCTTCCAGGTCGCGGAGGTACCGGTGGACGTCCGCGCCGTGGTCCTTCAGGTCGATGATCGGGTAGGCCACGAGCTGGCCCGGCCCGTGGTAGGTGATGTCTCCGCCCCGGTCGGTGTGGACCACCTCCGCGCCTGAGGCCAGGAGCTCCGGCTCCCCGGCCAGCAGGTGGTCGTCGTCGCCGCTCTTCCCGATCGTGTAGACGTGGCGGTGCGTGGTCAGGAGGAGCGTGTCGTCGCACAGGCCGGCCCGCCGCCTCGCGTGCAGCTCCTGCTGGAGCCGCCAGCACTGGCGGTATCCCGTCTCGCCGAGGTCGACGATGTTGAGATGTTTCATCGGTATCGGATGCGTCGTCCTGTCCCGGCGATCAGATGTTGATCGAGTGCCCGAGGGCGTTCTCGGCCGCTTCCATGATCGCCTCCGACAGCGTCGGGTGCGCGTGGATCACGCCGACGATCCCCCCGGCGGTCGCCTCCAGCCCCTTCGCCACGCCGAGCTCGGCGATCATTTCGGTCGCCTCAGATCCGAGGATGTGGGCCCCGAGCAGTTCGCCGTACTTCGCGTCGAAGATCAGCTTGACGAGGCCGTCGGTCTCGCCGATGGCCCGCGCCTTGCCGCTGGCGGTGAAGGGGAATCGGCCGATCTTCAATTCGTACCCCTCCGCCCTGGCGCGTTCCTCGGTCATCCCGACGCTCGCCACCTGCGGCTGGCAGTAGGTGCAACCGGGGATGTTGTCGTAGTCGATCGGCGCGGGGTTCTTCCCGGCGATCGCCTCGACGCAGACCATGCCCTCCCGCGATGCCACGTGGGCGAGCCACGGGGGGCCGGCCACGTCGCCGATCGCGTAGACGCCCTGGACGGACGTCCGCGAAAATTCGTCCGCGACGATCCATCCCTTTTCGGTCCTGACTCCCGTTTCCTCCAGCCCGAGCTCCTCGATGTTCCCCTGCACGCCGACGGCCATCAGCGCGACGTCGCCGGAGAGTTTCTTCTTTCCATCGGGGGTCGAGACTGTCACGCTCACGTCCTTCCCCGCGGCGATGCCGTCGACCTTCGCCCCGGTGATGATCTCGATGCCGTTCTTCCGGAAATTGCTCGCGAGGAGTTTCGAGATCTCCGCGTCCTCGACCGGGAGGATCGAGGGCATCATCTCGACGACGGTGACCTTCGTGCCGAAGGCGTTGTAGAAATAGGCGAACTCGACGCCGATCGCCCCGGCGCCGACGATGATCATCGATGCCGGCAGTTTCGGCAGGCTCATCGCCGCGGCCGCGTCGATGACCTTCTTCCCGTCGATCGACACGCCGGGGATGCTTCGCGCGCGCGCGCCGGTGGCCAGGATCACGTGCTTCGCCTGCACCGTCTCATGAGGCTTTCCGTCCCGGGAGACCGCGACCTTCCCCTGGCCCAGGAGCTTCCCGGTGCCCGCGATATGCTCGATCTTGTTTTTCTTGAAGAGGTATTCGACACCCTTTGAATTGATCGTCGCGACGTCCCGGCTCCGCCTGATGATTTTTGAAAAATCGAATGTGACGTCCTTCACCGTGATCCCCCACCGGTCGGCGTGAAGGATGGAGCGGTACACTTCCGCGTTCTTCAGGAGTGCTTTCGTGGGGATGCACCCCCAGTTCAGGCAGACTCCGCCGAGTTTGTCGCGTTCGACGACCACCGCGCTCAACCCGAGCTGCGCGGCCCTGATCGCCGCGACATATCCGCCGGGTCCTCCGCCGACGATCGCTACATCAAACTGCCGATCCGCCATAATCCTCCAGAAATAAAAAAAGGGTTGACAATACCCTTTAAATCCTTGGAAACCTTTGAATTATTGATTTTCCACACGAAAATATATGAATTCGGAAGTGAAAATCCAACGACCCGCGGCCTGAACCGGAAACCCGGGGCGACGGTGGAGGGTGCCGCGCGGAGGACCGGGAAGGGGGTTTCTGCCCGCCATTTCTGGGAAAAATTCGTATTGCATTTCCCTCACGAATTCGTTATCATTATGCCCATTCTGAAGCGGACCCGATGACCACGGAAGCAGTCGAGGAAAAAAATGTCGTCACCAACCGCCGGGCCCGCCACGAATATTTCATCCTCGAATCGTACGAAGCGGGCCTCGCCCTGAAGGGGACGGAAGTCAAGTCGTTGCGCTCGGGGAGCGCGAACCTCCAGGACGGGTATGTTTCGGTCAGGCGCGGTGAACTCTGGCTGGTGGGGATGCACGTCAGTCCGTTCGAGAAGGGCAACATCAACAACCACGATCCCCTGCGCGACCGCAAGCTCCTGCTGCACCGGAAGGAAATCCTGAAGATGGCCGTCAAGCTGCAGGAAAAGGGACTCGCCCTGATCCCGCTCAGGATCTACTTCAAGAAGAACATCGCGAAGGTGGAAATCGGGCTCTGCCGGGGAAAGAAATTTTTCGACAAGCGGGAAACCATCAAGAAGCGGGACGTCGAGCGGCAGATTCGCCGCGATTTTGCGCGGTCCTGAGACCAGGTCCCGCCGCCCACTCTACGTCGCCGCCTATTTCATGATTTATTGAGGAAGGACCACCGTGTACGTCCCACAAAGAATGTTTTTCACCAAAGGCGTCGGCCGCCACAAGGATTACCTCCAGTCGTTCGAGCTCGCCCTGCGGGACGCGAAGATCGAAAAGTGCAACCTGGTCACGGTGTCGAGCATCTACCCGCCTGCCTGCAAGCGGATCCCGCCGGAGGAAGGCCTGAAAGACCTCCAGCCCGGCCAGATCACGTTCGCGGTCATGGCCCGGAACGCCACGAACGAACCCAACCGGCTGATCGCCGCGTCGATCGGCGTGGCGACTCCCGCCGACACGACCCAGTACGGATACCTGTCGGAACACCATCCCTTCGGCGAAACCGACGAGAAGGCCGGCGATTACGCCGAGGACCTCGCCGCCACGATGCTCGCGACGACGCTCGGCGTCGAGTTCGACCCGAACGTCGCATGGGACGAGCGGGAGAAACAATATAAAATGAGCGGCAAGATCGTCAAGACCTACAACATCACACAGTCGGCCGAAGGCGACAAGAACGGCCTCTGGACGACGGTCATCGCGAGCGCGATCCTCCTGCCCTGAGCCGCCCTCACCGGGCGCGGGAAATATCCGTCGAAGGAATCAAGAGATGGAAGAACCGCCTCCCGATTTTCGTTCCCCCCACCCCTCAACCCCTTCGACTGTTTTCCACCGACAATTCACCTGAATCCATTGTTCCCGTAGGATGCCACAATGTAGCATCCCCGGGTCGCGATTTCAATGGGGTGTTCACCGGAATTTTCCGAAGTCTTGCCTGGGGGAGACCGGGTCGGCGGATCGCCGCGGTTCAGCGGGAGGAGGCGTAGTAGGCGTTGTAACTGGACATCACCCTGTCGACATACCGGACGGTTTCCCTCCAGCCGCCGAAGTAACCGTGCGGCGGCCTGCCTTCCGGCCAGACGTGCGCGTGAAGGGACGAGTACCTGCGGGAGAGGAGCGGGAGGACGTGCCTGATGGATGACCAGCTGTCGGGGTCTTCGCCGAGATACGCGGCGAGTTCCTGGGCGTCGTAGATGCGCGACGGACCTGCGTTGTACGCCGCCAGCGCGAGCCGGGTGCGTTGATCAGGCGGCGCGGAATTGAAGAGGGCTGTGAGTTTCGCCAGGTAATAGATCCCGGCCCTGAGGTGTTGCGCGGGATGGGAAAGGTCCGACAGCTTCAGCTCCGCGACGAGTTCCCTTCCGGTGGCGGGCATGATCTGGAGCAGTCCCGACGCACCCCGCGGGCTGAGGGCCTTCCTGTTGAACCTCGATTCATGCTCGGCGACCGCGAGCACCAGCCGGTAGTCCACGTCGTACAAACCGGAAAATTTCCGGAGGGCCACATAGTCGTCCCGATGCAGATCCCGGGGCGCCGCGATGACCACCCCCGCGGGGTCCATCATCGGTTCGGTGGAGATCAGGGAATAATCGAAAAACCTGTAGGAAGAGAGCGGAATCATCAGTAATGACAGTCCCGCGATGATCGCCAGCCGCCCGTAGGTCTTCAACGGTTTTATGATAAACGGATAAATTGTGAATATCCTTAATGATTACGGTTCGAAGCTTACAACTTTCGCAGAGGAATTCTGCGGAAATGACTTATTTTTGAAGGGGATGTATGATAATATAGGTAACTCCCGGGACACCGACAAGGATGGGCGTCACACGAAAAGCACCGGATTCGATAGGAAAATGGGGGTTATTTAGCGGACTTCGTGGAATCCGGACCGAATTCAATGACTTCCAGCGAAACTCTCGCCGTCCCGGTTCCGATCATCCCGATGGCTTTGGCGCCCGCGAGGGAGAGGTCGAGGATCCTCCCCTGAACGAACGGCCCACGGTCGTTGATCCGGACGATGACCGCCAGGCCGTTGTCGAGATTGGTGACTTTCACGACACTATTGAATGGGAGGGATTTGTGCGCGGCGGTGAGCTTGTTCATGTCGAAAACCTCGCCATTGGACGTTTTCCGGCCGTTGAACTCTTCGGCGTAATAGGAGGCGACCCCTTCCTCCCGCGCGGAATACTCTCCGCCGGTCTCTACGCGGACATCGCGCGACGTCGTGTACCTCGGCGACGAGCCGGTGCAGGCCGAAAGCCCGAGCGCGGCCGCAAAGACCGCGGCGACGATCCAGTTCCGTGCGCTCACAGGTACTCGGTCAACTGTTTCCGGCGAAGGTAATCGACGATCTCCTTCACGTCCTGCGATTCACCACGCCTGCAGACGAGGATGGCGTCGTCGGAGGCGATGATGATGAGGTCCTCCACGTTGACCGTCGCGATGATCTTGTCCCCCGAATAGATGAGCGAATTTTTCGTCCCGTGGAGGACCGCCCTCCCGGAGACCGAGTTCCCGTCGTTGTCCTTTCCCGAGATCCTGTACACCTCGTCCCAGGAGCCGACGTCGCTCCAGCCGAATTCCCCGCGAAGGACGTAGACCTCGCTCGCCTTCTCCATCACGCCGTAGTCGATGGAGATCCCCCTGATCATCCGGTACCCGGTCTCCACGGCGTGGTCGAGCCGGTCGGTGCCGATGGCGAGGTCGATTTTTTCCAGCTCGGCGGAGAGCTCGGGAAGCGAGTTGCGGATCTCCCGGAGGATGACGTCCACCTTCCAGATAAACATGCCGCTGTTCCAGAGGAAATCCCCGCTCTCGAGGAATTTCTGCGCAGTCTCCCGGTTCGGTTTCTCGGCGAACGTCTTCACCTTGTGGACGCCGCGGGTGAAATAGGGGTTCGTCCCGTCGTCCTCGTCCACCACCTGGATATACCCGTACCCCGTCTCGGGCCTCGAGGGCTGGATGCCGATCGTGATCAGCCTCCCGGATTCGTAGGCGACCCAGATGGCAAGGCTCAGGACCCTCCTGAACTCGTCCTCGTCCTGCATCAGGTGGTCGGCGGGCAGCACCACCATCACGGCGTCGGGGTCCCTCCTTCTCACGAAGAGCGCGGCGAGGCCGATGCAGGGCGCAGTGTTCCGGCCGATCGGCTCGACGATGATGTTTTCCGCCGGGAGCTGCGGGAGTTGTCTGGCGACGGTCGGTTTCTGGAGCTTGCTGGTGACGATCAGGATCTTCGACGGCTCGATGACGCTCGAGATCCGGGCGACGGTGTTCTGAATCATCGTCCCCCTGTTCACGATCTCCAGGAGCTGTTTTGGCGTTTTCTCGGTGCTGCGGGGCCAGAATCGGGACCCCACGCCACCCGCCATGATCACCGCGTAAACATTCGGCATATGCGTCAGTTCCCTTCTGAATAGTGAGCGATGCGAGGCACCCTGGCCGCGATGCCGGTGAGAAGTTCGTACGGGATCGTCCCCAGTTTTTCGGACAGGTCCCAAACGCCGATCTGCGCCCCGCCGTCCGCCCCGATGAGCGTGACGTCATCCCCGACGTGGATGAAGGCGTCCATCCCGACGTCCACCATCAGCTGATCCATGCAGACCGTGCCCACGACCGGGTAGGGCCTCCCCCCGATCAGGACGTTCGCGGAATTGCTGAGGCGCCTCGGGTACCCGTCGCCGTACCCGACCGGAATCGTCGCGATCCGCGTGGTCGCCGCGGTCGTATACCTCCTGCCATAGCTCACCGCCGTCCCGGCGGCGACCTCCTTGATGAAGACCACGTTCGACCGGAGCGAGAGCACCGGCCTCAGCGGGATGCTCCTTCCCGTTTCGGTGGAAGGGTACACCCCGTAGAGCATGATCCCCGGGCGGACCATCGTGTGGTACGAGCCGGGCATGTCGAGCAGCGCGCCGCTGTTCGCGATGTGGACGTACGGGATGTCATGCCCGGCGCGGCGGGCCGCCGAGACCACGCCGTCGAACTTCTTCAGCTGTTCGTACGCGAAAGATTTGTCGGCCTCGTCGGCCGTCGCCAGGTGGCTGTAGAGCCCCTTCACGTTGATGCCCGGAAGCCGCCCCACCTCGTCGATGAAACGCGCCGCGTTCTCGGTCTTCACGCCGATCCGCTCCATCCCGGTGTCGATTTTGAGGTGCACGTCGGCCCTGTTGCCCGTCCCGGACGAGCGGACCTCCTCGTCGATCTGGCGGGCGATCTCCATTGATGAGACGGTGATCTCGAGTTTATGTTGCAGGAAATCGCTGATCTGGCGGCCGAGCACGCCGCCCAGGACCAGGACCGGGCATGCGACCCCGGCCTTGCGGAGGGCGATCCCCTCTTCGGCGAAACCGACCCCGAGGTAATCGACGCCGAAGCGGACGAGCGCCTTCGAGACCTCGATGATCCCGTGGCCGTACGCGTTGGCCTTGACGATCCCCATGATCCTCACGCCCGGGCCCACCCGTTTCCGGACTCCCTCGTAATTGAACCTGAGCGCCCTCAGGTCGATCTCGGCCCTCGTTACTCTCATCTGCTGACGGTCCGCATCACCATGAAAAATTCGGAGAGAATATACCTTCAATCGGGAACATTTCCAACGCCCCGGTGAACCCCGGCACAAAAGCAAAAAAAAACCCACCCGACCTGGGCGGATCGGGTGGGCGATGAACAACGCTTCCGGGTTTCACCCCCGGGTCGATACTTTCAGGCGGTTGAGGGCGCGCAGGTGCGCGGCCCGCGCCCGTTCGAAATCGGTCTCGGCGCGGAGATCCGCCAGCCGCAGTTTGGCCCTGTCGCGGGCGGCTTCGGCCCGCTTCGTGTCGATCTCGTCCTCTTTTTCGGCCGACTCCGCCATCAGGATCACGTGGTTCTGCTTCACTTCCACGACGCCGCCGGAGGTCGCGTAGTGGGTCCGGTTTCCCTCCGCATCGACGACGCTCACCTCGCCGATCCCTATCTCGGCCAGCATCGGCGCGTGGTCGACCAGCACCTGGAAGCCCCCCATGACGCCCGGGGCGCTGAAACTCTGCGCCTCGCCTTTGAAGACCACCTTTTTGGGAGTGACGATGTCGAGTGTAAACGTTCTTCCGGCCATGGAGATCCCTGTACGGCTCAGGCCGCCTCTTTCTTGTGCCGCTCGATCACCTCGTCGATCGTCCCCATCATGTAGAAGTAGTTCTCGGGGATGTGGTCGCATTCGCCGTCGATGATCGCCTTGAAGCTGCGGATCGTGTCCTCGAGCTTGACGTATTTTCCGGGAATGCCGGTGAACTGTTCGGCCACGAAGAACGGCTGGGAGAGGAACTTCTGGATTTTCCGGGCCCTGGACACCGTCCGCTTGTCGTCGTCGGAGAGTTCGTCCATGCCGAGGATGTTGATGATGTCCTGGAGGTCCTTGTAGGTCTGGAGGATTTCCTTGACGTTCTTGGCGACCCCGTAGTGCAGTTCGCCGACGATCCCCGGTTCGAGGATCCGCGACGTGGAATCGAGCGGGTCGACCGCGGGGTAGATCCCCAGTTCGGAGATCTGCCGGCTCAGGACCGTGGTCGCGTCGAGGTGGCTGAAGGTGGTCGCCGGTGCCGGGTCGGTGAGGTCGTCCGCGGGAACGTAAATGGCCTGGACCGAGGTGATCGAGCCCTTGTTGGTGGAGGTGATCCGTTCCTGCAGCTCGCCCATCTCGGTGCCGAGCGTCGGCTGGTACCCGACGGCCGACGGCATCCGCCCGAGGAGGGCGGACACTTCCGAGCCGGCCTGGACGAACCGGAAGATGTTGTCGATGAAGAGGAGCACGTCCTTGCCTTCCTCGTCGCGGAAATACTCGGCCATCGTGAGCGCGGTGAGGGCGACCCTCTGGCGCGCGCCGGGGGGCTCGTTCATCTGTCCGAACACGAGCGCGGTCTTGTCGAGCACGCCGGATTCCGTCATTTCGACCCAGAGGTCGTTCCCCTCGCGCGTTCGTTCTCCCACGCCGCCGAACACCGAGTACCCGCCGTGGTGGGTGGCGATGTTATGGATCAGTTCCATGATGACGACGGTCTTGCCGACGCCCGCGCCGCCGAAGAGGCCGGTTTTCCCGCCCTTCGAATACGGTTCGAGGAGGTCGATGACCTTGATGCCGGTCTCGAACATCTCCTTCTTGGTGCTCAGCGTGTGGAATTCGGGGGACGGGCGGTGGATCGGGAGCATCGTCTTCGTGTCGATCGGGGGCAGTTTGTCGATCCCCTTGCCGATGACATTGATCAGGCGGCCGAGGGTGGCGGGACCGACCGGGACCATGATCGGCGATCCGGTGTCGTGGACCTTCATGCCGCGGACGAGGCCGTCGGTGGAGTCCATCGCGACCGTCCTGACCCGTTCTTCGCCCAGATGCTGCTGGACCTCACAGATCAGCTCCTCCTCCACGCCTTCGATGTTCTTCCTCGGTATCCTGACGGCGTTGAGGATCGAGGGCAGTTTCCCGCCGGAGAAGTCCACGTCGACGACGGGACCGATGACCTGGATGATCTTACCTTCGTTCATGAAATTCCTTCAGAATAATCGTTTGAAGTCCCAACACCACGGGGGAAATCGAGAAATGCGCCGATAATATAGGGATTGCGGCCCTCAGAAGCAATTATTTCGACCGGGCCACCGCGTCGATGATGAGTTTGCCGTGTTGGCGGCCGTTCTCGATGAAGACCTTGTTGTTGAACCGGCCCCCGACCAGCCCGCCGGCGACGAAGAGCCCGGGAACGCCGGTCTCCATCGTGCCCTGATCGTGGACCGGGGCGCCTGTCTCCGGCTCGATCGCGACTCCCGCAGGCCCGGAGAAATGTCGTGTCCGCCTCGTAACCGATCAGCGTGAAGATGAAATCGGCGGGGCGTTCGACGCGCGCTCCGCCCGGGCCTCGCAGGACCGTCATCCCGGGCCGGAACTCGAGGACGGTGGTGCCGGTCAGCAGCGTGATCGAACCGGCTTCCACACGGTTCTCGAAATCCGGGAGGATCCAATACTTGATCCCGCCGCTGAGCGCCTCTCCCCGGTGGACCACGGTCACAGCGGCCCCGTGTCTCCAGAGGTCGAGGGCGGCCTCCACTGCGGAATTCTTCCCGCCGACGATCAGGACATTCTGCCGGAAGTACGGGAGTGGATCACGGTAGTACGGGGTGACGTGCGGGAGGTCCTCACCGGGGACGTTGAGTTTTTTCGGTGTGTCGTAATAGCCGGCGGCGATCACGACATTAGCCGCCTCGTACCGCTCCAGGCCGGACGTTTCGACGGTGAAGGTCTCCCGGGCACGGCGCACCGATACGACGCGACGGTGAAACCGGCAGTCGAGCCGGTAATGGGAAGCGACCGCCCGGTAGTAATTCACGCAGTCGAGGGACGTTGGCCGCGCGGCCGGCACGACGAACGGGACATCGCCGATCTCGAGGAGCTCGGGGGTGGAGAAGAACGGCATGTCCCTCTGGAACATGGAGATGTTCTGCGCGACGCTCCCCTTTTCCAGGATGACGCACCGAAGCCCGGCCCTCCCCGCCTCGATCGCGGTCGCGAGCCCGGCCGGACCCGCGCCGATGACGAGGATGTCGAACGGACCGCTCAATGAATATGCAGGAGTAGTTCGGGTGTGGCCGGGAGTGTCCCTGGATTATTTCAGCGACCCGAGCAACGCGTCGAACTCAGCCTTCGCCGCCGTCACCGTCGCCGACGGCCCGGTCAGCTTGAAGAACACCGACCCCTGGGGCGCTTCGACGATGGCCCCCAGCAGCATGTAATCCGGTTTCTTTCCCTGCGATTCCATCATCGGCCCCGCCGGCGAGAGGAAGGCGCCGGTGGTGGTCACCGTGGTCACCTTCATTCCGTTCACTTCCCTCGACGCTTCCACCGGCTCGGAGGGGTTTTCGAACTGGCCGACCCACCGGTCGATGTTCGACCTGATGTCACCACCCTGCCCGCTCCCGAAATAGAAGACGGCGCACTCGCCCGCAACCCCCTCCCCGGCGGAGGGAACGGTGTAGGTGGCGACCCTCATCGGGCGCTGGCCCGCGTCCTTCCACTTCACCGGAACCATCCAGGTCACGCCGCCGGCCGACGCGTTCGCTCCGCCCTGCGTCAGTGACGGTTTTTCACCCGTTGAGCCCGAACCCTCCTCTTTTTTCCCGCAGCCTGCGACAAAAATGAGCAAAATGATGAACATCACAGCATGATATCTCGTCATGTCCCTACCTTGTAATATTTCGGCATTAAATTACCCGTTTTTCAAACGGTGTCCCATTGGAGGTTGAAGTATATGATGATTTTTTGCAATGTCCAAAAATTGCGGCCGGAAGGGCCTGGCGATCGAACATGAATTCTCCCTATATTACCGGTCGGGGAACCCTCCCCGGCAGATGTCTCACTGCCAGAAAGCAACATTGATGAAATACATCATCCTCGTCACCATGTTCTTCGTTTCCGTGGGCACACTCACCGCCCAGGCCATCCGGGACGGCTTCGACAGGGCCGCGACGACCGATCTGGCAGGCTCTGAAAAATGGAGGAAGGTCCTCGACCTCACCGCCCCGTCGGCGTCGATGCAGATCAATCCCGACTCCACGATCTCCCCTTACAATCCCCTGGGCGTCTCGAAACGGGGGGCCGTCTACTGGGATTCCGCCCTTTCCGGCCGGTTCCAGGTCGGTGTCGTCCTCAGGCACAAGAGCGGGGGAAACAACACCCCGGTGTTCCACCTCCAGGTAATGGACGACAGCAGCTGGTTCACCGGCAACGGATACGGATTGCGGTTCCAGGAAAATGCCGGCCTCGACCGGTTCGACATCCAGGATATCAGCGGCTCGGGAACCGATACGCCCTTCGTGACGCTTCTCGGTACGGCCAACCAGGAACTGTCCGAAGATGATACGCTGATGTTCAAGTTCTACGAAGACGGGACCAAGGCGGCGGTCCTCTACGGCACCGGCGGCCTGCGCGATTCGATCGTCGTCGTCGACACATTCTACAATCCGGCGTCGTGGTATGTCTGGATCCAGGCGGTGGTCTTCGCCGATTCGGTCAAACTGGACGATTTCATGGTCGGGCCGATCCCCTATGAAATCGCTGCTACGGCGGGCCCCGGCGGCGCCATATCACCGGCGGGCACCATCGCCGTCAACCCGGGGGATGATACGTCGTTCACGTTCATCCCCGACGTCGGATTCGGTCTCGCCGACGTGCTGGTGGATTCGGTTTCGGTCGGGACGCCGGCCGGCTACACATTCACGGGGGTGAGCACGAACCACACGATCGCGGCGCTCTTCGACACGCTGGTCTACACGATCACGGCCTCGGCCTCCGCGAACGGCTCAATCACACCCTCCGGACCCGTGAGCGTGAACTACGGAACCGGCCGCTCGTTCACGGTCGCTCCCGATCCCGGCTTCCACCTCGACAGCCTCCTCGTCGACGGCGTCCCGGTCGATTCCACGTCCGGCTTCACCTTCGGCAGCGTGACAGCGGACCACACGATCTCCGCCTTCTTTTCCGTCAACGTCTACACGATCGCGGCGAGCGCCGGACCGCACGGATCGATCACGCCTTCCGGGGCCGTTCCCGTCACCCACGGTGCAAGCCAGTCGTTCACGGTGACCCCCGACGGCGGCTACTTCGTCGACACGATGTTCGTCGATGGCATCCCGGTCGATTCCGTCAACGGATACACGTTCTCCCCGGTGACGACCGGGCACACGATTTCGGTCACGTTCACCGGGATACCGGCGGCCGGCGTGTATCCCGTCAGGGAGAACTGGAACATCGTCTCCTTGCCGCTTACGGTACCCGACTTCCTGAAGACGACGCTCTACCCCGACGCCTCGAGCGGCGCCTACGCCTACTCGGCCGGGTATGTCGCCTACGATACACTGTCGAACGGTCCGGCATACTGGATAAAATTTCCCGAAGACGACTCGATCCCGATGGCCGGATTCCTGAGGGCGGTCGACACGGTGGACGTCGATGAGGGCTGGAACATGGTCGGGTCGATCAGCGTGCCGGTGCCGGTCGCGAACGTCGTCTCCATCCCCGGAGGACTCGTCAGCTCTGGGTTCTTCGGGTACGAGGGATCGTACGTGCTGAGCCCCACCATCGAACCGGGGCGCGGGTACTGGGTGAAAATGGACGGAGCGGGGAAACTCGTGCTCAGTGATACGCCTGCTGCGTCTCCCACGACGGCGCTCAGGGTGGTTCCGACATCGGACCTCCCGCCGCCGCCGCCATCGGGTGCCGTCGCGGAGATCGGCGCCGGGATCCTGCCCTCCGCATTCTCGCTCTCGCAGAATTACCCGAATCCGTTCAATCCTACGACGAGGATCGAGTTTACGCTCCCTGTGGAATCATACGTCAGATTGACGGTCTATAACGTTCTGGGCGAGGAAGTCTCCGTTCTGGCCGACGGCGTGGAAACGGCGGGGTTGAAAAGCGTGACATTCGATGCCGGCGGGCTCCCATCGGGGATTTACACGTACAGACTGATCGCAGGAGACTTTTCCGGGACGGGAAGAATGCTCCTTCTGAAGTAAATAAACGAAAAACCCCCCGTCCGCTTCCGACAGGGGGTTCTCCGAGTAACCTAATCCACCGTACGTAATACAGGCCGCACCGGAAAAAGTTGGTGACCGTCGGCGGATATTTTTTGAGCTGAAGGTCGGATTTGAACCGACGACCTGCTGATTACGAATCAGCTGCTCTACCAGCTGAGCTACTTCAGCGAACTTTCGCTAATTACACGCCCTCCGGTTTGGACCCGTAAAACACCGTCGGGAAGAACTCCCCTGTTTCCGCCTCCGACCCCTTCATCCACTCTTTGTGCGGCAAAACGGTCCTTTGGGTCCAATCTTTCGCCACCGCGAAAGACTGCTCCGCGGAAATCATTTCGATCGTCTCCCACGGGCAATACTTGACGCAAAGCTTGCAACCGATACAGACGTCGAGGTCGATCTCGACGAGTTTTTTATGGACGTCGTACTCCGGTCCGGAGACCACGTACATGCAATCCACCGGGCAGACTTCGAGGCAGACCTCGCACCCGGTACACCCCTCCTGGTTGATGACCGCGAGTTCCCGCGGGCGTTTCTTCCTGGGGGGTGCCGCCGTTTTCGGCGCGGATTGCGCGTTTTCTTCCGCCATATGCTCAGAACGAAATGATGATCCTCAATTAAAAAAAAATATCAGCGAGAACCAAATATGGCGGTTTATTTATGGATCCCCGGCTCCGTCATCCCCTTGAGATCGAAGATCTTGTCGAGCTGTTCGGCGGTCATCAGCCCGCGGTCGATGACGATCTGACGGAGCGGCTTGCCTGAGGCGACATATTCCTTCGCCACCTCGGCGCCCTTCAGGTAGCCGATGTGGGGATTCAGCACCGTGATCACGCTCGTGCTCCCCTCCGCGTACGCCTGGCAGCCGGCCGCGTTGGCGGTGAGCCCGTCGACGCAGAACCGGACGAAGACGTCGCCCGCGGTGGTGAGGATTTCAATTTCGTGGATGAGGTTATAGGCCACCACCGGCATCATCACGTTCAGCTCCAGCTGGCCCGCCTGCGCCGCGAGGAGCACGGTGGTGTCGCAGCCGATCGCCTGGAAGCAGACCATGTTCATCATTTCGACCATCGAGGGGTTGACTTTCCCCGGCATGATCGACGATCCGGGTTGTACCGCCGGGAGGTAGATCTCCGAGAGGCCGGTCTTCGGGCCGGAGCCCATCAGCCGGATGTCGTTCGCGATGCGCGAAAGGTCCTGGGAGAAATTCCTGATGGCGCCGGAGAGCTCGACCATCGGCCTGAGGCTCTGCATTGCCTCGAAATAATCCTCGGCCATCTTCAGGTCGATCCCCGTCTGTTTTTTCAGCTGGTCCACCATCCGTTTGCGGTATTCCGGGTGCGCGTTCAGCCCCGTGCCGGCGGCCGTGCCGCCGATGCCGAGCTCGCGCGAGGCGTCCGCCGCGTGGGCGATCGCCGCGCGGTGTTTCCTGACGTTCACGCCGTACGCGGTGAATTCCTGCCCGAGCCGGACCGGTACCGCGTCCATCAGGTGGGTCCTCCCCGACTTCACGATCGGGTCGAACTCCTTCCCCTTCTTCAGGAAGGACTTTTCGAGTTTGTCCAGCGTGACGTCAAGGTTGCGGACCTCCATGAGGGCGCCGAGGCGGATCGCCGTCGGGCAGACGTCGTTGGTCGACTGCGCCATGTTGACGTGGTCGTTCGGGCTGAGAACCGAGTAATCGCCCTTCTTCCCCCCGAGGATCTCGATGGCCCTGTTGGCGATCACCTCGTTGGTGTTCATGTTGTGCGACGTGCCGGCGCCGGCCTGGTAGACGTCCACGACGAACGAGTCGCGGAACTTGCCGGAGAGGATCTCGTCGGCCGCCTTGACGATGGCGTCCGCCTTCTTCGCGTCGAGCAGGCCGAGGTCGCGGTTGACGACGGCGGCGGCCTTCTTGATGTGCACGGTCGCTTCGACGTACGCTTTCTTCGGTTTGATGCCGCTGATGGGAAAATTTTCGAGCGCGCGAAACGTCTGTATTCCGTAGTAGGCGTCGGACGGGATCTGCCTTTCGCCCAGGGAGTCTTTTTCGATTCTGTATTCCATGGCCGGTTCCGGTTTCGAGGTTGTTGGAAGAGTGGACTTGCGGAAATATCAGCCCCAATATACGAAACGACCGAGGGACAAACAACCTCGGGGCTCTATCGCGACGGGCGGAACGCGTCCCGGGGCCAACCGTAGCGGGTGAGGTCGATCTTCCCGTTCGCGAGCCGGATGCCTTCCGCTGAGATCGCCTGCCTTTGCCGGTTGTCGCCCCCTCCAGCAGCGCGGAGTGATACCTCCCCCCGGGCATTCACCACGCGGTGCCAGGGGACATCGGCGCCCTCCGGGAGGTTGTGCAGCGCGTATCCCACCAGCCGCGCCTGGCCGGCCAATCCGGCCTTGCGCGCGATCGTCCCGTACGTCGAGACGCGCCCGCGGGGAATGCGCCGGACAGTCTCCCAGATACGCAGGTAAGAGTCACGGGCGCGGTCATGTTTTGACGCAGTTTGCTTCATGGCCTGGGCACGGTTAAGATAATAAAAACCATTTTTTTCAGGTATGAAAAAACGGGGGCGGCGAAGTTCAGGCCGCCGATCCGGCGGGCGTAAAATACCCAAATTCCCTCCGTTTTAAGGTGTTCTCACCCACTGTCCGTGTCCCGATTATGGAATGAATTTTGCTCTTTTCATCTACATACGATAGGGCGGTAGTTCTCTGTCCGATCCGCTCACATCACGACCCGGACCAAAAATAGAGGAAAATCCGATGGCGAATCCGACATTCACACCCTCCCCATTCCGCCTGGGCACCAGGCGGGGCCAGTACTTCAACATCCAGGACTTGATGTCGGGGACGCGGCCCGAACTCTCCGGCGAAGACGCGGCGATCCTCGAGAGGATCGACCTCATCTACAGGACGCTCTGCGCAATCCTGTACAACTTCGTCCCGACCTCCGGGCACCCGGGCGGGAGCATCTCCTCCGGACGATTCGTCGAGGGTCTGCTCTACGGCACGATGGACTATAACTTCCAGAACCCCGAGGACGAAGCGGCGGACATGATCTCCTACGCCGCGGGCCACAAGGCGATGGGACTCTACTCGATGTGGGCCCTGCGGAATGAACTCGTGAGGGTTGGATCACCGAAATTGAAACGTGCCGACCTGCTGGCCCCTGACAAACGCCAGCTCAGGCTTGAGGACCTCCTCGGGTTCCGCAGGAACCCGACGAACAGCACTCCCCTCTTCGCGCAACACCACGCGCGGGCGCTCGACGGCCATCCGACCTGCGCCACTCCCTTCGTGAAAATCGCCACCGGCGCGAGCGGGGTCGGCGTGCCGGCCTCCATCGGGCTTGCCCTCGGGGCCATGGACACCTACGGCCAGGATCCCCCGAACGTCCACATCGTCGAGGGTGAAGGGGGGATGACCCCGGGCCGGGTGCACGAGGCGCTCGCGGCGGCCGCCACCGCGCGTTTGCGGAACGTGTTCCTCCACGTCGACTGGAACCAGGCGTCGATCGACTCGAACCGGGTCTGCCGGGAGAACGACGTCCCCGGCGACTATGTGCAGTGGAGCCCGGCGGAGCTCTGTTACCTCCACGACTGGAACGTGATCTTCGTCCCCGAAGGTCATGATTTCAACGAGATCGCCGCGGCGCAAAAATTCGCCCTCACCCTCGGGACCGGGCAACCCACCGCGATCGTCTACCGCACCACGAAGGGATGGAAATACGGCGTCCAGGGCCGCGAGTCCCACGGGGCCGGCCATAAATTCTGCTCGGACGGGTATTACGGCTCGCTGGCGGAGTTCGAATCGACGTTCAACAAACAGTTCCCGAGACTGCCGAAGGACGGCCCGACGGACGCGGCCTCCGTCGAAAAACTCTACTACGACACGCTGATGGTGATCCGCGAGGTGATCGGACAGAACCCGGCGATGGCGGAATGGGCCGCCGGACGGATCGCGCAATCGAAAGACCGTCTCACGAAACGCGGGCGGTCCCGGCGCGCCGGCGCCCCGAACCCCGAAGCGCTCTTTACGAGGCCCGATATCGACGCGAAGAAGACCCCGGAAGAACTCGTCCTCAAACCCGGGAGTTCGGTGACGCTCAGGGAAGTGCTCGGAAAGACGCTCGGCTACCTCAATACGGCGACGGGCGGCGCGTTCCTGGTGTCGTCCGCCGACCTGCTCGGTTCGACGAGCGTGAACCTGATCAACAAGGGGTTCGCCGAGGGTTTCTACAACGCGGTGGAAAACCCGGGGTCCCGGCTCGTCCCCGTCGGGGGGATCTGCGAAGACGCGATGGGGGCGCTGATGTCGGGTGTCTCGAGTTTCGGCCGGCACGTCGGCGTGACCTCCTCGTACGGCGCGTTCCTCGCCGCGCTGGAGCATGTCGCCGCGAGGCTCCACGGTATCGGCCAGCAGACGCGGGAGGCCGAACTCGGGCTGCCGTACAATACGTGGATCATGGTCAACGCCCACGCCGGCGTGAAGACCGGCGAGGACGGGCCCACGCACGCGGACCCTCAGGCCCTCCAGCTCCTTCAGGAGTGCTTCCCGAACCGGGTCATGATCACGCTGACCCCCTGGGACCCGCAGGAGATCTGGCACATGACGGTGGCCGCCCTGCGCCACCGGCCCGCCATCATCGCGCCGTTCGTCACCAGGCCGGCGGACAGGGTCGTGGACAGGCCCGCGCTGAACCTTCCCCCCGCACACCACGCCGCCGATGGGATCTACGCGATGCGCAGGGCGGACCCCGACTCCCGGCAGTATAACGGGACGCTCTTCCTCCAGGGCAACGGCATCGCGACGGTCTTCGTGGCCGAAGTCCTCCCGGAGCTGGAACGGCGGGGCCTGAACATGAACATCTTCTACGTCACGAGCGTGGAGCTCTTCAAGCTCCTCTCCCGCGCCGAGCAGGAATCGATCCTGCCGGAGGAACTCACGTTCGAGTCGATCGGCATCACCGACTTCACGGTGCCCACGCTCCACCAGTGGGTCCGGAGCAACGAGGGGATCAGGCGGTCGCTCCATTCGTTCAGGGGAGGGCACTACCTCGGGAGCGGTTCCGCGGCGAAGGTGCTCGAAGAGGCGGGGATCCACGGAAAGGGGCAACTCGACACGCTCCTGAGGTACGCGGCCGACATCGAAAAGGGAAAATTCGAAGTCCGGCTCCCGCGCCGGATGTCGGGGCACGTGATCTGACCGTGACCTGACGGCGTTCCGATCCGGCGGGCGCCCTCCCGCCGGATCAGTATTTCACGGTTTTTCCGTTCTCGAAGACGCGATCGAGCGAGGTCAGCACCTCCTGGATTTCGTACGGCTTCCCGAGGAAATCGTTCGCCCCCCCGTCCGCCATCGCTGTCTTCAATTCCGGGTCGAGGAAGCCGCTGCACAGGATGATCTTGACATCCGGATCGGTGTTCCTGACCCGGAGCATGACGTCCCACCCGTTGATCTTCGGCAGGTCCACGTCGAGCAGGATTGCCGATATGCGTTCGTGGTATTTCTCCCATTGCTCGAGCGCCACCGCCCCGTCCTTCGCGGGGATGCAATCGTACCCCTTCTCCCTCAACAGGAGCATCACGGCCGAGAGGATCATTTCCTCGTCCTCCACGATCATGATCGTCCGGCGTACGGCCTGATGCACCGGCGTAGATTCCCGCAGGGGGGCCGCCGTCCGGACGGTGCCGTCGGAGGCGGGGAGGAAGAGCTCGAAGGTCGTTCCGGAACCCGGCCGGCTCTTCACGTCGATGAACCCGCCATGGGTGCCGATGATGCCGTACACGACCGCCAGGCCGAGACCGGTCCCCTTTCCCCTCCCTTTCGTCGTGTAGAACGGTTCGAAGATCCTCTTGCGGACCTCCTCGGTCATGCCGGACCCCGTGTCCGTGACCGAGAGCCGGACGTACGGGACCGGCCGGACGTCCTGGAACCGTTCGGCCAGTTCGGAGCCCTCGGCCATCCCGGTCCCGATCGTGATCTGGCCCCCGTTCTCCATCGCGTCGCGGGCGTTGACGCAGAGATTGAACACGATCTGCGTGAGCTGGGTGTCGTCGGCCTCGACCGGCGGGATGCCGTCACGGAGGTCGGCGCGTATCGACACGGTCTTCGGGAAGGTGTTCGAGAGCATCTTCGACGCACTCGCTGACGAGCCCGTTCAGCTCCACGCTGTGAAATTTGACGGGCGTTTTGCGCGCGAACGTGAGGATCTGCCTGACGAGGTTTTTCCCCCGTTCGATCGCCGATTTATTGATGTCGTCCCTCCGCGTGCGCGCCTCGCGGCTGTCGGGCAGGTTCCCCGAGTTGTTCATCAGGAGGACCTGGAGGATGTTGTTGAAATCGTGGGCCACGCCGGCGGCGAGCGTCCCGAGGCCCTCGAGCCGGTCCCGTTCCCTCAGTTTTTCCTCGATCCTTTTCCTCTCGGTGATGTCGCGACCCACCGCCACAAACCCGGTGACCTGCTCGTTCACCTTCATCGGCATGAAGGAAAAGTTCATCGAGACGCGTTCCCCGTCCTTCCGGAGAAAGTCCACGTCGAACAGTCCCTCCCGCGGCCGGCCGCCGATGACCGAGTCCCGGTAGCCTTCGATCCGCGCGGGCTGGTCGAGGTACTCCTGGAGCAGTTTGCCCTGCAGCTCGTTGTCGCCGTAACCGAGGAGGGACGTGACCCCCCCGGTGACCATCTCGATCCGGAGGTCCTCGTTCACCGTGAGGATGACGTCGTTGATGACCGAGAGCGCCGATTTCAGGCTGTCGTAAAAGGTGTTGACGACGATCTTGTGCCGGAAGATGAAGTAGACGGCGACGGTCACCGCGATCATGCTCGAGATGTAATAGCCGGTGGTCCCGATCCCCAGGATGTCGAAGAAGAGCGTCTCGGTGAACGGGCCGGGCAGGACCAGCAGGAGGACGATGAATGATGCCAGGAGCAGGTTGGCCCTGCCCACCTTCTCGTAGAATCCCCTGGCGATCTCGTAGAGCATCGCGATGCCGATGGTGAAGAAGATCGTCATCCAGGTCAGGAAGAAGATATAACCGCTCTCGGCCACGGAGCCATCCTTCAGGAGCGGTTCGGGGATGAGGCCGAGGAGGACCATGGTGTAGCTGAAGAGCCCCGTGAAGTAAATGGCGATGATGGTGGTCTTCGAGCGCAGGATCTCGTAACGCCGGACGAAGATCACCACGAAATGGATGAAGAAGAAGGGGAAGACGGAGTACAGGAAGACCGCGGCGGAGCGGAGGACCACCCTCAACAATTCAGTGTGCGCCTGCGGCAGGTACCAGCCGATGACCGCGATGGTGAGCAGGCATCCCACGCAGAAAACGTAGAATTTCGAGAGCAACGCCTGGCGGTATTTTATCAGGATCAGGATCGCGAGAATGACATTCGCGACCGAGTATGAAAGCGCAACGATTGTGTAGAGCATCAAACTTCCTCCGTTTCTCCCTCCCGGGATAGGCCTGTTATAAAACCGTTTGAATGTAGTCGTTTACAGTATTAAACTCAAGGGTTTTATGATGCAGGACACAAGATCTTAAAGAATATATGTGGTGAATGTCCACAATTCGTGGGCTTTCAAAGAAATTATGGCCATTTATTGAAATTTGGGGAGTTTTAATGCGATGGAGTGGACGGGGGGGGCTATTGGAGCCCCCCATTTTTATCGGGGCAGAGGACGATCGGGGGCCGGGGGAAAAAAAATGGCCCTTCGATGAAGGGCCATTTCCGCGCAGGATATTTTCGGGATTACTTTGCGCCGCAACCGGTCCCGAGGATCTCGAGCCCTTTCCTGGCGATCTCGGCATCCTCGCCCTTCGGGCAGGTGCCGATCACACGGCAGTAGTAGCGGGTCGCCTCGTCCTTGTTGTTGCTGTTGTGGTAGGCCTGGGCCAGCAACAGGACCGTGTTGCAGTGCTTCGGATTGATCTGGACCGACTTCTTGAGCAATTCGATGGCGGAATTGTATTTTTTATCCAGGAGTTCCTGCACGCCCTCCATCCGGTACGCTTCCTCGAGGGCGCGGTCATACTTGCCGTTGACCGTCGTGTCCGCCGTCCCGAGCTCGATGACCTTCTTGTACCCGGCACGCTGCTTCGGGAGGTCGCCCATCTGGACGTAGTTCTGGGCGAGCGTGAGCCGGGCCTGGACGTTGTCGGGCCGCAGCTCGATGCTCGCGAGTGTGTTCTCTTCGGCGCTCTTGAAATCCTTCAGTTGCATGTACGACATCGCCGCGTTCAGGTGCGACGCGAACCGGTAACCTGACGACGTGTCGCAGGCCACTTTCCTCGCGAACGCCGTCACGGCTTTCTGGTAGTCCTTGACCTTCATATAGGTCGTGCCCAGGTCGTAGAGGATGTCGCAGCGCGAGCTGTCGCGCTTCAGGACGGTCTCGTAGGTTGCGACCGCCTTGTCGAACTGGTCGGTCGACCGGTAGGCCTTGGCCAGCCCGACGAGCTCCTCGACCGTGAGGGAATCGACCGGTTTGACGGAGTAAATCGCGATCACCCGGTCGAAGGCCCCCGTGGCCTTGTAACACTCGCCGAGCATCGACTGGACGTCGGAGAGCGAGGCGTCCCGCTGGAAGAGCGATTCCGCGATCGGGATCATCTTCTCACAGTTTCCGGTTTCGAAGAGGGTCTTGACGTAAGCGTACTGGACGTCGAGCGAATCGCTCTGGAGCGGGTAGAGCTTCTCCAGGATCGGCAGCGCGGCGGGGTACTTCTTCGCCTTGACATAGAGCGTCCCGAGGGCCCGGAGCGCGACGACGTTCTGGGGATCCAATTCGAGGATTCTGTTGTAGGTTTTCGCCACCGGATTGTACTGCCGGGCCTTCATCTGGGCCTCGGCCAGTTTCAGATAGAGGCCGACATCTGTGCTGTCGAATTCGGTAGCCCTCGCATATTGCTGTTCGGCGGCGGCGAACTGTTTCTTTGTCGAGTAGATGTCGCCGAGGAGGATGTAGATCTCCGCGTTCGGTTCAGCGAGCGCCCTTCCTTTGATCAATTCGGTTTCGGCCTTCTGCATCGAATCCTGGGCCATAAACGTCCTGGCAAGCCAGATATAGCCCTGCGGGTTCGTCTCATTGTCCGAGATGAAATCCTGCAGGTATTCGACCGCTTTCTTGAGGTTTCCGGCCTTGAGCTCGTTTTTCCCCTTCTCCAGGTCGTCCTGGGAAAATGCCGGGCCTGCGAAGCAGAGTGTCAGCAGGAGAGTCAGGAAGGCTGTGGAGACTGATCGTTTCATTGCTTTCTACCTGATGATGATGGCTTCGATGTTAATATTTTTCAACCTGTTGGGCTTACTATATATACCCCGTAAACGCGTTCTTTGTTCCTCGAGTGAGGTTATCGTCGAAAATCCCTCAAAATCGATGGGTTTCAAAGATTGTCGTCTCTCAACTCGACGAGCCGCACCGGCATCGTCGCGGGGACGAGGCCCTGGTTTTGAACGATTTTCTGTCCCGCGGCGCTGGTGATGAACGAGGTGAATCCGCTCGAGACCCCATAGCTGTCGGGGGTGGAGTAAATATACACAATCCTCGTCACCGGATACAATTTCTTGTAGATGTAGGCCTGGTGGGGGGAGTAATATTTCCCCGGGCCGCCGAGAGAATCGGGCGCGAACGGGTCCGACAACTCCACGATGCGCACCCGGGCGGTCGTGTTCCTCAGCCAGTTCAACCCGACGATTCCGATCGATGACGGCTCCTTCCCCACCTCGTCGATCATGTCGGGGCTGGAGGCCGCGATCTTCGAGGGTGTGCCGTAGCCCTTCCCGCCGAGGACCCTTGCCGCGAAGGTCTCATAGGCGGCCATGTTCCTGTCCGGGAGGAAGACCGAGATTTTCCCGGCCGATCCCCGCCAACCGAGCAGGCCCCAGTCCATCAGCCGCCCGGTGAAAATGCTGTCCAGCTGCGGCAGCGTCAGACGCGCGACGTCGTTGGCCTCGTTCACGATGACCGCCACGGCGTCCAGGGCGATCTTCACCTCGTTGACCTCGAGGTTCAGCGCCTTCTGCGCGGCGCGTTCCTCGCCGTTGAGCGCGCGCGACGAGACGATGACCTTCACGCTGTCGCTGAACAGCTCGGCGATCGCTTCGCGCGCCGGGCGGGGGCGGATGTCGACCGTCGCTTCCGGGTAGAGCTCCTCGAAGCGAGCCTCCTCCTCGCGGATCGAGCGGGAGGACCTCTTCGCAGACCGCGACGGAGACACGGCCCCGGGTGGGGGTGTCCGCCTGTTTGTCCGAGCACCCGGTGAAGGCCGGCGCCGCGAGCACCAGCGCCAGGAGCGCCGCGGCCGGGGCTTTACGAAGTTTCATCCGTGGAGCCATCGTTCTCATCTGCGTCCTTTCCCGTCCTGCCCTGCCTTCGCAACCTGCTGATCGCCATGCCGATCCTGTACAGCGCGTACGCGGTCATGATCCCTCCGAGGGTGTACCGGTAATTGTCCTGGATCGCGCCGGGAACGAACCACCCGGTCAGTAACACGATGCCGATGAGCAGGATGAGCGATGCGGTGACCAGGCTGAGGAGAGTCAGGACGGACTGGATGTTCATGGCGTCTGCCTGTCGTGGCCCCGACTCCCCCGCCGCGGGCGGGTCGCGCGGCGGGTTCGGGGGGGAATGTGTTTTACTTGTTCAGCTTGAAGCGGAAGGGGACGGCGGCCCAGACCGCCACGGGGCCGTTGTTCATCATCGCAGGGGTGAACACCCACCCGAGCGCAGCCTTGATGGCGTTCTCATTGAAGATTTCGTTGTCGCTCTTCATGATCACGGCCTTCTTGGCCTTCCCTTCCTTGTCCACGAGGATCTTCACCCATACCGTGCCTTCGACCCCGGCGCGCCGCGCGATCTCCGGGTAGTCGGGATTCGACCTGCTTGACGGGAACGGGCTGCTGTTCCACCGGCACGAAATCGGGCGGATCCTCGTCGATGTTGATGTCCTGCTCGATCGAGACCCCTCCGTCGCCCTCGTTGGTGCTCACCGCCGGGCTCTGGATGTCGGAGAGTTCCTGCTGGGTCGCGATCGTCTGTTCCGGGTTCACCTCCGCGTCCGGAACGGGGACGGGCACGCCGACGCTCGGTTTCGACACCGGGACGCTGACCGCCACCTGCGGCGCGGCCTCGGTGTTCGTGATCGAGGGAGGCGGCCCCAGGTCGGTGTATTTCATGATCCTGACCGTCATCGTGGGCTCCTCCTCCTCGGCGAGCCAGCCGGCGAGATAGTAGGAACCGATGATGGCGAGATGCAGGGCGGTCGCGATGATCAACGCCCGGAGGAGGTTCCTCTTGTAGACCTCCTTGACTTCCTGCATCCCCGAGTGGGACGAGAATGTTGCTCTCGCTTGGTTTGTCATAGGGTCATTCCTCCTCACAATACCTTCGAGAGGATTTTCTTGTCGTTGTCCCCCATCGGGGCGAGGCTGAACCTGGTGACGTTCGCGAGGTTGAGCTCATCCATGATGTCGACCATCATCTGGTACTTCCCCTTGCGGTCGATCTTGATCAGCGTGATCAGCTTCGGATTCGCCTGGTTTCGCTCGTTCATCAAGCGCCCTCAGCCCCTTGAATGCCACTTTCTCCGGGGGGTCCACACCGATGTTCCAGTAGATGGAGCCGTCTTCCTTCACCAGCAGCGTCATCAGGTTGCTCATGGCGACCTCGACCGTGACGTCGTTGCTCGGCGGAAGGTTGATCTCCATCGTCTGGGGCTTGTTCATCGTCGTGGTGAGCATGAAAAACGTCAGGAGCAGGAACGCGACGTCCACCATCGGGGTGTTGTCGATGCGCACTCCAACTCTGCGTTTTTTCTTCTTTTTACCTTTTTTCTTGTCGTGCCCTCGCGGGCCCGGTGCATCAACTGCGCCCATGGTCTTCTCCTATTCGTTTTCCAGTTCAGTCACGAGATTGAACCTCGTGATGTTGGTTTTCTGGAGGATATTCATGATGTCCTCCGCGAGGCCGTACTCCGCCTTCTGGTCGCCCTTGACGACGGTCCGCAGCCGCGGGTTTGCGATGCGGGCCTTCACGAGCAGGTCTCCAAGCTCCTCCTTCGTGACCTCGATACCGGCCCGGAGCTTGTTCTCCTCTCCGAACAGACGACCGGTCATTTTCTGGGAATCGAATCCCAGGAAGATCCGGTTGTCCTCGCTGATCGTGATCGTCATGACGTCGGAATCGGGCAGCTTGAAGGCCGAATGGGACGACGGGAGGATGATCTGCACTTCTTCGGGCGGACGGAATTGCGTCGTCAGCATGAAGAACGTCAGCAACAGGAACCCCACATCGACGAGCGGTGTGTTGTCTATCGCGACGCCGATCCTCTTCTTCTTTTATTTTCGGCATGGTCGAGGACCTTTCTTCTTATTTCACCTTCAGGGTCTGCAGGATATCGTAGCTCGCTTCGTCGATCATGTAGGTGAAGTTGTCCACCTTGTTCACGAAGAAGTTGTAGGCCACGATCGCGACGATGGCGGCGAAGATGCCGAGGGCCGTGTTGATGAGCGCCTCGGAGATGCCGATCGAGAGCTGGATCGCGTCGGGGGCTCCCGCCTGGGCCAGCGCGGCGAACGCGCGGATCATCCCGATGACGGTCCCGAACAGGCCGAGCATGGTCGAGATCGACGCGATCGTGGACATGGCGATCAGGTTCTTCTCGAGGATGGGCATCTCGAGGGCCGTGGCTTCCTCGATGGCGCGCTGGACTTCCGACATCTGCTTCTCGGCGTCCATCCCCTTGCCCTCCTTCGAGAGGGTCGAATACCGCTCGAGGCCGGCGCGCAGGATGTTGGCCATCGACCCCCGCTGCTTGTCGCAGTGCGACACGGCTTCGTCGATCTGGCCCCCGGCGAGCGAGCGTTGCACGTTCTTGAGGAATGTCGCGAGCGAACCCTTGCCCTGGGCTTTCTTCAGGGAGAAGATGCGCTCGAGGATGAAGGTGAACACCATCAGGGAGAGTGCGATCAGCGCGGGCACGACGTATCCCCCGGTGTACACGGTTCCCATGAGGTTCAGCGGCCGCTGGCGGTTTTCGCCGTCCTTGAAGTTCGCCGGGTTGCCGAGGATGAAGAGGTAAATGACGACGGAGATGACGATCGCCGCGAGGATGACGATCGAAACGAATGTCGACTGTTTCATTCCGGTGACTCCTTTATTGTAAGGGGGTGATGGATGAGTGAATATTAGTTTTTGACGTTGATTTCAAAACTCGCGATCGCCTCCCGGAGGGTGTCGTACACCTCGAACACGTCGATGAGCCTGGTGATGACGAGCAGGCTCTGCACGTTGTCCGAGAGGCCGGTCAGCCGGATGTCGCCGCCGTTCTTGCGGAACGTCGTATGCGCCGCGATGATGGCGCCGATCCCGGTGCTGTTGAGGTAATTGACCTTGTGCAGGTCGATCACGGCGTGCCGGATCCCCTGCTCGAGGAAGTCGCCCACGGCGGCGCGCACTTCGTCGGTGTCGCCGTCGCCCACGAGCGATCCCCGGATATCGAGGATTCCGACGGTCCCGTTGTTCTTCGTTGATGCCCTGACTGTCACGGATCACGTGCTGTTAAAGGTGGCGCGGCACTTCAGGATCGCCGCCATATCCATGGAGATATCATGCAAGGGACGTGCCACGGACGGTCCCGCCGGAAGGATGTGATTTTAACTGGAAACAAGGGGTTGAGGCGGCGTGGAACCCGACCGCCCTGCAATTTGCAGTTAGAAATCGGGATGAAATCCGGGTTTCCCCGGACCGGGGGGTATTTCACGTCATTCGGGGGAGTGCAAAATGCAATGCTACAATCCGTATTTTTTCCGCTTCCTCCAGAGGGTCGTGGGGTCGATCTGCAGGACCCTCGCGGCCTCGTCCAGGTCCTTCGAGACGCGCGAGGATCCGCGCGATGTGCCGTCCTCTCGGCCTCCTCGAGCGAGATGAAGCCCGCCGCACCGTCCGCCGGGGCCCGGAATTCCTCGGGGAGCTGCCCGGTCCCGATCACGCCGTCCACCGCGAGAAGCGCGGCCCGTTCCATCACGTTCTCGAGCTCCCTGACGTTTCCCGGCCAGCCGTGCGCCGTGAGGCGATCGAGGGCCTCGGGCAGGATCGAGAGCTCGCGGCCCGGGGAAAATTTCCCGAGGAAATGGTGGATCAGGAGCAGGAGGTCCTCCGGCCGCGACCTCAGCGGCGGGAGGTTGATCCGCACCGCGTTGATCCGGTAGTAGAGGTCGTCGCGGAACGAGCCGTCCTCGAGGGCGTCCGAGAGCCGCCGGTTCGTCGCGGCGATGATCCGCACGTCGACCTTCTTCGTCTCGTTGTCGCCGACCCGCTCGAACTCCCGGTGCTGGAGGAACCGGAGCAGTTTCACCTGCGTCGCCTTGCTCATGTCGGCCACCTCGTCGAGGAACACGGTCCCCCCGTCCGCGGCCTCGAACCGGCCTTCGCGGTCCCTGACCGCGCCCGTGAAGGCCCCCTTGACGTGACCGAAGAGTTCGCTCTCGAGGAGGTTTTCCGGGAGCGCGGCGCAGTTCACCTTGATGAGCGGCTTGTCGCGGCGCTGGCTGTTGCGGTGGATGTACTGTGCCACCAGTTCCTTCCCCGTGCCGCTCTCCCCTTCGATCAGTACCGTGAGCAGGCTGTCGGCGACCTGGCGCGCGAGCTCGATCTGCTCCCGCAGCAGCGGGTTCCGGGTGATGATCTCCGTCCCCGCCTCCCCTGAGGCGACCAGCTCGCGCAGGCGCCTCACCTCCCGTTCCAGCCGGTGGTGGTCGAGCACCTTCTGCGTGAAGAGCTGGAGCTCCTTCAGGTCGAAGGGTTTCTGGAGGAAATCGAACGCGCCCTGCCTGATGGCCTCCACGGCGCTGTCGATCGAGCCGTGCGCCGTGATGATCACGGCGGTCGTCGAGGGGGACCTCTGTTTGATCTCCCTGAGGACGTGCATGCCGTCCACGGGGGCCATCATGAGGTCGATGAAGGCGAGGTCGTACCGTCCCGGTTCCAGGGCGTCGAGGGCGTCCACGGGGTTGTCGAACGCCTCCACCGAGAGGCCGATGGCTTCCAGGCCGATCCGGAGGATTTTCAGGATGTTCTTTTCGTCGTCCACCACCAGGACGGTCGGCTTGTCGGTCACGATGTCACCTTCTGCGGGATGGGGAGCGTGAAGGAGAAGGTCGAACCGACGTCCACGACGCTCTCCGCCCAGATCCTGCCGCCGTACAGCTCGACGATCTCCTTCGCGATGGCCAGTCCGAGCCCGACGCTCCCCGGCGTGGCGACCTGCTGGGCTTTGACCTGGACGAACTTGTCGAAAATCTTTTCGAGCTGGTCTTCTGGGATTCCGCGCCCGGTGTCGCGCACCTGGACGAGGATGGCCTCACCGTCGCGGGAGGACCGGAGTTCGACCCTCCCGCCTGATCCGGTGTGGCGAAGCGCGTTGTTGACGAGGTTGGAGACGACCCAGGAGAACTGCTGCTCGTCCCCGGTCAGCGGCGGGAGGCCCCCGTCCCCGACGACCACGAGGTCGACGCCCTTCTCGTGGAACGGGAGCTTGAGCGGCTGGAGCGCCGACTCGATCGCCGCCGCCACGTCGAACGGTTCCGCCTTGATTTCGATTTTCCCCGCTTCGAGCCTCGAGAGCTGCAGCAGCTCGCGGACGAGTTTGGTGAGCCGTTCGCAGTCCTGTTTCGAACCGGCGAGGAGTTCCTGCTGCTCCGGGGTGAGCGGCCCGAGCAGCCCCTGCCGCAGGATGTCCACCCCCATGTTGATGGAGGTGAGCGGGGTGCGGAACTCGTGCGAGACCGCCGCCATGAAGTCCGATTTCATCTTGTCGATTTCCTTGTACAGCGTCACGTCCTGCAGGACGAGCACGGTCCCGCCGCGCTCCGTCCGTTCGCGCGAGGGGATGACCGTGATCCGCGGCCGGAGGTAGATGGTCTTGTTCCGGTAGCGGAAGGAAAGGTACGGTTCGTCCCTGATCGCGGATTCGTCGCCGCTCGTGAGGATGGTCCTCAGGCGGGGATCGCGGATGACCTCTCCCGCCGGCCGGCCGATCGCGTCGGCCTCGGTCACCTGGAGGAGGTCGACCGCGGACTGGTTCAGCAGCTGGATGCGGCTGTCGGCGTCGCAGACGATGATCGCGTCGGCGATGCTCTCGACGATCGTCTCGGACTTGTTCTTCTCCGAAATGATCTGCTGGATGTTCATCTCCTCGTAGCGCCGGAGGCGCTCGGTCATCTTGTTGAACTCCCGGCTCAGTTCCCCGATCTCGTCGTTCGTCACGATGTCGAGCTTGAGGTCGAGCCTGCCCCGCCCGATCTGGTGGACGGTCTCGGTGAGCCGCTCGGCGGGCTCGATGATCCGCTTGGTAAACTGCAGCATCGTCACGATGCTCAGGGAGACGGCGATGAGCGACGCCACGAGGACCGCGAGGCTCGCCTCGTCGGAGGTGGTCCGGGTCTCCCGCGCCACGATCTGCAGCATCTTCTGGTTCTCCTCCAGGAGCCAGAAACAGTTGTCGATCAGCCTCTTCGAGAAGGGGGTGATCCGGTCGTAATAGAAAATCTTCGCCTCGGCGTAGCTGCCCCGATCGGCCATCAGGAACAGGGAGTCGGTGACGAGCAGGTACCCCGCGTACGTGGCGCTGATGTCGGAAAGGATCAGCGCGAGGTCCGGGTGGGTGCTGTCCTTTTCGGCGATCTGGAAGTTCCGGTAAAACTCGTACTTCGCCTCGTTGAACCGGAGCTTGCCGTTGGCGAGATCCTGCGTCAGGACGAGGGAGAGCGCGTTTTCATGCCGCTCGACCGACCTCGCCATGTTTTCCAGCGAGATCATCTTCGGAAAGTTCTCGGTGAGGAGGATGTTCGTCGACTGGGTCAGGCCGATGAAGTTGTAGATCGCCCACGCGGTGAGGAGCACGTTGATGACGACGAGGAACACGTACCCCACCCCGACTTTGAACCGGAGGCTCCGGAAAAACGGGATCTTCATTCGGGCCGGGAGTAAATGGTCTGATCTGCTCCGGACAATATATCCAGATATGGTTGGAATTTCAAGGACGCACTGCCGGCGATTTCGGGAAGTTTATCCCCGGTCACTCCCGGCTGCGCTCGTGGCTCCACATGACGATCCGGGGGAATGAGGTGCGGGGTGGGGCTTCCTGACGGCGACGGGGCGCCGTCGACCACCCGGACGGCGGATCAGACCTTCGAGAGTTCCTTGATGCGGCTTTCGATCTGCTCGATGTCGATCGGTTTGCGGAGGATGCCGAAGACGCCGAGCTTGCGCGCCTCGGAGAGGACGCGCTCGTCCTGGAAACCGGTGATGAAGAGGAATGGAAGCGACGATGTTTCGGGCGAGGCCTTCACCTGCTTGAACATTTCGAAACCGCTCATCCTCGGCATGACGACATCCGAGATGATGACGTCCGGGGCGAACGTCTTCAACTTTTCGAGCCCTTCCTCGCCGTTCTCAGCCGTCACGACCTCGTAGTTGTCCATCTCGAGGAGGTCGCGTAAAAGCTCGGCAAAGCCCGCCTCGTCATCCACGAGCAGAATCTTTCGGCGTTTTTTTTCTGGAGGCATCGCTTCCCCGTTTGTTGGAAATGAATGCGAAAATATAGGTATTGCACCCCGAAGAATCAAGTCCCCCGCGAAAGTCCGGATGGAACGCCCCCGAACGGTCTCACCCCCCGCATCCACCCCGGGAGCGCCAATTTCATTCGTTCCGGCGGTCACCCCCCCCCCGGGGGGGCATGTAAAAACCGGAGGTACCGCAGGGAAGTTGCCCGGGAAGAATTCGATCCGGGTGGATGGGACCCCGCCGTGATGCAGCGAGCGAGGGCTGAAGGAGAACTTCGATGTCGGGATCCGGATCCGCCGCGACCCTGATAAACCGCCGCGCGTTACCAGGCCGTTCCTGATCGCAGGACGGCCACGACGACGTACCCCGCGAGGAGCGAGACGATGATGGCGAGCCGGATGGCGGAATCCCTTGACATGGCGTTTTCAATGTACTGAAAAACGCGCGATTTCCAAAGTCGGCGGCCGTGGTGTTGCATCCTTTTGGGAAGGTCGTTATCTTAAGGTCGCTTTTCTCATCATCCCGTCATTCAGAAAGGACGCTCCATGCCGAATCTTCACCGGATCTTTACCACCCTCGTCATCTTCCTGGCGATGACCACACTACCGGACCGGGCCTTCGCCTCGCCCGCAGGCGATTTGGGGGCCGCCGATGTCACAACGAGCGCCGACTCCGCGGCAAAAAAAGACTCTGCGTGGGACGTGACGGCCGCGCACGGCACCTCCCGGGAGATCGACTTCGAGACCGGGGAGGGGACCTGGATGGCCGTCGACGTCAGCCCGAACGGAGGGACGATCGCTTTCGATCTCCTCGGGGACATTTACAGCCTTCCGATGGAGGGCGGGGACGCGACGTTGCTCTCGGCCGGGCCCGCGTTCGAAACACAACCGAGGTTCAGCCCGGACGGGAAGTGGATTTCCTTCACCAGCGACCGGGACGGGGTGGAAAACATATGGATGATGCGCTCCGACGGATCCGACAGGAAGCAGATCACCCATGAGAAAGAGCGTCAGCTGAATAACGCCGTCTGGTCGCCCGACGGCCGTTACATCGTGGCGCGGAAGCATTATCGAAACAACCGTTCCCTCGGCGCGGGTGAAATGTGGCTGTATCACACCGCCGGCGGCGACGGGCTCCAGCTCACGAAACGGCGGAATTGGGAACAGGATGCCGGCGAGCCGGCGCTTTCCCCCGACGGCCGGTACCTCTATTACAGCGAGGATGTCAGCCCCGGCGGCGGGTTCCAGTACAATAAAGACCCGTACGGGGTCATTTATGTCATCAATCGCCTCGACCGTGAAACGGGGAAAACCGAAACCCTCATTTCGGAGCCGGGTGGTTCGGTCCGGCCCCAACCCTCCCCCGACGGTAAAACGATCGCCTTCGTCCGGAGGGTCGGGCTGAAAACCGTCCTCTTCCTCCACGACATCGAAAGCGGCATTCAGACCCCGGTCTTTGATGGCCTCAACCGGGACGCCCAGGAGACCTGGGCCATCTTCGGCGTCCATCCGGGATTTTCCTGGACGAAGGACGGGAAATTCATCGTCATCTCCGCGGGCGGACATATCATGAAGGTCAACCTCGCGACGAAGGCCCTCACCACGATCCCGTTCCGCGCGAAGGTCCATCAGACGATCACCGATGCGGTCGTGACCCCGCAGGAGGTCGCGCCCGAACGGTTCGATGTGAAGATGCTCCGCTTCACGACCGTCTCTCCGGACGGCAAGTCCGTCGTCTACACCGCGCTCGGCAACCTCTATCTCAAGAAACTCCCCGACGGCGCGCCGAAACGCCTTACGGGGGACGGGGAAAATTTCGAGCTGTTCCCCTCCTTCTCCCCGGACGGCCGGTCGATCGTCTACGCGACCTGGAACGACCGGGAACGAGGCGCCATCCGGAAGGTGGGCGCCGACGGCGGAACGTCGAAGAAACTGACGACGGCGCCCGGTCATTACGTCGAGCCGAAATTTTCCCCGGACGGCTCGAAAATCGTTTACCGGCGGACCGGCGGCGACGACCTCCGGGGGACGGCGTATTCGAGGGAGACCGGCATTTACTGGATGCCTTCGGGCGGGGGTGCGGGGACGCTGATCACCACGGAAGGCTCCGAGCCGATGTTCACCCCGTCCGGCGAACGGGTGTACCTCTCCGCCGGCGAGGAGGGCAAGTCGGCCCTGATCAGCGTCGGGTTGAAGGGCGAAGACCGGAGGGTGCACTTTACGTCCGACAATGCCGCGCAGTTCCTTCCATCGCCGGACGACCGCTGGATGGCCATCGTCGAGCGGTTCAACGTCTATGTTTCCGTCTTCCCGAAAACCGGCAAGCCGGTCCAGATCGGGCCCGCGTCGTCGGAGTACCCCCTCAAGAAAGTGTCCCGTGACGCCGGGTATTACCTCAACTGGTCACCCGACAGCCGGATACTCCACTGGTCCCTCGGCCCCGTCCTCTATTCGCGCGACCTCACGAAGACGTTCGCGTTTGTGGAGGGCGCGGCGGACAGCATCGACGACCGGCCCGATACGACCGGGATCGCGATCGGGTTCACGGCCCCCACCGACAACCCCTCCGGAACGGTCGCGCTGACCGGCGCGACGGTGATCACCATGAAGGGGGACGAAGTGATCCGCGACGCCACCGTGCTCGTCGAGCGGAACCGGATCAGCGCGATCGGCGCGCGGGGCAGCGTCACCGTCCCGGCGGGCGCGAAAGTGGTCGACGTCGGCGGCAGGTTCATCATCCCCGGGCTGATCGACGTCCACGCGCACATCTCCACCGGGAGCGACCATATCACGCCGAGGACCCACTGGGGATATTACGCGAACCTGGGGTTCGGGGTGACCACGGCGCACGACCCGTCCTCCAACACCGAGACGGTCTTTTCGAACTCCGAGATGCTCAAGGCGGGCCTGTTGACCGGTCCGCGGCTCTATTCGACCGGGTCCATCCTCTACGGGGCCGAAGCGCCGTTCAAGGCGATCATCAACAGTTACGACGACGCCCTCTCCCACCTCCGCCGGCTGAAGGCCGTCGGGGCCTTCAGCGTAAAGAGCTACAATCAGCCGCGCCGGGACCAGCGCCAGCAGGTCATCGAGGCCGCCCGCGCTCTCGGCATGATGGTCTACCCGGAGGGGGGCTCCACGTTGTTCTGGAACCTGTCCATGATCCTCGACGGCCATACGGGCATCGAGCACTCGATCCCCGTTTCGCCGCTCTACAAGGACGTGCTCACGCTGTTCGGAAAAAGCCGGACAGGATACACGCCCACGCTGATCGTATCGTACGGCGGCCTCTGGGGGGAGAACTACTGGTACATGGTCACGAACGTCTGGGAGAACCGCCGGCTCATGAGCTTCACGCCGAGGGAAGTGATCGAATCGAGGTCGCGCAGGCGTCTGATGGCGGCCGAGAACGACTTCAATTACATCGAGAATGCGAAAGCGGCGAAGGCGGCCCTCGACGCCGGGACGCAGGTCCAGCTCGGCGCCCACGGGCAGATCCAGGGGATCGGCGTCCACTGGGAATTATGGATGTTCGTGCAGGGCGGGATGACGCCGATGGAGGCGCTCCGGTGCGGCACACTCTCGGGCGCCCGGTACCTGGGGATGGACAGGGACCTGGGGTCCCTGGAGCCGGGAAAGCTCGCCGACCTCGTGGTCCTCGACAGGAACCCGCTCGACGACATCCGCAACAGCGAGTCGGTCCGCCTGGTGATGAAAAACGGCAGATTATACGACGGCGACCGGATGGATGAGACCGGGAACCACCCCGCGAAGCGGGGCGACTTTTACTGGGAATAATCTGGGATTATTGATAGGTGAGCGGCATGAAGACACACCTGAAAATGCTCTGCGTCGACGACAACGCCGATCTCCGCAACAACCTCGCCCAGCAGTTCATCGTGGAGGATTTCGACGTGGACACCGCCGTCGACGGCAGGGACGCGATGGAGAAGATCGCCGTCAACCATTACGACATCATCCTGCTCGACCTGAAGATGCCCCGGCTCGACGGGATGGGCGTGCTCAGGGAGATGAAGGCGCTCAATAAGAATCCGCACGTCATCGTCCTGACCGCCCTGGTGGACGTGCCGACCGCGCTGGAGTGCGTCAAGATGGGAGCGGACGACTACGTCTCGAAGCCCTACGATCCGGAGGACCTCCTCCATGTCGTGATCAAGGTCTTGGGTTCGTAGCGGCGGCGGGAGTTCGGGGAGTGACGAGGCTGTCGAGATTTCCCAGGTTCTCCCGTTCCCGGTCATACTGGGCGGTCCCCCGGCCCGTCTTGTAGGGATTGATGGCGGGCCTGGCTGTATCGTTTCGCAGGCTGTCGAGCCTTGCCTGCTCTTTCCTCCTCTCGGAGGGCCGTTTGCATCCTCCCAGGACGCCCGGCGACAGGATCACCATGAGGGCCACGAGGAGCGGGAAGATCACCCCCGTCTGCTTTCCGCGGTCCCACAGGCGGCGGCGGATCAGCCTGCGGGATGTTCAGGGCCTTCGGCCCCGCGTGATTTTTTCCGGTACATGATCCCCACGGGGATGATCACGCAGTACCCCAGGACGAGCAGGATCGGAGCGGCCGTCAACGGCAGGAAGCCTTCGACGGTTTTCTGCGAGAGGGCGAGATATCCCACCACGATCACGATGACCCCCGTCAACAGTATCAGGTAGTTTTCCCTCCCGAACGGAAAGACATCCGCGATCTTCGTTTTTCTCGATTGTTTACTCTTCTCGATTTTTGCCATAATGACCCTTTCGTGACCGGCGTCGCCCGGATGATCCGGACGGGAATAAAGTTATGGAAAACCGGTGAAAAAACAAACTCACACCCGTGAGCGCGTCCCTGTCCTCAACCCGGAGGGAGGAGATAAAAAAACCGCGGCGGGGTGATCCCCGCCGCGGCCGTTGCCCGCAGATCTGAAACGGGTGTTATCCACCGCCGCCGTCGCGGTGACCACCGTCGCGGTGACCGCCGTCGCCGTGACCGCCGTCGTCGTCACCGTCGTCGTCCTTGTCGTGGCCTTTGCCCTTCCCTTTGTCGTGGCCTTTGCCCTTTCCCTTGTCGTGACCCTTCCCCTTCCCGTGGTCGTCCCTGTCGTTGTGATGCTTCCACCAGTCACCCACCCAGTTGAGGTGGTGCAGCTGACCGCGGATCTCACCGTCGATGTAATCACCCGGCCTTCCGGACGTCGAATCGACCCCGTCCGAGGTCCGGACGTTGACGTAGAGCGAATCGGCGTGGAGATCGGCCAGGAACAGCGAGAAATCGGTTGCTCCCGCGTAGGGGCCGATGAGGTCTTCCGGTTTGAAGGTACCATGGGCAATCGGCCCGCAACTCCGGCCGGTATTCGTCGTGTCGGAGTAGAGTTCGAGCACGGCCAGGCCGTTTTCGCCACGGACACCCCTGTAGATTTCGACGCCGATCACGTTGGAGATATTGGCGACGATCAGTTTGTAGCTGATGCTGTCGCCGTCGCGTGAAACCCTGAACGCGGCGACGCCGCGACCCCTGGAATCGGTGGGCGGGACTTCCTGCCGGCCCGAGAGAATTCCGAAGAAGTTGCGGTTCTTCCGGTTCAACTGGCTGTCGCACTGCGCGGAAAAGATTTCCGCGTCGATCATGCGGATGGCGGTGACGTCGTCGATGGCGGCAGCGTCGGCGGCCGGGTCGGCGAGCGGCGGTGCCATTGGCTCATCCTGGCACCCGGTGATAAAGAGCGCCGCGAGGACGAGCATCGCGAAAATGATTGTGAATTTCATGGCGGGATCTCCCCTGTCGTTGATGATTGGTCCGGGTGTGACACTCGCCCCCGGTGAGGCATTCAAGATAAGAAAATCGCGACGAAAAACAACCCCCCGTTTTCGGCACGCTTCATTTCCGGGGGCTCTGCGATCCTCAGCGAGTGTCTTGATATTCGCGCACCGGCGGTGCGAAAACGGGTAAAACGGGCACTACCCTTCGGATTTGGTCGGTACCAGCCTGCCGTCGGCCATCGTGAAAATCCTCCCGGAATGCGGCACGAACTGCCGGTTGTGGGTGACGATGACGAACGACTGGCCGTGGGCCGCGTGCAGCCGGCCGATGAGATCCGAAAGCTGGCGGCTGTTGTCCGAGTCGAGATTTCCCGACGGTTCGTCGGCGAGGACGATGGCGGGACGGTTGACGAGGGCCCTGGCGACCGCGACCCTCTGCTGTTCACCTCCGGAGAGCTCCGCCGGACGGTGGTGGAGCCTCCCGCCGAGGCCCACCTCGGCAAGGAGCCCGGTGGCGCGCGCCGACGCTTCCTTCGGCGAGGCCCGCCGGATCATGGCCGGGATCATCACGTTCTCGAGCGCGGTGAATTCGTTCAACAGGTGGTGGAACTGGAAAACGAACCCGATGAATCCGCCCCTGGCCGCCGCCCGCGCCTCCTCGGCCATCGCGTAATACGACTTCCCCTCCCAGAGGACGTCGCCGGACGTCGGCCGGTCAAGCCCGCCGAGGATGTTCAGGAGCGTGCTCTTGCCGGACCCGGAAGCCCCGAGGATCGTGACGATCTCCCCCTGCCTCACCTGCAGGTCGACGCCCCGGAGGACCCGCACCTCGGGAGTCGCTTCTCCCACCGCCCCGTAGGTCTTGTGGAGGCCGGAGCACTCCAGGATGGTCTTCGCGCCCGGGCTCATTCCCACCTCAGCGCTGCGGCCGGCTCGACAGCCGCAGCGCGGCTCGCCGGGTAGAACGCGGCCAGCGTCGAGAGTCCCATCGACGCCGCGATGACCGAGATGAAATCCCAGAGCCTGATCTCCACCGGGATCGCCGGGATGATGTAGACCGTCGGGTCGAGGGGGAAGAGGTGGAATTCCATCTGCAGGAAGATCACCGCGAGGCCGAGGACGATGCCGGCGGCGGTGCCGGCCGCGCCGGTCAGGAGCCCCTCGAACAGGAAGATCCTGATGACGCTCCCGCGCGGGAGGCCGCACGACCTCAGCACCGCGATGTCCCGCCGTTTTTCGAGAACGCTCATCGTGAGCGACCCGAGCACGTTGAAGGAAGCGACCGCGATGATGAGCGACAGGAGGATGTAGGCGGACCAGCGCTCGATCCTCATCACGGAATAGAGGCTGCGGTGGAGGTCGTACCACGTGGACACCTGGTAATCCCCGGGCGAGCGCCGCGCCGAGCCCCGCGCTCACGTCCCCGGCCTCGTCGATGTCGCGGACCCGGATGTCGAGACCGCTGATCATCCCCGGCTTCTCGAAGAGCCGGCCCGCCTCGCCGATGGAAATGAAGGCGTAATTCGCGTCGTACTCCTTGTTCCGCGGATTCGAAGATGCCCGTGATCCTGTAGCGCTGCTGGCTGGGCGCCGCGCGCCCGTCACGGCGCCCCTGGAGGCCGGCGGGGCTGACCACGGTGATCTCGTGCCCGACCACCGAGCTGAGCCGGTCGGCCAGCGTGATGCCGACGATGATCCCGGGGAGGCCGTCCGACGCCCCGAGCGAGGGGCCGCCCAGGACCATCTTCGCGCCGATCCCGGTGACCGCGTCGATTTCCCGCTCTTCGATGCCGCGCACGTAGACCACCCGCTGGTGGTACCCGGCGCTCAGCATCGCCTTCCCCGAGACGAACGGGGAAAACGCCGTCACGCGGGGTTCGGACCGGACGATCGCCGCGGCGCGCTCATACTCGGAGCTGTCCATGAATCCCCTCTTCTCGATCCTGATGTGGGGATCGAACGTCACGAGCACCGACGTCACGACGCTGTTGAACCCGTTGAAGACCGAGAGCGCCACGAGGAGCGCGGCGACCCCCACGGTGATGCCGGTGACGGAGACAATGCCGATGACGTTGATGAACCGCATGCTCCTCCTGGACACCAGGTACCTCCAGCCGATGAACCGCTCTATCGAGTTCATGCCGGGGCCCTATCCGAAACGGAAGATTTTCACGGGATCGGTCCTCCCCGCGGCGTGGGCGGGAATGATCGTGGTCACGTACGAGAGGGCCAGCGTCAGGGCGCTCACGACGATGAAGTTCCACGGGTCGAGCTCGACCGGGACCCTGTTCATGTAATAGATGTCGGCCGGCAGCGAGAGCGGTGCGTACTCCGCCTGGATCCAGAGCAGGACCAGCGCCAGGATGTCGCCGAGGAGGACGCCGGCCGCCCCGATCAGGACCCCCTGGAAGAGGAATATCTTCCTGATCAGCGCCACGCCCGCGCCCAGCGATTTGAGGACGCCGATCTCGCGCGATTTATCGAGGACGAACATCAGGACGGTGCCGATGATGTTCACGGTCGCGACGAGGACGATCAGGCTCAGGAGGATCGGGGAGAGTTTTTTCTGGAGCTCGGCCCAGGAGAAGAGGTTGCGGTAGACGGAGTAGACGGAGCGCGCCGCGTGGGGGTACCCGAGCACCGATTCGATCGCGGCGGCGATCGTGTCGATCTTCGCGACGTCGTCCACCATCACGTCGAACCCCGTGACCCGGCCCGGCAGACGGAAGAGGTCGCCGGCCGCCGCGAGGGTCGTCGCCGCGAAGACCTCGTCGTATTCGGTCATTCCCGATTCAAACGTCCCCGTGACGACGAATTTTTTCCCCCGGGGGGAGAGACCCGCCGCGCCCTCGCCGGCGAGGGCGAAGACGAACACCGTGTCGCCCGGCGACACGCCCAGTTTCCAGGCCAGGCTCTTCCCGATCACCAGCGGGGCCACCGCGTCCGCGACCCCCCGAAAAATACGCGCCCTCGGTGATCTGCGCCCTGAGCCGGCCGTCGTCGCGCGACGTGTCGATCCCCTTCAGGTAGACACCCTCGACGCCCAGGCGCGACCGGATCATCCCCTCGCGGGCGGCGTAGGGCATGATCGAGCGGATCCCCGGCACGCGTTCGCGGAGGATCCCGACCGAACGGTCGGGGTCGTCGAGCGGTTTGCTGCCGTAGCCGGTCACGTGGATGTGCGAGGTGAAGCTGATGACCTTCTCCTTGATTTCGCGCTCGAAGCCGTCGAGGATGGAGAGCGCGATGATGAGCGCCGCGGTCCCGAGACAGACCCCGGCGATGGCGATCGTGGAGATGAACGAGAGGAGCGGAGACCTCCGCGCCGTCATGAAGAACCTCCGGGCGATGAACCAGGAGACGCCGGCGCGGGTCATATCATGCCGTCCGGATTCAAGGGTCAGCGGCGACCGAATTCCAGGAGGTAGGCGCGGATGAAATCGTCGATTTCGCCGTCCATCACGGACTGGACCGCGCTGGTTTCGACGTCGGTGCGGTGGTCCTTGACGAGGTTGTAGGGGTGGAAGACATACGACCGGATCTGGCTCCCCCATTCGATCTTCTTCTTGGTGCTCTCGATGGCGGAAAGCCTCGCCTCCTCGGCATCCTTCCGCTGCTGGTAGAGCCGTGATTTCAGCATCTTCATCGCGCGTTCCTTGTTCTGGAACTGCGACCGTTCCTGCTGGCAGGCCACCACGATGCCGCTCGGCACGTGCCTGATCCGCACCGCGGTCTCGACCTTGTTGACGTTCTGCCCCCCCTTCCCGCCGGACCGGAAGGTGTCGATCTCGAGGTCGGCCGGGTTGATTTCGATGTCGACTTCCTCCTCGATCTCGGGGTAGACGAAGACCGAGGCGAACGAGGTGTGCCGCCGGGCGTTGGAGTCGAACGGCGAGATGCGCACGAGCCGGTGGACGCCGTTCTCCGCCTTGAGGTAGCCGTACGCGAACGAGCCCTGCACCTCGATGTCGGCGCTCTTGAGGCCCGCGCCTTCGCCGGCCTGCTCGTCCAGGAGGAAGGTCTTGTACCCGCGCCGTTCGCACCAGCGCAGGTACATCCGCAGCAGCATCTCGGCCCAGTCCTGCGCCTCGGTGCCGCCGGCTCCGGCGTGGATCGTACAGGATGCAGTTCTTCGGGTCGTCCTCGCCGCTGAGCATGTTGCGGAACTCGAGGTCGCCGATCTCCTTCTCGACGGCCGCGAATTCCCTGGCGATCTCCGTTTCCACGGAGGCGTCGCCCGCCTCCTCCCCGAGGTCGATCAGGACGGCGACGTCGTCGATCCGCCTCCGGACCTTTCCCCAGGCATCGGTCCACGACTTGCGTTCGTTGAGCTGCTGCATGATCTTCTGGGCCGCCACGTTGTCGTTCCAGAAACCGGGCGCGTGGGCGCGGGTCTCGCAGCTCGGCGATCTCCTTCTCCTTGGCGTCGAGGTCAAAGAAACCCCCGGAGGGTCGACACTTTCTCCTCGTATTCCTTCAGTTTCTGCCGGCTGTCGTCAAACATGGGTTCAGATCGTGATCGTTTCTTCGACGTCGATGGTCATGCGGAGCATCGCGCTCGAGAGGGTCTTTCCCTGCGCGTCGTTTTTCAGCGAGACCGTCCCGCCGCCCCCGAGGCTCTTGTGGAGCAGGAAGTTGAGCGCCAGCAGGTTGGGCAGTTCGAACCGCTCGACCGGCCCGAAGCAGATGCCCTCGAAATGTTTTTTGACCGCTTCCGGCGGTGACGTACTTCAGGATGACCGGGTAGATATTCGGGCTTCCGGGCGATGACGCCCCACGTTGCCGGTGTCGCCCTTGTCGCCGGACCGCGCGTGGCAGATGTCGAGCAGGCGGATCTTCACGGGACCTCCGTGACGCTGACGACGGGCGAGACCAGGTCCTTCGGGATCAGCGCCGGCCAGTAGGCGATCACCTCGCTCGGCTTCGGCCGTCCCCCCGCGAACCCCGTGACCGCCGGGGGGCCGGTGAGGATGAGCGGCGCGATCTCCTTCCCGAACCGCTCCACCGGCTTGACGTCGTGGCCCCGCACGCCGATCCGCAGGACGACCTCGTTGAGGTCGGTCGGGGACCGCGGCGAGCGGGCCGTGGCAGGAATTGTAGCCCGACGAACTCCGTCCGGATCTCGTCGAACGAGAGTCCCAGGTCCGCGAGCCGGGTGCGGAGGATCTCGTCGGCCTCCTTCGCCTTCTCCAGCGCGTCGGGCCACGCGTAGGTCAGGGTGCCGATCGCCGTGATAGCCGTCGAGTACGCCATCGACACCTTGTAAGAATGTCCGTGTCGGGTCGCCCCTTCACCCCGGAGATCCGGACGCGGTCCTTCCCGTCGGCGCGAGAGCAGAATGGAGGTGAAGTCGGCGATGCAGTCCGGCGTGATGTACTGGGCCGGGTCGCCGATTTCGTACAACAGCTGTTCTTTGACCGTCTGGACGGACACCAGGCCGCCGGTGCCGTCGTGCTTCGTGATGACGATCGCTCCCGTCCGCGCCGCGCTTCCGCGATCGGGAACCCGATGTGGGCCATGTCGGGGACCGAGCGCCAGTCGGCGGAAAAATTTCCGCCCGACGCCTGTCCGCCGCACTCCAGGATGTGCCCCGCGACCGTCCCCGCGGCCAGCCGGTCCCAGTCGGACCACGCACCAGCCGAATTCGTGGATCATCGGCGCGAGCGTGAGGCCGGTGTCGGTCGTCCGGCCCGTGATCGACGATCTCCGCGCCCTGGCCGAGGGCCTCGACGATCGGCGCGGCACCGAAGTAGACGTTTGCGCTCACGATCTTCTCCCTGATGGTGTCGAGCGGCTCGCCCGATCTCCATGTTGTCTGAGCCGGAGCCGCGCTGCGCGGAGACTCGTCGAGTCCGGCGAGGATGTCGTCGCCGTGGACGACGCCGATCCGCAGGCCCCGGATCCCGAGCTTCTTCGCGCGCCCGGACAGATCGCGTCGCGGCACGCCGGGGGTTGACGCCGCCGCCGTTGGTGATCACCCGGATGTTCTTCTCGGCGATGACCGGGAGGATGCGTCTCCATCAGCGGCACCAGGTCCCGGGCGTAGCCCGAGCGGCGGGGTCCTTCCGCTTCTGTTTCTGCAGGATGGACATCGTGACTTCCGCCAGGTAGTCCATCACGAGGTAGTCGACGGGGCCCTTCGTGACCTGGTCGTACGGGCGCGGTGAGGAGGTCCCCCCAGAAGCCCTGCCCGCTGGCGATCCGGATCCGTGTCTTTCATCAGACGATCCGGATGTGCAGCTCGCCGGAGCTGGCGTTCTTCGTCCACCGTCGCCGTCGGCGGCGTCGTCCATGAGCGAGACGGCGCTCGCGGTCTTCGGGAAGGCGATCACGTCCCGGATCGATTTCATCCCCGTCAGGAGCATGCACCATCCGGTCGAACCCGAACGCGATGCCGCCGTGCGGCGGGGCGCCGTACCGGAAGGCGTCGAGGAGGAACCCGAATTTCTTCTTCGCCTCTTCCGGGCCGATCCCGAGGAGGCCGAACACCTGCTGCTGCAGCGCGCGGTCGTGGATCCGGATGCTTCCCCCGGCGATCTCGTTCCCGTTCAGGACGAGATCGTACGCCCGCGCCCGCGCCTTCGCCGGGTCGGTCTCGAGCAGCGGCGACATCGTCGGGGTGCGGCGAGGTGAACGGATGGTGCATCGCGACGAAACGCTTCTCCTCCTCGTTGTATTCGAACATCGGGAAATCGGTCACCCAGAGGAGCTCGTTCTTGATCTCGTCGATCAGGTTCGATCCGCCGCCCCATTTCGAGGCGCAGCGTCCCGAGAATCGCGTACGCCTTCGCCAGCGCGTCGGCAGACCAGGAGCAGCAGGTCGCCCTGGCTTCGCCCCCATCGCCGCGGCGATCGCGCATCACCGGGTCCTTCCCGAGGAATTTCTCCGACGGCCGTTCGAGGCCCTTCTCGCGTCCATTTCAAATAGACGAGCCCCCCCGCGCCGAGCGTTCTTCGCGAAGTCGACCAGCGTCGTCCATCTGGTTCCGGCGTGAACGACGCCGCCGCCGCGGCACGACGAATCCCGCGCCACGACCGCCGCCCTTCGCCACGGCGTCGCGAAGACCCGGAAGCCCGATCCTCGCGACGAGGTCGTTGACGTCAGGTCACGATCGATGCCGAACCGCAGGTCGGGCTTGTCGCTCCCGTACGTCTCCATCGCCTCCGGTACGTCATCCGCGGGAACGGGAGCGTGATGCTCGACGTCCCGTGATCTCCTTGAAGAATGCGCGCCATCAGCCCTTCGGCGACGCGCATGCACGTCGTCCTCGTCGACGAACGACATCTCGACGTCGATCTGGGTGAACTCGGGCTGGCGGTCGGCCCGCAGGTCCTCGTCGCGGAAGCACTTGACGATCTGGACGTACCGGTCGAACCCCGCGACCATCAGGATCTGCTTGTAGGTCTGCGGCGACTGCGGGAGCGCGTAGAACTTCCCCGGGTGGACGCGGCTCGGGACGAGGTAGTCGCGCGCGCCCTCGGGCGTGCTCTTCATGAGGACGGGCGTCTCGATCTCGATGAACGCTCAGCGCGTCGAAGTAGTCGTGCGTGATCTGGTACATCCTGTGGCGGATCATCGAGGTTGGCCTGCAGCGCGGGCCGGCGCAGGTCGAGGTACCGGTACTTCAGCCGGAGCTCCTCGCTCGCGTCGACGTCGTCGTCGATCGGGAACGGGGGCGTGTTCGGCCCTGTTCAGGATCGTCAGCTCCGTCGCCGAAGACGTCGATTGCCGCCGGTCGGGATCAGGCGTTGACCGTCCCCTCCGGCCGGCGTTCGCACCGTCCCGGTGACGGAGACGACGTATTCGCTCCGGAGCTCGCCGGCGAGCGCGTGGACGTCGGCGCCGGTCTGCGGGTTGAACACCACCTGGGTCTTGCCGTAGCGGTCGCGGAGGTCGATGAAGATGACCCCGCCGAGGTCCCGGCGGATGTCGACCCAGCCGTTGAGCGTGACGGGCCGTCCCTCGTCCGCGGGACGGAGCTCTCCGCAGGTGGCGGTGCGTTTCTTATACTGCATGGATCCCGGGTGCGCGTTTAATTCAGGTGTGCGGCGAGTTTGTCGACGAGGTGGCGTTTCGGCACGGCGCCGATGATCTGTTCCACCACCTCCCCCCCTTGAAGACGAGGAGCGTGGGGATGCTCCGGATGCCGAAGTCCATCGCGGTTTTCGGGTTCGAGTCGACGTCCATCTTGGCGACCTTCAGCTTCCCGTTGTATTCCTTCGCCAGCTCTTCGACGATCGGGGCGATCATTTTGCAGGGGCCGCACCAGACCGCCCAGAAATCGACGAGGACGGGGGTGGCGGAGTCGAGGACTTCCGCCTTGAAATTCTGATCTGAGACGTGAATTGGCTGCATGGATGACATCCTTGGATTGAATGATCGTGATGAATATACAAAATATTCTTTACTGGGAGAGCCGGACGCAGTCCGCCCCGATGAGCCCCGTGACGTCGTCCAGGAACTCGTCGGAGAGGGCCACCCCGACGGTGGTCGCGCGGTACCGGACGGCCTCCGGCGCGCCGGCCTCGCGCAGGTCGAACTGGCAGGGGAGTTTCCCCCGGTGGCGGTCGCAGATTTTTTTCAGCTCGGAGACCGTGGCCTCGTCCGCCTCACCCGGCCTGAGCGTGAACACGATTTTCCTGACGAACGTGTCGCGGATCCTCTCGACCGGGACGATCTCGGCGGCGACCACGCGGAGCAGGTCCCCGTTCGGGTCGGCCTTCCCGGAGACCATCACCATCGATTCCGGCGCCAGGATCGCGCCGTACTGCTTGAAGGCGTCCGCGAAGACGATGCACTCGCCCTTTCCCGTGAAGTCCGCCATCGAGAGGAAGGCCATCTGGTTGCCCCGCTTGTCGATTTTCTTCTTCACCTCGGTGATGATGCCGCAGACCCTCACCGTGACGCCCGGTTTGACGGAGGCCGCATCGCCGAACCGGGCGTTCGCCACCGATTCGACCTCCCGTTCGTACTTCCGCATCGGGTGTCCGGAAATGTAGAACCCCAGGACCGATTTTTCGTTCGAGAGGCGCTGGAGCTCGGTCCAGGGCTCGGCCCTGGGGAGCTGCGGGAAGGCCGGCGAAGCCCCCTCCTGGCGCGCGCCCTCGAAGAGGGACGATTGCCCGTGGGCGCTCTGTTCCCTGAGCTCCTGCCCGAAATGGATCGCCTTCTCGACCGCCCCGGAGAGGGTCGCGCGGTCGGGCGTCACGGAGTCGAACGCCCCCGCCGCGATGAGCGCCTCGATGGTCTTCTTGTTCGCGAGCCGCAGATCGACGCGGGAGCAGAAATCGAAGAGGTTCGTGTAGCGCCCCCCCTCCTCCCGCTTCGCGATGATGCTCTCCACCGCGCTGACGCCGACGTTCTTGATGGCGCTCAGGCCGAACCGGATCCCGTCCGGGGTGACCACGAACCGGACGGCGCTCTCGTTGACGTCGGGGGGCAGGACCCGGAGCTTCATCTTCCGGCACTCGTCGATCAATTTCACGACGTAGTCGGTGTCGCCGATTTCCGCCGAGATGGTCGCGGCCATGAACTCGGCCGGGTAGTGCGCCTTGAGGTACGCCGTCTGGTAGGCGACGACACCGTAGGCCACGCTGTGGGACTTGTTGAAGCCGTACGAGGCGAACTTCTCGATCATGTCGAAGATCTCGCCCGACACTTTTTTCGAGTGACCTTTCTTCACCGCGCCGTCGATGAACTCGATCTTCTGCCTCGCCATCAGGTCCTTGTCCTTCTTCCCCATCGCGCGGCGCATCAGGTCGGCCTTGGCGAGGGACAGGCCGGCGATTTCGCTGGCCAGACGGATGACCTGCTCCTGGTAGACGATGATGCCGTAGGTCTCGCGCAGGATCGGTTCGAGGTCGGGATGGAGGTACTCGATCTTCTGGTGGCCCTGCTTCCGGCGGATGAAGTCGCCGATCATCTCCATCGGGCCGGGGCGGTAGAGGGCGTTCATCGCCACGAGGTCGGAGAAGACGGTCGGCTTCAGCTTGCGGAGCCAGTCCTGCATCCCCACCGACTCGAACTGGAAGACGCCGACGGTGTGCCCCTTGCTGAAGAGGCTGAAGGTCGCGGCGTCGTCGTACGGAAGGTCGTCGATGTCGATGTCGATGCCGTGGCGCTCCCGGACCAGCTTCAGGGCGGTCTCGATGACCGTGAGCGTCCGCAGCCCCAGGAAGTCCATCTTCAGCAGCCCAGCCTCCTCGAGGTCGAGCATGCTGTACTGCGTCATGAGCGGCGTGGCCGGCGTCTTGACGAGGGGGACGAAGTCGATCAGGGGGCCGGGGGCGATCACCACGCCGGCGGCGTGGGTCGACGAGTTCCGGTTCATCCCCTCCAGGACGAGCGAAATCCTGACGAGCTCCTGGATCTTCTCGTCCTTCGACTCCTTCACCCACTTCAGGTCGGGGGTTTTGTCGATCGCCTCGGCGAGCGAGGTGACGTTCCCCTGGAAGACGGCGATCTGCTTGGTGATCGACTCCGTCGTGCTGAGCGGGATCCCGAGCACGCGGCCGACGTCCTTCAGCACGGCCCTCGACGAGAGGGTGTTGAACGTGATGATCTGGGAGACGGAATCGGCCCCGTATTTCCCCTTCACATACTCGATCACCTCGTCGCGCCGGGCGTCCGAGAAGTCGATGTCGATGTCGGGCATGCTGACGCGGTCGGGGTTGAGGAAGCGCTCGAACAGCAGGCCGTGGCGGAGCGGATCCACGTTGGTGATGCCGAGCGCGTAGGAGACGATGCTCCCGGCGGCGCTCCCGCGTCCCGGGCCCACCATGATCCCCAGCTCCCGCGCCGCGCGGATGAAATCGTGGGTGATCAGGAAATACCCGGCGTAGCCCATCTTCGTGATCACGCCGAGCTCGAAGTCCGCCCTGGCCCGGACGTCGGGCGCGGGGTCGCCGTAGCGCCTCGCGAGACCGGCGACGGTGAGGTCCTCCAGGTGCTGCTCGAGCGACTCCACGCCCCCGGGAAGCGGGAAGTGGGGCATGAAGGCGTGCTTCGGCCTGATGTCGAAATCCTCGATTTTCCCGGCGACCTCCAGCGTCGAACGGATCGCCTCGGGGTAATCGCGGAAGAGCTCGCACATCTGCGCGGCGGTTTTGAAGTAGATCTGGTCGGTCTGATACCTGAGCTGGCGATAGTCGGTGGCCCCGGCCCCCGCGGCGTCGGGGATCAGGAGCATCACGTTGTGGGCGATCGCGTGGTCCTGCTCGATGTAGTGGACGTCGTTCGTGGCGATGAGCCTGATGTCGAGTTCCCGCGCAAGCCGCGGCATCGCCTCCAGGATCGGCTTCTCCTTCTCCAGGCCGTGGTTCTGGATCTCGAGGTAGAAGTCGGCGCCGAAGATCTCACGGAAGGTGGCGGCGACGGCCCGGGCCTCGTCGTAATCCCCGGCCACCAGGTGTGTCGCGACCACCCCCGACGGGCATGCGGAGAGGGCGACGAGCCCGTCCGAGTGCAGCCGGAGAAGTTCCATGTCGATCCGCGGCTTGTAGTAGAAACCCTCGGTGTGGCCCAGGGTGCAAAGCCTGATCAGATTCCTGTATCCGGCGGGGTTTTTTGCAAGGAGGACAAGGTGGTGGTAGACGTTCCGGCCGCGCCCCTCGCGCAGGCTCCGGGCGTCGACCTCCTTCTCGAAGCGGGAGCCCCGGGTCACGATATAGACCTCGCACCCGAGGATCGGCTTGATCCCCGCCTTGTGGGCGGCCTTCGAGAATTCCACGGCCCCGAACATGACGCCGTGGTCGGTGAGGGCGAGCGCGCTCATGCCATCGCGCTTCGCCGCCCCGATCAGGCCGTCGATGGTGGCGGCGCCGTCGAGGAGGCTGTAATGCGAATGGTTATGGAGATGGATGAACTCGGCCATGGATGTTCAGCGGACTTTCCACGGCGCCGGGCGCCGGCCGGTCGCCGCCGGCCCGCTCCCCCGCCGTGCGCGGGTCACGATTCCAGGTATTTTTCGACGTAGGCGCTCGCCTTGCCGATCTCGACGATCTCACGGTTGCCCGTGCGGCGGTCCTTGATTTCGATTTTGCCGTTCACGACGTTTTTCTCGCCGACGATGATCTGCAGGGGCATCCCGAGGAGGTCGGCGTCCTTGAACTTGAACCCCGGGCTGACCTCCTTCCGGTCGTCGTAAAGCGTGTCGATGAGCGATTCTCCCAGTTTTTCGTAGATGCTCTCGGCGACGGCCACGACCTTCTCGTTGTTGGAGTTGACGAGGATCAGGTGCACGTGGAACGGCGAGATCTGTTTCGACCAGACCATCCCGAACTTGTCGTGGTTCTGCTCGATGTGGCAGGCGATGATCCGCTCGACGCCGATCCCGTAGCTTCCCATGATGATCGGCTTCTCCTTCCCCGTTTCGTCCAGGAAGTAGGCGTGCATCGCGTCGGAGTATTTCGTGCCGAGCTTGAAAATATGGCCCAGCTCGATCGCTTTCACCACCCGGAGGGCGCGGTCGCATTTCGGACACGTCTCGCCGTCGCGGATGGTCCGGAAATCGTAGTACCCGGCGACCTTCACGTCGCGGGAGAGGTCGATGTCCTTCAGGTGGAAGCCGTCCCGGTTCGCCCCGCTGATCAATCCGGCGGCGCCCTGCAGGCGGGCGTCGGCGTAGACCTGGACGCCGTCGATGCCCACCGGCCCGATCGAGCCGGCGTCCGCTCCGGTCAGCCCCTTGAGCTCGTCGGGGTGCGAGGGCCTGATCCCGGGGCCGAACACGGCCTGGAGCTTGGATTCGTTCACCTGGTCGTTGCCCGTCATCAGGACCATGACCGGCCGGCCGTCGAGCATGTAGACGAGGGCCTTGGCGAGCAGTTCTTCGCCGACGCCGAGGAGGCCGATCAGCTCGTCGATGGTGCGGACGTTCGGCGTCGCGATCTCCGAAGGCGCCGCACCCCCCGGCGGGCCGCCCGCCGCGCGCGCGCGCGAGACCGCGACCTCGACGTTCGCGGCGTAACCGCATCCGTCGCACACGGCGCAGGTGTCCTCGCCCGCGTCCGATTCGATCATGAATTCCTGCGACCCGCTGCCGCCCATCGCGCCGCTGGAGGCCCCGACGACGAAGAACTTCAGTCCGAGCCGCGTGAAGGTCCTCGCGTAGGCTTCGGCATGCAGGTTGTAGCTCTTTTCGAGCCCCTCGTTGGTGGCGTCGAGGCTGTAGGAGTCCTTCATCAGGAACTGACGGCCGCGGATCACGCCGGAGCGCGGCCGGGGCTCGTTCCGGAACTTCGTCTGGATCTGGTACCAGATCTGCGGCATGTCGCGGTACGACTTGATGAAGCCCTTCGCGATCGAGCAGATCACCTCCTCGTGCGTGGGCGCGAGGACCAGGGGCCTGTTCTTGACGTGGAACATCGTTTCGCCGAACGCCTCGACGCGCCCGGTCTCCTCCCAGAGCTCGACGGGGTTGAGCGCCGGGAGATGGAATTCCTGTCCCCCGATCCCGTCCATCTCGTCGCGGATGATCTCCATGACCTTCTTCATGAGCCTGTACCCGAGCGGGAGGAACGAGTAGATCCCGGAGCCGAGCGGCCGGATCATACCGGCCCTGAGCATCAACTGGTGGCTCGGGATGAGGGCGTCCGAGGGAATTTCTTTGAGCGTGGGAATGAATCCGTGGCTGAGCCGCATGTCGACTTCCGGTTGAGAATTCTACTGGTACCCCCGAGAGGATTCGAACCTCCGACCAACGGTTTAGGAAACCGCTGCTCTATCCATGCTGAGCTACGGGGGCGGGAAATTTCACTGTCGCGACGTCTCGGGGGGCTCTTCCCGCAGGAATCATCCCCAGCAGAAGCGTCACCACCCGGGAAAACAGAAATGCCGAGCAAACGAAGGTTCTGACACCCGTGGCACCCGGCATTTCACTCTCCCGAGTGAAAAATCTTATGATTTCGTCAGATGGACATTCATTGACCGACAGAATTTACGAAACTTTCGTCGCCGAAACAAGCGGAAACAAGGAGGTTTGTCCCGTCGCACGCATCATCTGCCCGCTCCGCGTGCATACAGTCCGCCGTTTCCGTGGGGACCGGTGCCGCTCAGATTGCAACCGCGGGATGTGCGCCGGCCAGGGCCCCGGCACGCACACTTACGCCGCGGATTTTACCTTGCCGGGGGGCTGGACCAGCCAGAGCCGCGCCATGACCAGGCTCACCACGACGCCGACGACGCAACCGAAGATCACCTCGGCGACCTTGTGCAGGCCGTGTTCGATACCGACCTGGATTGACCCGTGGCTCAGCCCCGACGCGATGACCACCGCGGCCGTGATCGGGCCCTGTCGCCACATCGTCTTGATCCGGACGAGATACATCGAGACGAGGACCGCAACGGACATGGCAACGGGGAGCACCCACTGGTTCTGGCCGCCCGCGAGGAGGAAGAGGAGTCCGACCATGCACCCGACGATCACGTTGATAAGCCGGCTCCTGAACATCCTTCGGGCTTCCTCGGGCTGCGGGTCCGACGCCGCCACCATCGACGCGATGGCCCAGATCGGATTCGAGTCTCCGACGTACCGGACGCCGATCCAGACGATCGTCGTGGCGATGAAGACGTTGATCGCGAAGCGGAACCCGAGGAGGTGGTCGTAGGAGATCCCGAAACGCTCCATCAACGCCCCGGCCCGGTGCGTCCAGGGGCCCGGCGCTTTCACTCGTGCGCTTTTGGAGGATTGCCGTGCATCCGGTACACGACTCCGGTCTTCGTGGCGTTCAGCGTGATCCACTCGCTCGCCGCGAACTGGAGGTCGAGGAAGAAGAGCTCGGCCTTCTTCATGGCGTCAAGGGAGAGCTCCTTCCGGTCCTCGAAGCGCACCTGGAACGCGAACTCCCCGATGAGCGGGCGATGCTCGCCGCGGGTGCGCCAGATCGCGACGTTCGTCTTCGCCGTCACGCCGTTGCCGAAATCGAGCACACCGATGTCCTGGAGGACCTCCTCGATGATCGCGTCGCTCACCAGGGAGATCCTCTCGCCCGGCTCCTGCCTCACCCGTTCGAGCACCGGGAAGATCCGCGATATCGCGTCCATCGACATGACATCGCCGTAACCGACCTGGGACCGCGTAAACTGCACATTGTGGGAATAGAGCATCCGAATCCCGCCGAGGCGCTCCCTGAGGGGTAGCGCCTGAATCTTGAATTTGACGCGGTGCGCGCCCTGGATCTGCGGCCGGACGTCGGTCTCGGCGGCCTGCTGGATGTCCGGGTGGCGGTACTTGAAAACGATCTCGGGGTCCCCGCTCGGGAACCCGTCGGTGTACGGTATCCGGCGTCGAAGGATGAAGGCGTTGTTGTACAGGCGGTGGTCTGCCGTATCGACGAACAGGACCTCGCGGATCTTGATCGGAATATCCTGGAAACCCTTCGTGGTCCAAACGACGCCGAGCTTTTTTGCGGGCCCCTTCAACACATCGCCGAAATCAAAGAGGCTTTTCCGGGAGGTGAACCGGTTGGGCTTGAGGATCAGCTTGCAGCAGAGGTACTTGACCTCGTTGAACGGGAGTCCGTCGCTGTACGTGCCCTGCCTGATCTGCGGGACGTTTCCGGCCCAGACCGTCGCCGGAGCCGTTTCGGGGATCGGCGCGGATTTTAATTCCGGTTTCGTCGCGAGTTTCATGACTGCCATGCTGCCTCCTTGTGGAAAGTGAAGTTCCTCATTGCGTGAGTAGCCACTCGAGCGGCGGGGAATCGCGCGGGTCGATCCGGTGCTCCCCCGAAGCGGTTTCTCCGCAAAAAATAGCCATTTCACGGGAGGTAATCAAGATCTCATCGTGTGTTCGGCCGCCCGCTGCACCGGCCATACCGGGGCCGGGTCCGGAAACACCCGAGAAAAACGAACAATTCAGGAATGTGCCCTGCGATCGGGGAGTTTCACCCTAAGCGTCGGTCTGATCAGCCTTTACAGCCTGCCATGCACCCGGTAATAAATTCTACCATTGATGCGTCACTTCACGACAGACTGCCAACCCCATATATCTCAACGCGGGAATAATTCCGAAGGCATGACCTGATTTATCCGGTTCGGAAAACCGGCGAAATATTTTCACCACCCCCCTTTATTTTGTCTGAAAAAAAGTTTATGATGAATCAAGCGGGAGCGCTGGGAGGCACACCGATTTACGCCGATCGACCGCACTGACGGTCCCTTCAGCATCGGCGGAAGTTTTCAACACTGAAACACGTAACCCGGTCCATACCGGCACCGGGTGTCTTAAAATATCATTACGTCATTGGACAGCATCATGCCCCTGGTTCCAGCACCGGACTTCCCGGAGCGGACTGATCAACCCAAGGCCGACCTCGCCCAGGTCCCGCCCCTCCGATGGATCATGGTCGGGTACTTTTTCTGGGTCGGGATTTTCCTCGGCGCGTTGATCATGCACACCGCCACCGGTTTTTAACCGCCGTGGCGCCCCGGCTCCGGGCGCACCATTCACATCACACACGGACCCGGCGACCCCCGTCGCCCGGCCCTCACCTCATCAGGACGAACTTCCTCGACTGGCTGAACGCGCTCCGTTCGGCGTCGACGTATTCCATCCTGTAGAAATACACGCCGCTCGCCGCGCCTCTCCCCCTGTTGTCGAGCCCGTCCCAGACGACCTCGTGGGTACCCGCGCCCCGCTCGTCGCCGGAGATCAGCGTGCGGACTTCATCCCCCAGCACCGAGTGGATCGTCAGACGCACGAAGCCCGGCGCCGGGAGGGCGTACCGGATCGTGGTCGACGGGTTGAACGGATTGGGATAATTCTGATCGAGGGTGAACTCCGACGGAATGCCGTCACCGGCCGCCTCATCGACCGCGGTGAGCGTCTTGATCGAGGCCCACTTCAGTATGGCCGCGTCGGCGTTGGCCTGCAGGTCGGCCAGGTCGTCCCCCGCGACGAGCGCAAACGCCACCTTTCTCGCCAGGCCGTTCTCGATCGTGTACGGCCCTGACGAGATCGCCACGTGCACGTCCCCTTTCGTCGGGTCCGGCATGATCCCCCCGCTGAGCCAGCCCCATTTCGCGGCGTCGGACAGGTCGATGCTGAGGGAGTTGTACAACGCGCGGAACGACGCCGCACCCTCGAGCGCCACGACACCGCAGTAGGTCGTCGGCCCGACGGTGTCGTACCAGACGTACGCGAGGCCCCGCGAGACGTCGAAGGCGGTCCTGTTGGAATCGAAGTAGGAATTGGGATTCACCAGCGGGTTGGCCGGATGGACGTCCCAGTCGAGGAACACGCCCGCGTAGAAATTCGTCATCTGGACGCCGGAGACGTTCTTGACGGCGTAGGTCGCGATGACGTAATCGTTGTCCGGCGCGCCGGCCCAGGCGTAGGAGTTCATGGTGACGCGCACGTTCAGCCGGTTCGCCGGCGGCGCGGTGGAATCGGCGAAGTAGGTGTTGCCCTCCTCGTCGGCCAGCGTCCCGGGGCCCATGGCGTAGGTCTTCGTCGACGAGAGGTCGTTGTCCTGGGGAGGGGAGGCCAGGCCGTTCCGCACAACGTTGATGAGTTTGGCGGCGGAGGTCCCCATGATGAGGCCGCCCTCGAAGAGCTGGTTCGCCCCGTTGAATTCGAAACCGACCCCCTGCGTATTGGTCGGAAAATCCTGGAACCCGATCCGGCCGTTGTTGGTCAGGGTCGTCCAGACGCTGTTCACGGTGTGCGTCGCGAAGGTCGGGTTGAAGAGCATCGTGAACTGCTGGCGGTCGAAGTAGGTGCCGTCGGTGATCTCCAGCGTGAAGGTGACCACCCTCAGTGGCGCGATACCCGGCTGGACGTGCACCCGGAACGGGTTCCCGTGGTTGTTGACGCTCCCGCCGGTGGGGATCGCCCCGGCCAGGAACAGGCCGTTGACCACCGTGACGGAGACGTCCGTCGATGTCAGGGTGATGGTGGTCGCCGACGACGTCGGGAGGAGGTAATTGGTGAAATCCGTGAAGATGTCGATGTCCTCGTTCACCTCGAACGCGCCGTTGCCGTTTCCCCCCGCGGAGTCCTTCGCGTAGTACGAGGCCATCCTCACCGAAGGCCAGCTCTCGGTCATCGCGCGATAGGCGTTGACCCTCCCCTTCCCGAGTTTGTACCGGTACCCACTGTTCGCCGCGTAAATGTCGTCGCACGTCACGCGGAGCTGCTCCCCGACCTGCTGGGGAGAGTACGCGGGGTAATGGGCGCGGATGAGGGCCGCGACGCCGGCCGCCACCGGCGTCGCCATCGACGTGCCGGTGCTGTAGGCGTACGTGTTGGGATAGTACGTGCTCCAGATGGCCGTGGCTCCCGAGCCCTGACCGCCGGGCGTGGACACGTCCACCCGTTCGTTGTAGGATGAATAGGTCGCCTTGAGGTCCGCGGACACCTGGGTCGCGGCGACCGAGACGACATTGTCATAGCTCGCGGGGAACTGCAGTTCCGCCGCGGAACCGGTATTGCCCGCGGCCGCCACGACGAGCGTGCCGAGCGACGTCGCGTAGTTGATGATGTCCTGCTCGGCCTGCGAATATCCCGGCCCCCCCCAGCTCAGGCTGATGATGTCGGCGCCCGTTTCCGCAGCATAGACGATCCCCTGGTAACCGGCGATGATGTACGGCGTCCCGGCCGGACCCCTGGTGTCGTTGTCGGCGGTGGCCTTCACCGGCATGATCCTCGTCCGGAACCCGGCGCCGGCGATGCCCCGGTTGTTGTCGGTGACCGCGCACGCGATGCCGGCGACGTGTGTCCCGTGGGCGTTGTTCGACGCGGTCGGTTTCGGGACGTTGTCCTCGGTCGGCGCGTTGAAGTCGGCCCCGCCGAAATCCCATCCGTTCCAGTCGTCGATCTTGCCGTTCAGGTCGTCATCGACGTTGTTCGTGCGTTTGTCGTTCAGGCCCCCGTCCAGCCCGTCCTCCCCCGGATTGATCCAGATGTTCGCCGCGAGGTCCGGGTGGTCCGTCTGGACGCCGGTATCCACGAACCCGATGACGACGTTCGTATCGCCCTTCTCGATGTCCCAGGCGCTGTCGGCCCGTACGCTCCTCAGGTACCACTGGAGGTTAAAGGTGGAGTCGTTGGGCGTATAGGCCGACGCGTCGGAAAGGGGATAGATGAACCACGGTTCCGCGTACTCGACGCCCGGGGCGGCCGAGATCTCGGCCGCGGCGGTGAAGGGATCGACAGGGACGTCGTACTGCATGACGTAGAGGCCGGAGAGGTCGCCCCCGGGGACGCCGGGCAGGACGGCCGCGGCGGGGAACATCCGCTCGAGGCGGCGGGCCTGGTAGAGGCTGCCGAACGCGCGTCGGGGATCGCCCTTGCCGGTCGCCGACCGGGGATCGTCGGACATTTTCACGATCACCCTGTCCGGCAGGTAGTGGCTGTTGCCGGGCGTCTTGGGTTCCATGCCTCCCGGCGTGCGCGGCGATCGCGCGCCTCCGGGCGGCAAAATGCCCGCGCCGGCCGCCGTCCCCAGCGCGGCAACGAAAAGAACGAACAATCCGACCACCCTCAGTCCTCTCATGATCTGTCTCCGGATAAATGCTGAAATGATGCGATGACAATAATGTAGGGATATTCAAAAAAAGGCACAATCCTTATTTGTACAGGCCGTGACGGCGGATATATTCCTCCACGGCGGCCGGGACCAGGTACCGTATCGACTGGTGAAATTTCACCCGCCGGCGGATGTCGGTGCCCGAGACGCCGATCTGCGGCACCGTCACCAGGGCGGCATGCGTGAGGAATGCCGGTCGCGATTTCTGCGTGTCGTACCCCGGGCGGCTCATCACCACCAGGTCGGCGAGATCGAGGATCTCGGCCGGCGACTTCCACCCCTCGAACTCGAAGACGTTGTCGGCCCCGATGAGCAGCTTGAGCCGTGACCCGGGATGGCGGAGGGCGACCGCCTTCAGCGTATCGACGGTGTACGACAGCCCCCCCCTCGTCACCTCGATGTCGGAGGCCTCGAAGCCGTCGTTCCCCGCCACGGCCAGCTTCGTCATCGCCAGCCGGTCGGACGCGGGGGCCAGCGACTGCGTCCCCTTGTGGGGGGGCGTGCTGGTGGGGATGAAGAGGACACGGTCGAGCCTCAGCGTCTCCCGGACGCTCTCGGCGACGATGAGGTGACCGCAATGCGGCGGGTTGAAGGTCCCGCCATAGACGGCGACGTTCATGTGTGCGCCTTCCTCCACCGGTATTTCCTCTCCAGCCCCCGGAACACCGCGCTGGTCCGCTTGGGGAAATCGGGGCTCGCGGGATCGCGCGCTGAGAGATCCTCCCGGAGCCGGTCGATGTTCGCGGTGGTGTCGAGCGCGTAGGAGGGCTGCATGGGGAAAACCAGCGCGTCCAGCTCGCAGAGCCGGGAGAGCACCCCGGAGGGCCTGTCGAGGAGGCTCACCCCCTTCCCGAAAAAGAGCGAGGGGTAATTGGTCTTCAGCCCGACCAGGGCGAGGCGGTCGTCCCCCGCCGGGGCGATCACCGCGCAATCGTCCTCGACGCCGAGCTGCTCGTTCGCCCGGCGGAACATCTCTCCCCCGATGAGCGGGTTGTTCTCCAGGACGACCGTGACCCGGTGGTAGTATTCGAGGAAGGCGCTCTCGACCGCCTGCTGGACGGACTCGCCGAACGGTCCCTGCCCCATGTCGAACTGGCGTACGCCGTTGCCGGCGTGGACCACGAGCCTCTCCGCGGGGAATGCGGCGCTGCGGTAGACGAGGACGTCCGTTTCGCCGACCGAGGCCGCGGCCTGGACGATGTCCCCCGCGCAGGCATGGGAGACCGAATCGAGGTCGTCCCACGGCAGGGCCGCGAACGGGTCGTTCCCCCCGGACCGGGTGACCTCGGGCGTTCGCGCGAAGATGATGATCGCGTTCTGGTGTTTCATCGCGCGGCCCCCGTCCGGCCGGGGGCCGCCGCCGGGTCCGGAGCCACCGCCCGGCACGCCGACGATGTCCGGCGCGGGACGCTCATCGGGGGACCTCCCCCCCCGCGATCCGGCGGACCTTGACCTGGCGGATCCTCCGCTGCCCCTTCTTCGTGACGGTGAACTGTAGGTTGTTGTACTGGATCACCTCCTGGTTTTCCGGGATGTGGCCGCTGATCTTGAAGATGAAGCCGCCGATGGTGTCGTACTCGCCGTCCACGGGAAGGTCCGAGCCGAACTTCTCGTTGAAATCCCTGATCGGAACGCCGGCGTCGACGAGCGTCGCGTCCCCGGAGACCTGCTCGAATTCCTTCAGCACTTCGTCGTACTCGTCGTGGATCTCGCCCACGATCTCCTCGAGGATGTCCTCGATCGTCACCAGCCCGAGCGTCCCGCCGAACTCGTCGATCACGATGGCCATCGTGACCTTGCGCTGCTGCAGCTCGCGCAACAGCGTGCTGATGCTGAGCGTGCCCGGCACGAAATGCGCCGGCCGGATGATGTCGTCGAGGACGATCACGTCGCGGTGCTCGACCAGGCTCAGCAGGTCCTTCGTATGGATGATCCCGATGATGTTGTCCACGTTCTCCCGGTAGACCGGCATCCTGGAGTACCCCTCCTCGGTGACCCTCCGGATGAGCGCCTCGCGCGTGATCGTGTTGTCGATCGCCACCATGTCCGTCCTCGGGACCATGATCTCCCTGGCGAGCGTTTCCGAGAAATCGAAGATGCTCGTGATGAGCTCCTTCTCGGTTTCGTCGATGATGCCGGACCTGGCCCCCTCGCGCACGATGATTTCCAGCTCTTCGGGCGAATGCAGGAGCTCCTTCGTGGAGGCGGGCGGAATGCCGATGGACCGGAGGAAAAAATTCGCCGTCCCGTTCAGGGCGAAGATCACGGGCTTGAAAACCCGGTAGAAGAGCTGGAGCGGGATCGCCACCATGAACGTCGTGGACTCGGGGTAGCGGATCGCCAGCGATTTCGGGGCGAGCTCGCCGATGACGATGTGCATGAAGGTCAGCAGGCCGAAGCTCGCGCTGAACGAGATCGCGTGCACCACCCGTGGGTCGGCGATGCCGACGAGCGACAGCGGTTGTTCGATCATCGTGGCGAGGATCGGTTCACCCGCCCACCCGAGCGCGAGGCTCGCGAAGGTGATGCCGAGCTGCGTCGCCGACAGGTACGCGTCGAGGTGGTCCAGGATGTTCTTGGCGAGGGCGGCGCGCCGGTGCCCGGCTTTCACCTTGTGGGCGATCTGGGTGGAGCGGACCTTGACGATGGCGAATTCCGCGGCCACGAAGAAGCCGTTCGCCACCACCAGGATCAGGAGGAAGAGGGAGTTCCCGATTACCTCTGAAAAGCTCATCGGACGGTCATGCGCGCGGTCGGCGAAAAAGTATTGAACATCACCTCGTCAATGTACGAGAATGAGGGGACTTCCCAAAATGGCGGGGCGGGACGGAATTCAATAATACACACGGTCGAGGACCAGGCCGCGCGCCGGGGCCGCCGGCCCGGCCCCGCGGCGGTCCAGCCTTCCGGGGATCCCGAGGAACCAGGCGACGTCACGGTACCCGCGGCCGACGTCGACCATCGAGCCGACCAGCGCGCGCACCATCCCGTGGAGGAAGCGGTCCGCGGTGATTCCGAAACGGATCCGGTCCCCGGACACCGTCCAGACGGCCTCGCGGACGGTGCAGACGTGGTGTCGCACATCCGCCCCGGTGCGGCAGAACGATGTGAAGTCGCGGGTGCCGAGGATCGACTCCGCGGCCTCACGCATCGGCCCGGCGTCGAGGGCGAACCTGACGTGCCAGGCGTACCGGCGGTCGAGCGCCGTCGGGGAGGTGGCGATGGTGTAGACGTAGCGGCGGGCGACGGCGTCGAAACGCGCATGGAACGATTCGGGGGCTTCTTCGCAGGAGACGACCGCGATGTCGCGGGGGAGCAGGGCGTTCAGGCCCCGGGCGATGCGCGGCGCATCGATCCCCGAGGCCGTGTGGAAGTTGGCGACCTGGGCGCGGGCGTGCACGCCGGCGTCGGTCCTCCCCGCGCCGTTGACGGTGACGGGCGCGCGCAGGAGCGTGGCCAGCGCGTCTTCGAGCGCGGCCTGGACGGTCGGGTCCGCGGCCTGCCGCTGCCAGCCGGCATACGCGCCGCCGTCGTATTCGATGACGAGTTTGATGTTCCGCATGGGGCGCGGCCGCCGGGTCGGGCGCGTGGACGCGCCGTTCCCTCAGAACTGGCGGGTGATGGAGAGGGCGACGCCGTGGGGACGGAAGGGGCCGCCCAGGACGTTCGCGCCGATCTCGAGGGCGTCCCCGGACTTCTCCCTGTTCCCGGAGATGACGATCCGCGCCGCGTTGATGGCGCTGAGGACGCGGTTGACCATCAGGGCGGCGACGACGAACCGCGTGTTGTTGAACATCGCGTCGGAGGCCACCCGCTGGTCGCGGTAGATCGACCTGCTCCCGTCCGAATCCCACCTCCAGTAGTCCGACGACGTCGGATCGTACAGCTTGTAGGCATCGCGGTCCCTGAGGACCTGTTCGTTGTAGGCGTAGATGTCATTGAAATTGCTGACGTCGATGTAATAATCGTCGTCCTTGCCGGAAGGATCGAAGCCGGCGTGGAGCGCCGCATACGTCCGGGCGTCGTCCTGCAGCGAGTTGGCGTGATTGTCGATCGCCAGGAGTGAAAGCCAGAGGACGCCGTCCGCCCCGGTGAAATACTTCCCGGTGCCGTAGTCCCCGGCGTAGAGCTCCCCCATGCCCGGCAGGAGGAGCGAGTAGATGACCGCCAGCCCGACGCTCTTCTTCCCCGTCGCCGCGTCGTCGAGCTCCTGACGGTAGGCCCCAGACCCCCCGGCATCAGCACGCCCGGAGGACAGGCCGGTCAGGGAGACCGGGAAGGCCGGAGGGACACTCCGCAGGGGGGATTGGCCGGCGGCCGGGGCCGTCGCGAGCAGGGCGACGAAGAGCGCCGCCGGGAGGAATCCTCTCATTCGGTTGAATGCCACAGTGTTCTCCATTCAATCATGTCCATCATTTCGTCGTTACGCGACCGCAGCGCGTGGCTGCCGTTCAAGAGATCCCTCGCAGGCCTCGGCCGACGCCCCGGTGATGGTGACCGGGAGGATGCGGTTGACCATGCCCTCCGCGTCGGGGACCGCGACGCGGAGATAATTCGTGGTGAGCCCCGTGGTGATTCCCCCGGACGACGTCTGCTCGAAGAGCACGTCGAGGGTTTCGCCCACGAACGACGCGTTGAACGCCTCCCGCTTGCGGCGCCCGAGTTCCCGGAGCCTCTCGCTGCGATGGTAACGCTCGCCCGGCTCAACCTGGTTCCGCATCGCCGCCGCCGGGGTGTCCTCCCGCTCCGAATAGGTGAAGACGTGGAGGTACGACAGCGGCAGGCGCTCGAGGAACCCGACCGTCTCGGCGAACAGGGCCGGCGTTTCCCCCGGGAAACCGACGATGACGTCGGCGCCGATCCCCGCGCGGGGGTCCAGGGCGCGTATCGAGCCGACGAGCGCTTCGTAGTGGTCCCTGGTATAGCGCCGTTTCATCGCGCGCAGGATGTCGGGCGACCCGCTCTGCAGGGGAAGATGGAAGTGGTTGACGAACCGGCGGGAGCCGAGGATGAAGCCGATCAGCTCCTGCGTGAGGAGGTTCGGTTCGATGGAGCTGATGCGGAAACGGTCCACCGCCGCGACGCCGTCGAGCCGCCGGAGCAGGCCGAGGAGGCTCCCCCCCGACGCCCGGCCGTAGTCGCCGACATTGACGCCGGTCAGGACGACCTCACGGTAGCCCTCGTCCCCCCCGAGCCGCGCGGCCGCGGCGATGACGCTCTCCGCCGGCCGGCTCCTGCTGGAGCCGCGGGCCAGGGGGATGGTGCAGAAGGCGCAGGAGAAATCGCAACCGTCCTGGATCTTGAGGAACGCCCTCGTGCGGGTCCCTTCGTCCCCGGAGAACGCTTCCGCGCACTCGTCCTGCTCGTCGATGCAGGAGACGAAGACCTGGGGGACGGGCTTTTTGTCGAGCGCACCGGCGAGCTCCGCGGCGGAGAATTTCTCCGCCGTGCCGAGCACCAGGTCCACCCCGCCGATCGAGGCGATCTCCCCGGCGTTCAATTGCGCGTAGCAGCCGGTGACGATGACGAACGTGCCGGGCGAATTGCGCAGGACGCGCCGGATGATCTGCCGGCACTCGCGGTCGGCCCTCTCCGTCACGGTGCAGGTGTTCAGGACGAAGACGTCCGCGGGCTCGTGGGCGCCGACGATCGCGTACCCGCGCTCGCGGAACCCCCTGCTGAGCGTGACGGTCTCGGCGTAGTTGAGCTTGCACCCGAGCGTATGGAACGACGCCTTCTTCAATCTTGATGGCCCCAAAAAAAACGGAGAGTTGCCGCGGACGACAACTCTCCCTGGTGGTTGTTTCCCGCCGACGGTCAGTTCAGGAAATCCGATGTCGGCGGCTGGTCGTCGACGCCGAGGCCGTCGTCCGGTTTCCCGGAAACGCTCGCGACGTCCTTGAGGGTCATCGAGGGAAGCTTGTGCTTCGACGCGTATTCATCGATGATCTTCTGTTCCTTGCCCTTCATGTACTCGACCACCGACAGGACGATCTTCTTGCTGTCCTTGTCGAACTCGATCACCTGGAGGGGGAGGGAGTCGCCGACGTGGAACGAATCGGCCACCTGTTTCACCGGCGAAAGCGCGAGCTGCGACGCCGGGACGAACCCGTCCACGCCGGTCGGGAGCTCGACGATCACGCCCTTTTCGATGATCCTCACGATCTTCCCCTCCGTCGGGGACCCGGGCTTGAACGCGTCCTCGAATGAATCCCACGGGTTGTCCTTGACCTGCTTGTGCCCGAGGGAGATCCTGCGCTGGTCGACGTCGATACCGAGGATCACCACGTCGAGGCGCTCGCCCTTCTTGACCACTTCGCCCGGATGGCGGATCTTCTTCGTCCAGCTCAGATCAGAAATGTGGACGAGCCCGTCGACGCCCTCTTCCAACTCGACGAAGACGCCGAAGTTGGTGAGGTTGCGGACGACGCCGTTGTGCTTGGAGCCCACCGGGTATTTTTCGAGAAGGCTGAGCCACGGGTCGGGCTCGAGCTGCTTCATCCCGAGGGAGATCTTCTTGTTGTCCTTGTCCAGGCTGAGGATGACGGCGTCGATCATCTGGCCCATCGACACCACCTGCGACGGGTGCTTGATGTGCTGAGTCCAGCTCATCTCGGAAATGTGGATCAGGCCCTCGATCCCCTTCTCGATCTCGATGAAGGCGCCGTAGTCCGCCAGGGAGACGACCTTGCCGGTCACCTTCGTGCCGACGGGGTACTTCGTCTCGATGTTTTCCCAGGGGTGCGGGAGGAGCTGCTTCAGGCCGAGGGAGATCCGGCGTTTGGCCTCGTCGAAGTCCAGGACCGCCACGCTGATCGTCTGGTCGAGCTTCACGACCTCCGAGGGGTGGTTGATGCGTCCCCAGGAGAGGTCCGTGATGTGGATGAGCCCGTCGATGCCCCCGAGGTCGATGAACACGCCGAAGTCCGTGATGGCCTTGACGTTCCCTTCGAGGACCTGGCCTTTCTGAAGGCTGTTCATGATGGCGTCGCGCTGTTCCTGCATCTCGGCCTCGATCAGGACCTTGTGGCTCACCACGACGTTTTCGTTCGGGTGGTTCACCTTCGCGACCTTGAAGTCCATCACCTTGCCGAGGTACTGGTCGAAATCACGGACCGGCCTGATGTCGATCTGCGATCCGGGGAGGAAGGCGTCGATCCCCATGAGGTCCACGACGAGCCCGCCCTTGATCCGGCGCGTGATCTTGCCCTGGAGGATATCGCCCTTCTCGAAGGCCCCGATGATCCTCTCCCAGGTGCGCATGAAGTCGGCGCGCTTGCGCGACAGCACGAGCTGCCCGTCCTTGTTCTCGACGCTCTCGAGGAACACCTCGACTTCGTCGCCGGGACGCAGTTCGTCGATGTTCGGAAACTCGGCGAGGGGGACGAGCCCCTCGGATTTGAAGCCGATGTCGATCGCGACACCGTTGTCGGTGACGGCGACCACCCTGCCCTTGACGATCTGCCCCTCGAAGATCGTGCCGAAGGTCTGGTTGTAGAGCTTTTCGAGGTCGCTGTGCTCCTGCACGGAGTACTCGCGTTCCTCGATCTCGGAAAACGACATCCTGTTCACGGTGTGCGGCCGCGTGCGTTCGGACCGGTGCTCTTCGGCCCTGTCGTGCGATTTACCCGAAGGCGCGTTCTTCGCGTCCCTCGATTCGTTGCGTGTCGCCATTGTTTCTCCTGGTGGATCGTACCGTGCGCCCGAAGGGCGCCGGTTCATTCGTGCGTGACCTGCGGCATCATGGAAGTCATCCACCATGCGCCGCCGGAACACGTCCGTATTGTTGGTCGTGGTTCCCGTGAATTATGATGACTTGAAAAATTGTCTGCCGGGGGCCGGCGCCGGTCCCCGTTCCGTCAGGTGAGGCCCCGCGCGTCCGCGCCGCCGTGCTGCCTGACGACCCCGAGGATCCGCTCGACCTGCTCCGATACCGTCAGCGTCGACGTATCCACTTCGATCGCGCCGTCGGCCTTCATGAGGGGACTGATCTCCCTCGAACTGTCCTTGCGGTCCCGCTCCCTGATCTCCGCCTCGAGCTCTTCGAGACCGACTTCGATCCCGCGTTCGGTCAGCTCCCTGAGGCGCCTCCTCGCCCTCTCGGCCGTGTCCGCGACGAGAAAGATCTTCACGTCGGCGCCGGGGAGCACCACGCTCCCGATGTCGCGGCCCTCGAGCACCACGCCGCCCTCCGCCGCGAGGCGACGCTGTTCGCGGACCATCAGTTCTCTCACGGTCCGCAGCGAGCTCACCTGGCTCACGGCCCGCGTGACGTCCGGCGACCGGATCTCACCGGAGACGTCGAGAGCCGTCGAGTTGCACGATCGCGCGGCCGGTCTCGGTCGCGATCGTGATGCGGGTTGACGATGTGAGCGCCCCGACCGCGGCGCTGTCGGCCGGATCGATCTTCGACCTGAGCACTTTCAGCGTCATCGCCCTGTACATCGCGCCGGTATCGATATGAAGATATCCGAGCCGCTCGGCGACCAGCCGCGCCGTCGTGCTCTTGCCGGAGGCCGCGGGACCGTCGATTGCGATGACCAATTTCTTCAAATGCGAGGATTTTTTGAAGAATTTCAGGAAAATTAATATAGTGAATTCCCTCCTGCGAATCAATCGCGGAGGAACTCATTTCCATTAGCCGTATATTCCCCTAAAGCCATGCGAAAGCTGGAACACCACGAAATCGCGGTAAAACGGTATACTCCCGCCGAATTGTCGAAAATGGATCGGTTCCCCATTTTTGTGATCCTCGACGACATTCGCAGTCTCTATAACGTCGGGTCGATGTTCAGGACTGCTGACGGAGCCCGGGTGAGCAGGATGATCCTGACGGGTTTCACTCCATCGCCTCCGCGGAAGGAGATCGAAAAAACCGCCCTCGGCGCGACGGCCACCGTCCCCTGGGAATACGTCCGCGACCCCCTCGAGGCGGTCGCGTCGCTCAAACGGGACGGAGTCCGGATCTGCGTCGTCGAGCACACCGACCGCAGCAGGCCCTGCGAGACGCTGGGCGCCGGCGATTTCCCCATCTGCCTGGTGGTCGGGAACGAGATCAGGGGGATCCGGAGGGAGATCATCGAGGCGGCGGACATGGCCGTCGACATTCCGATGTACGGCATGAAGCAATCGCTCAACGCCGCGGTGGCCTTCGGGATCGCGGTGTTCGCGTGCGCGGGGATCGCCGCGCGACGCGCGCCCTGACGACGACGGCCGCCCGTCCGCCGGCGTCACCCGGCGTCAGTCGTCGTCGATCACTTCCCGGATGCGGCGCAGGATGTTGTCGGGGACGTACGGTTTCTGCATGAAGTCCTTCGCGCCGGCCTTGAGGAGGTCCATCTTGAGGTTCGGATCGAAGTAGCCGCTGGCCAGGATCACCTTCACGCCGGGGTCGATCAACTGCATCTGCTGGAACATCTCCCATCCGCCGAGCCTCGGCAGCCCCATGTCGGACAGGATGAGCGCGATTTCGTTCCGGTGGCGACGGAACACGTCCAGCCCCTCCTCCCCGTTCTGCGCCGTGAGGACGGTGTACCCGCTGCCCGCCAGGAAGGTCTTGAGGAGGTCGCGGAGCATCTCCTCGTCCTCCACCACCAAGATGGTCTCGCTCCCCGGCGGGAGCTCCTCGGGTGTCTCCGTGACCCGCACAACGGGGGGATAGAGGGCGTCGCTGATCGGGAAGAAGAGATGGAAGGACGTCCCCTCGCCGGCGCGGCTCTCCACGTCGACGTACCCCTGGTGGCTGTTCAGGACGCCGTACACCACCGACAGCCCGAGACCCGTCCCCTGGCCGAGCTCCTTGGTTGTGAAAAACGGCTCGAAGATCCTCGACCGGGTTTCCTCGTCCATCCCGACGCCGGTGTCGCGGACCGTGATGACCACGTAGCGGTCGAGGAGGGCGTTCCCGAACTTCTTGCGGAGCGAGGCGCCGTCGACGCTCGAGGTGCTGATGGTGAGCGTGCCGGTCTCCGTGCCGCGCCGGGGGTCGAGCATCGCGTCGCGCGAGTTCACACAGAGGTTGAGGAGCGCCTGGTGGAGCTGGCCGTGGTCGGCGGTGATCGACGGCAGGCCTTCGTCGAGGTCCGAGGTGATCGCGATCGTCCGCGGAAACGTCTCCCTGAGCATCCTCGTGAGTTCGCCGACGACGTCGTTGGCGTTGAGGTTGTGGAACGAGGGGTCCGCCCGGCGGGCGAAGGTCAGGAGCTGCCGCACCAGCCCGCTCCCGCGCTCGATGGCCCGCTTGATCGTCTCGATGCTCTTCGCGAACCGCTCGGGGTCGCCCGGTCCCGCCTCCAGCAGCTGCGTGAACCCGAGGATGATCCCGAGCAGGTTGTTGAAATCGTGGGCGATGCCGCCGGCGAGCGTCCCGATTCCCTCCATCTTCTGGGCCTGCCTGAACTGTTCCTCCAGCCGCCTGCGGTCGGTGATGTCCCTGAGGAAGCCGCGGTAGGTGACGATCTCGCCGAGGGGGTCCGATTCGGCCGAGGCGCTGACGATCACGATCCGCGAGTCCCCGTCCCAGCGCTTCAGCTCGAACTCGAATTCGCGGACCGACCCGTCCTGCGACAGCCTCCTGCGGTATTCCTGGAGCTGCGCGTCCCTCGCGAACAGGATGTCCATCGAGGGCATGGCCATCACTTCAGCCGGGGACGTGAAGCCGAAGAGGTCGACGGCGGCGTGGTTGACGTCGAGGATCCTTCCCGCGGTCGAACAGACGAAGATGGCGTCCTGGGACCCCTCGAAGATCGAGCGGTATTTCGTTTCCGACTCCTTCACCCGGATCTCCGCCAGCCGGCGTTCGGTCACGTCGCGCTGGGTCCCCCAGAGCTCGACGAGCGCGCTGTTCTCGACGATCCCGACCAGGTTGAGGAGGAAATACTTCTCCGAACCGTCCGACCCGGTCCGGTGCACGTCGGCTTCGTTGACCTGGTAACCGGAGGTGATGAACCTCCGGACCAGCGCCCTGTTGTCCGGCATGGTCGGGAGGATGAAATGTTCGATTTTCCGGCCGCACACATCGGCGCCCCTCCCGAAGCCGAGCATCCGCGCCATAACCTCGTTGCACTCCACGAAGTAGCCGTTCGAGAAAAAGAGGTTTTCCTGGTCCTGCTGCGGCAGCCTGACCGGGATCGGGTCGTGGAACTGGACCCTCCAGATCCCCTCGAAGCTCTGCCCCACGAATCGTTGATACCGTTCGTTGCTCAGGCGCAGGGCCCGTTCGGAGCGTTTCCGCTCGATGACCCTGGCGATCTGCGACGACATGAACTCCAGGACGCGCTGCTCTTTCTCGCCATACGCGTTCTCATCGCTGTAGTGCTGGACGACCATCGCCCCGATCGTCTCCCTCTCCACGATCAACGGGACGCCCAGCCAGATCGCGGACGGAGCGCCGATCAGCTCCGCCTCCCCTTTCCGGACGAGCTCCTCGTGGACGTCGAGGGTGCAGAGGAGCGAGGCGCCGGTGCGAAGGACGTATTCCGTCATCCCGCGCCCCGGCTTCTGCGGCGGCGACGGTTCGTCCACCTCGTCGACGAAATAGGGGAAACTGAGCAGGTTCTCCGCGGCGTCGAAGATCGCGATGTAGAAATTGTTCGCCGGCATCACCGCGCTGATGATGCGGTGGAGGGACATGTAGAGCTCTTCCAGGGTGGAGGCGTTGTTCGAGGCGTCGGCGATCTGGTAGACCGCGTCGCGGACCGTGTCGTCGGCGCCGCCGGGCGTCACCGGCTCGGCCATGTAAATGTACGAGAGGGTCCCCGCCCGGGCGTCCCGGATTTTCCTGACGGTCAGGTTGCAGGCGAACCCGGTCCCGTCCCGCGCGGAATGCTGGATCTCGAAATGCCACTCGTCGCCGGGGGAGCTTTTCAGGAGGCCGGCCCTGATCCGGTCGGTCTCGCCGGGGGAAAAGAGGGTCCCCACGCGGGAACCGAGAAGTTCCTCCTGCGGCTTGCCGCAGAGCCGGGTGAAAGCATCGGTCGTGAAACGGATGATGCCTTCGGCGTCCGCCACGCACGCGGCCCGGTCCACGCCGGCGATCGCCCGGAGGATCGTATCGTCGATCTGTGAGGTGCGTTGGTCGTTTTTCGCCATAATCCGCTCAATGTCCGGCCTTATCGCCCCGGCTCAGCCCCGGCGGCGGTTAAAATGCCCACCGAATGTAAGAAAGTTTTTCGAGCGGTCAAACGGGGGGGATCGCGCGCGGGCCCGGGATCGCCGTCCGGACGGTCGACGCCGGCGTCATGGATGCCGCGGGGGAGGCGGTCGGTACCGGTCAGATGTCGTGGGCGAGGGTGAAGAATTCCTCCTTCTCGCGCGTGTGGATGCGGATGACGCCGGCCCTCACGAGGCTCACCAGGATCCTCGATGCCCGCCGGTCGCTGATGTTCACCAGGCGGCCGAACTCCCGGAGCGTGATCCTCTCGTTCTGGTCGAGGAATTCGAAAAGGCGTTTCTCGTTCCGGCCGATGTTGACCGTCAGCGGCGGTTTGTCGGGGTTTTCGTCCCTCAGGATTTTCACCACCTCCCTGCTGGCCATCATGGTCTTGTCGTTGACCCTGATGTAGACCCTCGTGCTCTCGCCGTTGAGGTTGTCCCTGTCACCCAGGAAGTAGTGCGGCTTGGTCCGGCTCTCGTCCACCGCGCAGACGATCACGTCCAGGCCGTCGAAGGGGACGATGTCGAGGACCGACTCGACGGGCGGGTCGCAGAACTCCTTCGCGGCGATGCCGATCATCTCGATCTCGGATTTCTCGCTCTCCACCCCCACGATGGAGCCGTCGTCGTCGACGCCGAAGAGGATGGTCCCGCCCCGGGTGTTCGCGAACGAGATGAGCGTCCTGGCGATCTTTTCGGGAGAGGAGATGCGGCGCTTGAACTCGATGGTGAAGCCCTCCCCCTCCTCGATCATGTCGTTCACATCGCGGTAATTCATGCGTCAGCGTGTGGTTGATGGCGATGGGTGTCCGCGGACGGCCGGTCGGCGCTCAGGCCCGTGCCCCGTCGCCGGGCGCGCTCCGGCTGTCGAGATAGTCCTGGAGGATGATGGCGGCGGCCATCCGGTCGATTTCGGTTTTTACGCGGCGTTTCTTCCGGGGGACTCCCATGTCGATCTGGGTCGACCGGGCCCTCGAGGAGGAGAAACTTTCGTCCACCGCGATGACCGGGAGTCCGCACGTGCGCTCGAGCGCCGCGATGAATTCTTCCACGTCCTCCGCGATCTCCCCCCTGGCGCCGTTCAGGGTCAGCGGCATCCCCACCACGAGCGTCTCCGCCCCCAGCTCGGCGGCGATCCTGCAGATGTCCGCCGCGAGGGTCTTCGTGCGCTCCAGGGTCGTGACGCCGCGCGCGATGATGCCGAGGGGGTCGCTCACGGCGATCCCCACCCTCCTGCGACCGTAGTCGATGCCGAGGACCCTCGGTGCTCCGGGCATGGGACGTCACGACTCCCGGCCGGGAGCGCCCGGGAGCGGTTTGGAGAGGAACGACCGCAGAAGCTTGCTCGGTTTGAAGTGGGTTTTGCGCCGCGAGGGGACGAAGATGATCTCCCCCGACCGGGGGTTCCTGGCCTTCGGCTTGGACTTGGTCTTCTTCACTTCGAAGACGCCGAAATCGCGGATCTCGATCCGGAGTTCGGGGTCCGCGGACATCATGGTCTCCCTGAGGACTTCGAACATGCGGTCGACCCAGGCCGAGGTCACCTGCCGGTTCTCCCCGGTCAGCGCCGAGAGTTTCCTCACGATGTCCTTCTTCGTATATGTCGGTCGTCCCGATCGGGCCATGGTCGTTCCGCGCGTCACTCCACGAGGCGTTCCGCGTGGGAAACGCCCCGTACGTTTTTCAGCTTCTCGATGATCCTGTTCAGGTGCTCGGTGTTCTTCACGTTGATGAGGATGCTGCCGTCGAACATCGAATCCTTCACGTCGATCTTGACCCCGCGGATGTTCGTGTTCTGGTAACTCGAGATGAGGTGCGTGATTTCGTTGAGGAGCCCGGTCCTGTCCTCGCCGGAGATGCGGACCGCGGCGGCGTATTCCGCCCCGTTCACCGGCGGCCAGCCGACTTCGACGACCCGCTGCGGCTGCAGTTCGACCATCCGGGCGAAGTTCTGGCACTCCTTGAGGTGGATCTTGACGCCCTCCCCCTTCGTAATGAAGCCGACGATTTCGTCACCGGGGATCGGGTTGCAGCATTTGGCGAAACTGTGGAGGTAGGCGTCCTGCCGGCCGAGGACCGTGATGCCGCCGGTGATGTTCCGCGCGGTCGTCAGGAAGCGGTTGAAGAGGCCCGGCTGGCCTTCGGGGCGGGCCTGGCCCTCGGGCCTCGGGTGTTTCTGCTCGATTTCGATCTCACGGATGACCGTGTCCGCGTCGATCAGCCCGTGGTGGAGCCTGTCATAAAAATCGCCCATGCCGTCGGCGCCGAAATCGTTCGCGTACCGGACGAGATCGTCCTCGTCGATGCTGAGCTTGTGTTTCTTTGCGCGCTTTTCCCAGAGTTCCTTCCCCGACCGGACCGACTTCCGCTCCTCCTCCTTGATCCACCGGCGGATGTGGGACTTCGCGCGGTGCGTGATCGCGAACTTGTCCCAGTCGGCGTTGGGCGTCTGGTTTTTCGACGTGATGATTTCGATCTGGTCGCCGCTGCGCAGGACGTGGTCCAGCGGGACGATCTTCCCCCCGACCTTCGCGCTCAGGCAGTGGTCTCCGATGTTGGAGTGGACGGCGTAGGCGAAGTCCACCGGCGTGGAGCCCTGGGGCAGGATTTTCAGCTCGCCGCGCGGCGTGAAGACGTAGATCTCGTCCTGGTAGAGGTTCAGCTTGAAGCTCTCCATCAACTGCTGGTCCGGCGACTCCTCGTCGCCGCGGTCGAAGATCTCGCGGACCCAGGAGATCCAGTTCTCCAGCTCCTCGTCGAGGCGGGAGAGGTTCTCCTTGTACCGCCAGTGCGCCGCGACCCCCTTCTCGGCGATCTCGTGCATGGCCCTGGTCCGGATCTGGATCTCGACCATCTTTCCCTCCGGGCCCACGACGGTCGCGTGGATCGACTGGTAGCCGTTCTTCTTCGGCATCGAGATGTAGTTCTTGAACCGCTCGGGGATCGGGAGGTAGATCGACGAGATGATCCCGTAGACGGTGAAGCAGTCGTTCTGGTTGTCCGTGTCGAGGATGATCCGGACGGCGAACAGGTCGTAGACTTCGTCGAGCTGTTTCTTCCGCGTCACCATCTTCGAGTGGATGCTGTAGAGGTGCTTCGGCCTCCCCTCGATCGAGAAGGTGATCCCGTCGGCCTGGAGACGCTTTTCGATCGGCACGATGAATTTCCTGATGTAGCCCTCCCGCTCGCGGCGGCGGGATTTCAGGCTCCTGGCCAGCTCCTCGTACTCCGCGGGTTCGAGGTACTTGAAGGCGAGGTCCTCCAGCTCCCACTTGATCTTCGCGAGGCCGAACCGGTGGGCGAACGGGGCGTAGATGTCGAGCGTCTCCCTGGCCAGCCTCACCCGCTTGTCGGCGGGGAGGTATTCGAGCGTGCGCATGTTGTGGAGCCGGTCGGCGAACTTCAGGAGCATCACCCGGATGTCGTTCACCATCGAGAGCAGCATCTTCCGGTAGCTCTCCGCCTGCGTGATCTCGTGGCTCCTGAAGATGTCGGTGATCTTCGTCGCCCCGTCGACGATGTCGGCGATGGTGTCGCCGAATTCCTGCCGGATGTCCTTGATCTCGTAATCGGTGTCTTCGGCCACGTCGTGCAGGAGGGCGCTGACCACCGACACGTCGTCCAGCGGGATCTCCTTGGCGACGATGAGGGCGACTTCGTAGGGATGGTTGAAGAAGGGATCGCCCGAGGCCCGGATGTCGTTCCGGTGCGCCTCCATGCTGAACTCGAACGCCCGCCTGATCAGGTCCTCGTTGACCGTCCGCAGGTTCTTCCTGCAGGCCGCGAGGAGGTCGTCGAGCTTCTTTTTATAGATTCCGTTGCGCATCAGGGTTCCCGGACGGCGGCGAAGGCCGTAGAACGATGATAAACCGTGTACTTGAATATAAACGGGGGTGGGGTGAATGTCAAGGAAACCCGCGCCGCGCGGCCCGCGGCCCGGAGGGGGATCAGCGGTTCTTCTTCCTGAAGACCAGGGAGACCGGGACGCCCTCGAGGCCGAAGTGCTCCCTCAGCTGGTTCTCGAGGAACCGCTTGTACTCGGTCTTGATCTTCAACGGGTCGTTCGAAAAGAACGCGAACAGCGGCGGGCCCGTCCTGATCTGCGTGACGTAGTTGATCCTGATTTCCCGGCCCGAGGATGACGACGGGGGACGGCGTTCGATCTCGGGCAGGAGGACGTTGTTCAGCTTGTTGGTCGCGATCCGGCGCCTGAATTGCGCGTGGACCGTCTTCGCCATCGACACCACCCTGAAGATCCTCTGTTTTTTCAGGGCGGAGATGAAGAGGATGGGGATGTAATCGTATTTCCGGAGCATCGTCGCGATCGCCTTCTCGTACGACAGGGCCGTCTGGGTGTCCTTTTCCACCGCGTCCCACTTGTTGACCGCGATGACGACGCCCCTCCGGCGGGTGCAGATCTCCTCCACGATGTGCAGGTCCTGCTTGTCCATGCCCCCGGACGCGTCGACGAGCTGGACCGCCACGTTGCACCGCTCGAGCGTCTTGAGGGTCCTCATGGCGCTGTAGAATTCGACGCTCTCCTTGATCTTGCTCTTGCGACGGAGGCCGGCCGTGTCGATGAGCATGAACTCCTCGCCCTCGTGGGTGAGCAGTGAATCGATCGAGTCCCTGGTGGTGCCGGGGATGTCGGTCACGATGTTCCGTTCCTTCCCGAGGAGCGCGTTCACGAGCGTGGACTTGCCCACGTTCGGCTTGCCGACCACCGCGAGCTTCAGCATCCCTTCGTCCTCCTCGGGGACGGGGCCTTCCGCCCCGATCGCCGCGACGAGGTCGTCCAGGAAATCGCCGATCCTCCGTCCGCCGAGGGCGGAGAGGGGGACCGGGTCCCCGAGACCGAGGGCGAAAAACTGCGCCGCGTCGCCCTCGCGCGACGGCCCGTCGACTTTGTTGGCGACGAGGAGGACCTTTTTCGGCGACGTCCCTGAGCATCCCGGCGATGTCCCTGTCGAGCGGCGTGATGCCGGAGATGGCGTCCACGACGAAGATGATGCGCGTCCGCCTCCTCCATGGCGATCTCCGCCTGTTCCCGGATGGCCTTCTCGAAGATGTCGGAGGACCTGGGGACGTATCCCCCCGGTGTCGATCAGCGTGAAGTTCCGCCCCGCCCATTCCGCGGGACCGTATTTCCGGTCGCGCGTCACCCCGGGCTCGTCGTGGACGATGGCGTCCCTCATGCCGACGATCCGGTTGAAGAGCGTGGACTTGCCGACGTTCGGCCGGCCGACGATGGCCACGATGCCCGCCATCAGGGACGGGCCCCGGGAGCGATCGACACGCGGGCGGGGCATCGCCGGTCCGCCGTCATTGGTCTGTCGTTACGATGCATACTTGATCACTTCGCTGATCTCGTCGGAATACCTGTCGAAACCCTTTGACTTGCTGATGTACGCCCTCGCCCCGCTCTCGAGCGCGTAACGGATGTCTTCCTCCCGGTCGGAGGTGCTCACGATGACGACGGGAATGTCCCTGATCGACGGATCGCCCAGGATGATGCCGAGCACCTCCCTCCCGTCCCGCTTCGGGAGGTTCAGGTCGAGCAGGATGAGGTCCGGGCGGGGGCACCGTTTCTCGTCGTCGTACGGGGCTTTCCGGAACAGATAATCGAGGACCTCCTGTCCGTCCGTCACGATCGTGCATCGGACCGGAACGCGGTTTTTCCTGAGGGCGTACTCCGTGAGCCGCTGATGCCCGAGGTTGTCTTCCGCGATTAAAATATTGAAGAGGCGGGTTTCCACGTGATGGGCCTGATGCACACCCAGGGGGATAGAAAACCTTTAAAAAGGAGTCGGGGCGGGCGGATTTGAACCGCCGACCTCTTGGTCCCGAACCAAGCGCTCTAGCCGGGCTGAGCCACGCCCCGATCGTCGAATACAACGAGTGTCAAGATAGTGAAACGCGCCCGATTATCAAAACGGCGGGCGCCCCCGGCGGGATCCGCACCCGGGCATCATTCCCGATCGTCCGCGTCGCGGAAGAGGCGTACGACCCCGGCGGCGATGCCGGGCAGGTCGTCATCGGACGACATGTCGAACCAGCGCACCGCCGGGTCGGCGCGGAACCATGTCATCTGCCGCTTGGCGAATCGCCGCGTGTTCCTCTGGATCAGGGAGATCATCTCCTCGCGCGTGATCCGGCCGCCGATGTGCGCGATCGCCTCCCGGTAGCCCACCGACTGGAGCGACCTGAGGCCGGGCGCGTAGCCGCGCTCCAGCAGGCGCCGCGTTTCCGCGACGAGTCCGGCGTTCACCATGGCGATGACGCGGGCATCGATACGGCGGTAGAGCAGCGGGCGGGGCCAGAGGAGCCCGACCTGGAGCGACCGGAACGGGATCTCGATCGCGGGCCCGCGGTGGAGTTCGGTGATGGTTTTTCCGCTGAGCGCGTACACTTCGAGCGCGCGGACGATCCTTCGCTTGTACGCGGGGTTGATTGCATCGGCCGCCGCGGGGTCGATCGTCCGTAGCTCGGCGAGGAGCGCTTCGGCCCCCTCCGTTTTCAGGCGGAGTTCGAGCGCGTCCCTGATCTCCTGTTGCGCTTCGGGGCCCTCGAAAAGCCCCCGGAGGAGGGACCTCAGGTAGAGACCCGAGCCGCCGACGACGAGCGGGACGCGCCCGCGGCCGAGGATCCCGGCGATGGCCTCGCGGCCGAGCGTTCCGAACCTCCCCGCGTTGAACTCCCCGTCGGGAGGAAGACAGGCGACGAAATGGTGCGCGATCTCATGCAACTCGGGCGCGGAGGGTTGCGCGGTCCCGATGGCCATGTCGCGGTAGACCTGTCGTGAATCGGCGGAGACGATTTCGCAGGGGAGGAGGCGGGCGAGTCGAGAGGGCGAGCGCGGTTTTCCCGGAGCCGGTCGGGCCGACGATCGCGAGGACGTTCGAGTGCCGCCGCCGTCCGTCGTGCGGCGCGCCGGCCGCGCTCACTTCCAGCCCGATTTGCCGATCAGCGGGACGAACTTGAAGCCGGCGGTGTGCTGGGCTTCGTACCGGTCGCCGCGACGGGTGATCCGGTGGATGTCCTGGAGATCCATCCCCCCGATCGGAATGACGAGCACGCCGCCTTCGTCGAGCTGGTCGAGGAGGGCCGGGGGAGGCTCCGGCGCCCCGGCGGTGACGATGATCCCGCGGTACGGGCCGAACTCGCTCCATCCGAGCGTTCCGTCGCCGCACTTCGACGCGATGTTGAGGGATAATTTTTCAAACCGTTTCCTCGCCTCCACCAGGAGCTGCATGTGCCGCTCGATCGTAAAGACCCTCAACCCCATCCCGGCGAGCACGGCGGCCTGGTATCCCGAACCGGTCCCCACCTCCAGGACCCGGTCCCCCGGATCCGCCCCCAGGGCCTGGGTCATGAAGGCGACGGTGTACGGCTGGGAGATCGTCTGGGAACAGCCGATCGGGAGCGCGGAATCCTCGTACGCCCGGTTGAGGAAGGGCGTCCCGACGAATTCATGACGGTCGATCCGGCTCATCGCGGCGATGAGCGCCTCGTCGGTGATGCCGCGCCGGCGGATGAGCCCGATCATCTCGTCCCGTTCCTGTTCGAACCGTTTGAAGCCCTTTGTGCGCGCGGAATACATGGCGTGTCCGTCGGAGACTACGACTGTCCCCCCCTGAAGATCGAGCGGATCGATTTCGCGGTCTTGTCGGAGGTGGTCTCCATCCTGGCCCTCAGCTCGGTCCGCAGCTCCTGCGTCGTGAGCCCCCGGACGAGGACGCCGTTGTCGGCGATGGAGATCGCGCCGTTCTCCTCGGACACGACGATCGCGATGACGTCGGCCTGCTCGGAGATCCCGAGGGCCGCCCGGTGCCTGGTCCCGAGGGCGTGGTCGCCGATCTTGGCGGTCTGCGAGAGCGGGAGGGTCACCCTCGCCGCCTCCACGACGCGGTCCCTCACCACCACGGCGCCGTCGTGGAGGGGCGACCGGGGGTTGAAGATCGACACGAGCAGCGGCTTGCTGATCCTCGCCTGGAGGGACAGCCCCGTTTCGACGAAGGCCTTCAGCCCGGTCGACCGGATCAGGACGATGAGCATCCCGTGGTGTTTTCGCGCCAGCTCGCCCGCCGCGCCGGCGATCTCGTCGATCGATTCCTCCGAACTCATCCTGAGGAAGAGGCGGACGACCCGGTTCCTCCCGATCAGGACCAGGAGGCGCCGGAGTTCCGGCTGGAAGAGGACGATGAAGGCGATGACCCAGATGTCGGTGAGGGTGCGGAGCATCCAGTTCATCGCCTTGAAATTGATGGCCTGCGCGAGGAAGGAGAAGGCGACGATCAGCAGGAGACCGGCGAAGATCTGCGCGGCCACGGTCCCGCGCATGATCATGTAGAGCTTGTAGAAAATGAACGACACCAGCCCGACGTCGAGCAGGTCGACGAGTGAAACGGAGAGAAACCCTATCCTGAACAGTTCCATGGTTACACCTGGCGGGCGGATTCCCGGGCCACGATGGCGTCCGCCACCCTGACGGCCCTGGCCACCTCCCGGACGTCGTGGACCCGGAGGATCCTCGCCCCCTTCATCACCGCGGCGACCGACGCGCCGATGGTGCCCTCGAGCCGTTCCGACACCGGCAGGCCGAGGACGGCGCCGATGAACGACTTCCGCGACGCCCCCACCATGACCGGGCAGCCCAGCTCCGTGAATTCATCGAGGCGTCCGAGGATTTCGAGGCTGTGTTCCGGGGTCTTCCCGAAACCGATGCCGGGGTCGAGGATCACCTGCCGGATGCCGGCGTCTGCGGCGAGCCGCAAGCCCTCCCGGAAATACGCCGTGATCTCCCCGATGAGATCGTCGTACCGGGGATCCGCCTGCATCGTGGCGGGCGTCCCCCGCATGTGCATCAGGACCGCCGTGGCGCCGTGCGACCCGATGACCCGCGCCATGCGGGGATCGTGCCGGAGCCCGGAGACGTCGTTGACGATCGAGGCGCCGGCCCCGAGGGCGGCCTCGGCGACGGCCGCGTTCCTGGTGTCGATGGAGACGGGAAGACCCGTCATCGCCGGGAGGGACGCGATCACCGGAAGGACCCTGCGGAGTTCCTCGTCGGGGGTGACTGGCGCGGCGCCGGGCCTGGTGGACTCGCCGCCGACGTCGATGAAGTCCGCCCCGTCCGCCGCCATCCTCGCCGCCTGCTCCAGCGCCGCCGCCGGATCGAAATACCGGCCGCCGTCGGAGAACGAATCGGGGGTGACGTTCAGAATCCCCATGATCCGGGTGCGCGCGCCGAGGTCATACGACACGGCGCCGAATGAAAAAATCATCGCGCGTTACCCGTCCGGCGATCCGCGCCGGATAAAAAAAAGGCATCCCCCGGATGCCCTCCGCCGATCGGGCCTATTTTTTCTTCGCCCTGGCAAGAGATTCCTTCTTTCTCGCCTTCATCCTGTCGATGCTTTTCCGGTGTTTTTTCGCGACGCGTTTCGATTTTTTATTCATAAGGTTTCGTGATGGTTGGATTGTGAATTCAGGGCTCGCTGCAGGAGTGGTAGAAACCGCAATGAGGGCAGATCAGCTTGCACTTCCTCCCCTCCAGCTTCGTCCCGCAGGTGACACAATACTGCCAGTAATGCGCGGCCGCCGATCCGGCCGTCGCCGTCGCCGGGAGTTGCGTTCCCGCGGCCGGCTTCGGCGCCGTCGCCGACGCCGGTTCTTCCCTCTCAATCATTGTTCATAATAAGGGAAATCCGCTTTCGAATCAAGGGATGGGTCCGTCCGGAGGGGCTCCGCCCGGGGGAACGCCGCCCGGAGGCGGTGGCGCGCCCCCGCCCTTCCCCGTCGACGCGCCGAAGAGAAACGACACCCCGACGAGGATGATGAACAGCGGCCATACGTCCCCCCAGTCGAGGTCGAAGAGGAAGATCAGCATGACGAGGGCGATCGAGAGGAAACCCGTCAGCGGGCCCCTCGCCTCGGGCGGTATCCCACCGCCGGCTTTCGTCCGGAGATCCCTGATGCGCGCGCCGAGGAAGATCAGCGGGACCAGGAGGAGGAGGGCCCACCAGTTGCTGTGCATGGGGAGGAGATCAAGGTTCCTGAGGAGGAAAATCCCCCCGATGAGGATCAGTGCGAACGCCGACGCCGTTGCGTTCCCCTGCCTCCTCGAATGATCCTGTTCATTCACCGGTGTGCACCTTCCATTCTGAAATCGACGCGTTGTCCAGCGTCGCGCGTGGTAATGTACGACACGAGGAGCGCAGACGCAAACGGGGGACTCCCCCGCTCCGCCCCGAAAAAGAGAGAGCCGGCCCCCCGGGGCCGGCTCCTCGATGACCTGACGTGTTCCCGGTGACGGTCGGAAATCAGCGGGCCTGCGCGTACCGCTTCGCGACTTCGTCCCAGTTGACGACGTTCCAGAAGGCCGCGATGTAATCGGGGCGGCGGTTCTGGTATTTGAGGTAGTACGCGTGTTCCCACACGTCCATGCCGAGGATCGGCGTGCCCTTCACTTCGGCGATGTCCATCACCGGGCAATCCTGGTTCGCCGTGGAGCAGACGACCAGCTTTCCCCCCTGTTTGACGAGCCAGGCCCAGCCCGAGCCGAATCTCGTGGCGCCGGCGGTGCCGAAGGCCTCCCTGAACTTGTCGAACGACCCGAAATCGCGGTCGATCGCCGCGGCCAGGTCCCCCGATGGAGTCCCGCCGCCGTTCGGCTTCATGATGGTCCAGAACAGCGAGTGGTTGTAGTGGCCGCCGCCGTTGTTCCTGACGGCCGCGGGCAGCTTCGAAATGTTCGCGAGGATTTCCTCGATCGGCTTCGCGCTCCACTCGGTGGTCTCGACCGCCTTGTTCAGGTTGTTCACGTAGGCGGCGTGGTGCTTGCCGTGGTGTATCTCCATCGTCATCTTGTCGATGTGGGGTTCCAGCGCGTCATGCGCGTAGGGCAGGTTGGGCAGTGTGAATGGCATCGTTGTTTTCTCCTGGTGAATGGTCTGTGGACTGTTGGTCGAAAAAATGTCCGCCGGCGACACGAGCGCCGCGGCGCCGCCGAGGGCGGCGGCACGGAGGAAATCCCTTCTCCTGATGGCCATGGGGGGCCCCGTCAGGCGCTGAAGGAGTTGCCGCACCCGCACGTCTTTTCGGCCTGCGGGTTGTTGAAGACGAAGCCCTTACCGTTGAGGCCGTCGGAAAAATCGAGGACGGTCCCGGAGAGATAGAACAGGCTCTTCGGGTCGACGAAGATCGTCACCCCCTCCTTCTCGAAAACGACGTCGCCCGGCTTCGGTTCGGCGTCGAACCCGAGCACGTACGAGAGCCCGGAACACCCGCCCCCCTTCACCCCGATCCGGAGGCCGTGGCCTTCCGGGAGGTTGTGCTCGCGCTTCAGTTTCATGACCTGCGCGGCCGCCTTCGGCGTGAGGCTCACCTCTTCCGAGAGCCGCGGTTTTACGGTGATGGTTTGCTCCATGGATGGTCTCCTGTCCGTTTCCTGGTGATTATCGTGTGATGATTACATCATTCCAAGCTGCAGCCGGGCCGCTTCGGTCATCATGCCCGGGTTCCACGGGGGCTCCCAGACGATGTCCACGACGGCGTTGGTGACGCCCTTGACGGTCTTTACCTTCGCGGCGACTTCCGGCGGGAGGGACTGCGCCGCGGGGCAGTGCGGGGACGTGAGCGTCATCTTCACGGCGACGTCCCCCTTCGTCCCGACCTCGACGGAATAGATGAGGCCGAGCTCATAGATGTTGACCGGGATCTCCGGGTCGTAACAGGTCTGGATCGCCTCGATCACTTCCGCCTCGATGATCCGCTGTTCGATGGAGCTCAGTTCGCGTTCTTCCATGGTCGTGCCTTCGCGCCGTTATTCGGTTGACACCGTGTCGCCGGCGCCCGTCACGGCGGCGTGGAGCGTGTGCCAGGCGAGACTCGCGCACTTCACCCGGGCGGGAAATTCCGAGACGTTGGCGAACGCGGCGAGCTTCCCGATCGCCTCCGCCTCGGGCGGCGTGAGCGGCTCGCCGGTGACGAGGCGGTGGAAGATCCCGAACAATTTTTCCGCTTCCTCCTTGGTGCGGCCCTTGACCATGGAACTCATGAGCGAAGCCGACGCCTTCGAGATCGCGCAGCCGGCGCCCTCGAAGCGAGACGTCGGTGATCACGCCGTCCCTCAGCATGAGGTAGATCGTGTAATGGTCGCCGCAGAGCGGGTTGAACGCCTCGACACGGCGGTCCGGGTCGGGCATCGACCGGAAATTCCGGGGCGACTTGTTGTGGTCGAGGATGATCTCCTGGTAGAGGTCGCGGAGTTCCGGGTTCACCTGAAGAGCTCCTTCACCTTCCCGAGGCCCGCCACGAGGGCGTCGACCTCCCCCGTCGTGTTGTAGAGTCCGAACGACGCCCGGACGGTCGCCGGGACGCCGAAGCGCTGCATCACCGGCTGGGCGCAGTGGTGCCCGGTCCTGACGGCGATTCCCCCGGCGTCCAGGATCGTTCCGATGTCGTGCGGGTGGACGTCGTCGAGCGTAAACGATATCACGCCCGGCCTTGTGCCGCGCCGTCCCGACGATGCGCAGCCCCGCGACCGCCGACAGCCGTGACGTGGCGTACGCCAGGAGCTCCTCTTCGTGCCTCCGGACCGGGATCGATCCCGAGCCCGGAGATGTAGTCGATCGCGGCCGCCAGCCCCACGGCCCCGCCGACGTTCGGCGTGCCGGCCTCGAAGAGGTACGGGACGTCGTTGAAGATGGTCTTCTCGAAGGTCACCGATTTGATCATGTCGCCGCCCCCCTGGTACGGGGGCATGCCGGCGAGGATCTCTTTCCTGCCGTAGAGCACCCCGATGCCCATCGGCGCGTACACTTTGTGGCCCGGAGAACGCGTAGAAGTCGCAGCCGAGCGCCGTGACGTCCACCGCGAGGTGCGGGACGGCCTGCGCCCCGTCGACGAGGACGGGGACACCCCGTTCGTGCGCGATCCTGACGATGTCCGCGACCGGGTTGACGGTCCCCAGGGCGTTCGAGACGTGGTTGACCGCCACGATCCGCGTCCGGTCGGTCAGGAGGCTCCGGTATTCGTCCAGGAGGAGGTCGCCGCGGTCGTCCATCGGGATCACCTTCAGCCGCGCGTCCTTCTCGCGGCAGAGCATCTGCCACGGAACGATGTTGGAATGATGCTCCATCGCGGAGATGAGCACCTCGTCGCCGGCGCCGACGTGGGCGCGGCCCCACGAGTGGCACACCAGGTTGATGGCCTCGGTCGTGCCCCGGACGAAGACGATTTCCCTCACGTCGGCGGCGTTCAGGAACCCCCGGACCCGCTCCCGGGCGCCCTCGTACAGGTCGGTCGCTGCCTCGCTCAGGTAGTGCACCCCGCGGTGGACGTTCGAATTTTTCCCCTCGTAATAGGAGCGGACGGCGTCGAGGACCGCGCGCGGCTTCTGCGATGTCGCCGCGTTGTCCAGGTAGACGAGCTCCCTGCCGTGGACCCTGACGTCGAGGATCGGGAAGTCGCGGCGGGCCGCGGCCACGTCGAACGATTGCCGGGTGTCGGTGGTCGGTGTCATGGGTTTTCGGCCAGGATCCTGCCCTTGCAGAGCCGGACGTGGAGTATCGCCTGCAGGTGCTCCCTGAGCGGTTCCAGCCGTATCCTGTTCAGGACGTCGCTCGCGAAGGCGTTGGTCAGGAGGTCCCGCGCGTCGTCGAGGCCCATCCCCCGGGTCCGGAGGTAGAACACCTGGTCCTCGTCGAGCTGGCCGACCGTGGCGCCGTGCGTGCATCGCACGTCGTCGGCGAAGATCTCGAGCTGCGGCTTGGTGTCGATCGTGGCGTTGTCCGAGAGCAGGAGCGATTTGTTGGTCTGCTTCGCGTCCGTCTTCTGCGCGTCGCGGCGGACGAAGATTTTCCCGTTGAAGACGCCCTTCGACGACCCCTCCAGGACCGCCTTGTAGAGTTCGTGGCTGGCGCAGTTCGGCTTCGCGTGGTCGATCGTGGTGTGGTTGTCGATGTGCTGCGAGCCGGTCGTGAGGGTGAGCCCGTTCAGGGTGCATTCGGCGCGTTCGCCGTCGAGCACCGACACGACGTTGTGGCGCGCCATCGCGCCGCCGTACGACACGGAATTGATCGCGACGTTGCTCGACGCTTCCTGGCGGACGTACACCGACGAGACGTGGAACGCGCTCTCCGATTCGTGCTGGAAACGGTCGAACTCGACGGCCGACCCCCGGCCCGCGAAGATCTCGGTGACGGAATTCGTGAAGTAGGGATGCGGCCCCATGCCGAAGTATTCCTCGACGACGGACACCCGTGCGCCCTCCTCCGCGATGATCAGGTTGCGGGGATGGGTGCAGAACGGCTCGGGGTCCTGGGTCGAGAAGAAGAGCATGTAGACCGGGAGCACCTCCGTGTAACCCGCGGGCACGCTCAGGAAGAGACCGTCCTGGAGGAAGGCCGTGTTGAGCGCGGTGAAGGGGTTATCGGGATCGCCGGCCGCGCTCATTCCAAGCCTGCCAAGCCTGCCCGGCATGCCGTGCCCGCCGGGCGCGTCAAGCCCGCCCGGCATGTCGGGCCGGCCCGGCACACCCGCCTGGCCGGACGCACCGCGTGCGTCATGACCCCGCGTCGCGGCCGGTTTCGCGGAGGAAGCGAGCGCCGAGGCCAGGCTCCCCACGCGCAGTCCGTTTCCTTCGGGCGGGAGGACAGAATACGCGGGGACGAAATGCCCGTCGATGAACACGAGGCGGTAACCGGGGAGCCCGCGGACGACCATCCTCTCGAGGTCGGCCTTGCGGATGCGCGGTTCGTGCGGCTCCAGGACCGGCCGGTACGGTATCGAGACGTAGGGTGCGACATTCGTGAATTTCCACTCTTCGTTCCGCGTGTCGGGGAATCCCGAGCCTTGTGAACCTCTCCATCGCCTCGCGGCGCAGGCCGTGGACGGCGGAGGCGGACTCGCCGTTGAGCCTTTTTTCGAGCGCCTCGAAGTTGGCGGCGTACCACGCCTTTGCGCGCGACGGCCGGACTGTCTGGATGTCCATGTTCGACGGCTCCGTCATCGGTCGACCGCGGCTTCTTCCCTGACCCAGTCGTAGCCCTTTTCCTCGAGCCGGAGCGCGAGGTCCCGCGTGCCCGATTTCACGATCCTGCCGTCCACGAGGACGTGGACGAAATCGGGGACGATGTAGTTCAGGAGGCGCTGGTAGTGGGTCACGACGATGACGCGATCGCCGGGGGTCGCGGAGCCTGTTGACCCCGTCGGCCACGATGCGCAGCGCGTCGATGTCGAGGCCGGAATCGGTCTCGTCGAGAATCGCCAGCGCCGGCTGGAGCACGGCCATCTGGAAAATTTCGTTCCGCTTCTTCTCGCCGCCGGAAAATCCCTCGTTGACGGGCCGGTTGAGGAGCGTGGAGTCGATGTCCACCAGCTTCATCCGCTCTTTCACGAGCCCGAGAAAGTCGACGGCGTCGAGCTCCTCCTCGCCGCGATGCTTCCGGATCGCGTTGAGGGCCGCCTTCAGGAAGTAGGTGTTGGAGACGCCGGGGATTTCGACCGGGTACTGGAAGGCGAGGAAGATCCCCTCGCGGGCCCTCTCCTCCGGCGCCATGGCCAGGAGGTCCTTGCCCTGGTAGCGGACGCTTCCGCCGGTGACCTCGTAGGACTCCCGTCCGGCGAGGACCTGCGCGAGCGTGCTCTTGCCCGACCCGTTCGGCCCCATGATGGCATGGACCTCGCCGAGCCCCACCTTCAGGTCGATCCCCTTCAGAATTTCGTTTCCGCCTGATCGATGCGTGGAGGTCTCGTTATTTCAAGCATGATGTTCCTTTTTCGATTGTTGGATGGAACGGCGGCGCACTCAGCCCACGCTGCCCTCGAGGCTGACGCCGAGGAGTTTCTGCGCTTCGACGGCGAACTCCATCGGGAGTTCCCGGAAGACCTCCTTGCAGAACCCGTTCACGATGATGTTGACGGCGTCCTCGGTCGAAAGGCCCCGCTGTTTGCAGTAAAAAATCTGGTCTTCGCCGATCTTCGACGTCGATGCCTCGTGCTCGACCTTCGATGTGGTGTTCTTCACCTCGATGTAGGGGAACGTGTGCGCGCCGCATTTGTCCCCCAGCAGCAGGGAGTCGCACTGGGAAAAATTCCTGGCGTTCTCCGCGTTCCTGGCGATTTTGACGAGCCCCCGGTACGAATTGTTCGCGAAGCCGCCCGAAATTCCCTTCGAGACGATCGTGCTCTTCGTGTTCTTCCCGATGTGGAGCATCTTGGTGCCGGTGTCCGCCTGCTGCCGGTGGTTGGTCACGGCGACGGAATAAAATTCACCCACCGAATTGTCCCCCTGGAGGATCACGCTCGGGTATTTCCAGGTGATGGCGGACCCGGTCTCGACCTGCGTCCAGGAGATTTTCGAGTTCACCCCCCGGCACGCCCCCCGCTTGGTCACGAAATTGTAGATGCCGCCGCGCCCCTCGGCGTCGCCGGGGTACCAGTTCTGGACGGTGGAGTACTTGATCCTGGGCGTTGTCGAGGGCGACCAGCTCGACCACCGCCGCGTGCAGCTGGTTGGTGTCGCGCTTGGGCGCCGTGCACCCCTCGAGGTAGCTCACGTAGGCCCCCTCCTCGGCGACGATCAGCGTCCGTTCGAACTGGCCGGTGTCGGCCGCGTTGATCCTGAAGTAGGTGGAGAGCTCCATCGGGCAGCGCACGTTCTTCGGGATGTAGCAGAACGACCCGTCGCTGAAGACGGCGGAATTGAGCGCGGCGAAGAAGTTGTCCGCGGCCGGCACCACCGAACCCAGGTATTTTTTCACGAGGTCCGGGTGCTCCCTCACCGCTTCGGAGAAGGAGCAGAAAATGATCCCCTTCTCGCTGAGCGTTTTCTTGAACGTCGTCGCGACGGAAACGCTGTCGAAGACCGCGTCGACGGCGACTCCCTCGAAGAGTTTCTGCTCGGTGAGGGATATGCCGAGTTTTTCATAGGTCTTCAGGAGCTCGGGATCCACCTCGTCGAGGCTCGTCGAGCGCCTTCTTCTGCTTCGGCGCGGAATAGTACACGATTTTCGCGTAGTCGATCGGGGGATAGTGCACGTTGGGCCAGGCCGGCTCGGCCATCGTGCGCCAGTGCCGGTACGCCTTGAGGCGCCATTCGAGGAGCCATTCCGGTTCGCCCTTCTTCGACGAGATGAGTCGAACGACGTTCTCGTCAAGGCCGGCGGGGATCGATTCACTCTCGATCGGCGTGACGAAGCCCCACTTGTACTCGCCCGAGGCGAGATGTTCGATCGTATCGGTTTCGGTTGCCATGGTCCTGTGCGTATTTACCGTGCCGCGGGTGCGGGTGCCGCGGACGCCGTGCCTGCGGCCGCTTTTTCCGGCGCGGCTTTTTCCTGTCGCGGCAGCGCGAACTGCGGATAATTGACGCACCACGACTGGTGGTCGATTTTCTTGAAGATCCCCTCGGCGACGAGACGTCCGGCCAGCGCGTGGGCGATCCGCTCGGACTCCGCGTGCGACGCCTTCTTTCCCTTCGATTCCAGGAACGCCCTCACGCCGTAATCCAGGTCGCGGAAAAAGAAATTCGAGTTATGGATGACCGGGAATTTTTCCCTCAGGAAGACGAGGAATTCGGCCGTCGAGATGCCGCTCAGCTGGCTCATCGTATGATCTGTCATGGTCTATGTCTGTTCCGTTGTGATGGATGGTGTCGTGGAAACGTGTTCAGTGCGCCTGCCGGTCGCGCGCAGGCCGCGCTGCCGCGTCACCTCTTCGGCGACCCGGCGGGTCACGTAGTCGACCTCTTCTGCGGTGGTGAAACGCCCGAGCCCGAGGCGTATCGCCGAACCGGCCTCCTCGCGGCGCAGGCCGAGCGCCGTGAGCACGTGGGACGGCTCGGGCTTCGCGCTGCTGCAGGCGGACACCGCGGAGACCGCGATGTCCTTCATGCTCATCATCAGGACGCTGTCCTCCACCCCGGCGAAGCTCACGTTCAGATTGTTCGGCAGACGGCGGGTCGGGTGGCCGTTCAGCCGTATCCCGCCCGGTGATTCCTGCCAGGCCCGGAACATCCCGTCCCTCAGGGCGGCGAGGCGGAGGCCTTCGGCCCCCATCTCGGCGGTGGCGATTTCCAGGGCGCGCGCGCACCCGACGATCCCGGGCACATTCAGCGTCCCCGACCGGAGTCCACCCTCCTGTCCGCCCCCGTCGACCTGCGGCGCGGGCAGCGTCCGGGAACCGGTCCGACGGACGTACAGGAAACCAACCCCCTTCGGTCCGTACACCTTGTGGGCCGACATCGAGAGGAGGTCGACCTGCAGGGCGCCCACGTCGACCGGGACCTTGCCGACCGCCTGCGTTGCGTCGGTATGGAGCATGACGCCGCGGGACCGGCAGATCGCCCCGATTTCAGCGACGGGCTGCAACGTCCCGATCTCGTTGTTCGCGAGCATCACGCTCACGAGGATCGTGGAACCGGTGATCGCCTCTCCCACGTCGGCGGGGTTGACGAGGCCGTCCCCGTCCACGTCGAGGACGGTGACATTGAATCCGTCCTTCCGGAGCCGGTGGCAGACATCGAGCACGGAATGGTGCTCGGTCCGGATCGTGACGATGTGGTCGCCCCTGTTCCTGAGCGTGGCGCCCATTCCCTTGAGCGCCAGGTTGTTGGCCTCGGTGGCCCCCGATGTGAAGACAATCTCGCGCGATTCGGCGCCGATCGACCTGGCGACCGACGCCCTCGCCTTATCGACGGCTTCGGCCGCCATCCATCCCGCCCGGTGCTGGTTGCTGGAGGCGTTGCCGAAATGGTCCGTGAAATAGGGGAGCATCGCCTCGAGGACGCGGGGGTCCACCGGGGTCGTTGCGTGGTAGTCCATGTAGACGAATTTGCCCGTCATACCATCTCCATGATCGACATGTCCTTCAGGACCGTGTTGATGCTCGATTGCAGCTTGACGAGAGGGGTCTTGATCGTACAGGTGGAGTGAATGATGCAGTTGTTGGGAGTTTCGGACTCGCATTGGATGATCGAGAGGTTCGGCTTTCCCTCGATCGCGTTGATGATATCGGAGACTTTTACCGTGCGGGGATCGTGCCGGAAAATGTAACCGCCCCGGACACCCTGGTAGGAAGAGATGAACCCCTTCCGGGCGAGCGTCTGCATCACTTTCGCGAGGAGGTCGTACGGCAGGTTGTAACGATCGGCGATCTCCTTCGTCGTGACGATGGTCCCGCTTCCCGACACCGCCATGTGCCTCATCGCGATCAGCGCGTATTCGACCTTTTTGGAGAGTTGAAACATGCCCTTGAAATCCGACCGATTAAGTCCACTTTATGCCCAAAAAAAGATTCCGATGAACGGAATCTTTGTGATACCCCGATGATTGGGGGTTAATTCATACTCACCCTGACTTTTTTCCCTTCCTGGACAGGGCCGCGAAGGCTCACTTCAACCTTGTCGAGGTCGATGTGGACGACTTCTTCGCAGTAGGCACAAACCTTTGTCATCTGCCTGTCGAAATTGATCGGATTTCCGCAACATGGACAGCTCGTAATGACGATTCCGATGACCTTTGCCTTTTGCTTCACGATGAATAACCCTTTCAAGACCAGAAAATTCGATGAATACCGTGATTTAGGAGGGATAATCAGGAGAGTAATATAATAAATTTATCTTAAAAAACAACCCTTTAGGATAATTTTCCTCAACTTTTTTTCCCTCATTATACTTGAACCGATGGAATTTCAATGTGGTTCCACGGGAGCCTGTTGGATGTTGAAGAAAAACTGCGTAGTTTTGGCACTATGAACATTGGAATCTCGTGTTACCCGACGTATGGAGGCTCCGGAGTGGTGGCCTCCGAGCTTGGAAAGGTCCTCGCCGAGGAAGGGCATAAAATCCATTTTATCAGCTATGCCATGCCGATCCGCCTCGGCGGGTACAGCGAGAACATCTACTACCACGAGGTGGAAATCGCCACGTACCCGTTGTTCGATTTCCCCCTCTACACCCCCGCGCTTGCCAGTAAAATCGTCGAAGTGGCGCAATTCGAGGACCTGGACATCATTCACGCCCATTATGCCATTCCCCATGCGACCAGCGCGTTCCTCGCCAAGCAGATCCTGGGATCCTCCAAGCTGAAGATCGTCACGACGCTCCACGGCACGGACATCACGCTCGTGGGACTGGAACCCAGCTTCCTCCCCGTCATGAAGTTCAGCATCGAAAAGAGCGACGGGGTGACGGCCGTGTCGAATTTCCTGAGGGAAAAGACCAAAACCAACTATTCGATCACCAAGGACATCCGGGTCATCCCCAATTTCATCGACACTCAGAAATACCGCAGGACCCTCGAACCGGAGGTCCGGCGCAGCCTCGCGCCCGACGACGAGAAGGTGATCATCCACGTCTCCAACTTCCGGCCGGTGAAACGCGTCCCGGACGTGGTCCGGATCTTCGCCGAGATCAGGAAGAAGGTGCCCTCGAAGCTGATCCTCGTGGGCGACGGGCCCGACCGCTCCAGCTGCGAACAGATCGCCAGGGAGCTGGGCGTCTCCCACGACGTCAAATTCCTCGGGAAACAGCTCGAGCTGGTCTGCCTCCTGTCCGCGTCCGACCTTTTCCTGATGCCCAGCCAGTCGGAGAGTTTCGGCCTCTCCGCGCTCGAGGCGATGTCCTGCGAAGTGCCGGTCATCTCCTCGAGCGTGGGGGGACTGCCGGAGCTGATCGTCCACGGCGAGACCGGATACATCGCCGAGATCGGCGACATCGACCGCATGGCGAAGTACGCCGTGGAGCTTCTGACCAACAACCAGCGGTACCGGCTCTTCGCGGCGGCCAGCCGCAGGCGGGCCATCGAGCAGTTCGAATCGAAGAAAGTGGTCCACGAGTACGTCCGCTACTACGAAGAGGTCCTTTCCTGAAGACGATTCCCCCCGCCCGATGGACCTCCTGATTCATTCCACGACCCCGTCATCGCTCCCCTCCTGGTCTGACCGACGACGATGAGCCCCCTCGACGCGGTCCTGCTCGGCATCATCCAGGGCATCACGGAGTTCCTCCCGATCAGCAGCACGGCGCACCTTACGATCGCCGGAAGGTTGATGGGACTGATACGCGCCGACGCCCCCGCAGAATGGACCGCCGCCATCGCCATCATCCAGCTCGGGACGGCCGCCTCCATCTTCATCTACTTCAGGAATGAACTCCTCTCGATGGCCCGTTCGCTGCTTTCCGACCTGCGTGAGCTGCCCCGGGCCCGGCGCGAGGGGTTCCGCCCCGACACACGGCTCGCCTTCCTGATCGCCCTCGGGACCATACCGATCGTGCTCCTCGGGCTGCTCCTGAAACGGGTGATCGAGGGGACGCTCACCAAGGATCCGGCGGTGATCGGCTGGAGCCTCATCAGTCTCGCGCTGGTCCTCTGGTGGGCGGAGCGGGTGGGGCGCCGGACCAGGACGATGGAGGAGAAAGGCGTGAAAGACGCCATCATCGTCGGGCTGGCCCAGGCCGTCGCGCTGGTGCCGGGAGCGTCGCGCTCCGGCACGACGATCACTGCGGGGTTGTTCCTGGGGTTTACCCGGGAGGCTGCGGCGAGGTTTTCATTCCTCCTGAGCATCCCGGCGGTCCTCGCGAGCGGTCTCTACCAGCTCTACGAAGTCCGCGAACACCTCTCGCAGGGTGACGCGGCGGTCCTGGTGATCGCGGTCGTCACGAGCGCTGTCACCGGCTACCTTGCGATCGCGTTTCTCCTGCGGTACCTGAAAAGCCATTCCACGATGGTCTTCATCGTCTACAGGATCCTGCTCGGCATTTCCCTGCTCCTCTTCGCTCAGTAATTCTTCCTGCGCAGCATCGGCCCGAGAAGGAAACGGTCGAGCAGGCCGATCCCCGCGAACAGGATACAGAGGAACATCACCAGCGATGAGGCGTCCGGGCCGAGCGTGAACGAAAGGTACTTCGAAGCGATTGCGGCCGTCCAACCGGAAAATCCGTCCACCGCCAGCCGCACCGCGTCCGTCACGGACCGCGTATCGAAGAGCGGATTCCGGACCTCCGGCCCCGCGCCCCCCGGCGTCGGGGATCCCAGCGTGACGACCGCGGCCGCCACGAGCCCCGCCGCGAGGACCGGGGCGAAATTCTTCAGGAACATCCACCAGATCGGGGTCGACTCCCTCAGCCCGAGCCTCCGCATGAGTTTCCGGGTGAACTCCGGTGAGGGATGTTCCACCGGTAGCCGGTGGAGCGCCTTCTCGACGGCGCGGACGGCTCCCAGGGCGCTCCGGCATCGGGGACAGAGCGACAGGTGCCCGGCCGTTTCCGCGAAACGCGGATCCCCCGGTTCGCTCACTGCGTATTCGAGCAGTTCCTGCTGCGTGGGATGGTTCATACGGCCACCTTCTCGTGGTTGAGTTCCCTGAGCATTTCTTTCTGGAGCTGGAGGCGGGCGCGGAAGAGATGGGTTTTCACGGTTCCGGCCGGGAGACCCGTCACGGCGGCGATTTCCGCGTAGGTCAGTTCCTGCACGTAGAACATGGAGATGATCGACGCGTATTTCGCGGGCAGTTTCGACACGACGGCCTCGACGCGCGACACCAGGTCGCGCATCTCGAGACCGGAATAATCGCCCGGGAGTTCCGGCTCCGTTCCGGGATCGGGCGGCCCGCCTTCACCCGCCGCCTCGAAGATCGCGTCCTCTTTTCGTTTCCCCAGCGAGGTCATGCAGACATTATAGAGTATCCGGTAAAACCATGTCCCGAACGAGGATGCTCCCTCGAACTTCGCCAGACCGTTGTACGCGCGGACGAAGGCGTCCTGGAGCGCCTCCTCGGCATCCTCCCTGTTCCGGAGGATCCGGATCGCGAGCGAAAAGCCCCTGTCCCTGTAACGCCCGATGAGCGTCGCGAAGAGCCGGGTATCACCTTTCCGGAGGCGGGCGACGATGTCATCGTCCGAGAGTTGCATCGACCTTTTACCTCTTTCGACCGGGTTTTCGTCCCGGAGGTTTCACCGTCGGGATTATTTTTTCGGGGGCCGTCCGGGGCGAAACCCTGCCCCCCGTTGTACGGTCAAAAGGAGTAAAGGTTCAACATTCCACCATACAACGAGGTATCGCCATGGGTCCGTCAGAAGTCTACATCCCGATCGTCCTGTTCATCTCGGTCGCCGCGGTCATCATCATGCATGTCGCCAGCAGGCACCGGGAGCGCCTCACCATGATCGAGAAGGGGATGTCCTCCGAGGACATCAAGGCGCTCTTCGCCCGCGGTCAGTTCCGCGCGAACCCGCTGGGCGTGCTCAAGTGGGGGATCCTGTTTGTGTTCGTGGGGATCGCGACGCTGCTCGGCAATTACCTCGACGCCGTGTACGGGATCCGCGACGGCGCGATGATCGGGCTGATCACGCTCTTCGCCGGCATCGGGCTGGTGGTCTATTACTCCATCGCGGCGAAGAAACAGGGCTGACAGGGTGGACCGATCGGGCGCCGGATCACTCCGGCGTTTCGGACGCGGGCGTCGTGAGGACGGTCTGCGCCTCGGCGTACCGGTCCTTCCTGACCAGGAGCGCCACGCCATCGGTCTGAAGGAGCGAGGGCATCATCCCGCCGATGTCTTCGTACTTCAGCACCGATTCGATGCCCGCCGCCGCGAGCGTCGCCTGGGCGAGCTCGGCCTCGATCTCGTTCGAGAAGAAGGCCACCGGGATCGTATCGTCATCGTGACTTTTCATGGTCGCACTCCCGTAACATAAGAAACAATCGCAAGAAACTCAACGGGTCCGCGCCGGCCCCTATACTCTCCTGAGCCTGGCGTACTTCAAAATGAGGTGTTTGGGACCGTGGGTCCGGAAATCGACGACCGCCCTGGTCGACTCCCCCGCGTATTCGATCTCCACGACCTTTCCCCTCCCGAACTGTTCGTGCTCCACGAGGATGCCGGGCTTGAGCTCACCCGCGTCGGAGGTGTACTCCGCGACGTCGACCTCGGGGTCGGTGTGGTACCATCCATCCGCAGGGGCCGGCCGGCGTTTCGGTCGGATCTTTCGGGGGCCTCCCCACCGGCCGGCGCTGATCCCGCGCCCCCCATGGTGAACGGCAGGGTCCGGCATAATTCACCGGGGATCTCCGCGATGAACCTCGACTGGACCTGCGAGAGGTATTCGCCGAACCGGTGGCGCACCCTCGCGTTCGAGCAGTAGAGCCTGGTCTTCGCCCTGGTCATCCCGACATAGCAGAGGCGGCGTTCCTCCTCGATTTCCTTCCTGTCGGGCTCTCCGCCGTTATAGAGCGGCAGGATCCCCTCCTCCATCCCGGTGATGAAGACGACCGGGAATTCCAGGCCCTTGGCCGCGTGGAGCGTCAGGAGCGTGACGGCGTTCTTGCCGTCGTCGCTCCGGTCGACGCTCGAGAGGAGCGAGACCTCCTGGAGGAAATTCTCGAGCGTGGGGTCGGGCCGGGTTTCCGAATACTCGGTGAGCGCCGAAAGGAGTTCGTGGATGTTTTCCCACCGGCCCATCGCTTCGGGGGTCCCCTCCTCCTTCAGGAGCGGGAGGATCCCGAGCGCGTCCACGAGAACGCGGGTGAACTCACCGGCTGACACTTCCCGGATGATCTTCCGGTGGTCGTCGATGATCCTGACGAACGATGCGACGCCCGCCTGGGCGCGCTTCCCGAGGCCGGCGATCCCCGCGCTCCTCCGGGCGGCCTCCAGCAGGCCCACCCCGTGCGCCGCCGCAGAGTCCCGGATCAGCCCGAGCGCCGCGTTGCCGATGCCGCGGACGGGGACGTTCACGATCCGGTTGAAACTCTCGTTGTCCGACGGATTCACCACCAGGCGCAGGTACGCCAGGATGTCCTTGATCTCCTTCCGCTGGTAGAATTCCACGCCGCCGATCAGCCGGTACGGGATGGCGTTCCTGCGGAGGGCGTCCTCCAGGACGCGGGACTGGGCGTTCGTCCGGTACATCACGGCGAAATCGCGGAAGTCGAGCTTGTGCGACCCGACCTCGTCGAAGATGACGCTCACGACGACGGCGGCCTCCTCCCGGTCGCCGTCGCAGGTCATGACCGTCACGGGCTCCCCGCCGGGGTTCTCGGTCCAGAGGTTCTTCACGAGCCTGTCCCTGTTCCGGCGGATCACGTGGTCGGCGGCCGAGATGATCGTGCCGGTGGAACGGTAATTCTGTTCCAGGCGGACCACCTTCGCCTCGGGAAAATCCTTCTCGAATTCCAGGATGTTCCTGATGTCGGCGCCGCGGAACGAATAGATGCTCTGGGCGTCGTCGCCCACCACGCAGATGTTCCGCCGTTTTTCGACCAGGAGCCTCAGCAGGACGTACTGGGCCCGGTTGGTGTCCTGGTATTCGTCCACGAGGACGAAGTGGAAGCGGTCGGCGTACTTCTCCAGGATCGAGGGGTGCCGCCTGAAGAGGTCGATCGGCCTGATGAGCAGGTCGTCGAAATCGAGGGCGTTGTTCAGCCTGAGCTGCCGTTCGTATCCGGCGTAGACCAGGGCCGTTTTTTCGGAGACGAGGTCGTTGGCCGCGGCCGCGTAGGAGTCCGGGTCGATGAGCTGGTTCTTCGCCGAACTGACGCGGGACTGGATGCCGGACGTGGAAAACTGCTGGGGCGGGATGCCGAGCCGCTGCTGGATGCTCCTGATGAGGCCCTGGCTGTCGGCGGCGTCGTAGATGGTGAAGTTGCTCCCGTACCCCAGGGCGGCGCCGTCGATGCGCATGATGCGCGCCATCATCGAATGGAACGTCCCCATCCAGATCTTTGAACCGTTCTCGCCGACGAGCTTGAGGATGCGCTCCCGCATCTCGCCGGCGGCCTTGTTCGTGAACGTGAGGGAGAGGATCTTCCAGGGGGGAACGCCGAGCGAGAGAAGGTGCGCGATCCGGTAGGTCAGCACGCGCGTCTTGCCGCTCCCGGGTCCGGCCAGCACGAGGAGCGGGCCGTCCACGCACCGGGCCGCCTCGCGCTGCACTGGATTGAGTTCGTTCAGGAATGACATGACGTCCGGGCTCGCATGGGAAAAGTATACGGGATTATCCGGTGCCTAGCAAACACCGGGTGTCCCGTAACGACCGCGGGCGATGGACCCGGCCGGGGCCCGGTCAGATGATGATCGCGCCCTCGAGCCGGAGGAGGAGCTCCTTCGTCTTGACGCCGCACGAATATCCGATCATCGCACCGTTCGCCCCGAGGACGCGGTGACAGGGGATGATGATCGGCAGGGGGTTCTGGCCGGTCGCCCTCCCGACGGCCTGGAAGCCTTTCGGCGCGGAGACTTTTCGGGACACGTGCTTGTAGGTGGAGGTGACCCCGTACGGGATCCGTGAGAGTTCCTTCCAGACACGCATCTGAAAGGGTGTGCCGATCAGGTCGACGGGAACCGTGAACTTTGCGAGTTTCCCGTTGAAATACCGGTTGAGCTGGTCGATAACTTCCTTGTTTTTCGACCGGTTATCGATGATGACGTCGACGTCGAAATGCTTCTTCAACCACTCGAAAAAATCCTTCCTCGATTCCTTCGGGACGCTGATCTTGCAGACCCCGCGGTCGGTGGAAGCCACGTAGATCCTCCCGATCTTGGATTCGAAGGACGTGCAATACACTTTTGTCGACACCGCGCGGGCGTCGTCCTCGTCGCCCCGCCTCCTCGATCCGTCACCCCGGAATTTCTTCCTGATCAAACCTGCAACCCTGGTCGCCTCGCTCGTTGCAATCTGTTCTGCCATGTGAAATAAAGGGTGAAAACTTTTTTGACGATGGATGGTGGTGTTGTGTGAATTATGGGATGAGCGTTGCGGACGCGATCGAATTCCCCCCCGGGCAGTTCCTCGTATTGAATCGACAACGGTGTGGTATGTCGTGCGACGATCCGGAGCGGATCGCGTGATAGTATACCAATCTCCTTTTTGAAATGCAAGACAAAAAATATTTTTCACGCATCGCGACGACGCGTCTGATCATGACCGGAAGGCGTGTTCGTTCGTGGAACACCGTGGAACGAAGCGTTCAGAAAAATGCCCGGACCTCCAGATTCCCCGAGTGGACCGTCGGCAGGACACCCTCGTTTCTCCCTTCATATCTCATTGAAGATTCGAGGAATCGGGTCAAGCGGTATTCAAAACCAAAACCCCAAACCCATGTGATACCGCGGATTCGTCCCTGGGTCAACTCGAACGGCAGGTCGGCCGCGCTTCCCGAGATCACCGCTTCCTCCCGCCTGAAATCCGCACGTACCCGGCCGGTGTTCGGCAGGAGATATGAAACGGACACCCGCTGGGCGTTGAGCGAAGCCGAACTGAGTTCGTAATTATTCGCGTCTCCGAGGCTCAGGCCGAAGGTCGATTCGATGTCGCCCGCCGGCCGGTATGTCCAGTCGAGATCGAGCAGGGCCGCCCCGACCGACCTGTTCCTGGGGGAACCGGCCACGGAAGACACCTCGTCGGTCAGGTGGCGGAATTCGGCCTGGTTGGTGAGCTCGTCGCCGAGCGACCACCGGACCCGCACCCCCCGCTCGCGCGCGTAGGCGGCCTCGTCGCCGGTCGAGAGTTGCGTGAAGCCCCTCTTCTGCTGGAACCGGAACTTCACCGAGAAACCGGGGTCGGATTCGAAGAGATTGATTTCCTGGAGGAAGTAGACCGAACCCTGGAGGGTGGTCGCGGGGTCGCGGAACGTGTGGAGCCTCAGGAGATAGACGTTGCTCCTCACCGTGTCGGTGCTCTTCTCCTCGATCCGGATGTAGGTTTCCCCCGAGAGCGGCGAGACGAATCGCAGCGCACCGCCGCCGCCGGGCGGGAAGAACCGGGAAAGGTCGAACCGGGCCCGGACGCTCGATTTGAGGTTCAGGACGGGGACGAGGCTGTCGGTGGGCACGACGACCAGCATGTAATCCGCGTCGTACCGGGCCGGCCTGAAGTCGGGTTCGTCGACGATCGCGTTTCCGTTGAGGTCGCCGACGTACCGGTAGGTCCCCGTCCCGGCGGGGACCTGAACGAACAGCCGTTCCTGTTTCGCCGACTGCTCGGGGCTCACCTCGTAGAAGAGGTCGGCCTGGAGGGCGCGGTCCCAGGGCGTCAGGCGCGTCAGCGAGCGGACGAGGGCGTTGTGCTCGGTCTTGCGTTGAGTATAGTCGGGGTCGAACTGTCTCTTCTGCAGGAGGAGGTCGAGAGTGGAGTTCACCCATCCGCCCGCGTCGTACCTCCAGCCGTACGTCTGGAAGAACGACCGGACGGCGGGCGCCCATGAGCCGCCCCGCACCGAATCGTCCCGCCGGAAACCGAAGTCCGCGGAGAAGCTCATGTTCAGGACGCTGTCCACCGACACGCCCGGTGTGACTTCACCGAAAAAATAACTCGTGGGGCGGACGCTGTCCGACGGGAGCGTCCGATCGGTGAGGCGTTCGGCCCTGAAGAAGAGCCGCGGGACGACACGGCCGAACGCGATGCGGCCCGACCCCTCCTGGCGCCACCGCTCGGACGAGAGCGCGGCCGCGCCGTCATCGCTCCGGAGAAATTCGGCGCTGTACCGGACACCCTCCGCGTACCTCAGTGTCGATGAATACCGCTCCGAGGAGAACTGGTCCCCCCGTTTCAGGTTCCCGCCATACCCATCGATCGAGAACTCCTTCACGGGGGAGATCGTCAGTTCGGCGTCCCGCAGCAGGTCGCGCCCCGTCCGACCGCTCCCGGTGTTCCAGTTCCGGTTGAACTCGACCTCATCGTAGCGTTCGAGCGGGCTGAAATCCTTGCCGGTCTCGCGCTGCCTCAGTTTCACGCCGAGCGCCCCCATGCCCACGCCGCCGACCGACAACCCGGGACTGGAGAACCGGACCGACAAGTCATAGGCGCCGTCCTGGTTGTCCCCGTCGTCGAGTCCGGAAAAGGTGTTCCGGTCGAACGAGGAGGCGGCGTATTCTCCCGCCACGCTCAGATCCCCGGTCAGCGAACCGTTGACCGCCACGTTGGCGAAATCGTGCCGTTCGGCGAACGGGAGAACGATGACGGGCAGGTACGACCCGTTCCCCGGCCCCGCGTACCGGTAATTCCCGGTGGAGACTTTCTCGTAGTCCCCGCCGCCGTTCCGGATGTACGTGAACGTCGCGTTGTAGACGGCGAGGGCCGTGTCCGAGGGGTTGTAGACCAGGACGGAGGTGTCGATCAGCCCTCCGATGAGCGGGAAGAACACCGTGGTATCCCTGAGCTCGTATTTCCCCATCCCCGGCCCGACGAAGACGATCCCGGATCGGGCGGCGAGGGCCGGCGAATCCCCGGCGGCCGCGAGGAGATCCCTGTCGGCCTCCGTCAGGCTCGCGTCCTGGAGCGCGTCCTCGTCGTCGTCCTCCCGGGCGGCCATCCCCCCCACGCTCCACCGGCCGTCCTCCGACCCCAGCCGCACCCGGCCCCCGAGAAAATTCCTCGCGTACCGCTGGTCGGTGTGCTCGAATTCCACGACGATCCTCGACGCGAAGGTGATCCGGCGCCGGGAGGTGAACGTCACCTCCCCGAGGCTGTAATCGATCGTATAATCGTTCATCAGCCCCCGGGTCATTTCCCGGCCGTCGATGTAGACCCGTTCCGTCCCGGCGATGACGATGACCGGGAATTCGTTGTGGGCTCCGATGAGGCGGTACGGCCCCTGGATCCCGTCGATACCCCGTATCTCGTTCGAGGTGTGTTTCCCCCGGACGGACGCCGCGCCGGCCTCGGCGCCCCCGCGGACCGCCTGCGCGCGCGACGTCCAGGAGCCGAGCGCTCCCCGGAGTTTCCTGGTCAGGCGGCCGAATTGTCCTTCGGAAAACCCGAGGAACAGGTCGCCGACCGTCGCGCCGGCGTCAGGGCTGCGGAGTTCGATGAACACCCGGTCGAGCTCCTGGAGGGTCTGCGTCGTCCCCTCGGCCTGGATCGGGCTGTTTTCGTCGGTGAGCGACGCGAGGAGTTCAATGTCGTTGGAGAGGTTGCCCGCCATCTGCAACCGGAAGCCGGAGTTGAGCGTCAGGTCCCGGTTGCTGCCGGCTTCGATCCCCCTGATGAGCGATCCGCTCTTGCGGAGGCGCGGGCCGAAGAAATCCTCCGACGTGAAGTCGGCCGCGGTGCGGAATACCGTGTCGACCCTCCCGGTCGCGCTGTCCCTGAGGATGACCGGCGACCGGAGGCGGTAGGCGTCCCTGAATGTGAAGGGGAGGAACTCGTACCTGGCGTGGAACGCGGCGGCCTCCCCCGGGGGACGGTCGGGGAGCGATCGCGCGGGAGACAGGAGGCGGACGATGCCGTTGCGGGCGTCGAGGGTGAAATCCGATCCCGGGATGAGCGTATCGGTCCCTACGCTGAGCGTGAGGGTGCCGGGAAGGATGAATTGCCGCCCCAGCGTCAGGATGCTGTCCCCGGGGGCCGCGCGGATGACGGTATCCCCGACGGCGCCCGTCGTCTGGGCGTGCGCGCCGGGGTGAGAGGCGATCGCCATGACGAGAACCGGGACGGCACAGGATCGGGGGAACCGGAGGAGGCTGATCAAACGCGCAAACATCCGTGGGTCAGGTTCGGCGATGGTTGACAATCGTACCCTTATTGCATGAATGACCTCCGCGGGACTTGGGATAAAAATTGTAGGTATTTTTTCATGAATATCCAAGGGTCTCCCCTTCCGTGAGGCCTTTCCCGGCCGGGCGACCGGGTTCGTCGTGGTTTGTTTTTCAGGGGGGTCTTTGCTATTTTTATCCCCATGAGAACAGTTGCATAACCACCCCGGCCGACTTGTCCCTCGTTCCCCCCTATATCGAAACACTGCAACCGTACGTCCCCGGCAAACCGATCGACGAGGTGAAAAGGGAGCTGGGGCTCGACGACGTGATCAAGCTGGCCTCGAACGAGAACCCGTTCGGCCCCTCCCCCCTGGCCCTGGCGGCGCTGCAACCGTGCTTCGGCGGGCTCCACCTCTACCCGAACGGCGGATACGACCTGAGGGTCCGCCTGGCGGAGATCTACGGACTCTCTCCGGAGAACGTGATCGCCGGGAGCGGTTCCGAGGCGATCATGTCCAGCATCATCCGGACCTTCCTGTGCGACGACGACGAGGTGCTGACGACCGAGGCGGCGTTCATCGGATTCCAGGTGCTGGCGCGCTCCCGCGGCGTGCCGTACCGGACGGTCCCGTACCGCGAGTGGCACTACGACCTGGACGCGATCGCCGGGGCGATCACCGAGCGGACGAAGATCATCTACCTCGCCAACCCGAACAACCCCACCGGAACGATCTTCACGAAGGAAGGAATTCGACGCATTCTACCGGCAGGTGCCGGAGCGCGTGCTGATCATCCTCGACGAGGCGTACTTCGAATACGCCCGGGAAGACGCGGACTACCCCGATTCGATGCACTACCGGTACGACAACGTCATCACGCTCCGCACGTTTTCGAAGATCTACGGGCTGGCCGGCGTGCGGATCGGGTACGGCTTCGCGCACGACGAACTGATCAGGAACCTGCTCAAGGTCAAGCTGCCGTTCGAGCCGAGCACGCTGGCGCAGGCGGCGGGCATCGCCGCGCTCGAGGACGTCGAGTTTCTCCACCGGTCGCTCGCGAACAACCGCGAAGGCCGCGACTACCTCACAGGGGCCCTCAGGGAGCTCGGCCTGGAGGTCGCCCCGTCGACGCGCCAATTTCTGTCATGTTCACGCTCCGCGACGAGGGAGAGGTCAACCGCGTCTACAACGGCATGCTCCGGCAGGGGGTGATCGTCCGGCCGCTGCGCGCGTTCGGTCTCCCCCGGTGCGTCAGGGTCACCGTCGGGACGCAGGCAGAAAACGCCGCGGCCGTCGCCGCGCTCGGCGCCATGCTCCGCGACCCCGACGGGGTCACGCCGGGCGCGATTGAGGACGCGTCAACGCCCCGCACCGCCATCATTGACTGAAAGGACATTTCACATGCCCACCCAGCCCGCGACCCAGCCGGCGACAAGTCCGGCAACCGTGATTTTCTGCCGATCAACGGGACCGACTACGTCGAATTCTACGTCGGCAACGCCAGGCAGAGCTCCTACTACTACCGTTCCGCGTTCGGCTTCTCGCTGGTCGCGTACGCGGGCCCGAGACGGGCGTCCGCGACCGCGCGTCCTACGTCCTCCAGCAGGACAAGATCCGGTTCGTCCTGACGACGCCGCTCGAGCCCGACCATCCAATCGCGAACCACGTCGCGCGCCACGGCGACGGCGTCCGCGACATCGCCCTCTGGGTGGACGACGCCGCATCGGCGTATCGCGAGACGACGCGCACGGGGCGCGCGGGGCGTCCTCGAGCCGACCGTCTACAGGACGATCAGGGAGAAGTCGTGAAATCGGCCATCGCCATCTACGGCGACACCATCCACACGTTCGTCGAGCGGCAAGAACTACCGGGGCGCGTTCCTCCCCGGCTTCCGCGCCGTCACGGAACCCGACGCCGTCGCCCGCCCGGTCGGCCTGAAGTACATCGACCACATGGTCGGAAACGTCGGCTGGGGCGAGATGAACCGCTGGGTCGAATTCTACGAGAACGTGATGGGCTTCAGGATGTTCAAGCACTTCGACGACACCGACATCAGCACGGAGTATTCGGCGCTCATGTCGAAGGTGATGGCGAACGGCAACGGGCGGATCAAATTCCCCATCAACGAGCCCGCGCCAGGGCCGGAAGAAATCGCAGATCGAGGAGTACCTCGAGTTCTACCGCGGTCCGGGCGTGCAGCACATCGCCTGGCGACCGACGACATCATCGCGACCGTCGCCACGCTGCGCGTCGCAGGGCGTCGAGTTCCTCCGCGTGCCCTCGACGTACTACGAGGAGCTCGACAGGCCAGCGTCGGGACGATCGACGAGCCGATCGAGGAGCTCGAAGGACCTCGGCATCCTCGTGGACCGCGACGACGAGGGGTACATGCTCCAGATCTTCACCAAGCCCGTGGAGGACCGGCCGACGCTCTTCTTCGAGGTCATCCAGCGCAAGGGGAGCCGGAGCTTCGGCAAGGGGAATTTCAAGGCGCTCTTCGAGGCGATCGAGCGGGAGCAGGCGCTCCGCGGCAATCTCTAGACGCGTGTCACCGCATGAGACTCTGCACATTCGAAGTCGCCACCGTCCTCGGACGGCACCGCGCGCCTCGGCGCGTCACGGTCCCCGGGGGATCGTCGACCTGAACTTCGCGTGCGCCTGGCACCTCGCGCGCAAGGGGGAAGCCGCGTCCGTACACGCTCGCCGAGGTCCTGGTCCCCCGGACGATGCTCGAGTTCCTCCAGGGGCGGAGAGACCTCGACGAGGCTTCGCCCGCGCGACCATCGAGACGTCTCGCCGCGGAGACTACGCCGGGCGACCTCCCTGACGGGCCCGAACGGCGAACGGCTCCTGTTCTACCCGCCGAGCGAGGTCCGCCTCCTGGCCCCCCTTCCCCGGCCCGGCCTCGATGCGGGATTTCTACGCGTTCGAGGAGCACGTAAAAAGGGATTCGAGAAGCGCGGCGAGCCGATGCCCCAGGAGTGGTACGAGATCCCCGTCTATTACAAGGGGAACCACCAGAACATCATCGGGCCCGGACGACGACGTCCTCGTGGCCGTCGTTCACCGAGAAGTTCGATTACGAGCTGGAGATGGCGCTCGTCATCGGAAGGGCAGGACGCAACATCCCGCGCCGCGACGCGCGAGGAGCACATCGCCGGGTTCACCGTCATGAACGACTTCAGCGCCCGCGACATCCAGCGGAAGGAGATGCAGGTGCGGCTCGGCCCCGCCAAGGGAAAGGACTGGTGCACGGCGATCGGACCGGTCCTGGTGACCCCGGACGAGATCGGCGACCCGTACAAGCTCGCGATGACGGCCCGCGTCAACGGCGAGAAATGGTCCGACGGGAATTCCGGGTCGATCTCCACTGGAAGTTCGAGCAGATGATCGAGTTCCTCTCGAAGGACGAGACCCTCCACCCCGGCGACCTGATCGGGTCGGGGACGGTGGCGAGCGGGTGCGGCCTGGAGCTCGACCGCTGGGTGAAGCCGGGCGACGTCATCGAACTGGAGATCGACAAGATCGGGACGCTCGCGCAACACGGTCGTCAGGCCGTAGCCCCCGGGACTTTCGATACCATCATCAGAAGAGAGGTCATCACATGTATCCACTGAAGAAAGGAAAGACGGCGAAGCAGGCCCACGTCGGGCTCCCGAAAGGGACCTACGAGGAGGAGCACGGCCGCAAGGGATTCTACGGGAAATCCGCCCACCTGTACCACGCCCACCCTCCGACCGGCTGGATCCGGTTCGAGGGAAAACTCCGCCCCCACTGCATCGACTGCAACAAGCTCAAGCCGACCGACCTGACCGACCCGAAGGGGTCGCCCGTCGCGTTCCTCGGCAACGACGACATCGTGGTCTCGGTCTCGCGCCGGAGCAAACCGATGCCGTTCTACTTCCGCAACGCCGACGGCGACGAGCTCTACTTCGTCCACCGGGGCGAGGGGACGATCGAGACGGACTTCGGCCCGCTCGACGTTCGGGAAGGGCGATTACATCGTGATCCCGCGCGCCGTGACCTACCGGGTCGTCCCGAAGACGACGGACAATTTCTTCCTGATCATGGAATCGGCGACGGAGTTCGAGCAGCCGGAGAAGGGGCTGATCGGGCAGCACGCGCTCTACGATCCGGCGGTGATCACGACACCCGAACCGACACCGAACCTGAACGACCGCAGGGAGTGGGAGGTCCGGATCAAGGTCGGGAACGAATTCTCGTCGATTTTCTATCCCTTCAACCCGATCGACGTGGTCGGCTGGAAGGGCGACCTGACCGCCTGGAAGATCAACATGCGCGACATCCGCCCGATCATGAGCCACCGGGCCCACCTCCCGCCGAGCGCCCACACGCACGTTCGTGACGGAAGGCGCGGTGGTGTGCAGCTTCGTCCCGCGGCCGCTGGAGGAGGACCCGGAGGCGCTCAAGGTGCCCTTCTTCCACCGCAACACCGACTACGACGAGTTCATCTTCTACCACGACGGGAATTTCTTCAGCCGCGACAACATCACGGCCGGGATGGTGACGCTCCATCCGCGCGGCATCCACCACGGACCGCACCCGAAGGCGCTCGAAAAACCAGGGGACGAAGACGCATACCGACGAGTACGCCGTGATGCTCGACGGGCTCAACCCGATGCACGTCCTCCCCGCCGGCGCGAAGGCGGAGTGGAAGGAGTACTGGAAGAGCTGGATGGAGAAGAAATAGTCCTCACCGTCCGACAACCGAACCACCACTTACCAGGGACCCCGGTGCTCATCGATCCGAAACAGCAGTCGTACAAAGACGTCTACAAGCTCCTGATCGGATCGGTCGTGCCGAGGCCGATCGCGCTCGTCTCGAGCGTCTCTGCGTCGGGCGTGCCCGAACCTGGCGCCCTTCAGCTTCTTCAACGCCGTCTGCTCGAACCCGCCGATCGTGCTCTTCTCGACCGTGGTGCGCGGCGACGGCCACGTCAAGGACACGCTCGGGAACATCGAGGCCACCGGGGAATTCGTGATCAACATCGTCTCGGAGGACTTCACGGCCCAAATGAACAGGTGTTCGGAGGACTTTCCCCCCGAGGTGAACGAGTTCGAGGTGTCGGGCCTCACACCGGTGCCGGCGAGCGTCGTGCGCCCCGCCCTGGTGAAGGAGTCCCGGATTCAGATGGAATGCCGGCTCGTGCAGGTCGTCCACTTCGGCAACGACGAGCCGGGGAACGGTGCCACCATTTTCGGTGAGGTGCTCCTCTTCCACGTGGCCGACGAGGTCATCGGTAATTTCCGGATCGACCCGAGGGTCCTGAAGCCGGTGGGGCGCATGGGCGGACCGCAGTACTGCCGCACCACGGACATTTTCGACCTTCCCCGTCCGGGGACCGAAACCGGGATCGCGGGGAAAGCCGGGTAACTCCACCTTCCCCCCCCGATGGTTTCACGCGATTCCCCGCTCGACGAGAAGATCAGGCACGCCAGGAGCCTCGGCGACATCCCGCCCGATCGCTGCCTCACGCCTTTCACCACCGTCCCCTCGCTGCTCCGCCACAGGGCGTCCGGGACTCCCGGCCAGCCGTACCTGATCCATGCGGGTGAGGGGGGCACGCGGGAAGTGTTCAGTTACGACCGTATTTACCGGGAGGCGTGCAGGACCGCGCACTACCTCCTGGGGATGGGCGTCCGGCGAGGCGACAGGGTCGCGACGGTCGCCTACAACCACGCCGACACCGTGATCCAGTACCTCGCCTGCTGGTGCCTCGGGGCGGTGGTCGTCCCGGTGAACGTCGGCGAGGACGACCGGCGGATCGAATACATCCTCTCGAACTCCGACGCCCGCGTGGCGTTCGTCAGGGCGGAATTCACCGAACGGATCGGGAAACTCCTGCCCGGCATCGGGCACGATCTGCGGGTCGTGGTCGTGGGCGGAGAGGACCGCGCCTTCGAGGTCGCGGTCGGGCGCGAGAGCGACCGTCCGGACGGCCTCCCCGACGTGTCCCCGGAGGACGACGCGCTCATCGTCTACACCTCGGGCACGACCGGCCATCCCAAGGGCGTGTTCCTGGTCCAATACAACCTCCTGGTCGACGCGCAGGCGATCGCGCTGTGGCACGCGATGACGCCCGGCGAACGGATGCTCTGCGTCCTCCCGATCCACCACGTGAACGGCATCGTGGTGACGCTCGCCACCCCGCTCTGGTACGGCGGCTCGGTCGTGCTGAAACGGAAATTCCATACCGACGAGTTCTTCACGACGATCGCGCGGGAAGGCGTCGGCGTGGCGAGCGTCGTCCCGACCCTCCTGCAATTCCTGCTCCACGCCGGCCCCGTCCCGCCGGGGACCGACCTCTCCCGTTTCCGGCATATCATCTGCGGCGCGGGGCCCCTCACCTGCGAGCTCGCGACGAATTTCGAGTCTTCGTTCGGCATCCCGATCATCCACGGCTACGGCCTGTCGGAGACGACCTGCTATTCCTGCTTCCTCCCGGTGGACCTGCCCCGTGCGGAGCGCGCCCGCTGGCTGAGGGAGTACGGCTTCCCCTCCATCGGCGTCCCCCTCCCCGTCAACGAAATGGCGATCCACGACGCCTCCGGCAACGCCCTCCCGGAGAACGCGCGCGGGGAGATCGTCATCAGGGGCCATAACGTGATGCGGCAGTATTTCGCGGAGCGGGAGGTGAACGAATCGACGTTCGAACACGGGTGGTTCAGGAGCGGCGACGAGGGATTTTACGTCCGGGACCCGGCGGGGAGGCCGTTCTTCTTCATCACGGGGAGGCTCAAGGAGCTGATCATCAGGGGCGGGACGAACATTTCGCCGTTCGAGATCGACGAGGTGCTGATGAACATCCCCGGGGTGAGGGCGGGGCTCGCCGTGGGTTTCGACAACGACTGGTACGGGGAGGAAATCGGGGCGTACGTTCAGCGCGCCGACGGGTCGGGGATCACCGCAGAGCAGGTCATTACGGAGTGCAGGAAGGTGTTTTCATTCCAGAAATGCCCGAAGGTGGTCCTCTTCGGTGACGACATCCCGGTCACCTCCACCGGGAAGTACCAGCGCGCCAGGCTCAAACCGCTCTTCGCCGGATGGAAGAGCGTCCAGTTCAGCGAGAGCGCGAAGCATCAGTAGATTTTCAGTAGATTTTCAGGAGATTTTCAGGAGACTTTCAGTAGACTTTCAGTAGATGAACGTCCCCACGTAGATCCCCGTGTTGATCATCCATCCATTGGCGCTGATGTCGTCCGGGACGCCATTCAGATCGTAGTGGTCGTCCAGCTCCCAGCTCCCCCCGGCCATGCCGAGGTACCCGACCCCCGCCCTGATACCGAGCCACCGCAGGAGGGCCACCTCGACCGTCAGCGAGGGTTGGTAGACGAAAAATGACCCTTCCATTTTCCTCGAAAATTCGGTCACGGCCCCGGTGCCGCCGATGTCCCCCCACGTACCGTCCCAGGTCTTGGCGCTCCCCTCGTCCCGGCGGAGCGTCAGGCTCATGCCGCCGCCCCCAAGAAGGGTCCCCAGGGTCACGTCGAGCCTCGGCACGACGCTGAGCGTGTACTCGACCGTCACGCCGCCGTACCCGACGTTCAGGTCCACGTCCCTCCGGATGTTCGTGGACGTTTCGATCCTGCTGGTCGACCGGTTGCCGCTCATTCCCATCCCCCCCACCCTCAGGTTCTGCACGAGCAGGATGTAGGCGTACCCCTGACCGCCGTTCAGGAACATCCGCCCGTCGTCGAACGGCGTGCCGCCGGCCGCCACGATCGCCTGGTTCAGCGCGTCGACGTCCATGAAGAGCCACGCCGGCGTATATCCGCCGCCGCCGCCGATCTTACCCGCTGATGGTTTCGCGGGGGGGATCGGCTGGTATCCCCCGTCGGCCTGCGCCAACACGGCGGAAACCGACCACAGCAACGATGTGACGACCGCAAGGAATCTGCTCTTCATGTTCGGGGCTCCGGGAAAAAAATTCAAGACCAAAGTAAGGAAAATGCGCGTGAGTTCAAAGGAGGACGCCCCCGTCCTTCACAGGCCGAGTTCCGCCGAGATCGAACGCATCGCCGAGATGACGAACGTGACGTGTTCGTTCAGCTCGACGCCGAGTTCCGCGGTCCCCGCGGCGATGTCCTCGCGGTTGACGTTCCGCGCGAAACCCTTGTCCTTCAATTTTTTCCTCACCGACGACGCCTCCAGGTCGGCGATCTTGTTGGGACGGATGAGTGCGCAGGCCATCACGAACCCGCACAGTTCGTCGCAGGCATAGAGCGCCTTCGCCATGCGGGAAACGCGGGGAACCCCCGTGTAGCCCGCGTGCCCCAGGATCGCTTCGCGCACGTCGTCCGGGTATCCCCTGGCCTTCAGGATTTCCGATCCTTTCAGCGGGTGGTCCGGTGCGTCGGGGTACATCTCGTAGTCGAAATCGTGGAGGAGACCGGTGACCCCCCACCGTTCCTCGTCCTCCCCGAATTTCCGGGCGTAGGCCCTCATGGCGGCCTCGACGGCGAACATGTGCTTCAGGAGGGCGTCGCTCCTGGTATATTCCCTGAGGAGCTGCAGGGCTTCATCCCGGCTCATCGGTCTCCACCATTATTTGTTTTTCACTACGGGTTATCCTACAATACCGGACCATGCTCGTCACCGTCCTCGCCATCCTCTGTTTCATCCTCCTCGGCCTGATCACCGTCGCGGGGTACCGCGCCGTCATCCGCGGCACCGGCGGTGCGCCGGCGGACCCGGAGTCCGAAAAATGCGCCATCTGCAGGCGGTCGCACGGGAAACGGGACATGGTCGAGCGACAGATCGGCGATTACAAGATCCTCTATTTCTGCAGGAGTTGCATCGCCGGTCTCGCCTCGGACATCGGCGGGAAACCCTGAGCCGCCCGGCGCGGGCCGCCCGCCGGCGATCACCCTTTCGGGTTGGTCGGCCTGATGTCGATTTCACTCACCATCACGTGCCGCGGCATCAGGAGCGCGTCGAGGGCCACCGCCGCGATGTCGTCACCCGTCGGGATGACCCCGGGCGTGACGGGGTGCTCCCCGGGCCGGAGAAGTCGGTGTCGACCGAGCCGGGGCAGAGTGTGATGACCCGGATGTTCTGTTCCCTGACCTCGAGCAGGAGCGAGCGCGCGAAACCGATCAGCGCCCACTTGGTCGCCGAGTAACCGGCCCCGCCGATGAAGGAATTCCGGCCGGCGAGCGAGGCGATGTTCACGATGTCCCCGGAACGCTGCGCGATCATCGCGGGGAGCACGGCCTTCGTCAGGAGGAACACCCCGCGGACGTTCACTGCCCACATCTCGTCGAACTCCGCCTGACCCAGCTGTTCGACCCGGGCGAAGTGGCCCAACCCCGCGTTATTGACCAGAATGTCGATCCTGCCGAATTCCTCCGACGCGGCGCGGGCGAGGCCCGCGACCTGGCCGGCGTCCCGCACGTCCGTCCGGACGGCCGCGGCCCTCGCGCCGGCGGAGCGGATCGCCGCTGCGGTATCGTCGATCTGCGCCTGCGTCCTCGCGGCCACCACGACCGTGGCGCCCCGGGCGCCGAGCGCCAGGGCGATCGACCTGCCGATCCCGCGCCCGGCGCCGGTCACGATCGCGACTTTCCCCGCGAGCGTCATCCGATGTCCCCCCCGACCGGCCTGATGATCATCTCGTCCACCACCACGTCGGCCGGCATCAGGTAGGCGGAGAGCACGGCTTCGGCGACGCCGGAGGCCGACATCATCCTGTGACCGTGCCGCTTCCTCGCCGCGGGGCTCCACATCGGGGTGTCGGTGGCGCCCGGGAGGATGTTGACCACCCTGACATTCTTCGTCCGCATTTCCTCCCTGAGCACCCTCCCCAGCCCGAGCATGGCGGCCTTCGTGGCCGAGTACGCCGAGGAGCCCTCGAACGTCTTCACCGCGGCGTTCGACAGGATGTTGAACACCCATCCGCGCCGGCGGCGGGCCATGTCGGGGATCACGGCCTTCAGGCAGGCCACGGGGCCGAGCAGGTTGGTGGCGACGATCGACTGAAATTCGGCGAGGGAGGTATCGGTGAACGACTTGAAGACGGTGACGCCCGCGTTGTTCACCAGGACGTCGACCGGGCCGGCCTTCTTCCTCAGGGCCTTCCAGGCGGCCGCGGTGGCGCGGGGGTCGGAGACATCGAACGCAATGCTGAAGGCGCGGCCGCCGGCCGTTTCGATCTCGCGGCAGACCCGGCCGAGGAGCGGCGCGCGCCTGCCGGAGGCGCAGACGACGGCGCCGATCGCGCCGAAGCCCCGGGCGATCTCCCGCCCGATGCCTGAGGAGGCCCCGACGACCCAGACCACGGGACGCGTGAAGGGTTCCTGCGCCGATCCGCGCCGGGCCATCAGGAGAGCGGCTTTCCGGTGAGGTTGAGGAATTCGCTGCGGGTCCGTTCGTCGTCCCTGAACGAGCCGAGCATCGCGCTGGTGGTGGCGAGCGAGTTCTGCTTCTCGACCCCCCGCATCATCATGCAGAGGTGGCGCGCTTCGACGACGACGGCCACGCCGTCCGGCTCGAGGGCCCTGTAGAGCGTCTCGGCGATCTGCTGGGTCATCCGCTCCTGGACCTGGAGGCGGCGGGCGAAGACTTCGACGATCCTCGGGAGCTTGCTCAGGCCGACGATCTTCCCCTTGGGGATGTACGCGATATGCACCTTGCCGTAGAACGGCAGGAGGTGGTGTTCGCACAGGCTGAAAAAATCGATGTCCCTCACGATCACCATTTCGTCGTACTTCTCCCTGAAGACGGCGTTGTTGATCACGTCGTCGGGGTCCTTCCCGTACCCCGACGTCAGGAACTGCCACGCCTTCGCCACGCGGTGCGGCGTCCTGAGGAGGCCTTCGCGCGCCGGGTCCTCCCCGATCTGCCGGAGCAGTTCCCCGATGGTTTTCTCCATCCCCGCGGGCGGCGTCTGCGTCATGATCCCCCCCTGTATTCGGCGAAGTTGTTGGCGGTTTCGTAGACCCTCACGGCGTGGAGCTTCCCCGGGAGGATTTTCGGCTCGAGGATCCTCCAGAACACCATGGCCAGGTTTTCCGCCGTGGGGATGACGCCCCGGAGGAAGTCCACGTCGTGGTTCAGGTGCCGGTGGTCGACCTTCTCCACGATCTCGGCGTCCATGATGTCGGCCAGTTTCTTGAGGTCGAGGATCATCCCCGTTTCGGGGTCGGGCACGCCCGAGACCGTCACCTCCAGTTCGTAGTTGTGGCCGTGGCCGTTGGGCCAGGCGCACTTGCCGTAGGTATCGAGGTTTTCCTCGTCCGAGAATTTCGGATTGAAGAGCCGGTGGGAGGAGCAGAAGTGCTCCCGGCGGGTCAGGTAGATCATCGCGACAACACCTCCATCACCTCGTCCACGTGACCGGACGCCTTCACCTTCGTCCACGCCTTCACGACGACGCCGCGCCCGTCCACCACGAACGTCGAGCGCACGATGCCCATGTACGTCTTCCCCATGAACGATTTTTTCTGCCAGACGCCGTACGCCTTGAGCATGACCTTGTCCGGGTCGCTCAGGAGCGGGAACGGGAGGCCGTATTTCCCGGCGAACTTCGCGTGCGATTTCACCGGGTCCGCGCTGACGCCGACGACCTCCGCGCCCAGCTTCCTGACGCGCGCCATGTTGTCGCGGAAGTCGCACGCCTCTGTCGTGCACCCCGGCGTGTCGTCCTTCGGGTAGAAATAGATCACGAGTTTCCTCCCCTTGAAGTCCTTCAGGGAAACGGTCTTTCCGGATCCGTCCGGGAGCGAAAAATCGGGCGCCTTCGCGCCTTCCTCCGGCATCATCAGAAGCTCCTGAGCGCCTGTTCGATCTCCGCGTACGGAGGCTCGGTGCCGGGATTTTCCGTCACCCACGCGTATTGCACGACGCCGGCCCTGTCCAGGACGAACACCGACCGTTTCGACGCGGTGTAGCCGTTCAGGAATCCGAAATTGTCGTAGAGCCCGGTGACCTGCTTCGAGACGGCCCTGGTGAAGTCGCTCAGGAGCGGGAAGGTGATTTTGTTCGCGTCCGCGAAACCCTTGTTCGCGAAGGGCGAATCGATGCTGACGCCGACGACCGTTGCGTTCAGGGAGTCGAACATGGCCATGCTGTCGCGCAGCCGGCAGATTTCCTTTGTGCAGACGCCGGTGAACGCGCCAGGATAGAAGGCGAGGACGGTTTTGCCGCCCAGGAACTCACTGAGGGAGCGTTCCTTCCTCTCGGTGTCGTAGAGCGTGAAATCGGGGACTTTGTCGCCTTTTTTCAGTGACATCGGGTTCCTCTTCTGTTTGAGTTCTGGCTGCTCTTCAGGATTCGGAGTGAGGTCGCGCGCCGCGGGACAGGCCCGGGAGTCCGCGGACCGGAGTAAATTATCAAAAGAGGGGACGAAATGCAAGGAGCCCGCGACTCCGCGACGGCTTCAGTAGTAGAGGCCGTATGCCACGTAGTTCGGGGAGATCATCAGGGCCGGGGCGGGGAAATGGATGAAGTTCAACGCCTCGCTGAGCGTGATGAGGAATGAACTGGTCTGCGGAATGATCTTTTTCATGTCGTAATCGAAACCGATGAAGACGACTGAATACGGCTCGCCGTTGATCCCGTAGACGTTTCGGACCGCGTATCCCACGGCGATCGTGAGGAAGTCGGGCCAGATGTCCCCCGCCGACTTCGGCAGGAACGCGTCCGGCGCGACCGCCAGCCAGTAGGTCTGGCCCTCATAGTCGTCCATGACCAGGTGTTTCTGACCGGCGAATCCGCCCCCGGAGGGTTCGTGCAGCAGCTCGGTGGGTTTGTAGCTCAATTTCAGGTTGACGTTTTTCAGCGCGTCGCTGTGGTACTGTGCGATCGGCCAGAGCGCGCCGCCGACGTCGCACAGGAAGTCGACACGGTCGAACCCCCACGCCGAGAGGCCGTCCTCGATTTCGACGAATGTCTGGAAGAGCAGGGCCCCGCCGGAACCGAGGTACGTCGCCTCCCGGTCGGGCACGTCCGCCCAGCCGAGGACTTTTTTCAGGGAGAATGCCCACAGCGACGTCCCGTAGAAATGGCCGATCTTGTCGACGCCCAGTCCGTAGGTGAGGTCCTCGCGGAAATGGAATGGAGCGCGGTTGTACTTCCACCAGCCGCTCTCCTGGTAGAGGTGGATGCCGATCATCCCCGCGGCCATCGCCCCGCCGACGATGGCGAGCCGGGCGGGGTTCACCCCCGCGGAACTGTCCGCCGGGAGGAGCGTGGAATCGGGGTTCAATCCGGGGGTGACGGACGCGAGAGTGTCCAGGGCCGTGAGGGTGTCCGGAGTCGTGAGGGTGTCCCGGGTCGTGAGGGTGTCCTGGGCCGTGAGCATTCCCGGCAGGGCCGCCAGGGACAGGATGAGGCAGGCCGCCGTGATGTCCAGGGCCCGGGAGGAGGCCCGTCCCGGATATCTGGCGGCAGGGTCCGTTACAGTCCGCTCCGCTGCAACGCCCTGCGGAAGTAGTCGAGCGTCGCCCTGAGGCCCTCGCTCCTGTCGACGCGCGGGGTCCATTTGAGTTTCGTCCGCGCGATCGTGATGTCGGGCTGGCGGACTTTCGGGTCGTCCTCGGGAAGCTCCCGGAAGACGATCCTGCTCGCGCTGCCGGTGAGCCGGACGATCTCCTTCGCGAGTTCGAGGATCGTGATCTCGTCCGGGTTCCCGATGTTCACCGGTTCGACGATGTCCGACAGGAGCAGCCGGTAGATCCCCTCGATGAGGTCGTCCACGTAACAGACGCTCCGGGTCTGGCTCCCGTCACCGAAGACCGTGATGTCCCCGCCCGCCAGGGCCTGCGTGAAGAACGCCGGGATGGCGCGCCCGTCGTTGAGGCGCATCCGCGGACCGTAGGTGTTGAAGATCCGGACGATGCGGGTGTCCACGCCGTGGTAGCGGTGGTAGGCCATGGTCAGCGCCTCGGCGAAGCGCTTCGCCTCGTCGTAGACGCCGCGGACGCCGATCGGGTTGACGTTGCCCCAGTACGATTCCGGCTGGGGGTGGATGAGCGGATCGCCGTAGACCTCCGAGGTCGAGGCCAGGAGGAACCTGGCGTTTTTCGCCTTCGAGAGGCCGAGCGCCTTGTGGGTGCCGAGGGAGCCGACCTTCAGCGTCTGGATGGGGACGCGGAGGTAGTCGATCGGGCAGGCGGGGGACGCGAAGTGCAGGACGTTGTCGACCTTTCCGTCGATGAAGATGAAACTGGTGACGTCGTAGTGCACGAAGGTGAAACGGTCGTTCCCGAGCATGTGCGCGATGTTCTCCGCGCTGCCGGTGATCAGGTTGTCGATGCAGGTGACCCTGTGCCCCTCCGCGAGGAGGCGGTCGCAGAGGTGCGACCCGAGGAAACCGGCCCCGCCGGTGACGACGCTGACTGGCCGCTCCACCCGGCTATTTCCTCCCCACGCCGAAGTACAGGAAACCCTTCTCTTTCAACATCGCCGGGTTATAGATGTTCCGGCCGTCGAAGATCACGTGGCCGCGCATCAGCTTCTTCATCCGGTCGAGGTCGGGCCTGCGGAACTCGTTCCACTCCGTCACCACGACGAGGGCGTCGGCGCCCTTCAGCGGCGTCGTAGTTGTTCTCGAAGTACCGGACTTTTTTCCCGAAATGCCTCTTCGCCTCGTCCATGGCCGCGGGATCGTGGACGTTCACGGTCGCCCCCGCCTTGAGGAGTTCGTCGATGATGGTGATGGCCGGCGCTTCGCGCATGTCGTCGGTGTTCGGCTTGAACGAAAGGCCCCACACGGCGACGATCTTGTCCTTCATCCGCGACTTGAAATGGTCCAGGATCTTCCGGACGAAACGCAGCCGCTGTTCGCGGTTCACCTCGTGGACCGAGTGGAGGATCCTGAAATGGTATGCGTGTTCCTCGGCGGTCTTGGAGAGCGCGCGGACGTCCTTCGGGAAGCAGGAGCCCCCGTACCCGACGCCCGGAAAGAGAAACTGCGTGCCGATCCTCTCGTCGGAACCGATCCCCTTGCGGACCATGTCCACGTCCGCGCCCACCTCCTCGCACAGGTTCGCGATCTCGTTCATGAACGACACCTTCGTGGCGAGGAAGGCGTTGGCGGCGTATTTCGTGACCTCGGAGCTCCTCTCGTCCATGACCAGGATCGGGTTCCCGGTCCGCACGAACGGCGCGTAGAGCTCCTCCATCACCTTGACCGCCCTGGGGCTCCTGGACCCGACCACGATGCGGTCGGGCTTCATGAAATCGTTGACTGCCGCGCCCTCTTTGAGGAACTCCGGGTTCGAGACGACGTCGAAATCAAACTTCGTCCCCTTCCCGACGACGCCGCGGATCCTGTCGGCGGTGCCGACCGGGACCGTGCTCTTCGTGACGATCACCTTGTAGGCGTTCATGTGACGCGCGACCTGCTCGGAAACGTCGATGATGTGCCGGAGGTCGGCCGATCCGTCCTCGGCCGGCGGGGTGGGGAGCCCGAGGAAGATCACCTCGCTGCGCGTCACTGCCAGCTTCAGGTCCGTCGTGAAGGAGATCCTCTTCTCTGCTGATGTTTTTCTTGAGTATTTCGGCCAACCCCGGTTCGTAGATGGGGGTTTTCCCCTTCCGGAGCATGGCGATTTTCTTCTTGTCCACATCGACGCAGATGACATCGTTGCCGGTTTCCGCGAAGCACGTGCCGACCACAAGGCCGACGTATCCGGTCCCTACGACAGCTATTTTCATTCTCGTGAGCCAGGTTGATGGATAAAATTCGGTCAATAATAGGGATTTTCGGGGTGATTTCCAATCACCCTTTGCCGCCGGTCAGGGGGACGGGAGGGATCAGGGGGCGAAAAACCGCCGGACCGTGGAGAGAAGGTATTCGACCTGGTCCTTCGTGAGTTCCGGGTAGAGCGGGATGGCGAGGCACTCCCGGGAGGCCGACTCGCTCGCCGGGAAATCCCCCTGCCGGTAGCCGAGGAATCTCAATCCCTCCTGGACGTGCAGCGGGACCGGGTAATGGAGCGCGGTGGCGATACCGTTCTCGGTCAGGAACTTCTGGAGGTCATCACGCCGGGAGGTCCGCAGGACATAGAGGTGGTAGACGTGAGTCGAGCCGGCGCGTTCGACGGGGGTCCTGATGTCACCCACGTTTTTCAACCGGTCGTCGTAGAGCGCCGCGAGCTCCCTCCTGCGCGAGGTCCATGCCGCAAGGCGGGTGAGCTTGGCGCCGAGGACGGCCCCCTGGATGGAATCCATCCGGTAATTGTGGCCCCAGTGGGAATGGCGGTACTTTTCGACCTGGCCGTGGTCCCTCAGGCGGCGCATCGTTTGCGCCAGGCCCGGGTCGTTGGTCGTGACCGCGCCCGCTTCCCCGAACGCGCCGAGGTTTTTCGCCGGATAGAAGCTGAACGTTCCCGCGCGGCCGAAATTGCCGACGAACTTCCCGCCGAACCGGGCGAGGTGCGCCTGGGCCGCGTCTTCGAGGACCGCCGCGCCGTGCGCCGAGGCGATCGGCATGATCTCGTCCATGTTCGCCGCCTGGCCGTACAGATGCACCGGGAGGACAGCCTTCGCGTCGGGATTGGCGGTGAGCGCCTTCTCCAGGCCCTCCGGGTCCATCGTGTAGGTGAGCGGATCGATGTCGACGAAGATCGGGCGGGCGCCGGCCAGCAGGATCGCCTCGACCGTCGCGATGAAGGTATACGGGACGGTGACGACCGCGTCTCCCTTCCCCACTCCCATGGCCCAGAGCCCGAGGTGGAGGGCGTCGGTGCCCGATCCCACGGCGATGCAATGCTCCGATCCGTGGGCTGCGGCGAATTCGGCCTCGAACCGGCGGACCGGCTCACCCTGGATGTAGGCGCCCGTTTCGAGGACCGCGCGGATGGCCTCGTCGATGGCTGGCTTCAGCTCCCGGTACTGCCCCGGGAGGTCGGCGAATGGAATTTTCATAAAGGAAGCGGAGGGGGAGAGATTCGAACTCTCGGAGCCCACTAAAGAGCTCAACGGTTTTCGAGACCGCCCCGTTCAACCACTCTGGCACCCCTCCGAATGGAGTCTCTTGGTTGATGGAGCGTACAATATGCATAAATCCACCAAAAATTCAAAGCCCCGGGCGCTCACGCCCGGGGCTCCGGCTGGATCGAATCGGGCGATCTTTATTTCACGAGCAACATCCGACGGATCGCGGTGAAGCTCCCGGCGGTCAGCCTGCAGGTGTACATCCCGCTCGGCAATCCGGTGGCGTCGAACGACACCGCCTTCCGGCCCGCCTCCTCCGTTCCGTCCACGAGGACCGCGACCTCCTGCCCGAGCGCGTTGACGACGGTGAGTTCCACCGAGCCGGCCACGGGCAGGGTGTAGCTGATGGACGTGACCGGGTTGAACGGGTTCGGGTAATTCTGGCCGAGCGCGTACGACCCGGGGGATGCCCCGGGATCGTCGACGACGTCCGTGACGGTTTTTTTCACGACGGCGTTCACGGTGGTCCCGGAGCTGTCGACGTCAAGCCCGGTGATGGCCAGGGAATCGAAGCCTGCCCCGGAGACGGAGACGGCGAAGGAACCCGCCGGAATCCGGGCGGAGTAGTGTCCATCGGGATCCGTCATCGCGACGGCGGTGCCGGTGGCCGAGTGGAGTGACACCGTCGCGCCGGACAGGCCCAGGAGCGCCCCCCCTCCCGCCGCTTCATACACGGTACCGGCGACATTCCCCGAATCGTCGCCACCCCCGGGCGGCGGCAGGCCGGCGGTGTCGGGATCGAGATAGATGTCGAAGACCAGGTCCTGCGACCCGAGGTCGGCGACCCTCGTGTACGATTCCCGGAATCCGCTTTTGAAGGCGATCACGACGTAGATTTCGTTCCCAGGGGTGATCCCGGTGATGTCATACGAACCGTCGACCGCGGTCACGGCGGGGAACGGTATCGAATCGGGGATCAGGACGTGCACGGTGACGTTCGCGCCGTCGATCGCCGCGAAACCGGTCGAGTTTCTCACGCTCCCCGTGAGGGAGCCGGCGAGGGCGGCACCCGGGGCCGCCGCGATCCCGGCCGCGATGAGGAGCAGGATGACCGCCGGGATGGAATGTGATGCAATCGTTCGCATGGTTCTCCTCCTTTCGGTTGTCCGGAAGAACGCGTGTCTCATGATGGCTTCCCGGCGGACGAATCGCCGAGGAGCGCGAAGACTTTCGACTTGTACAGCCGGCTGAGGTTGAACTTTGTCCCGTCGTGGAGGATGACGGCGTGGTCCCCCGAGAACAGCGGCCTCAGCTCCCGGACGTGCGGCACGCTGACGATCGTCGAGCGGTGGATCCTCGCGAACCTGGCGGGATCGAGCCTCGACTCCATCGCCGCCAGCGTCGAGCGGGCCGTCAGCGTCCCCCCCTTCCACCGCACGCGTACGTAGTCCCCCTCGGCCGCGATCCATTCGATCGAGCGGGCGTCGACGACGATGACCTTCTCGGGCGTCCTGATGAGCAGCCTCTCGGGATACGGTCCTGACCCCGGGAGCCCCCTCAGGGCCTGCATCAGGGCGCCCACCGGCGGGTCCGCGCCGGCCCGCCCATCGATCCTGGAGCGCACCCTGAGGATCGTCCGGCGGAACCGGTCGGGGTCGACGGGCTTCAGCAGGTAGTCGAGCGCGTGGACCTCGAAGGCCCTGACGGCATACTCGTCGAACGCGGTGACGAATACCACGGCGGGCATCTCGCCGGGGCCGACCGCCTCGATCACGCCGAACCCGTCGACTTCCGGCATCTGGATGTCCAGGAAAACCAGGTCCGGTTTTTTCGCGATGATCTCCTCCGCCGCGCTCAGCCCGTCGCCCGCTTCGCCGATCACCACGATGTCCTTCTCCGCGGCGAGCATCTCGCGGATCCCCGCCCTCGCGATCGGCTCGTCGTCCACGATGAGGGCCCGGACGGCCGGCGCGGTGATCGGGCTGGTCACCGCGCCTCCGGTTCGGTGTGATACGGGAGCGTGATCTCGGCCGTCACGCCGCCGCCTCCCGACGCGCGGAGCGTGAATTCCTGATCGTCGCCGTACAGATGCCTCAGCCGCGACCTGGTGTTCGAGAGGCCGATGCCGCCGGTCATCGCCGGCCCCGTGGGCCCCTCCCCCGTGTTGTACACCGCCAGGCGGAGCCGTCCGTTGAGCCGCTCCGCGGTGACCTCGATCTTCCCGGAACCGCCGATCTTCGAAACGCCGTGCTTCACGGAATTCTCGACGAGGGGCTGAAGGATCATCGCCGGCACGAGCGCGCCGAGCGTCTCCGGGGCGATCCTGAAGTCGATCGACAACCGGTCGCTGAACCTGGTTTTTTCGATCTCCAGGTAATTCTGGAGGAATTCCATCTCCCTCTGCAGCGTGATCTCGCGCTGGTCGGTGACCGAAAGCGTATGGCGGAGGAGCGCCGCAAGGTGGCCGACCATCCTCCGGGCCGTTTCCGGTTCGCTCCCGATCAGGACCGAGATGGCATTGAGCGTATTGAAGAGGAAATGGGGCCGGACCTGCATCGTGAGCGCCCTGAGCCGCGCCCCGGCGAGCTGGGCCTCCAGCGTGGCGGTGTTCAACTCGTGGCGCCGGGCGATGAAATAATATTCGTACACGTAATCGAGGGCCACGACCAGCCAGTAGAGATGGATCCCGTAATCGAAGAATGAGGCGAGCCGCGTGAACTGGGCGTCGAACGCCAGCGGCACCCCCTCGGTGAGGAGCCGGTGGAGCGAAAGGATGAAGGTGTAGATCCACGCCTGGACCACCGCGACGACGACCCCGAGGAGGAAATGCAGCGCGAAGATTGCCGCCCATTTTCTTTTTCTGAAGGGGACCGTCCGGGCGAGCCAGAGGATGAGCGGGGTAAAGACGAACCAGAGCCCGCCGTAGAGGAACTGGGTAGCCAGGGCCTGGCTCCAGGTGATCTCCCCGCCGAGGCGCCCGGCCATGACATAATACTGGACCGCCATGTACGCGGAGTAGACCAGCCACAACGCCGCGAACAGGCGGGTCTTCAGTGTGAACATCGTTTTCATCGGGTCATCCGGCCGGGTCCGTACCGGAAGATAGAAAATAATCCGCCGAAAAACCCCGGACCACGCCGCCCCTCCCCGCATCCGGCACCTCTGTTCCGGCTGTACCGATCCACGACACCGGCCGGAGAACGGGGAGAGGACAACATGGTGAATCGTGCGTCAGTCGAGGAGGACCATTTTCCCCCTGGCCGAAAATTCGCCCGCGCTGAGGCGGTACAGGTACACCCCGGCGGAGAAACCGGCCGCGTCCCACACCAGGTCGTGCCGTCCGGCGCCCATCACCCGTCCGGCAAGTTCGGCCACCTCCCTCCCCAGCAGGTCGTAGACCGCGAGGGAGACGAATCGCGCCGCGGGAAGGGCGAACGAGATGTTCGTCGAGGGATTGAAGGGATTGGGATAATTCCCGGCGAGGGAAAACCCGGCCGGCACGGCGGTGGCGGATCCGGCGGAGATCCTGAGGAGAAGCGGACTCGTGATTTCGTCGATCGTCGTTCGTCCCTCGCCGGCGATCGGTATCGGCGTGCCGTTGACGACGATCGACGCCTCCGCGGGAGAGCCCGCGGCGGGACGCCAGCGCAGGGTCACCGGGAATCGCGATCCGCTCAGCAGGATTCCCGCCTCGGTCAGACCGGTATTTTTCGCTCTCTCCACCGAGAGTCCGGAGGCGAACCTGACGTCGAAGGCACCTCCGGGTGGCGCGGGCGGCAGCTCGGCCGCCGCCGCGGAGCTGTCCGCCGGTCCATACCCGAGCGTCCCCCTCCTGCCGTCGGCGTCCGTGAACTCGATGACCGAAAGGGGGGCTCCGCCGCCGTCATCGGCCGCGTCCTTCGCGGCGGCAGCGGGATAGAACGACGATCGTATGATTTTCCCCGGCGCCGAGACCCTGACCCAGTACGCCCTGCCGGGCGCGAGGACGCCCGAGCGGACATACCCGCTGTCGGGGTCGTACGTGTAGAACGACGACTGGATGATCCCCGGCGGCTGGGTCCGGACGGCGGATGAATCCACCGCGTAGCCGATGCCCCCGATCATGTTCCATCTGGCGTTGACGGTGAGCGTGTCGGCGGGGATCAGCGCCCCCGCCAATTCAGGAGACGCCCCCCCCGAGTCGAACCTGGCCCAGTAGCCGGGTCCCGGGACGAGCGAATCGGCCCGGGTGTACGCCCCGTCATACCTCCACACGGGAGCGTGGACCGACGGAAATATTCCTTCGACCGGGCCCGCGGTTTCCACGGGCAGGGAGACCATGCGCCAGCCCGGGGAGACCTCCAGGGTCGTGAGCGTGTCGGGATCCACACGTGCGATCAAGACGTCGTCGATGTACCATCCGTCCCATGGAGCGAGCGGGCCGGTTTGCAATTTCAGGCGGACCGTCGCCGTATCCCCCGCGTACGGCGACAGGTCGAATGAAAACCTGATCCAGTCCGTGCTGTCCGCCGAACCGTCCTGCCATATCGGCGAGAAGAAGGAGTTGTACATCCTGACCGTCGAAAACGTCCTTCGGCCGTTCGTGCTGATCTCCACCGAGGCGAACTGTCCCCCGCGGATGATCCCGATGTTCCGGTACTCGAACATGTACCGCCCGTTTAGCCGGACCGGAGGGAGGAACACGTACGTCGTGGAGAGCGCAGAATTACCCGACGGACTGTCCGTGAGGGAATGGGCGCTCCGGTAGCCCGCCGCCGAGGTGGTGTCCCAGGACCCGGTCGCATAGATGAACCCTTTCCCGCCCTCGAAATCCTCGTTGTACGAATCGTTCAGACCGCCGTAGCCGAGGACGGAATCGGTCGTCGCGCTGTAATGCCACGGCGTCTCGTCGTCCCGCACGACGACGCGGTACGAATGGTAACCGGCCGCGGTATCCTGGTACGTCCTCCAGAGGCCCGTATCGGCCGCGGACATCGGTATGCTGTCGGCGAGCCCGCCGTCGCGGAGGATGTACGCGGTCGCGAGGTCATTGAGGGGCGTGCCGTCGGTCTGCCGGGAGGGGTTCACCCAGCCGAGGAGGCAGCCCGCCGGTCCGTCGGACGGCGTCAACCCGGTCGGGGGGTCCGGGAAGGCGCTCCCGCCCGCGTAGGCCGAGACTTCCGTGAACGGGCTGGAATCGATCGCCGTGACCGCGCTGAGCATGTACCGGTAGAGCTGGTGCAGCGCGAGGCCGGTGTCGGTGTACGCCTGCACGCCGGAATCGACCGTCGCGATCAGCGAGGAATCGCGGTAGAGACGGATCTCGAACGAAGGGACGGGATCGCCGTTGAACAGTTCCGTCGGATCATTCCACGAGAGGGCGATCGACCCGGGAGTGGCATAGTCGCTGTACGCCGTGACGTTCGACGGTTCGACGGGAGCATCCCGGTGGATCCTGACATAGACGAGCCCCCGGCGGGGTCCGCCGAACGCCCCCATGTCGTTCCGCAGCGCGCCGCGGGACGGGTCGAGCGCCGATCCCGGATTGAGCGTGTCCTCCGGATCGTCGAAACCCACCCCGGGGTTGCCCGCGTCGATGCAGGGCGAACCCGGTTCGAGGCGATGGGTCGTATCCCCGATGCCGGGGTCGGTGTTGATGTTGCCGGTCCCGGCTCCAGCCCCCCTGGACGTCACTGTAGGTGACCGTCAGGGTCCCCCCGGCGAGGGCGATCTGGGGTTCTTCCGGCGCGGTGTTCGCCCAGATGATGTTGTTCCGCGCCGTCGCGGTGGTGTTGGAGACGTAGATGCCGCCGCCGTACGTGGAGGACACGTTCTCCATCACCGTATTGTTCTCGATGATTTTCGGACCCGAACCGTTTCCGTTCAGCCAGATCCCGGAGCCGCCGTAATCGGCCCCCCCGCTGTTCCGGTAGACGATGTTGTTGTACAGCTTCGCCGCGGTATAGTTCAGCACGATCCCGCCGCCGTATTTCCCCGAATTGTACGCGATGACGTTGCCGATCAGCGTGGGGTTCGCGTCTCCGATCCTGACACCGCCCCCGCCGGCGCTCGTTCCCCCGGGCCCCGACGCGTCGTTGCCGGTGATGATGTTGTTCCGGATGACCGGCGCGGAGAATTCGCAGAGGATGCCCCCTCCCTCCCTGTAGAAATTTCCGTTGTGGATGTCCCTCCAGACCGTACCGGTCCCGCCCGTGAGGGTGAATCCCTCCAGGACCGTCGTGCTGTCCTCGCCCCCGATGAACAGGACGCAGCTTCCGGTGTCGGCGTCTGCGGGCTGCGAGCCGTCGATCACCGTATTCCGGATGTCTTCGTACTGTCCGGTGAGAATGTAGCGCCCGGCCAGGACGATCTTCCTGCCGTGAAAATTGATGTTCTCGTAGTATGTCCCGGGAGCCACCAGGACGGTGTCGCCGTCGATGGAGGAGTCGATCCCGGCCTGGATGGTGGGCTGGTCGGTCGGGACGTGGATCACGCCCGCCCTGGAGCCGGCCGGAACGCCGATGGCAAGGACCAGCAAGACGATCGGTAACGGACGGTTCATGGGGATTCCTTCCCGGATGAGTACGCTGATTTACCGGACAGTATACCGGATCGGGAGGGAAAAGGCACGGGAAAAGCGATGAAACGACGGGTTGACGGGTCAGGACGCGTGCAGCGCCCGACGAACGTGAAGCGGATGGCCGCCCCCCCCGGGGAGGGGCGGGCCGGGAGCGACGGTCAGGTGTAGATCAGCAATTCCTGTCCGACGATGATTCTCGAACCGCGGATGCCGTTCCACTTTTTCAGGTCACGCACGGTCACGCCGAAGCTGGATGCGATGCCCTCGAGGGTATCGCCCTTCTTCACGGTATACGAGACGACGTTCTTTGCGGGATCGGTCGTCCGGGCCGCCGCGATGTTGCGGACGGAGGGTGTCTTCACCTTCTCCGGGCCGTCGACCTGGATGTCCAGGACCTTGCCGGCGTAAATGGTGTTCGACCTCAGGCCGTTCCAGCTCCGGAGATCGGTCACGCTGACGCCGTGGCGAGCGGCGATAGCGCCGAGGTTGTCGCCCGGCCGGACGCGGTATTTCACCCAGGAACCTGCCGACTGGGCGGCTTCCGACTGGACCGTCCGCTTCGACTCCACCAGGGCGAGTTTCTGCCGATCGTCCATCGATGCGATGCCCGAATAGACAGCCACCTTGTCGGCGGGGACGTAGACGGCGAGCGTGTCCCCGAGGCGGATCGGCGCCCCGTAGGGAATCTCGTTCCAGAGCCGGAGATCGCTGACGCGGACGTCGAAGAGCTCCGCGACGCGGCCGAGGGTCTCGCCCCTGGCGATGAGGTACGTAATTTTTTCCTTGCCGCGGATGTTCCGCAGGTGTTTCGGCGGACGCGACTGCGCGTCGGCCCGGGCCGTGACGCGTTCGGCCGAAGCGAGCATCGCGGAGTTCCGCCGGCCGCCGGCTGGCACCGGGATCCTGAGCTGCTTCCCGACGCTGATGATTTTATTCGATGTCAGCTGGTTCGTTTCGGAGATCATCGAGACCGTCACGCCGTATTTCCGGGCGATCGCGCCGAGCGTTTCCCCCCTGCGCACCTGGTGGACGAGCCAGTCGCGCTTCTCCGTTTCGGGGATGTTCGCATAATTCTGGTTGAAGGCGGCGAGCGCCCCGGTCGGTATCCGGAGGTCGTAGCCGCCGCCGGGGGGCGTGCACCACTGAAGCAGTTCGGGATTCAGCTCCTGAAGGACGTCGACGTCCGTGCCGGCGCAGCGGGCGAGCACCTTGAGGTCGACGCAGTCCTCGATCCTGGCGATCTCATACGAGAGGGGATCGGCGGGATCGACGTCGAAACCGAATGTGAGCGGGTCCATCGCCACGACCGCGGCGGCGATGTACTGCGGGACGTAATTCCTCGTCTCCCGCGGGAGGAACGGCCTCAGCGCCCAGAAGTCCCTCGATCCGCTCCGCCGGATGGCCCGGTGGACCCTTCCCGCGCCTGAATTGTAGGCGGCGAGAGCGAGGTACCAGTCGCCGAAATCCTGGTAGAGGTCATTGAGATGCCTGGCCGCCGCCCTCGTGGCTTTCTCCGGATCACGACGCTCGTCGTGCCAGAAATTGCCGTTCAAACCATAGAGCGCGCCGGTCCCCTTCACGAACTGCCACATGCCGACCGCCTTGGCCCACGACCTGGCCGTCGGCCTCAGACCGCTTTCGATCATCGCGAGGTACATCAGTTCAGCGGGGGTCCCCTCCTCGCTGAAAATCCTTCGCATCATGGGGAAATACTTCCCCGACCGTATGATCCACTGTTCAACGTGCTTCCTGGCGTTCCCCTGGAAGTAGGAGATGTTTTGCTGGACGAGCCCGTTGACGACGAGCGGGATGGACCCGGTCGGGTATGACGGTGGTCGTGTCGTTCCCGCCGGCCGATTCATCCTCGTCGGTCATCTGGTTCAATTTTTCGAGGAGTGCGAAGACCGAGGAATTGGGATCGATTTCGTCGAGCGAAACGATGTATTTTTCATAATCCTCGACGACGCTGCGGCTCAGGTCGTTGAATTCCCTGCTGGTGTCGATACCGGGATAGTAGCCGAGCTGGTTGAGGATCTCGATGGAGTATTCGAATTCCGACGTGGAACGTCCGGAATCGCCGGCTTCCCAGGCATCGAGCGCTGAGAGGTAATGCTGGCGGGCCCTTTCGAGGAGCAGCAGGGTGAGTCCGTCATCCTGGGGCGCGTCGGGTCCGGGAAGTCCTTCGCCCACGGCAGAGGATTCGGCGTGCATCGGTGATCCGGCCGAGGTCCCCGTGCCGGATCCGGCGGTGATCGGCGATACCGGTGGCGCTGCTTCTTCCCGTGTGGCGTTCGAAGAGCAGCCGCCCAGGAGTACAAGAAGCCCGATGACGACTGGAATCGTTCTCAAAATTTATCCCAATTGTGCATGTTTTTCAAAATATCCTTAAAAATATAGAGATTCGACCGTCTACAGTCAAGCAGATTTTTAAGGAAGGGTGATAACGGACACACCTATAACGGGATGTTTCCGTGCTTCTTCTTCGGGTTGGAATCGACTTTGTTGCGAAGGATCGCGAGCGACCGGATCAGACGTTCGCGCGTGGCCGCCGGCTCGATAATGTCGTCGAGATAACCCCGCGCCGCGGCGATGTAGGGATTGGCAAACTTCTTCCGGTATTCTTCCACCTTCAGCGCGAGGGCCGCTTCCCTGTCGGGCTCTTTTTCGATCTCTTTTTTGAAGATGATCTCCACCGCTCCCTTCGGGCCCATCACGGCGATCTCGGCCGTGGGCCACGCGAAGTTGAAATCCCCCCGGATGTGCTTGGAATTCATGACGTCGTAGGCGCCGCCGTACGCCTTCCGGGTGATGACCGTGATTTTCGGCACCGTCGCCTCGCAGAAGGCGTAGAGCAGCTTCGCCCCGTGCTTGATGATCCCCCTCCACTCCTGCTCTGTGCCGGGGAGGAACCCGGGAACGTCCTCGAACACGACGAGGGGGATGTTGAACGCGTCGCAAAACCTCACGAAACGCGCCGCCTTGATCGAGGAATCGATGTCGAGCACGCCGGCGAGGACCGCGGGCTGGTTGGCGACGATCCCCGCGGGCCTCCCCGCCAGCCGGGCAAACCCGACCAGGATGTTCGCCGCGTAGTGCTCGTGCACCTCGAAGAAATCCCCGTCGTCGACGATCAGACGGATGACCTCCTTCATGTCGTACGGTTTGTTGGGATTTTCGGGGATGAGGGCGTTCAGGCGCTCGTCGCGCCTCGACGGATCGTCGGAGCATTCCACCGCGGGAAGCTCCGCGAGGTTATTGGAGGGGATGAACGTCACCAACCGGCGGATGGACCGGAGGCACTCGATTTCGTTGTCGCATGCGAAGTGCGCGACGCCCGATTTCGACGCGTGCGTCATCGCGCCCCCGAGGTCCTCGAACGTCACGTCCTCGTGGGTCACCGTCTTGACGACGTTCGGCCCGGTGACGAACATATAGCTCGAATTTTTCACCATGAAGGTGAAATCGGTGATGGCAGGCGAATAGACGGCGCCGCCGGCGCAAGGGCCGAGTACGGCCGATATCTGGGGAATGACGCCGGAGACGAGCGTGTTCCGGAGGAAGATATCGGCATAGCCGCCGAGGCTGACGACACCCTCCTGGATCCGGGCGCCGCCCGAGTCGTTCAGGCCGATCACCGGCGCCCCGACCTTCAGGGCCATGTCCATGATCTTGCATATTTTTTCGGCGTGCGCCTCCGAGAGCGAGCCGCCGAACACGGTGAAATCCTGGCTGAAGACGAAGACCAGCCGGCCGAAGATCTTCCCGGACCCCGTGACCACGCCGTCCCCCGGTACCTTCTGCTGGTCGAGGCCGAAATCGGAAGAACGGTGCTCGACCAGCGTGTCCATCTCGTCGAACGTGTCCGGATCGAGGAGGATCTCCAGGCGCTCCCTGGCGGTCAGTTTACCCTTCTTATGTTGTTCCTCGATCCGTTTGTCGCCCCCGCCCTTCAGGGCTTTTTCCTTCAATGCACGCAGTTCTTTAAGGGCGTCGCGCTGTTTCGATTCCATCGGGTCGATACCTTATTGATGAAGAATTCAGGCCGGGATTCCGATTCCCGGCGGGGGCGGAAAAATTCGGGTACATCGGGAAATCGCCCTTGAAATGGATCTGACGATTTCGTAAACTCCAGCGAGAGAGCAATGCTCTTCCCATCCACTAATCCACCAGGCACAAAAGGCGGTCGTCATTACCGCCTTTTTTTATTCACCGGCCCGTTCGATCAGACCGCCGCCGAGCAGCATCTCCCCGTCGTAAAAAACCACGGATTGCCCGGGTGTAATGGCCCGCTTCGCCTCCTGGAATTCGAGCGTGACCTCCCCCTCACCCGAGATAAAGAGTCTCGCCGCTCCCGGTTCATCCCTGTACCGGATCTGGGCCTCCACCGGCATCCCGTCGGTCAGGCCGGCGACGGAGACGAGGTTGAGTCCGCCGGCGACGAGGGAGCGCCTCATGAGGTCCGGCGCGTCCCCGATCGTGATGGTGTTCGAATCCGGATCGATCGAAGTCACGTACATCTTCCGGCCGAACGCACCGAGCCCGCTCCGCTGGCCGATCGTGTAGTAGGGATATCCCCTGTGAATGCCGACCCTCTTCCCGCCATGCAGGATGTCCCCCGGGGGGATCGACGCGAGCCGGAGCGGATGCCGTTCGGCGATGAACCGTCCGTAGTCGTTGTCCGCAACGAAGCAGATCTCGAAGCTCTCCTCCTTGTCCGCCGTCGGCAGGCCGTTCTCACGGGCGACGGATCGGACCTCCTCCTTCGTCAACCCCCCCAGGGGGAACAGGGTCTTTGACAGGGCATCCTGGCCGAGCCCCCAGAGGGCGTACGACTGGTCCTTCGGAAGGTGTCGCGCGCGGAAGACGCGGTACCGCCCGGTGGCCGCGTCGAAATCGATCCGGGCATAGTGGCCCGTCGCCAGGTATTCGGCGCCGAGGGATTCCGCCTTCCGGAGCAGGGCCCCCCACTTGATCGTCCTGTTGCAGATGATGCAGGGGTTCGGCGTCCTTCCGCGGAGGTATTCCTCCTCGAAGTTGCCGATCACTTCAGTCTCGAATTCCCCCGTGAAATCGACGACGTAGTGGGGGATGCCGAGATGCACGGCGACGCGCCGGGCGTCGTTGAAGGCGTCGAGGCCGCAACAACTCGTGTCGTTCCCGAGGTTTCCCCCCACCTCGTCGAAGGTGTACGTCTTCATCGTGATCCCCACGACGTCGTATCCCTCCCGGAGGAGGACCGACGCGGCGACGGATGAATCGACGCCGCCGCTCATCGCGACGACCACCTTCCCTTTTTTCCGTTCGATGGCCATGGATTCAATAAAAATACGAAAAAGGGGAGGAAGCTCAAAATAACCGGCCGAACGGGGTCCCCCGGGGGCCCGCCCCACCCCCTCAGAATGATAAGTCGAGCTGGAACCCCGCCTTCTCGACGATGTTCGACGGCAATTGGTCCGCGCCGGAACCGATCTTCCTCAGGTCGTCGCGCCGGTGACGGGAATATTTCACCGCCAGCCGGAGCGCATCCGAGAGTCTCCAGGCCGAGACGAGGAACCAGCGCGCCCCCTCGCCGTTGAGGAGTGTGCCGGTGATCGTTCCGGGAAGGTCCGCTTCGGCGGTGTAGATCCCCGAAGCGAACGAATCGGTGTCGAAGAAGAGGAGCCTCGAGGTGAGCGTGAACCCCCTCGCCGGTTCGACGGTCAGGTCCGCGAAGAGCATCGACCCATGGCCGGTTTCCCCCCCCGAACCCGGCGACGCCGCGGAGTGTTCCACCCGAACGCGGCAGGAGAGCCGCTCCATGGGGCTCCACCCGAGCTCACACCGCAACCGCTCGATGCCGAGCAGGCCGTTCGCCGGTACCGGGAGCGGCGCCCCGGCGACTCCATCCGCCGTCACCTCGGAGACGCGGGAGCGGAACGAGACCTCGACTCGATAACGCGGGGAGGGGGCGATCCGGACCGAAATCAACCGGTCGATTCCCGCAGGAGCGAAGACTGCCTCGCGGACCGGCGACGGCGCGGAGACGAGATCGAGATAGCCGGCCGCGACGATGCCCGGACGGAGTGTCATTTCGACGCCCAGGTATGTGCCCGACTCGTTCCGTCCGGTCGACCCGTCCGCGAACCCGAACGTCCTGCTGAATTCCGATACTGCCGGATACATCCTGCGGAGGAGCACGAACCTCGCCTGTTCCGACGGCGCGAACAGGACGCCGGCGATCCAGGGCGCCCCCCCGGTGGCCGCGACCACCTCGCCGAACACCGTCAGGACCGGGATACCGATCCGGAGGTCGAACGACAATCGCCTGGACATGACACCCCCGGAACCCGGAGTTCCGCCGCCTCCACCATCCGTCGAATAGACTGACCGGAGCCCGCTCACTCCCACCGCCAGCCATCCGGCCGCGCGCACCGCGATGGTGCCGCCGTAGGAGCGTTCGGTCAGGAGGTTTCTTCGGTCGAGCTCGGAGGATGTGCGGTGATAACCGGACCGGTCGATCCCGCTCAGTTCGCCATCCGTCGTGAGGCGCGGCGAGAGTTTCTTCCAGGAGCCGAACACCACAAACGAGAGGGGGCCGGCCCCGCCTGCGGCGGCGATCCCCCTGAAATGGTCCACCTCGTCCGCGGAGAGCCCCTCCCTGATCCCGCCCCACCCGCGCAGGACCGGATCGATCGTCGCCGTTCCCTTGCCATACGACCTCGGGCTCCCGAACAGCAGGCCCTGGCCGGCCCCGACACGGAAATCCCCGGCGACGATCCTGGTTCCACCGGGAAGATTTCCCACCGATGCCGCCCCGGACACGAAGTCCGCCAGGCCGGCCTCCCCCGGATCCTTCTCCGTCAGCAAGCCGACGCTGAACTCATCCCCCTTCCGCACGCCCAGCCGCTGGTAGACCCGAAAACGATTTCCGGCATAGATCTTCTCCCGAAACCCCGCGGGTTCCTGGAGAACGCCCGACACCCGCATCCTCCACCCGACGCTCCAGCGTTGCGGGCGGGAATCGATCCGGTGGACGGCACCCTCCCGCTCGATTTCGTCGTCATCGGCGGACGCGGTCAATTGTTCATCGAGCGTCGAGACGGCGATCGTATCGGGCGAATCGGACGTATCGGGCGCATCGGACGTATCGGGCGCATCGGACGTATCGGGCGCTTCGAACGCACCCCCCGGAAGACGATCGCGCACCTGGGTCCGTGACGGAGACGCCGCGGGAATGGCCAGTAACAGGATGGCCGCGCCGGCGATCACCGGGCCGTTCATGGGGCGATGTCGATGACGACCCACGCCGAATGGCTCCATCCGAGCTCCGGGTGCACCACCACACCGTACCCGATCCCGACCGGCCCCGGGGTGATCTCGATGACCGCAGTGGATCCGGGTGAAGGACGCCGACATCCCGAACCGGAGCGTGAGGAGGTCCCCGGCGTCATGGACGATGCCCGCCCGCGTGGTGAAGGCTCCGAGTTCGTCCTTCTCCGCTTCCAGCGAGACGGTGGGCGCCCCGGGAGGAGAAATAGACGCGGCGACGCTGGCCGTTTCCCTCACGCGCTCGCCCGAGTTCCCGACCCCCGGCCTGTTCAGGTCTGTGATGCGAAGTCCCCACCTGAACCACTCGCCGGTGGCGACCACGACGGCGGCGTCGACGGACGGGACACCGGCCGAACCGTACCGCCCGATCCGCAGATGGCGATACCGGGCCGTGATGCCGTAGCGGAGGACCCCCGCGGACCCGCCGAAACCGATGCCCATTCCGGTTTCGGAAAAGAGTTCGAACCCGGTGTGTGTCAGCGAGGCGCCGAGGACGCCCGGGCCGGCCGGCAGCGCGATGACCGCCGCGGTTCCCGTGAGCACGCCGAGGCCCCAGGGCGCGGGGAAGTGCGCGAGCCCCGCGGTCGTCGCGCTCACGGAAGAGAGGAGCGGGGGCGCGCCGAGCACGCACCAGGGGTCCCCTCCCTCCCTCAGCCAGACTCCCCCGGCGGCGCGGGCCACGGGGTCGTACCGGTGCTGGCCGGCAGCCGACAGGGGTAGTGACAGCACGAGGACCGCCCGGACGGCGAATTGCATGGAAACTCCTGACCGGGAGGGGATGTTGAAGGTGAGACGCCGATTATCTATATTAGGGTATCAAACCGGACCAACCATGAGATCCCTTCTCCTCCTCGCACTGATCGCGCTCGCTGCGACCTTCGCCGCCGGCCAGGAACTGGAATGCAAGGTGACGATCGCCACCGAACTCCTGACGGCGGAGGCGCGGGAGAACCTGGCGGATTTCACGTTCCAGGTGGAGAATTACATCAACTCCTACCGCTGGACCGACGAGGACCTCGGCGGGGAGAAGATCGCCCTGACGATCAATATTTCATTCCAGGGATCGCCGAAACAGAACACGTATACCGCCCAGGCGTTCATCGGAAGCCAGCGCCGGGTGTACAATTCTGAAAAAAACACCGCCGTCCTGCGCGTCATGGACGACCAGTGGGAATTCGCCTACCAGCCGAACAAGCAGATCCTCCACGACGAGACGCTGTTCGATCCCCTCCTGAGTTTTCTCAATTTTTACGCCTACGTCGTCATCGGGCTCGATTTCGAATCGTACCAGATGGACGCGGGACTTCCCTACCTGGAGAAGGCGATGAACGTCGTCAATACGGCGCGCGGGGGAGGCGAGGGCTGGGAGGTCGGGAACCCCTCAGAATATTCCAGGGGGGGATACATCGAAGAGCTCCTGAATCCGTCGTTCAACGTGATCCGGGAGGCGTTGTACCGCTACCACTACCGCGGCCTCGACCTGCTCTATCACGACGAAGCCAAGGCGAAACGAAACATGATGGCGGCGCTCGACAAGATCGGAACGCTCACGATCAAAATGATACGGCCGAGCCAGGTCGTCAGGATCTTTTTCGACACGAAATACCTCGAGATCGCCGAGACGTTCAAGGGGTATTCCGACCCCGAGGTGTTCACGAGGCTGATGAACATCGACCCCGCCCACCGGCAGACGTACGAGGACGCCCGCAACGGCATCGAGTGACCCTAGGGCCCGCGGCCGATGTCGAGAATGCCGTCCCCAACCTGTATCCCGTCCACGACCCCCATCCCCACCACCACTCTCCCGATGATGGTGTAGCGTCCGTCGAGATGCGGCTGGGGAGAGTGCGTGATGAAGAATTGCGATCCTTCCGTGTCCTTTCCCGCGCTCGCGATCCCGACCGTGCCGGTCTCGTAGGAGAGCGGCGAAAATTCCGACCGTAACGAATAGCCCGGACCGCCCCAGCCGTCGCCGCGCGGGTCACCCCCCTGGACGACGAAGTTGGGAACGACCCGGTGGAAGATGAGATCGCGGTAGAATCCCTCCCTCTGCGCGAGTTTCAGGATGCTCATGATCGTGAACGGCGCCGCGTCCCGGTACCACTCCATCGTCACGTCCCCGCCGGTCGTTCGTAGCGTCACGCCGATCGTTTCCGGGAGGGCCTCGAGCATCCCGAAATCGAAATCCGTGTGGCGCGGGTCCCTGCCGGGGACCCCCGGGACGTACCGCTCGCCGGTGATCGTGCCGAGGGCCGCGGCCGCCGCCTGCGCGGCCGCATCATCGCCCGATTCCATCAGGTTCTTCAACGGAACCACGGCGCGTTCATCGCCGAGTTTCCCGAGGGTCCGGCAGACCTCCTGGATGGCCTCGATGTCCGCCGGCGGGCGGAGCCTCTCCAGCGCGGATGTGAGCGCGTCAACGGATCCGGGACGGAGCAGGAGCGAGTCTCCCAGGTTCGCCGCCGCCGTGGTGGTGACGGCCATGTCGCCTGACCCGAGGGCGTCGATGTTGGCGGCATACACCGTGTCGAGGAATCCACCCTTCGACGAGTTCTTCGACGCCAGGGCCTGGAGCGCGTCGAGCGCTGTCCTCCGCAGGAGCGGATCTGCCTCCCTGAGGTGGCCGGAGATTTCGGCGAACGCGTCGATCGACCCCGTGGCGCCCATCGCCGCGATCATGCCCGCCTTCAGGAGCGGCGGGTCTCCCGGTTGAACGCGCAGCGCGGGGAGGGCGCGGGCGCCGTCGAGCTTCGCGAGGGCGAGCGCCGCCTCCGCCCTGTACTGCCAGCGGATCCTCCCGCCGGCCCCGGTCGCCAGATCGCGGACCGTCCCCAGGAGTTCTTCGAGCCCGTCCGGCGCATCGCCGGGAGGAAATGTGCATCCGCCGAATACCGAGAGCGCGGTGATGACGACCGACGCGTTGTCGTCCGCGACGGCGGCCGCGAACGTCGCGATGATGCGGCCATCCGTCGGGAACGAGCCGAGCGCCCTGAGGGCGTTCACTCTCACCCTCCAGTCCGGGTCGGATCCGGCGAGGCGGGCCAGCAGCTCCGACGAGGGATGTGTCGCCTTTCAACTTCCCGAAGAGCGCGGCCACGTTCATCCGGATCAGCGGGTCGGCGTTGTTCGCGACCGGGATGAGCCGCGGGACCATCGCCCGGATGGTTTCATGGTCTCCGATCCGCTGGAGCGCGTAGGCCGCGTTCCACGTCGCGGTACGGGGGTCGAGGAGGCTCTCCAGGACAAACGTCGTCGCCTCCGCGCTCCTGACCTTTCGGATGGCGAACCGGGCGATGCTCATCAGGAGCGGCCCCCTCTCGCGGGCCCGCCCCTCCCCCAGGTGGAGGAGGAGGGTCGCAAGCCCCTTCTCCGTCCCGAATTTTCCCATCTCCTCGATCAACGCGGCGCGCGCTGCCGTCCTGTCGAGGGCCACGGCGATCAGGTCCTGCTCGAGCGCCTCGAGCGCCGGCTGGCTGAGCCCGGCTGCGGTCTGCCCGATCGCGAACGCGGCCGCTTCCTGCACCGGCGCGGGGGCGTCCACGAGGTTGCCCAGGAGAGCGGGTATCGCCGTCGTGTCCTGAAGGCTGCCGAAGGCGAGCGTCGCCCGGACGCGTACGAGTGTATCGCTGTCGCGAAGCGCGCGGCGCAGCGTGGTATCGCCGCCCTGCCTCAGGTCCCGGGACCTCAGGATCGCCCTGAGCATATCCCTCCGGGACGCGTTCGATGCGCCGTCCGGGGCGAGGGTCTGCCCGGAAGAGCCGCCCTGGGCCAGGATCAGGAAAAGCATGATCGTCATGGTTCGCATCATCGTCGCTCCGGGAGAGTGTTCGAGAGTATTCGAGAGTATCCGTTGAACAACCGTGATGGTGTTGCCGGGGCCCTCACGAGATCGAAAACCCGAAGAGGTTGGCGACGTTGCCGTTGGTCACTTCACTGATCTCCTGCATCGGACCGGCCGGTCAGTTCGGAGAGCCGTTGCGCGATCAACGGTATGTACGACGGCTCGTTCCGCTTGCCGCGATGCGGGTACGGCGTGAGGTACGGACTGTCGGTCTCCAGAAGGACCCGGTCGAGGGGTGCGCTCCTGGCGACTTCCGCCATGACATTCGGTTTCGTCGGCTTGACGGGGAAGGTCAGCGGTCCCGGGAAGGAAATGTAAAAACCGAGCCCGATCACGCGCCGGGCCAGCTCCGCGTCCCCCGGAAAGCAATGGAAGACCCCCCGGGCGACGGGATCGGCACCCTGCCGGCCCTGCCAGGACGGATCCGCCCTCACGGCGTCCTCGACGATCGAGAGGGTGTCCGCTTCCGCTTCCCGTGAATGGATGATGACCGGGAGGCGCCTCTGCCGGGCGAGCTCCAGCTGCCGTCGGAACACTTCCCGCTGGACTTCGGGCGGAGAAAAATCGTAGTGATAGTCGAGGCCGATCTCGCCGATCGCGACGACCCCGGGACGGGCGCTGAGTTCGAGGATTTCCGCCAGGACGTCATCGTCCGCGGACGACGCCTCGTGGGGATGGATCCCGACCGCGGCACGGACGTGACCGAACCGCCCGGCAATGGCCACGGACTCCCTGCTCGTTTCCAGGTTCGTGCCGGGGCAGACGACCCCCGCGACGCCGGAATCCGCCGCGCGCGCCAGGACCTCGTCGATGTCCGCGCGGTACTCGGCGTAAAAGATGTGTGCGTGCGAATCGACGAATTTGAGCATGGGGAAACGGGATCCCGGTTGTGGAGAACGAAGGGGGTAACATAAAAAACAGGCCGAAGAGATGCAATAGGTTCCGTCACCAGTTGACAGGCGATCCGATCGACGCGAGGTCGGAGGAAACCATGCCCGCCCCGGGGAGGGTGGTCGGTATCTGTTTCCTCTCGAGGGGTGTTGGGAGGGCGGGCCTGACTCCTTATTTCACGACGCTTCCCTCCGGGAGGTCGCCGTCGAGGGTGAGGATGCTGAGATTTCCGGCATCGTCGGAGGCGGCGAGGATCATGCCGCGGGATTCGAGGCCCATCAGTTTGGCGGGCCTGAGGTTCGCGACGATGATGACCTTTTTCCCGACGAGCGTCTCCGGTTCGTAGTGCTTCGCGATGCCGGCGATCACCTGCCGCTCCTCCGATCCGAGCGATACCCTGATTTTCAGGAGCTTCTCGGATTTCGGTACCTTCTCTGCGGCCACCACCCGGGCCACCCTGAGGCTGATCTTCCGGAAGTCCTCGATCCCCGCCTCCTGCGCCTCCTCCGGGGCCGCGGGCGGCACGCTCGCGGGAAGTTTCGACACGATATCCTGGATCACGCTGTCCTCGATTTTTGTGAAGAGAATTTCGGGTTTGCCGAGAACGTGCCCCGGCGCGATGGAACCGGCGAACGCGCTCTCCCATCCCGCGTCGGCGACCTTCCCCGGCAGCCCCAGGATGTTCCAGATGCGCGCAGCGGTCGCCGGGAGGACCGGCTCGGTGTAGATCGCGAGCGCGCGGACCAGCCGGAGGCACGCCGCGATGGTCGCGCCCGCGGCTTCCCTGTCCGTCTTGACCGATTTCCACGGTTGGGCATCGTTGAAGTATTTGTTCGCAAACCTCGCGAGGTTCATCGCGGCCGCGGTCCCGTCCCTGAACCGGTACTGCTCGTACGCTTCCGCGGCGGCTTTCCCGGCGGCCCGGATCTCGGCCCCCACGACGTCGTCCGCGCTCCCCCCCGCCCCCGGCGGGAGCGTCCCCGCGAAATGGGTGTGCGCGAAGGTCACGGTCCTGTTGACGAAGTTCCCCAGGATGTCGGCGAGCTCGTTGTTGTGGCGCGCCTGGAAATCACGCCAGGTGAAGTCTGCGTCGCGCGACTCCGGGAGGATCATCGCCAGGGCATACCGGAGGGAATCGGCCGGAAAAAGCTCCAGGAACTCGTCGACGTCGACGCCCCATCCACGGCTCTTCGAGAACTTCTGTCCCTCGAAATTCAGGAACTCGTTGGCGGGAACGTTTTCCGGGAGGATGAAGCGCTCCTCGGCGCCCGAGTCGTTCCACGCCATGAGCATCGCCGGGAAGACGATGCAGTGAAACACCACGTTGTCCTTTCCGATGAACGCGACGTACTTGGTCGAAGGATCGGTCCAGTACCGTTTCCACCTCTCCGGGTCGCCGGTCGCCGCCGCCCATTCCTTTGTGCCCGAAATGTACCCCAGGACCGCGTCGAACCAGACGTAGAGCACCTTTTTCTCGAACCCGGGCACCGGGATCCTGACGCCCCAGTCGAGGTCGCGGGTGACGGCCCTGTCCTGAAGCCCCTCCCTGAACCACCCCTGGCAGTATTGGAGGACGTTCTGTTTCCAGCCGTCCCGGGCGTTCGCCTCGCTGATGTACGCCTCGAGCCGCGCCTGGTACCTCCCGAGCGGAAAATACCAGTGCCTGGTCTCGCGCACCGAGGGCTTCCGGCCCGAGATCTTGCTCTTCGGGTCGATCAGTTCGGTCGGGTTCAAAAACGTGCCGCACTTTTCGCACTGGTCCCCCCTGGCGTCCGGGTTCTTGCAGACCGGGCAGGTCCCCTCGACGTACCGGTCGGGCAGGAACATCCCCGCCTGCTCGTCGTAGAGCTGCGACTCGGTCTTCTCGTTGAGGACGCCGCTCCCGAGGAGCCGGAGGAAGAACTCCCTGGCCGTGTCGTGATGGAGGGGGAGCGACGTCCGCGAGTAGTTGTCGAAACTCATCCCGAACTTCGCGAAGGCGCTCCTGTTCATTTCGTGGTAACGATCCACGACCGCCTGTGGGGCGATTTTTTCCTGCTCCGCCGTGATGGTGATGGGGACGCCGTGCTCGTCGGACCCGCAGATGAAGACGACGTCGCGCTTCATCGACCGGAGGTAGCGGACATAGATGTCCGCCGGCAGGTAGGCCCCCGCGAGATGGCCGAGATGGATCTTGCCGTTCGCGTAGGGGAGCGCCGCGGTCACGAGTGTGCGGGTATGGCGTGTGGCCAAGGCAGTGTCCCAAGGAAGATGAGCGTCAGCGGCGCGCGCCGGTTACGGCCTGCGCGGCCCTCCGGAGATCGACCCGGAGCGCGTGCAGAACGAGGTGAATATACACATTTTTACGAAGATCGGAAACGGCCCGGTCGAGCGACCCGCAGACCGCGGCGTAGTCGAGCGACGGATACTGGCGGACGAACTTCTCCAGCGTCGGCGCGTCGTCGGCGTTCACCTCCACCGGCCTCCCGGCGGCCAGCAGCATCGCGTCCCTGATCCACGTCTGCAGCAGGACCAGTTTCTCCGCGGTCTCCTGCCTGTCGGCGTCGGCGTCCGCGCGGATCAGTTCGAGCACGTCGCGCGGCTGCTTGTGCAGGAAAGACCGGAGCATCTCCACGGCCGAATTCCGTTTCGAATCCAGGTCCTCGCCGGCGAGCCGCAGGGCGGCGGTGAAGCTGCCCGAGGAGAGTTTCGCCACCATCGCGGCCCTCGCCCCGGGGACCCCGTGACCGGAGACGAGCGACGATGCGATGACGGCCTCTCCGAGCGGGTCGAACCGGACGTGCTGGCACCTCGACACGACGGTCGGAAGGAGAGAATCCGGTTCGGACGTCGTCAGGACGATGAGCGTCCCCGGCGAGGGTTCCTCGAGGGTCTTCAACAGGGCGTTGGAGGCTTCGGTCGTCATCTTCCCGGCGTCGAGCACGAGAAACACCTTCCGGCCCTCGTCGAAAGCCCCCAGCGAGGCCTGGCGGCGCATCGCGCGGACGCTGTTCACCTTGATCTGGTTCGCGCGTGGGATGGCGATGGCGTGGTACGGGTCGCGGGCCTTCAGGCCGGTCTCGCGGCGCACGGCTTCGAGCTCCGGCGGGGTCAGACGCGCCAGCGGATCGTCGCCGGCGACTTCCCCGCGTCCGACCGGCAGCGGGAAACAGAGGTGGATGTCGGGATGCTGGAGCCGGGCCGAGAGTTTGCAGTCGTGGCACGTCCCGCAGGCATCGCCCGTCGCCCGTTCGCACAGGAGCGCGCGTGCCAGCCCGATCGCCGCCGCGTCCATCCCCGCCCCCTCGGGGCCGGAGAACAGATACGCGTGGGCGAGCCGGTTGGCGCGGATCGCGGCCCGGAGGAACGCCTTGACCGTGTCCTGCCCCACGACCCTCCCCCACCCCGCGGCCGGCACGGTCCCGTCAGAAGGCATGGCCGATCCCCAGGTGGAAGACCCCTCGTCCCACGGTTTCTGCGAAGAATTTCTTGTCGAAGATCGTCCGGTGTCCGGCCGGTTCGGCCGGATCGTACACCCGCATGCCGAAATCGAGCCTGAACGGTCCGAAGAGGGTCTCGTACCGGAACCCCAGTCCCGCGGCGATCGCGATGTCCGACGGCCGGAAATCGTTGTAATCGAGCCAGACGTTGCCGACGTCGACGAAGTAGACACCCCACATGCTCTCCAGGTCCAGCCCCATGAACCGTCCCTGGTTGGCGAAATGCTTGAACCTCAGCTCGAGCCCGCCTTCCAGGATGAAATTGCCGCCGAATTCCAGCTGCTCCGACGGCATCGCCCCGAGTTTGCGCGACTTCCATCCCCTGACGCTGTTGCTTCCGCCCGCGAAAAACCGTCGGTTGAGCGGGATGTTTACCTCGCTCGAAGCGCTCGCGCCGTACTTGTTCTGGTATCCGGTGCGCACCTTCAACGCGAGGATGCTGACCTTCGATTCGCTCATGTCGTGGTACCACCGGCTGAACAGTGAGACCTTGTAGTACTGTGTATAGGGAAGCCCCGACGTGATCCCGGGAAAGAGCTTCGGGCAGCACGCCCGACTCTTCCACCGAGACGGTATGAATGTATCCCCCGGCGGGGGAAAGGCTGCCGAACGTCATGTCCCTCTGCCAGGTGAAACCGATGATCGAGTTGAACTGCGGCTGATTCTCCGCCTCGAGGTCGTCGATCAGAGTGTCGGGCTGGTCCGTTTCGGTGAGGAAATCGGGGCTTACCCGTTCGAGCGTCCATTCGACGAGGCCCACCGCCGTCCGCGAGAGCTGGATGCTCGATCCCACCCGGGTCCGGACGATCGAGAGTATATACAATGACTGCTTTTCGATCCCGACCAGGGAGGTCAACGACCCGCTCATCGTGCGGGTGAAGAAGTAGGGCTGGAGGAGGCGGAGCTCCAGGTCGGCCGAACCGATGATGGCCGAGTCCTTCAGCGGGGTCCCCTTGAGGATCTGGATGATCGACTGGCTCCTCCCCTGGAGCCTGGCGCTGAATGTCCGGCCGTCGCCGAAAAAATTACGGTTGGTGTAGCCCAGCCCGAGGCCGAGATTGAGCGCGCCGTTCTCGTTCGAAGCGATCACTTCGGGGGCGAACTCGTTGCGCGGCTGGGGCTTGACGAGGACGCGCATCGGGATGACCGGCGCCGCGAGGCTCTCGGGGGCCGCCTCCTGGTCCACCCTCGCGGCCTCGAACAGGTCGAGACGGTTGAGGTTCCGTTCGCTCGACACCTTGAGGTCGTTGCTGTAGATGTCGCCGGGCTTGAAGTCGAGGTGGCGCAGCGCAAGGTTGTCGGTGATGTCGTCCCTCGGGGGTTCGACCTTCACGGTGATCTCCCCGAAGCGGTAGAGCCGGCCGGTTTCGAAGACCAGGCGGATTTCAAAATTGTTGGTGGAGGTGTAGCGGAAGGCGCCGCCCCTCTCGTAGTCGAACCGCACGGCGGGGTAACCGGAATTCTGGAGATAGGTGATCACCCTGACGATCTCGCCCGAAACGACGTCGGCCTCGTACGGATCGCCCTTCCTGATGAGCGCGTGGCCGTAAATTATTCTTCTCTGTTCCGACGGGAGGCTGTCGATGCCCGAGTAGATGATGGAGTCGATGAGGGACCGCGGCCCCTCGACGATGTCGAAACGGACGGCCACGGTGCGCTCCGCGCTGTCGGCGGTCCAGGCGAACGTGATCGTCGCGTTGTAGAACCCCCTGGTCTGGTAGAGGTCTGACAGCGCGACGACGTCCCGGTCGAGCGTGCCGGGGTCGAAGTATTCGGCCGGGGATCCGAAGGCCGCCCAGAACGTCCCGTACAGGAACTGCGAAAACCCCGAGGGAGACTCCTTCGATTCGATGAAACCCGCGAGGGTCTCGTCGGGCAGGACGTCGTTGCCTTCGAAGGCGACCGAAGCGATCTCGAAGGGCGCGAGGGTGTCGGGTAGCTGGTCTTCCTGGGCGCCGAGGGCCGGAGAACAGAGCATCACGACGGCGATGGAACGCGCGAGGAACGCGGCCGGACGGCAGGTGCGGAACGTGCGGGGAGATATTCGGCGGATACCATTCATAAAAAAAACCCATTCACGTCGGATGAATGGGTCCCGGGAATGCCGGCGTTACCGGCCGATTCGTCAACGGAGAGTCCGGCCCTGGCGACTCCCCCGTCAGTATTCGTTCTCGTCCTCGAAGAAAAAATCTCCCTCGGCGGGATAATCGGGCCAGATGTCCTCCATGCTCTCGTACGGTTCCTCCACGTCCTCGAGCTCCTGGAGGTTCTCGATGACCTCCGACGGCGCGCCGGTACGGATGGCGTAGTCGATCAGTTCTTCTTTTGTGGCAGGCCAGGGCGCCTCGTCGAGATACGAGGCAAGCTCCATAGTCCAGATCATACGATTAACCCCCTCCAGATGTCGTCGCCCGCGCAGCGGGCGCCCAACTCAATACTGAACGCAACTCGATTGTGAAAAGTTCGGATGACCGGAGGGTGATCCCCGCCGGACAAGGAAGATTAATGCCTCGCGGCGGTCTGTGCCCGGTATTCAGCGGCCGTGAGGTCGTCAAAGAAGAAATCGGTCGGGTTCCTCGAGACGCCGTTGTGGCGCACTTCATAGTGGAGGTGCGGACCGCTCGTCAACCCGGATTTACCGCTCCGGGCGATGATGTCACCGCGTTTCACCCGTTTCCCCGGTTTGATGAGGAGCTTTGAAAGATGGGCGTACAGCGTCTGGTAACCGTAACCGTGGTTGATGACCACGACGTTCCCGTAACCCCCGCCGCTGTGTCCCGCCATCGCCACCACGCCGTCCCCGGCCGCTGCGACCTCGGTCCCGACGTCTCCGACGATGTCCACTCCCTGGTGCTCCCGCATCACGCCCAGGATGGGGTGCATCCTCATCCCGAACTTGTTGCTGGCATACGGGCCCTGCATCGGCTTCAACGCGGGCAGCGCGGAGAAGAACGCTTTGTTGTATTCGTATTTTTTCAGTATCTGCGCGTAGCTCTGCTCCTGGACTTTCAATTCACCGGAGATGCTCGAAAGGATCCCGTCGACTTCCGTGAGAAGCTCGGTGCCGGGGGCCGCATCGAACGAAAGCATTTCCGGGATGTTCGAGCCGCCGGTGCCGGCTTCCTTGACGGATTCGTCCATGGGGGGCAGGTCGACGAGGAGCCGCAGTTCATCCCCCTGCGATTCGAGCTCGTCGAGCGTCGAGCGCATCGCGGTGATCCGGTTCGTGAGGGTTTTCGTCTCCTCCCGGAGGGCGCTGTTCTGGCGTTTCAACTCGGCGATTTCGCCCGATCCGAAACCGAGAAAATTGATGGTCAGCTGGTTGATCCCGGCGATGCCGCCGACCAGCAGCAGGACGGACAACCCTATAATAGAAGCGACCTTGGCGGTAAAACGGCGGACCTCATGCAGCTTGAGATCGCTGCCGAGGTAAAAAAACTTCACTTTTTCCCGCCCGAAGATTCTCATGGTACCTGATTTATTCGAATTATCGGCTCAAAAGTAAAAAAAATAGTATATACGTGTCAAGGTATTTTTCGGGAAATGTGACACCGGGCTCATATGACATTCTTCTGAACGTCATTCGAAGTCATGTTCGAAGTAATCGATGGCCCGATCGTCCATTTGGCTCGATTTCCGCGAGATCACCTTGTCAAGCCGCTTGGTAAATTCGCGTGCGGCGTCATAGCCATAGTGCTTCAACAAATAGTTTAGGGCGATGACCTCACAGATTACTGTAACGTTTTTCCCGGGGAAAATGGGCAATTCCACGCTGGGGATGGCGACGTCCATCAGGGCGGTGGTGTTGTCGTCGAGGCCGGTGCGCGTATATTCCTGGTTTTCGTTCCAGTCCATCAATTCGACGATCACTTCCACCCGCTTCTGGAAACGGATGGCCCGGATCCCGAACATGCTCCGGACATCGATCAGCCCGAGTCCGCGAATCTCCATAAAATGCTTCACCAGCTCGGAACCCGCCCCCATCAGGATACCCTCCCCCTTACGGGTGACCATGACGACGTCGTCCGCGACCAGGCGGTGGCCCCTCTCGATCAGGTCGAGGGCGATTTCGCTCTTCCCGATGCCCGAACGGCCGGTCAGGAGGAGCCCCACCCCGTAAACGTCCACGAACGAAGCGTGGATGGAACATTGAGGGGAAAACTGGTCGTCCAGGAAATCGCCGAGGAAGTAGACGAATTTGGTGGTCTCCAGCGGGCTCCGGAACACCGGCACTCCCTGGCGGGTGGCGATCTTCGTGAAAGCCTCGTCGACCGGATTGTCGCTGGTGACCACGATGCAGGGGATGTCGAACTCGAAGATCCGCTCGAGCGCTTCCACCCGCCCGGCGGGCGTCAATTGTTCGAGGTATCGCATCTCGGTGTTCCCGAAAATCTGCACCCGGTCGAACCGGAAGAGCTGGACGTAACCGGCGAGCGCGAGCCCGGGGCGGTGGACGTTCTTGTCCCGGATCTCCTTCGCGAAACCGGCGTCGCCCGCCGCCGACACCAGGCGCAGGCGGTCCTTGTTCGACTCGTACAGGAACCCGACGGTGATGCTCTCTTTTTTATTCTCCTTGACCTGCCGTTGCGCCATCGTCACTCCCCGTGATCTTCCGAAACCGAATCTTCCTTGACCTTCCTGAGCGTTTTCTTGTCCTTCACCCGCACCCGCGACTTGTATTTCGTCAGTTGCCGTTCCATTTTCTGCATCGCAAGGTCGATCGATTTTTCGAAATCCTCCGATTGCTCCCGGGCGGTCAGAACGTTCCCGAGAACGTGGACCGTGACCTCCGCCCATTTGACGCTGTTGGGCGTCCCCTCGAACCCCAGGACGACGTCGCCGCGGACGATGCCGTCGTAGTACCTGGGGAGCCGGGCCACCGCCTCCATGGCGCGGGCCTTGAGCGTCGCATGCGCCTTGAACTTTCTCGCCGTAAAGTGAAATTGCATGGTGAGTCCTCGTCGATGGTTGGCTTATGCTTTCGGATGCGCCTGGTTGTAGATACGTTTCAATTTCTCAACGGTTACATGCGTGTAGAGCTGGGTCGTGGCCAGGCTTTCGTGGCCGAGCAATTCCCGGACGGCCGTGAGGTCAGCCCCGTTGTTCAGCAGATGCGTCGCGAACGTGTGCCGGAGCACGTGGGGACTCTTCCTGTCGATCTCGGACACCATGGAGATATATTTCCGCACGATGCGGTAGACTTCCCGCCGGTTCAGCTCCGAACCCTTCCCGTTCACGAAGACCCGGTCGGCGCGGCGGCCGGTTTCCGCCCCCGCCCCCCTGGCCACGAGATAGCGCGACAGGGCGTCCCGGGCCCTCCCACCCATCGGGAGGATGCGGTCCTTGCTCCCCTTTCCCCGCACCTTCACCGTGCCGCCGCGAAGGTCTAGGCCGCCGACGACGAGCCCGGTCAGTTCTCCGACCCTGATGCCCGTCCCGTACAGGAGTTCGAGGATCGCCCGGTCGCGCAGACCGGCGGGAGTCGACGTGTCGGGCAGGTCCATCATGGCGTGCACGGAGGGTTCGTCGAGGAACGACGGCAGCTTCTTCGGCAGCCTCGGCGTGACGATGTTCATCGCGGGGTTCGACGCGAGTTTTTTCTTCCGGACCAGGAACCTGAAGAACGACCTGATCGCGGCCAGCTTCCGCGCGACCGAGCGTTTCCCGATCCCCCTGTCGGTCAGCTCGCCGAGGTACAGCCGCATCGTCAGGTGGTCCACCTCCGCCGGGTCGGCGTCGGCCGCGCCGGTGTGCGCCGCCATGAACTCGCGGAACTGCTGAAGGTCGCGGGCATACGCGGTGACGGTATGGCGCGAGAAATTCTTCTCGGCGGTGAGGTAGCTCACGAACGCGGCGATATGGTCTCCGAACGATCCTGCCATCGCTATACGGCCACGGCGTCTTCCTTCTCCACCTCGCTCTTGCAGGAGGGGCAGCGGAGATACTCCCCCCGTTTCTGTGAATATTTCTCGACCATGAACGGCGAACCGCACGTCTCGCAGGGCGTGGCGGTCGGCTTGTCCCACGAGGCGAAATCGCACTCCGGGTATTTGGAACACCCGTAAAACGCCCGGCGGCGCTTCGTCTTCTTCTCGACGATTTCGCCGGACTGGCACTTCGGGCACTTGATCCCCGTCGTGATCGGCTTGGTGTTCCTGCACTTGGGGTAATTCGAACACCCGAGAAACGTCCCGAACTTGCTCGAGCGCACGAGCATGTCCCCGCCGCAGAGCTCGCATTTCTGCCCGGAATGGTGCTGGGTTTTCTCGCGGTCCTCGGGGAGCGGCATCGCGTTCTTGCACTTCGGGTACCCGGTGCATGCCATGAAACGGCCGTTCCGCCCCCACTTGATGATCAGCTTCTTGCCGCACAGCTCGCACACTTCCTCCGTGAGGGTCTGGAGCGACTTCTTGATCGCGGTGGCGTTGGCGGTCGCCTTGTCGAGCGACTCCTTGAAGGGGATGTAGAAGTCGTCGAGCACCTTGCGGTATTCGTTCTTGCCGGAGGCGATGGTGTCCAATTCCTCCTCCATCCGGGCGGTGAAGCGCACGTTGATGATATGGGGGAAACTCGCCGCGAGCAGGGCGGTGACCTGGAGCCCGAGGTCGAGGGCGTAGAGCTTGCGCTCCCGCTGCTCGACGTACTTCCTGTCGATGATCGTCCCGACGATCATGGCGTACGTGCTCGGCCTGCCGATGCCGAGCGCTTCGAGCGTCTTGACCAGGGAGCTCTCGGTATACCGCGGCGGCGGCGAGGTCTCGTGCCGGTGGTGCACCAGGCTTCCGAGGGCGAGCCGGTCCCCGGCGGTCATCCCCGCGGGGATCTTCTCGTCGATCATCTCGGTGTCCTCCTCCTCCCGCGGCGCGTCCGCCTCCGCCGATTCGTCGTAGACGAGGAGGAACCCCCTGAAGGTATAGACCGACGCGCTCGCCCTGAAGAGGTATTGCCCGCCGGTGACGGTGACCGTGGTCGTCTCCATCCGGGCGGCCTCCATCTGCGACGCGATGAACCTGTTCCAGATCAGCTCGTAGAGGCGGTAGAGGTCCTTGTCGAGGTATTTCCTCACCGCCGCGGGGGCATACCTGATGGACGTGGGACGGATGGCCTCGTGGGCGTCCTGCGACGTCTTCTTCTTCTTGTAGACAAAGGGGTGTTTGGGCAGGTATTCCTTGCCATAGTTTCCGGCGATGAACTCCCTGGCGGAGGCGACCGATTCGTCCCCCAGTCGCGTCGAATCGGTCCTCATGTAGGTGATGAGGCCGACCAGCCCGTCCTCCCCGATCTCGATGCCCTCGTAGAGTTTCTGGGCCAGGACCATCGTCCGGGAGGCGGAGAACCGGAATTTCTTGGACGCCTCCTGCTGGAGCGTGCTGGTGATGAACGGCGGGAGGGGGTTCCGCTTCGACTCCCGCTTCGTGAGGTCCGACACCGCGAAGTCCTGGCGGCGGATGTCCTCGAGGTATTTGAGGGCCTCCGCTTCGGAGGGGATGTACGAGTACTGGTCGGGGTTTTTCTTGTGCTGGATCTCCTGGAGGTTGTCCTTCGACGGCACGAACAACTCCCTGCCGTCGATTTTCATCAGTTTCGCGTAGAACGATTCACGCTTCGCCGTGCTGAATTCCGCGATGACCGACCAGTATTCCGTCGGTTCGAACTCCCGGATCTGCAGCTCCCGCTCGCAAATCAGTTTGAGCGCCACCGACTGCACGCGCCCGGCGGACAACCCGTAGTAGAGCGTCTTCCAGAGGAACGGGCTGACCTTGTAGCCCACGATCCTGTCCATCACCCTGCGCGCACGCTGGCTGGACACCAGGTCGGTGTTGACCTTGACCGGGTTCTTCATCGCCTCGGTGACGCCGTGTTCGGTGATCTCGTGGAAGAGCACCCGGTAGATCTTCGGGTTCGCTTCGCCGATCTCCTCGGCGATATCGGCGGCGATCGCCTCGCCCTCGCGGTCAGGGTCGGTCGCGATGTAGATGCTGTCGACCTTCTTGACCGTGTCCCGCAGGCCCCTGACGACGTCTTCCTTCCCCTTGATCACCTCGAGGGTCGGCGCGTAGCCGTTCTCGATGTCGACGCCGAGGCTGCTCTTGGGGAGGTTCTTGATGTGCCCGACGGAGGCGTGCACGGTGTATTCCTTCCCGAGGTATTTGTTGATCGTCTTGGCCTTGGCCGGCGATTCAACGATGATCAGAGATTTTGCCATTCATTCCTGTGATGTTCACCGACGTGATGAAGCGGGCGTTCCGGGGCGGGACACTCCCGCCCTCAGCGCACCTTCAGAGCGTCGAGGTATTCGTCTTCACGCCCGGCCATCTCTCGCTTCAGCGCCGGCGTCGCGTCGTCGTACCCGAGGAGGTGCAGCGAGCCGTGGATCACCAGCCGCGCGATCTCAATCCGGTCGGTCACCCCGTAGTCCCGGGCCTGCCTGCGCGCCTGGTCCAGGTTGACGTAGATTTCGCCCTCCAGCGGTTTTCCACGCCCGGATTCCAGGGGAAACGACAGCACGTCGGTCGTGGAACGGTGTTTCAGCCAGGTCCTGTTCAGCCGCTTCATAAACGAATCCCCCGTGAAGATCACCCTCACGATCGCGTCGGCAGCGCCTTCGCCCCTGAGCACCGCGGCCGCGGTCCTGCGGATCTCCGCGTGCCTGACGCGCCGGTCCGGGTGGTCGTTGAAACTGTCGACCCGGATCATCCCTTCTTCCGGCCGCGCCCCTTCATTCGACCGCGCTCCTCCGTCCCGCCCCGCCCTTGTTTCACCGCGGGCAGGATCGACTCGCTGAGCGAGAGTGCGATGCCGGAGAGCATCACCTCGGGGCCCAGGTTCGTAAAATCGCCCGAGAGGATGTCGCGCTGGACGTTGGCATAGAGGGAACACCCGCCCTCCTTCTCCACGATGAGGCCCGCCATTTTTCCCCCTGCTTCACCCACGAACGTGACCTCGCGCAGCATCGGGCTGACGACGAATCCCGAGCAAAAATGCAGCTGCAGATGGGAATTCTGCGTATAGACCGTGATGAGGTTTCCCTTCTTCTTCCCGATCGGAATGCCGGGATAGACTTCGAGGGTCAGTTTCCTCGGGTCCGCGGGGCCGCCGAGTTCATATCGGACGTTGTTGCCCTTATGCTTCGGCTTAACGCCGAGGATCTTCCCGATTTTTCTGAAATCCGACGATGTAAAAACGAACGGCATGGTTGTGGGGTTCCGATCCTGGTAATGGCAATAAAAACCCCGATTGCCGGCCGGATGACCGGCCCTGCGCTCGGGGGCATGACTGACGGACGAAGAAGGGGGTTATCGTATCACCACGACATTTTGTGCTTGCAACCCTTTTTTCCCCTCTGTGAGATCGAATTTCACCGACATCCCTTCCTTGAGCGTTCGAAACTCGCGTTCTGACTGGATCGAAGTGTAATGGACGAAGACATCGCCATTTCCCGCTTCCTGGACGATGAACCCATATCCCTTCTTTCCATCGAACCACTTCACCTTACCGGTCGCCATCATATTGTCCTCCTCAATACTGAAGCGGGCCGGGGCATGGTGCCGCCACCCGGCACGGATCAGAGATGGTGTAGTGTTAGTGATTGTGATGAATTGCGTCTGGTTTCCGATCCCCCGGTTGTTTGTCCTGGTCGATTCTGTGTGAATATAATATCACACTTCCATCAATGTCAAGTAGCGGCGGGGACATTGTCCGCTTTCCCCGCCGTTTTCACGGAATTGCCGCGTTCACACGGGGCGGTACGCCCTCGCGTACGCGACATAATTCAGCGCCGACTGCCGTATCGTTGCGATCTCCCCGGGCGTCAGCGCCCGTACCACCCTGGCGGGCGAACCCGCGACGAGGACTCCCTCCGGGATCACGTCCCGCATCTTCACCAGCGAGCCGGCGGCGACCAGGGCGTTCTTTCCCACGACGGCGCCGTCCAGCACGATCGCCCCCATCCCGATCAGGCACTCGTCGGACACCGTGCAGGCGTGGAGGACCGCCCCGTGCCCCACCGTCACGTCCGAGCCGATGGCGAGGGGATACTTCGCGTGGTCGACGTGGAGGATGCACCCATCCTGGATGTTCGTCCGTTCGCCGATCGTCACGACGTTGACGTCGCCCCGGACGACCGCGTTGAACCAGACGCCCGAATCCCTGCCGATGGTGACGTTCCCGATGACTTCCGAACCCGCAGCGAGGAAGACGCTCGGGTCGATCACGGGGAGTACTCCGCGGTACGCGTGGATCACTGTCCGTCACCCTCCCCGTACTTCGGGGGGTTCCATCCGCCGCGGTTCCATTTCATGAGTTCGATCCTCACGCTTCCGATCAACACCTTCATTTTCCCGACGATCGGGATCCTCGCGTCATCGTTGCTGAACCATCCCTCGAATTCCCCCGTGAGCCCGAAGATCCCCACGAACCCGGCTTCGCCCTTGAAGTGGACGACATCGACGGGGTAGTCCACGGCGTCGATCTCTTCGCTCGTCCTCTCCGCGAGGAAATCGAACGAGGTGGTCCCCTTCTTTTCGCTCACCACCGTCGGCACGGAGACCTGCTTCCTGCTCGCGGCCTCCTGCCGCGCGTAGTAGAGGATGGAGAGCCCGTCCTGGTAGAACGATTCGATCGCGAGCGTGTCGTTGGCGGGTTTGCCGTCCCCCGGCGCCGGCCGTTTCACGACGACGAGCCGCCTGTCGGGGTATTCGTAGAGGTACGAAACGGTGTCGACCCCCTGGTCCCCGCGGATTTTGCTCCGGAACCAGGTCGTGTGCATCCGTTCGTCCATGCTGTTGTCGAAGACGGCGTGGAGATCCACGAAGGGGACGCCGGCGTATGAATCGATGTTGGCCTGGGCGACGTACACGTTCCGGCCCTGCTCGGTCCTCTTCTCCAGGATCCTGACCCGGACCTGGCCGAGGTTCACCGACACATAGCTCACATTGTAAATCAGTTCCTCGCCGACGGACAGGATCGTCCCGGCGGAATCGGGTGGCGGCGGTGGCAACGCGGAGGGCGCGGCTGGCGCGAACGACAGGAGGATCGCGCAGAGGGAGCATGCCGCGCTCAGGCGGCCGACGCAGGTCATCGTCCCGCGCTTCAGTTCAACCCCGCGATGCGGTCGGCCTCGGGGAAGAGCGTCAGGGCCTTTCCGAGCTGGACGTCCTCCGACCTCATCGTCTCGTACCAGCCCTCGTTGCCGAAAAGCGAGCGGGCGATGTGGGCCTTGAGCCGTTTCCGGAGGTAACCCTCGTCCTTCGCAAGCTGGTCGGGGTCCATGGTGATCGCTTTTTTCGAGACGATCTCCTTGAAATTCGTGAACATCGCGTCGTCCACGGTGAAGTCCGCGACGAACCCGGCGGGACCGGCCGTGTACTTCTCGCGAAGCTCCTTTCCGCGGGCGTCCAGGAAAACGGCGGTATACTCCTGGAAGACACCGGCGCCGAGGATTTTCGACGAAAGCTCCGAGAGCCTGCCCTGCTTGACGATGTAGTCGGGGGTGATCCCCCCGCCGCCGTAGACGCTGCGGCCGCCGGCGGTCTTGAAGACCGGCCTGGACGTGTCGCTCTCCCCGTTGTGGTCGATGTTGTCTCCTTCTTCCTCGTCGCGTTCGAACGCCGCGTGGCGGTACTCGTCGACGCTCGTCCCGTACGGCCGCTGGATGAGCCGGCCGGAAGGCGTGTAGTACCGGGCCGTCGTGAGGCGGAACGCGGACTTGTCGGGCAGCTCGTACTGCTGCTGGACCAGGCCCTTCCCGAACGTCGTCTCCCCCAGGATGAGCCCCCGGTCCCAGTCCTGGATCGCGCCGGTCACGATCTCGCTCGCCGAGGCGGAACCCGCGTTGACGAGGACGATCAGGCTGACGTCAGTGAAACCGCCCCCCTGGCTGACGTACTCGTTGTTGAACTCGGGCCTGCGGCCCTTCGTGAAGACAATTTTCTTGCCCGCCGGTATCAGCTCGTTCGCCATCCTGAAGGCCTGATCGAGCAGCCCGCCGCCGTTGTTCCTGAGGTCGAGGATCAGCTTCTTCATCCCCTTCGAGCGCAGCTTCGCGAGCCCTTCCGAGAATTCGTCCGCGGTCGTCGCGGCGAACCTGTTGACGCTGATGTAGCCGATTCCGGGTTCGACCATCATGGCGACATCGACCGTGTAAAGGGGGATCTTGTCCCGCACGATGTCGAAATCGATCAGGTTCTTTTCCCCCGCCCGGTGGACCGACACCTTGACCCTGGTCCCCTTCGGACCCCGCAGCTTTTTCGGGACCTGCTCCTGCGTGATGCCGACGGCGCTCGAGTCGTCGATCCGGACGATCTTGTCGCCCGCGAGGATGCCGAGGGCCTCGCTCGGCCCGCCGGGTACCGGGGTGACCACCCTGAGGGTGTCGTTGCGGACCTCGAACTCCACGCCGATCCCCTCGAAACTCCCCTTGAACTCCTCGGTGATCTTCGGGATGTCCTTCGCCGGGAGGTAGACGGAATGGGGGTCGAGGTCCTGGAGCATCCCCGTGATGGCGGACTCCACCAGCTTCTTCGTGTCGACGTCGTCGACGTAGAATTTTTCGGCGAGGGACAGGACGTCCTTGAACTTGTTGAGCTGGTCGAAGATGTTGTCGCCGGAAAAAACGCTGGTGATCTGCGTGCCGATGAGCAGGGCGACGGCCAGGAGAATGGACACGACGGGGAGCGGGAACTGCTTTTTCATGAAATCCGGGAAAAGAAACGAATATTGATTGAAAAAGTATATTTAAAAACGCCCTGAAAGTCAAATGAGCGGTGACGCTCGCCGCGTGGAGGGAGGCGTTCACCGCACCGTCGTCCACTCCCGGGACCTCGAACGGCCGAGGAGCGTCACGGAGAGCGCGTTCGTGAACCAGAGCCAGAGCACTTTCGGGTACCCCTGTGCCCGGTATCGGCGGGGAGACTCGAACACGGTCAGGCCGGCCACGAACCTGATGCGGCCTTTCATCGCGACCCTCCGGAAAAGATCGTAATCCTCGGCGGCCGCCAGCCCTTCGTTGTAACCCCCCACCGTTCTGAAGAGTTCCGCGGAGATCGCCTGGCATTCACCCCTCGCCATCCCGACGCCGATCGCGGTCAGCAGGCGGCACCACGCGTTGAACAGCGTATGGAACCGCCGGTCGAACGCCGTTTCCTCCGCCGGTTCGACCATCACCCTGCACGAGGCCGCGGCGGTGCGGCCCCCCTCGAAGGCCGCGCCGATCAGCGTGAAGAATTTTTCCGGGTCCTCCAGCGTGACGTCGGCGTTCAGGAAGACGAGGATCCTCCCCCGGGCACGGTCGGCGCCGCGGTTCCGGCCCTCACCGATCGTCTGCCGGTGGCCGCCCGGGTTTTCCACCACGAGGTCCGCCCCGGCCCTGGCGCACCCGAGCGTTTCGTCGGTGCTTCCCCCGTCGCTGACGATCACCTCGACGCCGAGGCGCTCCCGCATGGACGATGGAATCTGGCCGAGGAGCCTGGTCAGCCGGGTCCCCTCCTGGAGGGCGGGGATGACCACGCTGAGGGCGATGGCAGGATGGTGGTCGGTCATCACGGACGCAGGGCCTGGCAGTCCGCCGGTGCGGTCCCGGTCTGCGACCGGGGACCGGGCGGCGGCCTACACGCTGCGGACCTTCGCGACGAAGGTGAACTTCGCCTGCGGCGCCGCGAGCACGCCGATTTCGTCGTAGACGTTCAGCGTCGTTTCGATGATGAAGGTTTCGGGGTCCGCGCAGGCGATGCCGGGCGCGCATCTCCTGCGGATGAGCCACGCGAAGTTCATGAGCGCCGGGAGGTAGACCCCGTCGTCGGACCGCATGTTCCAGAAGACCTCCATCGAGAACACCTGCCCCGGCACGAGCAGCATCTTGCCGTTCGAGACGAGCGAGGGATCGGTAAGATCTTTCTGGGTGAGCCTGATGGTCCTGCTGCGGTACGGCTGCCGCTCCCAGGTGATCTTCATCGTCCCGTCGATCCTCACGCTGTCGAGGAACGGCTCCTCGTAGGTGTTGACGCCCTGCAGGATGATGCGCACCATCTGCTTGCCGGGCGGGGCGATATGGTCGTCGAGCTGTTCGACGGCGGCGATCGAGACCTCCATCACGTCCTGCGGTTCGACGTACACCGGCAGGCTCTCCTTGCAGCCGGATCCGGAAACGATCGTCAGCGCGGCGGCCGCGGCGAGCGTCAGTGTCCTCTTATATTTCATATCGCACCCCCAGGGAAAATCGTCGTGATTCGTAGTACGCACTCGGGTCGGCGAGCTGTCCGCCGATCCTGCCGTTCGCGTCGGCCCATCTCGCGTTCAGTGTGTTGAAGACATTGCTGATATCACCGTAGACCATGAGGCCTTTCCCCCATCCGATGGGGAACACCTTCGAAAATTTGATGTTGAAGGAGCTCGTTGACGGGAGCCTCGCGTTGTTCGGCAGGAAGGCCATCGTCGTGTCCTCGGGGGTGAAACCGTCCTGCGATGGGTAGTAGGTGTACGGTTTTCCCGTGGCGAAGCTCCAGAGGAGGTTGACCGAGACGTCGTAGGGGAGCCGGGCGTCCAGGTTCAGCTTCAGGCTGTGGAGCTGGTCCCAGCTGAGCGGGTACGGCTGGTTCACGACGGGGAACCCCCATTGCTGATAGTTGAGCCCCTGGTCCACGTACTCGCTCACGCCCTCGGTCCGCATCAGGGAGTACGACAGCGACCCCGTCACGATGTCGTCCCGCATCCTCGAGAGGACGAACTCGACGCCCTCGGCGCTGGCGAAGGCATTGTTGACGTACTCGGCGTACCCGTAATCGCCCGCCACGCGGGCCTTGGAGGGGACGTACGTCTTCGAATCGATCTGGTCGATGAATTCCTTCTTGAAGTAGGTCACGCTCAGGAGCGTCCTCTCGTCGAGGCCGTATCTCATCCCGATTTCCCAGGCGTGGGTCCTCTCGGGCTTCAGGTCCGGGTTCCCCACCAGGACGTTCACGCCGCTGGCGAGCTGCTGGGGGTTGATGCCGGAGTAGAGGTAATCGAAGAGGGGGAACTGGAAGTAGTGCCCGTAGTTCATCATCAGGACGAGGTTCCACATCATCGGGAACGACAACCCCATCCGGGGGCTGACCTGCTGCTTGAGCGACGCCGGGGCATACGCCGGTGACGGTGCTTTCGTAGTCGTTGACGGTCGAGTCGGGCTGGGTGTATTCGACGACCGGCCGCTGGCTCCTGGGGTCGAGGAAGTCCCAGCGGAACCCCAGGTTCACCACCGCCCCGTCCTTCTGGACTTCGAGCTTCTCCTGGACGTAGACGCTCCCGGTCCTGGGGTAGTAATTGTACATCGTGCTGTAGTTCAGCTGGGGGGAATCCACCAGCACCTTTCCGAAGTAGTTCCGCTGGGGTTCGTACTTGACGACATCGGAATAGATGTCGTACTGGTTGAACTCGAAACCGAGCTTCAGGACGTTGTTGGGGTTCGGCTGGTACACGAGATCGGTCTTCGCCGTGTAGATCTTCTGTCTCGTGTCCGCCCACCAGGCCTTGGCGCCGCTCACGACGTAGGTGAGATAAAAATCATACTCGTAAGGTGTCAGGTCGAGCCCGGACTTTTCCCCGTCCCGATCTTCGAGTGGAGATCGTAGTAGGTCAGGTTCAGCGTGTAGTGCAGGTCGTCGGCGAGCGTGTGCGAGAGGGTCCCGGTGGTCCTGTAGGATTCCCGGTCACGGGCCGGGAGCCCCGCGAGGGCGAACCTCCAGCTGTATTCGTAGTCCTTCCACTCCCGCACCGAGAAGACTTCCTGGGCGGTCACCCGGATGCCGGGCGCGACGGCGTAATCGAGCTTGGCGAGCCCGCTCAGGTCCCTGAAGATGCGGCTGTCGAAGAAGTTGTCGAAGTCCTGCCACCACCGGGTGTCGTTGACCTGGTAGGTGGCCGCGCCGAAGTAAAAAAGCTTCTCCGCGAGAAGCGGACCGGCGACCGTGAGCTCCGTCTCGGTCGCGTGGTTGTTCTGCGTGTTCCAGTCGCCGGCGATCCAGTTGTCCTTCTCCACCCTCGCGACCAGCGAGTGGGAGGAACCGCCCCGGCGCGTGGTGATGTTGACGACGCCGGAGAGGGCGTTGCCATATTCCGCCTCGAAGCCGCCCGACTGGACGGAAAATTCGGTGATCGCGCTCTTGGGGAGCGACCCGCCGGCCCCGCCCCCCACCATGTCCTGCATGGGGAGTCCGTCCACCAGGTAGACGACTTCGCTCGTTTTTCCGCCCCTGACGTTCCCCTCGGCGGTAACGCTCGGGAAGAGGGCGAGGAGGTCGCCGACGTTCTTCACGGGAAGCCGCTCCACCTGCTTCGAGCCGATGGAGTAGTTGGTGCCGGTGATGTCCTTCTGGATCAGCGGCCGTTCGGCCGTGACCTCCACGGGCTCCAGCTCGACCGCCGACTGGACCATCTCGATCTTGATCCTGGTCCGCAGGTCGTTCCGGATCGTCACCCCCTTGTAGATGACCGGCTGGTAACCGATGTTGGTGATCCGGACGTCGTATGTGCCCGACTCGATGTTGTTGATCTGGAAGAATCCCTCCAGGTTGGTCGCCGCGCCGAGGCCGGTGCCCGTGATGCTCACCGTGACCCCGATGAGGGGTTCCCGCGTCTCGCGGTCCACGACCGTCCCCTCCAGGATCCCGGTGGTGCCGGCGAAGAGCAGGGACGTCGCCGCCAGGAGCAGGACGACCAGGATCGGTTTGACCGGGAGCCGCATGGCCGTCATCGTTCCGGTTTCATCTGCGGGAAGAAGATGACGTCCCGGATGGAGTCCTGCCCGGTGAGCAGCATGGTGAGCCTGTCGATCCCGATCCCGAGGCCCGCCGTCGGCGGCATCCCGTATTCGAGCGCGCGGAGGAAGTCCTCGTCGAGCACCTGCGCCTCGAGGTCCCCCCTGGCGCGCGATTTCATCTGCTCCTCGAAGCGGGCCCGCTGGTCGAGCGGGTCGTTCAGCTCGCTGAAGGCGTTGCAGATCTCCTGGCCGTTGACGATCGACCTCGAACCGCTCGACGAGCCCCGGCTCGGACCGGTGCTTCTTCGCGAGCGGCGACATCTCCACCGGGTAATCCATGATGAAGGTCGGCTGGATGAGCGTGGGTTCCACCTTCTCGCTGAAGATCTCGTCGATGATCGCGCCGGGTCCGACGAGTCCGTCGGTGCCGACTCCCAGCTTCCGTGCGGCTTCGCGCAGCTGCTGCTCGTCCACTGCCCCGAAGGTCGAGCCCGGTCACTTCCCGGATCGCTTCGAACATCGTGATCCGTTTCCAGGGAGGCGCGAAATCGATGGTGGTCCCCCCGACCAGGCGTGGTGGTGCCGCCGTTGACCTCGCGGGCCACCGCGCCGACGAGCCGTTCCACGAGGTCCATCATCCAGAGATAATCCCGGTACGCGACGTACAGTTCGAGCATCGTGAATTCCGGGTTGTGGGACCGGTCCATCCCCTCGTTCCGGAAGTCCTTGGCGAACTCGTAGACCCCGTCGAAACCCCCGACGATCAGCCGCTTCAGATAGAGCTCGTCGGCGATCCTCAGGTAGAGGTCGATGTCGAGCGCGTTGTGGTGGGTGATGAAGGGACGGGCGAACGCCCCGCCGTACAGCGGCTGGAGGATCGGCGTCTCGACCTCGAGGTAGCCTTTCGCGTCCAGGAACGCGCGGATCGACCGGTAGATCAACGATCTCCGGACGAAGACGTCCCGCACCGGCGGATTGACCACGAGGTCGACGTACCGCTGGCGGTACCGGAGTTCCTTGTCGGCGAAAGGATCGAACACGACTTTGTTGCCGTCATCGTCGGTTTTTTCCTTGACGATCGGGAGCGGCCGGAGCGACTTCGCCAGGAGTTGAAAGCTCCCCGCGTGGACCGAGACCTCCCCCGTCCTCGTCCGGAAGACGAACCCTTCGACGCCGATGATGTCCCCGATGTCCAGGAGCCTGAACGCGTCGTACGCGGGGCCGAGGTCGTCCTTTTTAAGGTACACCTGGATCCTCCCCGCGGAATCCTGGAGATGGCAGAACGAAGCCTTCCCCATCCTCCGCATGGACATGATCCGGCCCGCCACCTTCACCCGTTTCTCCTCCCCACCCTCCGCGAACGACGCGACGATCCCGGATGAGAGGGCATCGGCCTCGTAGCCGTAGGGATAGGGATTGATGCCCATCGCGATGAGGGACGCCAATTCCTCCCTTCTGCGGAGCATCAGGCTGTTGACATCGTCGGGTTGCGGCGTTTCGGTGGAGCGGTGCTCTGGAGTATCCATCGACTGAACGGGGAGGGAACGAAATTTAGACTAAAATAGAGAATGTCGGCGTGAAAATCAAGGAATCGGCGGTTTCCCGCGCGCGCGCCCTCATTTCACCAGGAGCATTTTGCGGGTCTGAGTGTATGGCGCGGCGCTCCGTCCGGGACGACCGGACGCTTCGGGCTCGATGGTGATCGTGTAAAAATAGACGCCCGACGGTCGGTTCGACCCGTCCCATGACGCACGATACGAACCCGGCGTCACCTGACCCGACACCAGCGTTTCCGAGACCCTTCCCAGGACGTCGTACACCGTCAGTGTGACGCGGGAAGTCGAGGCCACGGCGTATTCTATGGTGGTGGAGGGGTTGAAGGGATTGGGAAAATTTCGGGCGAGGGACGGCTCCGATGGGAAGCCTGGCGCATCCGCCACGCCGGTGATGATCTCCGACGTCCGGGCAACTCCCCCCTTGTAGATGCCGGCCGTGATGGTGTGGTACTGGTCGTAGGCGAGGGAGGTGACGAACTGGCCGTCCAGGCCGGCCGCCGACCAGCTCTCCCCGGCGTCGACCGATGAGAAGAGACCGTAGGAAGAGCCGGCAAAAATGTTGAATTCGCCGTTGAAGAGGATCGAGTGGACATGCCCGTACGTGAAAATCTTTCGCGTCCACGTCGCCCCCGCGTCCGTCGAGATGTAAAGCCCGGAAGCCGCCCCCACGAACACCCGGCCCGCCTCGCTGACACCGATCGTCTGTATGTCCGGTTGCACGAGCCCCCGGGAGGTCCACGATAAGCCGCCGTCGGACGACGAGAAAATCCCCTCGGTGCCGGTGGCCGCATAGAGGCCTCCGTCGGGCGACGGCGCCAGCCCCCGTATGGTGGACGAACCGAGGCCCGCGGGGATCCAGGACACGCCCCCGTCCTGCGAGCGGAAGACACCCGCCCCCGTCCCGATGAAGATGCCGGCGCCGGCGTCCGGGAGAACCGCGTACACCTGGAACTCGCCGGTCCCGGGGTTGAGGTCCGTCGTCAGGAGCGACCATGACAAGCCGTTGTCGTCGGACGCGACGAGTCCTTTTTCCGTCCCCGCGAGTATCCTCCCTCCCACCACGCTGAAGACGTAGAAATAAAACGGCTGGTCCGGGCTGCTCACGCGGCTCCAGATCCCGCCTGAATCGGTCGTCCGGAAGAGGCCCATCCCGATCGTCCCCGCCAGGATCGACCCGTCCGGGGCCGTCGTAACGGAATAAATGTCCCGCTGGCGGATGCCGTCGGAGCGCCAGGAGGCGCCGTCGTCGACGGACACGAGGAGACCGAGGCCGGGCTCCGAGGCCATGAACTTCCCGGACCCCGTGACATGGAGCGCGTTGTACGAGAAATCGAACGGCGCCGTGCTGTCCCACCCGGCGGCGCCGGTGTCCAGCCGGAAGATCCCCGTGGTGTTCCAGTCGGCCCTGCTCGCGAGGGCGAGGATGTCGCCGGCCGGGTTGAATTCGAGGCCGGCGATGTACGCGTCGGTGAGCCCGGCGGTCGCCCAGGTCGCCCCGCGGTCGGCCGAGGTGAAGACACCTCCCACGGTGCGGCCGTTCGGCATCGTCCCGATGGCCGCCCTCCCCCCGGGACCGAACGCGATCGTCCCGACGCGGAAATAGGAGAGCGTCCTGGTCCAGGTCTGTCCGTTGTCGCGCGTCGAATGGATGCCGTCGGCGGTCGTGCCGATGTAGATGGCCCCGGAATCGTCCAGGGCCGTGACGGTATACTGCGGCGGGGCGTTGGCGGGGTTGCTGTAGACGCCCGACGGCACGCCGACCCGCTGCCAGGCGCCGCTCACGAACCGTTCGACCGCCATCTTCGAGGCGGCGGGGAACAACGCGTGGGGCGTGCCGTCCGCCGAGAGCATGAGGTTGTGATGGATGGGGTCGGGTTCGGTGAAGAACCGCGTCCAGGTGGTCCCCCTGTCCGTCGAGATGAAATACTGCTTGTAATTGACGGCGTTCCGCTGGATCGCGATCACGGTGGTGCTCCCCCGCGCCGCGAACTCCAGGATCGGTCCGCCCGGCCTGGGGAGGTTCTCCCAGGTCACGCCCGCATCGAACGAGCGGTAGAGGACCGCGTCCCCGAGGATCGCGTAGAGGGTGCCGTCGGCCAGCTCGTGGAACGACGAGTATCCCAGCGGGCCGCTGATGTCGTTCCACGTCAGCACCTGCGAGCGCGACGCTGGCGCGAACACGAGCAGAAGGAGGGCGGCGACCGTGGACGTTCGGCGATTCATGGTGCGGCGGATCTCAGAGGTTGGCGAGGATGAAGTCGGTGATCTTCGTGAAGAGCTGGGCCCTCGTCTTCCCGCCGCCGATGCCGTGCATCCCGCCGGGGTAGAACGCCGTTTCGAACTGTTTGCCCGCCTTCACCAGCTCGTTGACCATCGTGACCGTGTTCTGCCAGTGGACGTTGTCGTCGGCCGTGCCGTGGACGACGAGGAGTTTTCCGCGGAGCTACGCGGCGTGTTCGGCCGGCGCCGACTCCTTGTACCCGTCGGGGTTGAGCGCCGGGGTCTGCATGTACCGTTCGGTGTAGATCGAATCGTAGAATTTCCAGTTCGTCACGGGGGCGACCGACACGCCGGCGCTGAACACGTCCGCCCCGACGGTCGCGGCCATCAGGGTCATGTACCCGCCGTAACTCCACCCCCAGATGCCGATCCGGGCGCCGTCCACATAGGGGAGCGAGGCCAGGTATTTCGCCGCCCCGACCTGGTCGTTCGTCTCCCACTTGCCCAGGTTTTTATACGTCACGGTCTTGAACGCGTTTCCGCGGGCGCCGGTGCCGCGGTTGTCGACGCTGACGATCATGTACCCCTTCGCGGCGAGCAGCTGGTACCAGAGGTAATCGGCGCCTCCCCAGGAATTCCTGACGGTCTGCGATCCCGGGCCGCCGTACACGCTCATCAGGACGGGATACTTTTTCGCCGGGTCGAAATCGAGCGGCTTGATCATCCAGCCGTTCAGCTCCACGCCGTCCGGCGTCGTGAACGTGAAAAAGGTCTTGGGGCTGATCCGGTACTCGTCGAGCGCCGCGATCTTCCCGTCCGACAGGACGCGGATGAGCGTCCCGTCCGACCTGTGGAGCGTCGTCCGCGTCGGGGTGTTCGCGTCCGAGTACGAGTCGCGGTAGGTCCTGAAATCGGGGGAAAAATTCACGCTGTGCGAACCGGGTTCCACGGTGATCTTCCGGAAGCCGGTGCCGTCGAGCCGGATCGAATAGAGGTCGCGGTCCATCGGCGAGGAGATCCCGGCGGTGAAATACACGATCCCCCTCTCCTCGTCCACCCCCGACAGGGTTTCGACGTCCCATTTGCCCTGCGTCAGCTGCTTCACCCCCTTGCCGTCGAGGTCGTGGAGATAGATGTGGTTGAAGCCGTCCTTCTCCGAGAGCCAGATGAACCGTTTCGATTTTTTCAGGAACGGCGGGTCGGAATCGACCTCCACCCACGTGTCCGAGCGTTCCGTCAGGACGACGCGGGAGGAGGCCGCCCCGAGATCGAACGTCATCAAATCGAGCGTGTTCTGCAGCCGGTTGAGTTTCTGGACCCAGAGCACATTCGGATCGGGCGTCCACCCCATCCTCGGCACGTAGACGTCCTGTGTCGAATCCGCCGGCGCGCCGATGTCGAGCCAGCGCACGACGGGACCCGCACCGTTCGTCCCCCCGGACTGCGCGGACGCGTCCACGACGCCGATCCTGACGATCGAATTCGGGTCGCCCGCCTTCGGGTACCGCATCGTCTTCACTTCCTGGTGGAGGGGAAGAAAATCGACGATCGGGAATTCCGGGACGCGGCGTTCGTCGAGCTGCCAGAAGGCGATCGTGCGGCTGTCCGGAGACCACTGCCACCCGTCGATGATGCTGAACTCCTCCTCGTAGACCCAGTCGAAGTTGCCGTTGAGGACGTGTTCGGAGCCGTCCGAGGTGAGCCGCGACTCCTTCCCGGTCGTGAGGTCGATGACGTAGATGTCCTGGCTCCTGACGAAACCGATTTTCTTCGAATCGGGGGAGAACTTCACGTTCACCTGCTCTTCGGTGCTGTTGGTCAGCTGGCGGAATTCCCCGTCGTCCCGGACGTAGATGTAGAAGTTGCCGCCGGTCTTGAGCGACCGCGCGGCGAGCGTGCCGGTGAAGAGGATGCTCCTTTCGTCCGGGGAGAACGTGTAGTTCTGGATCGAGATCGGGGCTTCGGCGCCCGGGAGTTTCAGGGAGGAACCCCGCACGAGGACCGAGGTGTCGCCGGAGGCGACGTCGTAGCGCCAGATGTCCGTGGATTTTGCGGTGGTATCGGTCAGGAGATAGGAGGACGCCTTCCCCCCCTCCATCCACCGGATGCTCCGGAAGCCGCCGGACGAGAATTTTCTCGACGCGTAGATGTCGTCGACCGTGAACTCCTTCGTTCGTTGCTGCGCGGTGAGCTGGAGCGCGGCCGCAGCGACCAGGACGAGGAGCAGGACGAACCGGGAAACGCTTCTGGCGATGCGCATATGGTCCTCTCGGGGTTTACTTGCTGTAAAAATCGATGACCCGCCCGATCGCCTTCGTGCAGACGGGGTCGAAGCCGACGAGGCTCAGCGAGAACATCCGGCAGTCGATCGAGGGACGGTAGATCCCCTCGGAGACGTATCCCGCCCCCTCGAACGCCCCGACCTTCCCGGCGTTGATGTGGTTCTTCAGGATGTTCGTCTCCTCCTTGTAGATCGGTTCGCGCTTCTCGTAGTAGTCGCTCGCGAGACGGTCGAGTTTGGCGCGCTCCCGGCCGAGACTGTCGTAGCGCGCCTTGTCCCACGGCGTCGGGATGGGCGTCCCCCCGGCGATGAACTCCTTCCATTTCAGGTTGTTCTTGTCGGGCAGGGCGGTCAGGTTCGGCTCCCACGGCTCGACGCCCTTCGGGTAGAACTCGTTGTACGAGACCTGGGAACTGTAGTACTCGTCGCCGAGCCCGCCGAACGAATGGCCGAACTCGTGGACGTAGACATACTCCATCTGCCATTCCATGCCGGGCTTGTCGGTTTTCGTGTAACACGTCGTGTAGAGGTTGTAGATGCCCCCCCCGCCGTAGCGGTCGTCGTTCACCAGGATGATCACAAAATCGTACGGGACGGCGCCGATGATGTCCCTGAGCGCGCGGTTTTCGGCGGTGAGGACATAGCGCGCCGAGCCGAAGGTGTTGTACATCGTTCCGAGCGGCGTGTTCTTCCAGACATTCTTGTCCGGCTTGTCGATGCCCGATTCCGCCGAGGCGGCTTCCACGATCCTGACGTTGAAATCGTCCTTCCGCGATTTGAAGGGTTCGGTTGAGAACATCACCTCGTTGTAGTGCTTCGCGTCGTTCCTGAACTTGTCCATCTCCGCCGCGGTATACCCGTCGCCGACGATGACGATGTCGACCTTTTCGTGGGGATCGCCGCCCTCCATGAGCGTGGACGAAGGGAACGCCGGCGCCCGCTTCTCCCTGTGGACGGCCGTGGGCGAACCCGGATCGATGACGGCGGAAAAGATTTCGCGGTAATCCATCTGGCGGTCGCGGCGGCAGATGGTGAACTGGACCGGCTTCAGCGGGAGGGGCATGAGCACCGACTCGTGAAATGTCCTCTGGATCCCCGCGAGCGCCTCGTCGGTCGTCTGCCACTCGTTGAACATCGATGAAAATCCCCGGGAGAAGATGAGGCGGGAGCTCGCCCGGTCGTAGACCCGCACCGCGAATTCGCCGAGGTTGAGCGTATCGACGAGGTTCACCAGGCTCCCGGCCCAGGCCCCCTCCTCATAGACCTGGTCGAGGCTGAACGATTCGACCCCCTTCGTTCCGGTGTGGTAATAATCGACGCGAAGCGTCCTGTCGGAAAATGTCGACTGAAAATCGGACGCCGCGAGCGTGCCGCACGCCGCGGCGAGCAGGATCAGGATGGACGATAATCTGGTCATGTTTCTGCCTGAAGTTTTTCGGGTGATGGTGAAAAGCAGGGTGACATTCGAGAAGAACACGAGGGTCTGGATAGGCCAAATATACGAAAACCGCCCCGATGATCAAATATTTCGCGACCTCCGTGGTCGTCCGGCGGACGCCTGGGGTGCGCGGGGCCGGCCGGCGGATGGACGCGGGCTTCGGGGCCGGCCGGCGGGCTTTCCCCGTCCGCGGGCCGGGCCGGGGAGTTTCGATGGAGCCTTTGGGGACGGAGGAGGGGACCCCCCCGACGCGCCGAGCAGCGCGCGGACTTCCGCCGGGAGGAGATTTCTCCATTTCCCGCGGGGCAGCCCCTCGCACGTCACAGGGCCGTAGGCAACCCGTTCCAGCCTCCGGACCTGGTACCCCAGCGCCTCGAACATCCGGTGGATCTGGCGGTTGCGTCCCTCCCGGATCGTGATCTCGACGACGGTATTCTTCGTGCCGGGCACGGTGCCGACCTCCGCGGGGGCGGACTTCCCGTCGGAAAGCCTGATCCCCGAGGCTAGTTTCCTGAGGTCCTCCTGGAGCAGCGTTCTGTCGGCGGTCACCAGGTACGTTTTCGCCACCTTGTTCCGCGGGTGCATCAGGGCGTTCGCAAAATCGCCGTCGTTGGTCAGGATGAGGACGCCGGTCGTGTGCCGGTCGAGGCGGCCGACCGGGAAGATCCTCCGGTCGATCCCGACGTAGTCGCGCACCGACTTCCTCCCCCGCTCGTCGCTCAGGGTGGTGATGGTGTCCTTCGGCTTGTTGAGGAGGATGTACATCTTCGGGTCGAGCGCGACGATCTGGCGGCCGTCGAGGTAGATCTCGTCGGTCGACGGGGATATTTTCGTCCCGAGGTCCGCCGCCACCCGCCCGTTGACGGTGACGCGCCCGGCGGCGATCAGTTCGTCGGCCTTGCGGCGGGACGTCACGCCGGCGATGGAGAGATACCGGTTGAGCCGGATGGGGGATTCAGTGGCCATGGTCTGGGGGTCAGGGGATGTCTGTTGTTCGGACCTCGTGCCCCCGGACCGGACGACCGGGGGAAATGGTGCGGCGCCCGCCTCCGGCGCGCGCCGGGCCGGGCGATGGACCGGGGACGGTTATTCCGGGTCGGGCCCGGACGGCACCGTGTCGGTCGGCGCCAGCGCCTCCGGTTCCTGGGGAGGATCCGGTCCGACGGTCGGGCCCGGCTGCACCGCCGGACGCAGCTCGCCGTTTTCCCCGACCACCGTGGACGCCAGCGACTCGGCGATCTCCTCTTCCGACTTCCCCATCCTTTTCATCAGCTCGCGTTCCAGTTCGAGCCCGGTGTCCGCGAGGATCTCGTCGATTTCGCGCGGCTTGGGGAGCTCGGAGAGGTCGTTGAGCCCGAAGTGTTTCAGAAAATCGGCCGTCGTGCCGTAGAGGAGCGGGCGTCCTGCGCTGGCGGCGCGCCCGACGATCGTCACGAGGCCGCGCTCCATCAGCTTCTGGATGGCGTAGTCCGCGTTCACGCCGCGGATCGCCTCGATTTCCGGCTTCGTGACCGGCTGTTTATAGGCGATGACGGAAAGCGTCTCGATCGTCGCCTGCGTGAGCTTCCGCCGGGCCTTCTCCTTCACCAGCCGCCCCAGCCACTCGGCGTACTCCGGCATCGTCGCGAACTGGTAGCCGCCCGCGACCTGGATGATCCTGAACGACCGGCGCTCGTGCACGTACACGGCGTTCAGATCCCTGATCACGGAGAGGATTTCGTCGTCCTTCATCCGGATCGAAATCCCGCCGTTCTCCGCGTTGCGGAGGATGTCCGCGATCTGCCGCGCGGTGAGCGGCTCGTCGGTCGCGAAGATCAGCGCCTCGATGATGTTCGATTTCCCGGGCGGGGATTGCGCGTTGTCCATCAGCCGGCCTCCGGTTCCAGTTTATAGATGATGAAATCGTCCTCGTGGTCCGCCTGCCGAAGCGCGATCATCCTGTTCTTCACCATCTCGAGCATCGCGATGATGGTGACCACGATCCTGAGCTTCTCCTGCATGTGGGAAACCAGTTCGAAGAAGGAGACGGATGACCGCAGGCGGAAGACGTCCGCGATGTATCCCATCTGTTCGTCGATGGAGACGTTGAGCATCTCGACGTCGTGGTAGACCTTCCGGGGGGCGCTGTCGAGCACCCTCTTGAACGCGGAGATGAGGTTGAACATCGTGATGTGCCGGAGGCTCTCCTCCTGGTCCTCGAGGGTGATATGCTTCGGGTCCATCTGGAAGGCCTGGCGGTAGTGGAGCTTGCGCGATTCGTCCTCCAGCGAGGAGAGCATCGCGCTCGCCTCCTTGAACCGTTTGTACTCCAGGAGCCGCCTGACGAGGTCCGCCCTCGGGTCTTCCTCCTCCTCGTCGCCGCCGGCCTTCGGGAGGAGCATCCGGACCTTGATCTGCATCAGTTCCGCGGCCATGACGATGAAGTCCCCGGCGATCTCCAGGTCCAGCTCCACCATGAAATGCATGTAATCGAGGAACTCCTTCGTGATCCGCGCGATCGGGATGTCGTAGATATCCAGCTCGTCCCTCTTGATGAAGAAGAGGAGCAGGTCGAGCGGACCCTTCGAATTCCGTGAGTTTTACCCTGTACATGGCCTCAATAGTAACGATTTCCGCGTCCAATATCCAGAGGGGACGGTCCCCTCAACCGATCCCCATCGCCTTGTGGACCCGGCCCATCGTGTCGGCCGCGGTCTCCCGCGCGCGCCGTTCGCCGTCTTCGAGGATTGCCGAGCACCTCACCCCGGTGGCTCTCGAGGTGGGCGCGTTTATCGCGGATGGGGGCGAGCGCGGCGGAGATGGCGGTCGCCGCCTTCAACTTGCACTCGACGCAGCCGAGCGCTCCGCTGCGGCACCCCGATTCGATCTCAGGGACCGCGTCCGGGTTGAATTTCCGGTGATAGGTGAACACGAGGCAGATCTCCGGACGACCGGGATCGTTCCGGCGCACCTTGAGCGGATCGGTCACGGCGCCCTTCATCCTCGCGGCGATGTCGGCCGGGGGGTCGGAGATCAGGATCGTGTTGCCCGCGGACTTGCTCATCTTCATGTCCCCGTTCAGGCCCGGCAGCCGTGCGAATTTCGTGAGGCGCGGTTCCGGTTCGGGGAAGACCTCGCCGTACTCCGCGTTGAACTTCCGTGCGATCTCGCGCGTGATTTCGACGTGCGGCACCTGGTCCTCGCCGACCGGGACCACGTCGCCCCTTGTAGAGGAGGATGTCCGCCGCCTGCAGGACCGGGTAGCCGAGGTGGCCGTAGGTGAGGTTCTCGATCTTGAGGTCGCGCACCTGGTCCTTGAGGGTGGGGTTCCGCTCGAGCCGGGCCTTCGTGATGAGCATGCCGAAGATCAGATGCAGCTCGGCGTGCTGTTTGACCCGGGACTGGCGGAACACCGGGCTCTCCCGCGGATCGATCCCCGCGGCGATCCAGTCGATCACCATCTCGATCGAATTCTCGTGGAGGTCTTCGGTGCGGAGGTTCGTGGTCAGGGCGTGATAGTCGGCGATGAGGTGGTAGTTCTCGAATTCCGCCTGGAGCGACACCCAGTTTTCGAGGGCGCCGACGAGGTGGCCGATATGGAGCCTTCCCGTCGGGCGCATGCCGCTCAGGATCCTGCGGCGGTGCGTCGCGCGGGGAGTGTTCTCGGGACCGGCCATCAATTCATGAAGAGGTAGGGTTTCCAGCGTTCGTCGACCTGGCCGACGAAATGCCGGATGAAGGTCACGTGGTTCGGCTTGATCGGTTTGCGCAGCAGGTGCATGTGGGCCTTCTCGGGGGTCCGGTTCCCCTTCCGATTGTTGCAGGCGACGCACGCCGTCACCAGGTTTTCCCAGGTGTCCTCGCCTCCCGCGGACTTTGGATTGATGTGGTCGACCGTCAACGGGACGTCCCCCCGGTTGCAGTACTGGCAGCGGTGGCCGTCCCTCCTGAGGATGTTCTTCCTCGACAGGATGATCTTCTTGTAGGGAATGTGGATGTAGACACCGAGGCGGACGATGCTCGGGAACGGCATCGTCATCGAGATGGAGTGGAGCCTGTTGGTCCGATGCGCCTCGATCAGCTCGGCCTTCCCCAGGTAGAGGAGGATGACCGCCTTCTTCACGTTGCAGACGCTCATCGGCTCGTAGTTCTGATTCAGGATCAGGACCTTACCGTTCAGCCTGCCGTTGGCGCGTGTGACGTAGTGTGAACTGAAGACCCGTGCCCCTTCCGTTGAATGTCCTGTCGCCGATCGCGGTCGCTCACCGCCGTTACGGCAGCGGATCCCCGTCGGTGTTGCAGACCACGATCTCGCCGAGCTTCGCGGCCTCGATCCCCGGCCTGATCGTCGCCATGTCGCCGACGACGACCACCGCCATCCTGGAGGTGTCGAGATACTGCTTCGAGACGCGCAGGACTTCCACGGGGGTCACCTTCTCGATGTTCTGCAGATAGGTGGAATAATAATCGTCCGGCAGCCCGTACAGGATGATGTTCTGCATCATCGAGGCGATCTGCGACGGTGTTTCGAAATTCAGCGCGAAATTGCCGATCAGGCCCTTCTTGACGAAGGCCATTTCCTCCTCGGTCATCCCCTTGTCACGCATCAGGTCGATTTCGTAGAGGAATTGGACCAGGGCGCTGTCGGTTTTCTCGGTGACGATCCCGCCCGACGCCACGAACGGCCCCACGCCCTTGAGGAAGTTGAACGAGGACCGCGCCCCGTAGGTGTAGCCGTGTTTTTCGCGCAGGTTCATGTTGATGCGGCTGGCGAACTGTCCCCCGAGCATCCTGTTCATCACGTAGACGGGGAAGTAGTCCGGTGTGCTCCTCGCGAGGGCCGGGTAGCCGATGCGGACCTCGGACTGCGGCGCGCCCTGCTTGTCGATCAGGTAGACTTTCCGCCCCGTGGTCACTTCGGGGACCGGCATGGCGAAGGAGGGCACCGGCACGTCGGCCCAGGACGCGAAGGAAGCCTCGAGTTTCTTCGTGATCGCCTCGAGGGTCACGTCGCCCACCACGATGAGGACGGCGTTGCCCGGGCGGTAGAAGGAGGAGTAGAATTTCACCAGGTCTTCCCTGGTCAACCCCTCGACCGAGGTCGTGGTACCCGAGGAGTTGAGCCCGTACGGGTGTTTCGCCGTATAGAGGATATGCGCGAACGCGTTGGCCGCGATCGACGTCGGCTGGTCCTTCTGCTGCATCAGCGACGCCAGGCGCTGGCTCTTGAGCCTGTCGAATTCCTTCTGGGGGAAGTTCGGATTGACGATGACGTCGGAATAGACCGCAAGGGCCTTATCGAGGTGCCTGGTCAGCGTCCTGAGCGAGACGAACGAGCCGTCGGTGCCGGAGCTGACGCCCAGGTTCGCGCCGATCGACTCGAGTTCGTCGGAGATCTGGATGGCGTCCCGCGTCGCGGTCCCCTCGTCCAACACGTCGGAGGTCATCGACGCGAGGCCCGGTTGCGCGATCGGGTCGTGGTCCGCCCCGGCCTGGATCACCAGGTTGAAGGCGACGAGCGGCAGTTCGTGGTGCTCGACGAGCCACACCGAGAGGCCGTTCGAAAGTTTCGTCTTGTTGATCGCGGGAACTTTGACGACGGGCGCGGGCTTTCCCTTCGGGATCGCGGTCTGTCCCTGCGCGGGCAGCGTTTCGGCGATGAGCGACATTGCGATCAGTACTCCGGTGACAATCAGTGTGCGGGTCATGGGAAGGTTCCTCATTGAATCTTTTGAATCGCGAGTTCGGACTTGCCCTGCGGGACGATGTTCAGGAGCATCTTCGGCGTCGAGAGATACTTCTTCGCGGCGGCCTGGACCTCCCCGGGTGTGATGTTCCTGAATTGGTCCATCTGGCGGTTGATGTTGGCGGGATCCCCGGTGAGAAGCTGGTACGACGCGATCGAATTGGCCTTGCCCAGGTTGGTGGCGACCCTGTTGATGACGCTCGCCTCGAGACCGGTGATCACCTTGTCGATTTCCTCCTGCGTGACGCCGGTGGCGATCACGTCGTTCAGGACCGAATCGACCATGGCGTTGAGCTCCGTCAGCGTGACCCCCGGCTTCGCCGTGGCGATGACCATGAAGAGTCCCGCGATTTCCGACGAGGACTGGGACGCCTGGACCGACTGGGCGACCTGCCGGTCGTACACCATCGGCTTGAAGAGCCTTGACGATTTCCCGCTGGTCAGGATCTGACCGAGGACGGTCATGACCGCGTCCTCGCGGGTTTCCTGTTTCGGGCTGTGCCACACTTTATACAGGCGCGGGAGCTGGACCTTGTCCTCGTAGACCTGGAGCACGTCGGCCGCGAGGGACACGGGGACCTCCGCCGGCCGTTCGATCTCCTTACCCCGCGGGAAGGCGGTGAAATATTTCTCCACCATCGCCTTCGCCTCCTTCGGATCGAAGTCGCCGGCGATCGAGAGGCAGGCGTTGTTCGGCGCGTAGTACGTCCTGAAGAAGTCCTTCACATCCTCCATCTGCGCGGCGGTGAGATCTTCCATGTACCCGATGACCGGCCAGCTGTACGGGATGGGTTTCCGGATACATCCCCTTCGAAATTTTCTCCCAGGCGGTGCCGTACGGCACGTTGTCGACGCGCTGGCGCCTTTCGTTCTTCACGACGTCCCGCTGGTTGTCGAGTTTCTCCTGGGTCATCGCCGGGAGCAGGTTGCCCATCCGGTCGGCTTCGAGGAAGAGTGCGAGCTCGAGCTCGTTGCTCGGCACGACCTCGTAGTAATTCGTGACGTCCTCGTTGGTGGAGCCGTTGATTTCGGCGCCAATCTCCTGGAGGAGTTTGAAATGCTGGTCGTCCCCGACGTTCGCGGACCCCTGGAACATCATGTGTTCGAAGAGGTGCGCGAAACCGGTCCGCTTCACCTTTTCGTTCTTCGACCCGACATGGTACATGACGACGACGCCGATCACGGGGGCGGAATGGTCCTCGTGCAGGACCACGGTAAGCCCGTTGGGGAGCTCGTACTTCTCGAGTTTCAGGTTTACCTGGCTCACGGCCGGGAGCGACGCGATCACTGTCATGACGATGATTGTAAGGAGTTTCATGGGAACCCTTTCCCTCTACTGGAATGGATGGAACGACGAGACCGAATCGAATAATCTAGGGAATTCAGGAGTTATATGCAACAAATCATCAATTCGGGCGAATCCCGGCCCGGTCATGTCCACGTCGGCACGACGCCAGGGCGATCGCCTCACCCCTTCCTTCCGGACCACCTCTCGTCAGAGGAAATACTTCGCTTCGCCTTTCTTTTTACTTGCATATTTCCCATTTCATCCTTATCTTCGAAAGGTATTTTTAAAAAATACCTTACTTTATTAGGTCGTCCCCGCATTTCCGATGAATTTCGACAACATCGACCTCAAAATCCTCGATATTCTGCAAAAAAACGGCAGAACCCGACGCAGCGAACTGGCAGAATCGGTAGGGCTTTCCATCCCCTCGGTCAGCGAACGGCTCAGGAAGCTCGAGGAACAGGGTGTCATCAGGGGCTATTATGCCCACCTCGATCCTGCGAAGCTCGGGAAGGACATCACCGCGTTCGTCCTGGTGACGGTCGACTCGTCACGGCATTACCAGGCGTTCCTGGAGCACGCGAACGCCACGGAGGAGGTCCTGGAAGTCCACGCCGTCACGGGCGAGGGGACCCACCTCCTGAAAATCCGGACGGAGAACACCAGGAGCCTGGAGAAACTCCTCTCGAAAATCCAGGCGTGGGCCGGCGTCATCCACACCACCACCTCGATGGTGCTCTCGAGTCCGAAGGAATCATACAGGTTGAAACTCACGCTCTCTAATTAACCGATCGATCCACACCATCGTCACGGAGACATCATGAACGGCAAGAACACCCCGCGCGTTTCGTCATATTTCGGTGAGAACAATTTCGACATGGAGAAGATGGCGGGGGCCCTGCCCGGCCACGTCTACGAACGCCTCCGGCAGCTCGTCGAGAGGGGCGGCACGCTCGACCTGGAGACGGCGAACATCGTGGCCGTCGCGATGAAGGACTGGGCCATCTCCAAGGGCTGCACGCACTACACGCACTGGTTCCAGCCGATGACCGGATCGACGGCGGAGAAACACGATTCCTTCATCGCCTACGGCGACAACGGGAGGGTGATCGAAGCCTTCACGGGCCGCCAGCTCATCCAGGGCGAACCGGACGCCTCCTCCTTCCCGTCCGGCGGGATCCGCGCGACCTTCGAGGCCCGCGGGTACACGATCTGGGACCCGACCAGCCCGGCTTTCGTCGTCGAATATCCCCACGGGAACACGCTCTGCATCCCCTGCATCTTCATCTCCTACACGGGTGAGTCGCTCGACAAGAAAGCGCCCCTCCTGCGTTCCCTCCAGGCGCTGAACACCGCCGCGATGGGCGTCCTCAGGCATTTCAGGAACACGGCCACCCAGGTCTCGTCGACGCTCGGGGTCGAGCAGGAGTATTTCCTCATCGACAACACGTACTACAAACGCCGTCCCGACCTGGTGCAGACCGGCAGGACGCTCTTCGGCAGGGCCCCCGCGAAGCACCAGCAGCTCGAGGACCAGTACTTCGGCAACATCCCCGAACGGGCCTTCCACTTCATGACCGACCTCGAGGAGGAGTCGTACAAGCACGGCATCCCGCTCAAGACCCGCCACAACGAGGTCGCGCCGAACCAGTTCGAGGTCGCCCCGATCTTCGAAGGGGTGAACATCGCCGTCGACCACAACCAGATCCTGATGGACATGATGGACAGGATCGCCAAGCGTCACGACCTCGCGGTCCTCCTCCACGAGAAGCCGTTCGCCCACATCAACGGGAGCGGAAAACACTGCAACTGGTCGATCGCGACCGACCGCGGCGAGAACCTCCTCGATCCCGGGCAAGACGCCGGAATCGAACCTGCAGTTCCTGGTCTTCCTCGTGTCGACCATCTGGGCCGTCCACCGCCATTCCCGTGAACTCAGGGCCTCCATCGCCTCCTGCTCGAACGACCTCAGGCTCGGGGCGAACGAGGCGCCGCCGGCGATCATCTCCGTTTTCGTCGGGGACATGCTCACCCGGGTCCTCGAGGACCTCGCGCACGGCAGGACCGACGACGACGAAGGACCAGGCGTGGCTCTCCGTCGGCATCGACAAGATCCCGCAGGTCCCGAGGGACAACACCGACCGGAACCGCACCTCGCCGTTCGCGTTCACCGGGAGCAAGTTCGAGTTCCGCGCGGTCGGCTCGTCGTCGACGCCGGCGAGCGCGGTCACCGTCCTCAACACCGCGGTCGCCGACGGCCTCACGCACTTCAGCGACGAGATCGCGAAACGGATGGCCGGGAAAAAGAAGTTCACCGTGGTCGCGGTGGAAGTCCTCCGGGAGATGGTGAAATCGTCGAAGAACATCCTCTTCGAGGGGGACAATTACTCCGAGAAGTGGACGAAGGAGGCGCAGCGGCGCGGCCTGCCGAACCTGAGGACCACGCCGGAGGCCCTGAACGCGCTCCTGGACAAACAGGCCGTCGCGATGTTCACCAGGTTCGGGATCTATTCCGACCGGGAGGTGGAATCGCGTCACCACATCGACATGGAGCACTACATCAAGCACGCCGACATCGAGGCGGAGGTGACCAGGGACATGGCCGTGACGATGTTCCTCCCCGCCGCCGCGAAGTACGCCCGGGACCTCGCGGAGAGCCTGTCGGGGGTCCGTGAACTGCTGGGCGATTCGGGACCGGGGACGAAGGCGATCCCGGTGATCTTCAGGAAGGTCACGTCCGACATCGACCGGCTCCACGCCGCGCTCGCGAAGCTTGACGGCCTGGTGTCAGCCGCCAACGAGACGGGCGACCTCCGGAAGAAGGCGGCGGCATTCGTCGGCGTCAGGGCGCAGTGTGAAAGGGTCAGGGCGGTGGTGGACGATCTCGAGGGCGTGGTCGCCGACGAGCACTGGCCCGTCCCGAAATACCGCTCGATCCTCCTCTCGCTGTAACGACCCCTCCCCCCGGCGAGCGGCGGCCCGGGGGAAGGGGATTTCCCGGCCCGGACAGGGTGTGCGGCCGCCGGCACGGAACGGAAAAAGCCCCGGCAGTGATGCCGGGGCTTTTTTCATCCTGTCGCGATTCGGCTCAGGGGAGCTGGATCGCCACGAAGAAGGACCCGGACGTGCGTTTCACCCTGAGGAGGATGGCGTCCCCTTTTCCGCGCGCGTCGAGGACAGATTTGAAGTCGGCCGGCGAGCGTATCGCCTTCTGGTCCGCCTCGATGATGACGTCGCCCTCCCGGAGGCCGCGCTCGTACGCCTCGGTGTAACGGGTGACGTCGCTGATGAGGACGCCGGACTCCACGTCGAGGTCCTGTTTCTCACGCGACGTGAGCCCGGTGATCTTCATTCCCAGTTTCTCGAGACTGAGCGACGACTCCTGCCGGTCGCCGGGCGCGCCGGCGTCGTCCTTCGTACCGGTGTCGGCCACCGGCCGCACCGAGGGGGTCCTCGACTTGAGCGTCACGCTCTTCTCCATTGCCCGCTTGTCCCTGAAAACCTCCAGCGCGACCTTGTCGCCGGGATGTTTCCGGGCGATCAGGCTCTGCAGCTCGTTCGCGGCGTTGACTTTCTTCCCGTCGACCGAGAGGATCACGTCCCCCGGCTCGAGGCCGGCCGATTCGCCCGCCCCGCCCGATTCGAGGCTCTGGACCATGACGCCCCGCGCGCCGTCGAGCCCGATCGATTTCGCGGTGACCTCGTCCACCCCGCTGATCCGGACCCCGATGTACCCGCGCCGCACCTCGCCGTACCTGATGATGTCGGCGGCCACGCTCTTCGCAAGGTTGATCGGGATCGCGAACCCGTACCCCTGGTACCGGGCGTTGGTCGTGGCGATGGCGGTGTTGATGCCGATGACGTTGCCGTTCAGGTCGACGAGCGGCCCGCCGCTGTTGCCCGGGTTGATGGCCGCGTCGGTCTGGATGAAATTCTCGATCGCGTACCCGTCGTTGTCGCGGATCACCCCGATCTGGGACCGGCCGATCGCGCTGACGATCCCCGCCGTGACGGTCGAGTTCAGCCCCAGGGGGTTGCCGATCGCCACCACCCATTCGCCCACTTCCAGCTCGTCGGAATTTCCGAGCGATGCCGTCGGAAGGTCCTTCCCGTCCACCTTGATGATGGCGATGTCGGTCGACGGATCGGTGCCGATGATCTTCGCCTTCATTTTACGGTTGTCGTTCAGGATGACGTCCACGTGGTCCTCCTGGGCGTCCCCGACCACGTGGTTGTTGGTCAGGATGTATCCCTCGGGGTTGATGATGATTCCCGATCCGGAGCCCTGACTCGGTTCGGCGCCACCCTCCCCGTAATCGGGACTGAAAAAATGGAAAAATTCGTTCATCTGGCCCGATTTTTCCTCCGGCTTGGTCAGGATCGTGATGCTGACGACGGTCGGGGTCACGGCCTTGTTGACGTCCACGAACGCCCTGTTCAGGGCCCGGTTATCGACCTGCCCTTTCTGCATCTGGGAGGGCGCCCCGATGGTCACCTCCCGCTCGTCGGCCAGCCCGGGGGCGATGACGCCCCGGAAGTTCGAGACCATGACGACCCCGAAGACGATACCGATGAAAATCAGAAAAACCGCTTTGATTACAGAAGAATTCGACATACCCTTGCTCCGGTTGATGAGACGACAGTATATATACCCATAATACCCCGATTTTGTTTCAGGAGTTCCCGGACCGCTATGTTTTTATGGAAATGTTTTCGCCGACTTGTCGAAAAACCTCGCCGGACCGGAGGCGCCGGAACCCCGGCAGGTGATAAGCGTAAAAATCGAAGAGGAATCCTTCGACCCGTTCGCTCCGCGAGGCGGTGCCGCCGGGACCGGGCCTGGCGGCGGCACGGGGGCGGGCCGACAGGTCCCTCAGGAGTTGAAGTTCCGTGCCTGACAGGAGGACGCACCTGCGGCCGGGTGAGTCACAGTCGCGGCAGAGAGGTCCGCCCCGTTCGATGTCGACCCGGACCATCTCCCCCCCGGGCATGCCCTCCCCGAACGGCCGGCCGCAGCCGGCGCAACCGTTGAAATCGGGACGGAACCCGAAAATCCCGGCGAGCCGTATCTCGAACTGATAGAGAAGCATCCACCCGGGATCGGATTCTTCGTCGAGCTCGCGAAGCGAACCGGAGAGGAGGTCATAAAGAGGCCGGTTCTCCTCCTCGTCGTGGGTGATCATCGTGACCAGTTCGACCATCTGGAGGCCGACGGCCATTCTCCCGAGCTCGAGCGGGATGCGGCGGTAGGCGACGGTGAGGTCGCACTGTGAGACGGTCTGGACTTCCCGGCCGGGTTTCCTGTACACGACGACCGCGACCTGCGCCATGGGCTGGAGCGAGGAGCCGAACCTGCCCGGACTCTTCCGCGCCCCCTTGACGATGCCCGCGAGGCGGCCGAACCGCTCCGTGTAGAAGGTGACGATCCTGCTCGACTCCTGGAACTTCACGCTGCGCAACACCACGGCGTTCGTGGTGACGATCGGGCTCACGGCGCCCCCTCCCTCCGACCGTGCGCCGCGGCCGGTGCGGCGAAACCGTACGGGGGCCTGTGCACCCCCGTTTCGGTGATGATGGCGGTGACGTACCGCGCGGGCGTCACATCGAAGGCCGGAGCCCAGACACCGACGCCGGCCGGAACGATCCTCGTCCCCCCCCACTCGGCCACGTCGGACGCGGCCCGCTCCTCGATCGTGATCCCGGCGCCGGTGGCGATCGAGACGTCGATGGTCGTGACCGGGGCGGCAACGTAGAACGGGATCCCGTGGTCCGAGGCCGCGCGGGCCAGCCCGTACGATCCGATCTTGTTCGCGACATCCCCGTTGGCGGCGATCCGGTCCGCGCCGATGAGCACCGCGTCGATGCGTTGCCGCGACATGAGCCAGGGGACCGTGCCGTCGGTGACCACGGTGACGTCGATGCCCGCCTGTTTCAACTCCCACGCCGTCAGCCGGGCGCCCTGGAACAGGGGGCGGGTTTCCCCGGCGAAGACCCTGACCTTCTTGCCGGCGGCCGCCGCTGAAACGATCACGCCGAGGGCGGTGCCGATGCCCCCGGTGGCGAGCGCCCCGGCATTGCAGTGGGTAACGACGACCGCGTCGTCGGGGATCAGCACCTGGCCGTGGTCCCCGATGGCCCGGCACATCCGCGCGTCTTCGTCGTGGATCGCGCGGGCCTCCTCGAGCGCCCGGTGTGCGATGTCCGGGGCGTCCGCCGACCCGCCGAGCGCACCGCGCATCCTTCCGAGGGCCCAGAAAAGGTTGACGGCCGTCGGACGCGTCGAGGCCAGGTGCGCGACGGCCGCGTCGAGGCCGGCGGTGCCGGGTGAGAGCGGGTAGCGGGCGGCCAGCGCGACGCCGTACGCCGCGGCGATGCCGATCAGCGGAGCGCCGCGGATTTTCAGGGAACGGATGGCGTCCGCGACGACGCGGTAATCCGCGGTCTCGACGTACGATTCGTCCCCGGGCAGGCGGGTCTGATCGAGAAAGCGAACTTTCCCGTCCCGCCACTCAATCGTCTTCATGGTCGTCGGGGTCCGTCCGGGGGCTCAGGACGTGGTCAGTTCTTCGTCGAAGCGGGAGAGTTCACGGAATTCACGGAAGCGGTCCTGGATTTCCAGGTACGTGAGGTCCTTGAACCGGTCGAGGCTGAACCGTTCGACGCAGAACGATGCGAGCGTGCTGCCGTAGATGACGGCGCGCTTGATGTTGTTCTCGGAGAGGTCGTCGGTCCGCGCGATCCAGCCGGTGAAACCGCCGGCAAAGGCGTCGCCGGCGCCCGTGGGGTCGTTGATGGTTTCGAGCGGGTACGCGGGGGCGGAGAAGATGGTCTGTTCGGTGACCATCATGGCGCCGTGCTCGCCCTTCTTGATCACCACGATCTTCGGGCCCATCCGGATGATCGCCTTCGCCGCGCGGATCAGGTTCGCCTCGCGGGTCATTTCCCTCGCCTCGGCGTCGTTCAGGATCAGGACGTCGAGCAGTTTCATCGTCGCCTTCAGCGAATCCAGCTTGCCGCTGATCCAGAAATTCATCGTGTCCCCGACCACGAGCCGCGGCCGGGTGATCTGTTCGAGGACCTTGCGCTGGAGATCGGGGTCGATGTTCCCGAGGCAGACGTACGCGGTTTTCTTGTACGATTCGGGGATGATCGGGTCGAATTTCTCGAAGACGTTCAGCTCGGTGTACAGCGTGTCGCGGTTGTTCAGGTCGTAGTGGTACCGGCCGCCCCACCGGAACGTCTTCCCGTTCCTGTCGATCTGGAGTCCTTCGAGGTCGATTTCGCGGCTCTCCAGGAACTGGAGGTGCTGACCCGGGAAGTCGTTCCCGACCACGCCCACGAGCCGCACCGGCGCGGCGAAATAACTGGCGGCGGTCGAAATGTAGGTGGCCGACCCGCCGAGCACGTTCTCGACGCGGCCGAAAGGCGTTTCGATGGTGTCAATGCCGAGCGATCCGACGACAAGGAGACTCACGGTACACTCTTGATGGAATGATTGAATGGATTGAAATTCATCCCCAATGTACGAAATCGACCGTTCCGATGCACCCGGTTACGCACCGGAGGGGCCGCAAAAAAAAGGGGCCCCGCACGGGGCCCCTGTACGCATCGTGATCGTCAGTTGCTGCCGGGGACCTGCGGACGCGGCTTCGGCAACTCCTTGCGCGGGAATTTCGCGTCCCGCATCGCCGCCTGGTACGCGAACGTCGCCATGATGACCGCCGCCTGTTTCATGTCGGCTTCCTGCACCCTCTCGTAGAGGTCCATGGTCGCGTGGTGCGTCCGGGAGCTGTATTCAAGCTCGTCCTGGATGAACTGGAAACCGGGAAGCCCGATCGCGTCGAAGGAGAGATGGTCCGTGCCGCCGGTGTTCGCGAGCGTCAGCGTGCTCGCGCCGAGCGAGTCGAACGGGGCCAGCCAGGCCCGGAAGATGGCGCGGGTCGCCTCGTTCCCCTGCATATGGACGCCGCGGAGCTTTCCGCTGCCGTTGTCATGGTTGAAATACACGGAAAATTTCTCCGCTTCGGGGAGGAGCTTCACCTCGCCCTGGCCGTCCGCCTGTTCGGCCCTGCTGCCGAAGTGGGCCTTGACGTACGCCTCCGACCCGTGCAGGCCCTGCTCCTCGCCGTCCCAGAGGGCGACGCGGATGGTGCGCCGCGGCTTGAGGTCGAGCGCTTTCAGGATCCGGACCGCTTCCATCACGGCAGCGCATCCGGTGGCGTCGTCCGTCGCGCCGGTTCCGCCGTGCCACGAATCGAAATGCCCGCCGAGCATCACGACCTCGCCGGCGAGATCGGTGCCCGGGATCTCCGCGATGACGTTATACAGCGAATCGAGATCGCCGAACGACACTTCCAGGTTTATTTCCAGCTTCGGCTTCTCCCCCTTGCCGATCATCCTGACCAGCCGGTTGTAGTGTTCCGCGCCCACCGAGATCTGCGGAAGGATTTTCGGGGCCTTCGCCTCGTAGACTCCCGTCCGTTTGCTGAACGGCGTATCGGGATGGTAGGCCGCACCCGCTCCCTGCACGAAGATGTTGCCGCCGTCCCCCCGGCTGGCCGTCAGGATCCCCGCGGCGCCCTCTTTCTCGGCGAGCTGCATCTTATGGTAGTTCACCAGGGCGCGCTGCTTCATCTCCGGGGTCATTTCGAACCGTCGCCGGCCGCCCCTCCGGTTCGCCGGATCGTCCGCGTTGGCGAGGTCGAGCAGCGAGGAATCGGCCTCGCGCGTCGCCTCCGGTTCGAAATGGGCCTTGACGTCGCGGGGCGGGTCGAGCAGGATGAACTTACCCCCCAGTTTTCCCTTGTAGTATTCCAGCGCGCTGTCGGTGGCCGCGTCGAGGTACACCAGCTCGCCCGTGGTCTCGATTGCGGGCGACCAGGCCTTTGGAAACGAGATGAGCGGGAAGTTCCGCTTTCCGATGATGTTGGCGGAGTACCGTTTCAGCGTCCACGCCCGGCCGAGCGGCTCGCCGCTCTCCAGGTGGGGATTGGAGATGCCCAGTTCACCGAACTTCTTCACGGCCCATTTCGCCGCCTGCAGGTACTCCGGCGACCAGGTGAGGCGCGGGCCGTAGACGTCGGTCATGCTGCTGAGGAGGTCCATGACCTTCGACCGGTTCATGCCCTCGTCGATGATGCGGGCGACGGCCGCCGAGTCCGGCTTGTCCTGCGCCGGAACGGTCACGGCGAGGAGACAGGTCAGGGCGAGGAGAATCAATGACAGTGTTCTCATAAAAGCCTCGTGTGATAGTGGAGAGTGAATGAAAGTAGCCTGCATACAACAATCCGATGCTGCCCGGCGGCCCCTCAGAGCCCCTCCTGGGCGATGACATAGAGGAGGATCGCCATGCTGGCGGCCCCGAGGTGGAGCTCACGGTCGTTCACCTTGTCGAAGGTGTCATTGTCCGAATGGTGGTAATCGAAATATCGGTGAGCGTCGACCCTCAGACCTACGCAGGGCACCCCGAGACGCGCGAGCGGCGAGATGTCGGCCCCGCCCCCGCCCGCGCTGATGTCGTCCGCGCCGATGGAAGTGAACAGGTAGCTCCAGGCCGCGAGCTTCGCGACGATCGCGGAATCCTTTCCGATGATGGCGGGATCGGTGCTCACGCCGAACCCGTGCGGGGTGAAGCCGCCTGCGTCGGACTCCAGCGCGAGGATATGCCGTTCATCGCCGCGGTCACGCTCCGCGTAGTCGCTCCCCCCGCGGAGACCGTTCTCTTCGTTGATGAAGAGGACCGCGCGGATGGTCCGCTTCGGGCGCAGGCCCGCCGCCCGGATGAGGCGCAGCGCCTCGATGGCCTGGACGCAGCCGGCGCCGTCATCGTGCGCGCCGGTGCCCTTGTCCCAGCTGTCGAGGTGGCCGCCCACCACGAGGACTTCCTCCGGCTTCTCCGTTCCCCGGATCTCGCCGATGACGTTCGCCTGTTCGACGTCGGGAAGCGTCTCACAGCTCAGACGCAGGGAGAGGCGGACGTCCTTCTCGGCCCCGATCAGGCTGTCGAGGTATTCGGCGTCGATGACGCTGATGGCGGCGACGGGGACCTGCGGGATCGAATCGTTGTAGTGCATGGCGCCGGTGTGGGGGACATCGTCGCGTCGCATGGTCATCGAGCGGACGATCGCCGCGACGCCCCCCGCCCTGGCCGCCTCGATGGCGCCCAGACTGCGCTGGTCCACGGCGCCTCCGTACGCCGCGAAGGCGTTCACCTTTGTGGGGTCCATCGGCCTGTTGAAGAAGACGATCTTGCCCCTGGCGGCGCTCCCCATCGCCCGGAGCTCCTCGAAGGTTTTCACCTCGACCACCGGGGCGGTCACGGGGCCCCCGGGGGTGCCGATGCTCCCGCCGAGGGCGGCGACGCTCAACGGCGTCCTGGCCCTCCCCGGCGCAGGTTCGGCGTACGCTTCCTCGATCGGTCCACGCACCCAGTGCGGCACCATCAGTTTTTCCAGCCAGACCGAATCGAAACCGAGTCCGGCCATCGTCCTGCGTCCCCATTCGATCGCCCTGTCCGCCTGGGGCGATCCGCTGAGGCGGGCGCCGACCCTTCCCGTCAGTTCGGAGAGCATACGGTATGCCTGACCGGAACCGAGGCCGTCGGTGATCAGTCGTGCGGCGATCTCTTCGTATGGTCGTGCTGAGGATGAGTCACGCGGAGCGGGGATTGCGTGCGCCGCGAAGAGGGCGCCGCTCAGGAGTAGGAGGATAGTCTTCACGGTATCTGGAGACCGGGATCGCGAAATGTGGGACAGGACCGCAGGCTATAATCCGGGGAATATACGAAAAATAGCCGTAACGTCAACGGCGACGACATAAAAAAAGCCCCCCAACCGGTGGGGGGCTTCGACGGCGCCGGGATCAGTCGACCCGGATCAGAAGCTCCGGAGCTCCTCGCGCAACTTCTTCTTCAATTCCAGCGCGTTTTCTCTCAATTCTTCCTTCAGATCCATGAGGCTCTCCTTCAGACCGTGGAGTTTTTCCTTCCTGAACGCGATACCCCCGGCGTGGGCGCGGAGCGCGTCGTGATAGGCGCGGGACTCCAGCCGTCCCAGGGCATCCCAGTCGTGATCGAGGAAGCTGGTCTCCTCATCCCTCTCCACCCCGATCGACATCGTCACCGTCTTCCCTTTTCTGATCACTTCGAAAGGGATCGAATCGGCGTCGGTCTCGCGGACCTCGTCCAGGACGTCGTCGACGTCGCGGACCGTATTCCGGTTGACGCGGACGATCACGTCCCCGGCCTTCATCCCGGCTTTCCCGGCCGATCCTTTCGTCGACACCGACGTCACCAGCACCCCCCGGTTGCCGGGCACTTCGAAGTACGCGGCGAGCTGTTTGCCGAGGTCCTGCATCTCCATCCCGAGCCTTTCACCAGACCTGTGGAAGCTCATCCCGAACCCCCCGGGGTGCATCGGCGCGATGTTCGGCCGCGGAGGCACGGTGAAGGCGTACGCCCTGGGAGTTTCAATTTCGTCGAGTTTCGCCTTCAGGGTTTTTGTCTCCCCGGCGCGGTTGACGACGATGGCGACCTCTTCACCCGGGTCCGATTTCCGCACGGCCCGGATCAGGTCGTCGCTGTCGCCGATCTCCTTCACCCCGAACTTCACGATCACGTCCCCCTCGCGGATGCCCGCTCCCTCCGCCGGGCTATCCTCGGCGACGTCGGAGACATACGCGCCCGACGTGGATTTCAGGTCCTCCCTGTCGGCGAGTTTTTTCGTGATGTCCTCGACGGAGACGCCGAGCCAGCCCTGCCCGGCCCCCGAACCGAGGGTGATGACACTCCGGGACGACTGCCCGACGGCGGCCGCGCAGCCGAGGACGGATACGGCAAGGAGAATGGAGATGCGGTTCATGGCTCCCTCATCGGATTGTGCATCGAATGGGTCGTTTACCGTTGGACACGCCGTCCCGCGATGTCGTTGACAGGCGGCTGGGGCCGGTTTCAGGGGATTCAACCGAGCCTCGAACGGCCGGCGGCCTCGCTCCCCCGCACGATGTATTCGTGCAGGATCCGGAGCGCTTCGCGCTGAGCGGGCCACAGGAGCTTCCCGGCGGCGGTCGTGAGATCACACCAGAGGTATTCGATATGTTCGGGGGAAAGTTTCGGCACGCTCCCGGGGGCCACCCGGGCGGCGAAAACCGGCGTGAGGTTCACCGAGTCGCGGGACGGATCGTAGAAGGAGTTGATGTGCGGGAGGACCCAGAAATCGAGGCACGGGAGGGAAGTTTCCTCGTTCAGCTCGCGCCGGGCCGCCCCGGTCGCGGTCTCGCCCTCCTCCACCGACCCGCTCACGAATTGCCAGATCCCCGGGAAGAGCGTCTCCGCCGGTGAACGACGCAGCAGGAGGTATTCCGGGCCGCGGTCACCGAACGAAAAGATGCAGATTTCGACGATGCGGGACTCGAGCTTCGGCATGCCGGTCCTCCCCGCCGTTCAGGCGAAAAGTCTGATTCCGAGGAAGGCCGCGACCGAAAGCGCCGCGACGGTGAGGGTAAGCCGTTCGAAGTAGCGGTCGAGGAACGTCCTGATCGACTCGCCGAAAATATAGAGGAGGCCTCCGAGCAGGAAAAACCTGACCGACCTTCCGATGACGCAGCCGAGCGCGAGGGTCGTCAGAGGGAGCGTCTGGTTGAACCCCGCCGCGATCGTGAACAGCATGAAGGGGATCGGCGTGAAACCGGCGACGAACAGGACCAGGATCCCGTTCCCGCTATACCCCCGGAGCACGTCTCCGAACGCGTCGACGAGGCCATAGAATTCGAGGATGGGGCGGCCGACGGTCTCGAAGAGGGCGAACCCGATGAAATACCCGAGGAACGCGCCGAGGACCGAACCGATGGTGGTGATCAGCGCGTACCGGAACGATTTCCCCGGCTCCCCGACGCTCATCGCGATCAGGAGCGGATCGGGGGGTATCGGAAAACAGGAGGATTCAACGAAGGCGATGCCGAAGAGCGACCAGCGCGCGGCGGGCCGGGTTGCGAACCCCTCGACCCGGGCTTTGATCCGGCGGAGCGGACGGCCGAAGGTGTTCAGGATGCTTTTTACGACCGGGGGGTCCGCAGGCAGCGCCCGGGCGGCCGGATCACCGGCCTGCGAATCGCCCGGGAGGGACGTGGATGGCGCTGCGGCGGCGATCAGCGCCCCGCGATGATTTCGGTCTGCGTGAAGAGCAGATGGTCGTGGTAGTAGTGCATCAGGAGCACCGAGAGGACCACAATGTAGTAGCACTGGTCGAACGAGAAACCGAGGAAGTCCTTGTTCAGCAGCAGGACGGCGATCAGTCCGACGGTGGAGACGGCAAGCCCGACGTTGAACGCATAGAACTTCCACCCCTTCCCCTCGACGCTCATCGCGCTGATCAGCGGCGTGTGGATCCCCCCCTTCTGCTGGCGGAGGCGGTTGATGTAGAGGGTGAGCCCGAGGTACTGGAACGAATGCCAGGTATTGAAGCCCTGGAATGCCACGTCGAGTTCCTGGTACGACGGGATGAAAAACGAGACGACCACGGTCAGCCCCATCAGGATGAATTTCGGAGCATGGAGTTCGCCGGCCATGTACTCACGGTAACTGCGCCGCAGCCAGAGGGTCAGGGAGACGACGAAAATCAGCGTGACCGCGTAGAAGAGACCCCAGCCGATGATGGGATTGTTCCTGATGAGGATGAATTCAGGGAGCAACAGCCTGATCTTCCCGATGGCGAAATTGTCGTTCACCATCCTCCAGACGCCGATGGGATAGAGGGATGAAAAGACGACGACGTAGTCGAGCACCCTGTTCGGCACGCTGAGCGGCTTCACCTGCTTCTTCGTGTAACATTCGATGATGTAACTCACCTGGTGCAGGATGTGCACCGAAGCCCAGAAGAAAAAGAGCGTCACCAGGAGCTGGAAGTTCGCCATGCCCAGGAACACGACGCCGACCGGAAGGAGCAGCGAACCGAGCAGGAACCCGACGTGGTGCTTCCGGAAATCGGTGTCGAGGAAGGTCCTCGTGTAGGTGGCATACATGTGCGGTCCGCCGATGAGGAGCGCGATCATGCCGTTTACGGTGTTGCGGCTGAAGTCGAGGACGTCCCCCGGAGCCACGTTGAGGGCCGTCCGGACGGCTTCGATGCCGAGCAGGTAGAGGAAAAATTCGTACGCGATGAAGGGGAGGATCACCAGGCCCGCGCTGAGGCTGATGAAGGTCAGGTCCCAGCGACGGCTGTGCAGCCAGAGGCCTTCCTGGTACTCGGCGGTCGCGGAAGAAAGAGCGATGGTGGACGCGTTATTCATCGATGATCCTGGTTCTTGATGTGCAACATTCCAACGTATGCGTAAAAAAATAGTGATTTCTCCCCTCAGAATCAAGGAATTCCTTACACCACCCCCTCGTACATCCGTTCGATCGTTTCGCGGTACTTCTTCTCCACGACGGACCTCCGGATTTTCAGCGTCGGGGTGATTTCGCCCTCCTCGGGCGAGAAGGCCGACGGTATCAGGGTGAACCTCCGGATCCTCTCGAACGACGCGAATTCCTTCTGGATCGCGTCGATTTCCTCCTGAAATATTTTCCGGACCGCCGCCGCCGAAACCAGTTCGCGGTCGGTCGGGGCCGGCCCGTCCGCCACGCCCGCCAGCCGCTCCCGGAGATGGTCGAACTCCGGGACGATCAGCGCCGTCAGGTACCCTCTGCCGTCCCCGATGATCAGGATCTGGTGGATCAACCCGCTCCGGAGGAACGCCGCCTCGATCGGTCCCGGCGCGATGTTCTTCCCTCCCGAGCTGACGATCAGGTGTTTTTTCCGGTCGGTGATCACGAGGTAGCCGTCGGCGTCGAAGGTCCCGATGTCGCCGGTATGGAGCCACCCGTCGTCATCGACCGCCTCCTTCGTCGCCACCGGGTCGTTCCAGTACCCGAGCATCACGTTCGGTCCCTTCGCGAGGATTTCCCCGTCGGCGGCGATCCTGATCGAGACGTCGGGGATGGCGGTCCCGACCGTCCCGAACTTTCCCCGGCCCGGCCGGTTCACGCTGATCACCGGCGACGCTTCCGTCATGCCGTACCCCTCGACGATCCCGATGCCGATACTCTCGAAAAATTCTCCCAGCTCCCGCGAGAGCGCCGCCCCCCCCGAGACGAAAAACCTGATCCGTCCCCCCATCCGGGAACGGATTTTCGAGAACACGAGCCGGTCCGCGATGGCGCGACGGAGTTTCAGGGGGAGGGGCAGCCGCGCCGGACCGGGCCGGGCGGCGACGCTCGCCCGGACCGACATCGCCCAGTTGAAGATGAGCCTCTTCGCGGGCGGCATGGCCCTGGCCTGTTTCAACAGTCCGTTGTAGATCCGTTCGAAGAGTCTCGGCACCGTCGTCACGATGGTGGGCCTCACTTCGAGGATGTTTTCACGCACGGTATCGATGCTCTCGGCGTACGCGATGGTCACGCCGCACGCCATCGCGGAGTAATACCCCCCCATCCGCTCGAACGAATGGCAGAGCGGGAGAAACGACAGGAGGATGTCGTCCGGCAGGAACGGTATGCACTCCGTCGAGGCGAGGATGTTGCTCACCAGGTTGCGGTGCGTGAGCATGACGCCTTTCGGATTGCCGGTGGTGCCGGACGTATAGATGAGCGTCAGGAGGTGGTCGGGGGTCACGCGGGCCGATTCGGCCCTGACATACCCCGGGTGGGCATGCTCAAACGCGTCGCCCCGGGCCGCGAGGTCGGCAAAGCTGACCGCGTCCGGGATGCCCAGGTCCGAAAAGCTGACGACGTCCTTCAGGCACGGCAACGCGGCGCGGATCTTTACGATCTTGTTGAATTGGAGCCGGTTGGAAACGATCGCGCAGGTGACGCCGGCGTCGGCGAGGATGTACTCCACCTGTTTCGGCGTGAGACTCGGGTAGAGCGAGACGTTGACGGCGCCGAGCCTCACCATGGCCATGTCGGCGACCACCCATTCGGGCCTGTTCTCGGAGATCAGGGCGACCCGGTCGCCGGGTTTCACGCCCAACGAGGCGAGTCCCGCCGAAATTCTACCGACCCACTCCCCGAACTCCCGGTAGCCGATTCCCCGGTACCCATCTTCCGATTTCCACATCACGATCGGGCGGGCCGCCCCGGCAAATTTCTCCAGGAGACCATCGAGCATCCCGCCGATCGTTTCGAACCTCACGGCTGAGGACATTGGCGACGGATGTAAGAATCGGCCTGCATGGGATCTCAGGTTGAAAATACATCCAACCCCGGCGAGATGCAAGCGTTTACGCCGGCTCCGGGGCGGCCCGGAGGGGCGCGCTGAATTTATCTCACGTGATGGTATCGGCCTTGGAATTTTTTTTGATTTTTTCCTTGACTTCTTATCCACAAGACTATATATTTCGAACCAATGTCGCCAACCGAATAGGGACGGTTGATTTTCCAGTGACAACCCACCAGGCGTGAGTTGTACGAGCAGCAAGGAGGAAAAACCGTGAATACCGTATCGCAACCGTCCGTTTCGAATTCGTCAACCCTCGTCGCAAAAATTTTTTGATTTTACCGAAAAAATCCGGCCGTCCCGGATTTTTTCTTTTTTTATAACTCAAGGTTTTTCAATACATTAACACATATAAGGAGATACAGCATGCAGGATAAAGAGGTCAGAAACGCCGGGGTTGATCCAGCCGCGGCCGTTTCCGGAGGTGGTTCCCAGGGCACCAAAGGTACCCGCAAAGGATTATCGTTTCGCAGATATTTTACCAAACCGGACGTGCATCCCTTCGATGAGATCGAATGGGAACTCCGGTCAGCGATCATCGCCAACGAGCGCGGTGAGACAATTTTTGAACAGAAGGACATCGAGGTACCGAAGTCCTGGTCAATGACGGCCACGAATGTGGTTGTTTCGAAGTATTTTCATGGAAAATTAGGGACACCCGAGCGGGAGAGCAGCGTCCGCCAGATCGTCGAGCGCGTCGCCACCACGATCACCGGGTGGGGAAAGAAGCAGCAGTACTTCGCGACCCCCGCCGATGCGGAGATTTTCTATGACGAACTGGTCTTCCTGCTCGTCAATCAGTACATGGCGTTCAACAGCCCCGTCTGGTTCAACGTCGGGATCGAGGAAAAGCCGCAATGTTCCGCCTGTTTCATCAATTCGGTCGAGGACACCATGGACTCGATCCTGGAGCTCGCGCGCACCGAGGGCCGTCTCTTCAAGTGGGGATCGGGAACGGGATCCAACCTTTCGACCCTGCGCTCCTCCAGGGAGAGCCTCTCGGGCGGCGGCACCGCCTCCGGCCCCGTCTCCTTCATGAGGGGATACGACGCGTTCGCGGGCGTGATCAAGTCGGGCGGAAAGACGCGTCGCGCGGCGAAGATGGTCATCCTCAACACGGAGCACCCTGACATCCTCGATTTCATCCGCTCGAAATCCGAAGAAGAGAAGAAAGCCTGGGCGCTGATCGAGGCCGGTTACGACGGTGGCTTCAACGTCCCGGGCGGCGCGTACGACTCGGTCTTCTACCAGAACGCGAACCATTCGGTGCGCGCCACCGATGACTTCATGGGCGCCGTCGTCGACGACAAGGAGTGGAAGACGATCGGCGTGAGGACCGGCAAACCGATGGACTCGTACCGCGCCCGCGACCTGATGAAGGAAATGGCCGAAGCGGCGTGGGTCAGCGGCGATCCCGGCGTGCAGTTCCACACGACGGTCAACAACTGGCACACCTGCCCCGGCACCGCGCCGATCAACGCGTCGAACCCGTGCAGCGAGTACATGTTCCTCGACGACACGGCCTGCAACCTCGCGTCGCTCAACCTGATGAAGTTCCGGCGTCCTGACGGCGAATTCGACATCGAATCGTTCTGCCACGCCGTGACGATCACCATCACCGCGCAGGAAATCGAAGTCGACAACGCCAGCTATCCGACGCCGAAGATCACGCAGAACAGCTTCGATTACCGGCCCCTCGGCCTCGGGTACGCAAACCTCGGCGCCCTCCTGATGGCCCGCGGACTCGCCTACGACAGCGACGAGGGACGCGGCTACTCCGCGGCCGTCACCGCGCTGATGTGCGGCCAGGCCTACAAGCAGTCGGCCCAGATCGCCAGGGAAATGGGGCCGTTCAAGGGCTACGAGAAAAACCGGGAACCGATGCTGAAGGTCATCAAGATGCACGGCCTGGCGGCGGACAAGATCTCGGACCGCACCGTTCCGAGCGGGCTCCTCACCGCCGCCCGCAAGGTGTGGGACGACGCCTACGCCATCGGCCGCGAGTACGGCTTCCGCAACTCCCAGGCGACGGTCCTGGCGCCCACGGGGACCATCGGGTTCATGATGGACTGCGACACCACCGGGGTGGAGCCGGACATCGCACTCGTCAAGTATAAGAAGCTCGTCGGCGGCGGGTTGATGAAGATCGTGAACCAGACCGTGCCGGCGGCCCTGAAGAAACTCGGGTACATCGACGAGCAGATCGAGCACATCATCGCCTTCATCAACAAGAACGACACCATCGAGGGGGCCCCCCACCTGAAGGAGGAGCACCTCCCCGTCTTCGATTGCGCGTTCAAGCCCGCGAAGGGGAAGCGCACGATCGAGTACATGGGGCACGTGAAGATGATGGCCGCCGTCCAGCCCTACATCTCGGGCGCCATCTCGAAGACGGTCAACATGCCGACCGACGTCACGGCCGACGACATCTCCAAGACGTACGTCGAAGCGTGGCGCCTCGGGCTCAAGGCGATCGCGATCTACCGCGACGGGTGCAAGCGCACGCAGCCGCTCAACACGAGCATGGACCAGGTCTCGGGGCTCATCCCGAAGAAGGCCATCCGCCGCAGGCTCCCGGACGAGCGCGCCGCCGTGACGCACAAGTTCTCGATCGGCGGGCATGAAGGGTACATCACCGTCGGCCTCTACCCGGAGGCGGTGCCCGGCGAAATCTTCATCACCATGTCGAAGGAGGGCTCGACGATCTCCGGCCTGATGGACGCCTTCGCGACATCCGTCTCGATGGCGCTGCAGTACGGCGTCCCGTTGCGCGTCCTGGTGGAGAAGTTCTCGCACATGCGCTTCGAACCGAGCGGGTTCACGGGCAACCGCGAAATCCCGATCGCGAAATCGATCCTCGACTACATCTTCCGCTGGCTCGGCAAGCGCTTCCTCCCTCCCGAGGAGCTGCCCCTGGCCGCGGAAGAATCGTCCGACCTCGTCTCGAAGCAGCCGGAGGAATCGCCGGCCGCCGCGACACGCCGGGAGATCCACGAACACGAGGTCTACCAGGCCCAGGCCGACGCGCCCCCCTGCCACGCCTGCGGCAGCATCATGGTCCGCAGCGGGGCCTGCTACAAGTGCGTCAACTGCGGCGAGACATCGGGCTGCTCGTAGGTCCCGGCCGCCCGACGGCCTGAAACGAAAAGGGCGCTCTCGAGAGCGCCCTTTTTTATTGTCCATCCCTTCGGTCCCGGGAACCGCGGTCCGGCGTCGCGCGACGCGGCCGCCCCTTCACTCCCACTCGATGGTCGACGGCGGTTTCGAGCTGATGTCGTAGACGACCCTGTTGATCCCCCGCACCTCGTTCACGATCCTGCCCGAGGCCGCCGAGAGCAGTTCCGCCGGCAGGGGCGCCCAATCCGCCGTCATCCCGTCGGTGCTCTGGACCGCCCTGAGCGCGGCCACGCACTCGTAGGTCCGCTGGTCTCCCATCACGCCGACGCTCTTCACCGGCAGGAGGACCGCGAACGCCTGCCACAGTTTCCCGTACCAGCCGTGTTTCCTGATCTCTTCGATGAAAATATCGTCCGCCTTCCTGAGGAGGGCGAGTTTTTCGGGGGTGACGTCGCCGACGATCCGGACGGCCAGGCCGGGTCCGGGGAACGGATGGCGCATGACGAAGTGGTCGGGGAGATGGAGCGCCCGGCCGACGGCCCTGACCTCGTCCTTGAAGAGCTCCCGGAACGGTTCCACGAGCTTCAGGTGCATCCGTTCGGGCAGGCCTCCCACGTTGTGGTGGCTCTTGATCGTGTGCGAGGGGCCCCGGAAGGACGTGGACTCGATGACGTCCGGGTAGAGTGTGCCCTGGGCGAGGAACCTCACCCCGCCGAGCCCGCGGGCCTCCCTCTCGAACACGTCGATGAACACCTTCCCGATGACCTTCCGCTTCTGCTCCGGGTCCCCGACGCCCCGCAGTTGATCGAGGAATTCGTCCGTGGCGTCGATGTACTTCAGGTTGAAATGGTACCGGTCCCTGTAGAGCTCGACGATCTGCTCGCTCTCCGAGCTCCGCATCACGCCGTTGTTGATATGGATGCAGTGGAGCTGGTCGCCGATCGCTTCGTGGAGCAGGACCGCCAGCACCGAGGAGTCCACCCCGCCGCTCAGGGCGCAGAGGACCTTCTCCGTCCCCACGGTCGCGCGGATCTCGTCGGTTTTCATCCTGATGATCGAGCCGGGATCCCACCCCCCGGCGCAGCCGCAGATACCGAATGCAAAATTCCTGAGGATTTCCGTCCCGCGAGGCGTATGGACGACCTCGGGATGGAACTGCACGCCGAAGATCCTGCGGGCGGAATCCCGAACGGCGCATATCGGCGAGTTGTCCGACCGGGCCAGCCGCTCGAACCCCACCGGGAGACGCGTGAGCGCGTCCCCGTGGCTCATCCAGACCTGCACGGGGGCCGAGTCGAATCCCGAGAAGAGGTCCTGGCAGTCGTCGATCATCACGTCCGCCCTGCCGAACTCCCTGCGCGCCCCGGGGTCCACCGCCCCGCCCTTCTGGTGCGCGATGATCTGGAGCCCGTAACAGATCCCCAGGACCGGGATGCCCAGGTTGAGGATCTCCGGATCGGGGAGCGGGGCCCCCTCGTCGTAGACGCTCGACGGCCCCCCCGAGAAGATGATGCCCCGGGGGGCGATCTTCCGGACCTCGGCCGCCGTGACGTTGAAACCGCGGAGCTCGGAATAGACCCCGAGTTCCCTGACGCGCCGGGCGATCAGCTGTGAATATTGCGAACCGAAATCGAGAACGAGGATCAGTTCAGATGGATGCATGCGTTCCTGTGATCGGATGTTACCCGGTGACGTCCGCCGGTTCCTGCGCGTACGATTCCACCGGCGGGCAGGTGCAGACTAGGTTCTTGTCCCCGTACGCGTTGTTGATCCTCCCCACCGCGGGCCAGAATTTCCTCCCCCTGAGCCACGGGGCGGGAAACGCCGCGCGCTCGCGGGTGTAGGGATGTGACCAATCGGAGGAGATCACGACCGACGCCGTGTGCGGGGCGTTGCGCAGGACGTTGTCGTCGCGGTCGGCCTCCCCCCTCTCGATCTCGGCGATCTCGGCGCGGATCGAGATGAGAGCGTCGCAGAACCTGTCGAGTTCCTCCTTCGGTTCGCTCTCCGTCGGCTCGATCATGAGCGTCCCAGGGACCGGGAACGACGTCGTCGGGGCGTGGAAACCGTAGTCCATCAACCGCTTGGCGACGTCCTCGATTTCGATCCCCGCACTCTGCTTGAAATGGCGGAAGTCGAGTATGAATTCGTGGGCCACCCTGTTCCCGGGACCGCGGTAGAGGACCGGGAAGTGTTCCGAAAGGCGTTCGGCCATGTAATTCGCGTTCAGGATGGCGATCCGGGTGGCGTTGGTCAGTCCTTCCGCCCCCATCAGGGTGATGTACGCCCAGGAGATGAGGAGGATCCCCGCGCTCCCCATCGGGGCCGAAGCCACCGCCCCGGTCTTCCCCGGGCCCGGGGAGCCCGAGAGCGGGTCGGAGGGAAGGAATGCCACCAGGTGGGGGGCCACGCCGATCGGACCGACGCCCGGTCCGCCGCCGCCGTGCGGGATGCAGAAGGTCTTGTGGAGGTTCAGGTGACAGACGTCCGCGCCGAGATCGGCCGGGGAACAGAGGCCGACCTGGGCGTTCATGTTGGCGCCGTCCATGTAGACCTGGCCACCGTTCCGATGGACGATGGAGCAGATCGACCGGATCGTCTCCTCGAACACGCCGTGCGTCGAGGGGTAGGTGATCATGAGCGCGGCAAGGTTCGCCGCGTGCTCCGCGGCCTTCTGCTCCAGGTCCGCGGTGTCGATCGAGCCGTCGGCGAGCGCGCGGACCACGACGACTCTCATCCCCGCCATCACCGCGCTGGCGGGATTGGTGCCGTGCGCGGACGAGGGGATCAGGCAGACGTTGCGATGCCCCTCGCCCCGGGACTCGTGGAAGCTCCTGATCACGAGCAGTCCGGAATATTCGCCCTGCGCCCCGGAATTCGGCTGGAAGGAGAACGCGGCGAACCCGGTGATCAGCTTCAGGTATCGCTCCAGCCCGGAGACCAGGAGGGTGTAGCCCTCCGTCTGGTCGGCGGGGGCGAACGGATGGATGGCGTTGAATTCGGGCCAGGTGATCGCGAGGAGCTCGGTGGTGGCGTTCAATTTCATCGTGCAGGAACCGAGCGGGATCATGCTCGACGTGAGCGAGAGGTCCCTCCCCTCGAGCGTCCTGATGTACCTCATCATCTCCGTTTCGCTCCGGTACGAGTGAAACACCGGGTGGCCCATGAAATCCGACTCCCTCCGCATTGCGCCGGAGTAGGGGCCGGTGTCGCCGGGAAGGAGGCCGGCCGCGGACGGCGGAGCCGCGCCCCCTGTCGCGAACACCCCGAGGAGGGTTTCGATCTCGGCCTCATCGGTCGCTTCGTCGAGCGCGATCCCGAGCAGGCCGTCGCCGTGCCACCGGACGTTGATCCGCCGTTCGAGGAGGCCGCGCCTGATCGCGTCGCGCCTGGAGGCCTCCGTGGCGACGAGGAGCGTGTCGAAGAAGTGCCGGTGGAGGATGGTGTAACCCAGTTTCTGCAGACCCGACGCGAGGACCGCGGTGAGGACGTGGATCCTGTTCGCGATCCGCCGCAGACCGTCCGGCCCGTGGTAGACGCCGTACATCCCGGCCATGATCGCGAGGAGCGCCTGCGCGGTGCAGATGTTGGAGGTGGCCTTCTCCCTCCGGATATGCTGTTCCCGCGTCTGGAGCGCCATGCGCAGCGCCGGCGCACCGTGAGCGTCGATCGAAACGCCGATGATCCTCCCCGGGACGAACCTCTTGAATTCCTCCCGGGTGGCGAAGTAGGCCGCGTGGGGACCGCCGTACCCCATCGGCACGCCGAACCGCTGCGTGTTGCCGACCGCCGCGTCCGCTCCGAACTCCGCCGGGGGTGTGAGCAGCGCGAGACTCAGCGGGTCCGCGGCGGCGACGACGAGGGCTCCGCCCTCGTGCGCCCGCCGGCAGAAGTCGCGATAGTCGTAGACCGCCCCTTCGGTGCAGGGATACTGCACCACGGCGCCGAAACAGGCGCCGTCGAACTGGAACGTCCGGTGGTCGCCGACGACGGGCACGAACCCGAGCGGTTTCGCCCGGGTATGCAGCACGGCGATCGTCTGCGGATGACATTTTTCCGATATGAAGAATTTCAACCCGGCCCCGGACCCCCGGATCCCGTGGAACATCGAAATCGCCTCGGCCGCCGCCGTGGCCTCGTCGAGGAGGGAGGCGTTCGCGATCGGGAACCCGGTCAGGTCGACGATCATCGTCTGGAAATTGAGGAGCGCCTCGAGCCTTCCCTGCGCGATCTCGGATTGGTATGGGGTGTACTGCGTGTACCACCCCGGGTTCTCGAGGATGTTCCGCTGGATGACCGGGGGGGTGAGGGTGTCGCTGTAGCCCATGCCGATGAGGGAACGGAACACCCGGTTCCCGGACGCGATGGAGCGAAGCTCGCGGAGCACATCGGCTTCGGAAGAGCACGGGAAGTCGAGCGGCGAGGCGGCCCTGATGGCGGGGGGGATCACGCTATCGATGAAACTGTCGAGAGAGGGGGATCCGACGCGTTCGAGCATGTCGGCGATGCGCCTTCCGTCGGGACCGATATGGCGGCGCTCAAAGGAGTCCCGGGGAAACGGATCGAGGGCGGGGATTCTGACTTGTTCAGTCACGGTACACATCCTTTCAGGGAATCACGGGTTTGTCGCGGACCGCCCACCGGTGGACGTCCGCCGGGGACCGATCCTACTTGCCGGTCAGGGCCCTGTACGCGGCGTCGTCCAGCAGAGAAGCCGCCTCGGCCTTGTCGGTGATCCTGATCCTGACCATCCAGCCTTTCCCGTACGGTTCCTTGTTGACGAGTTCGCTGTTCTTCTCGAGATCGGGATTGACGTCGACGATCTCCCCCGTGAGCGGGGCGTACAGATCGGAGACCGCCTTCACGGCCTCGATCGTGCCCATGCTTTCCCCTCGTTTGACCGTTTTCCCCCTGGCGGGAAGTTCCACGAAGACGATGTCGCCCAGCTCGCCCTGCGCGTAGTCGGTGATCCCGACGACGCCCGTGTCGCCGCTGATGCGCACCCATTCGTGGTCCTTCGTGTAGCGAACATCCTTCGGAAATTCCATTGTCGTCTCTTTCAGGTTTTGTAGTGTTGCTCGATAAAGCCCGTGTCGAACCGCCCGGCGGCGAACACGTCGTTCGCCATCACTTTGCGGTGGAACGGGATGGTGGTGTGGACACCTTCGATCGTGAATTCCTCGAGCGCGGCCCGCATCTTCCTGATCGCCTCGTCCCTGGTGGGGGCGTAGACGATCAGTTTCGCGATCAGGGAATCGTAGTACTGCGGGATGTGATACCCCGCGTAACAGTGCGTGTCGCACCGGACGTTGAATCCGCCCGGCAGGTGGAAACCCCTGACTTCCCCGGGCGACGGGCGGAAACCGTGGTCAGGGTCTTCCGCGTTGATGCGGCATTCTATCGCGTGGCCGTGCGGCTTGTAGATTTTCTTCCGGAGCCGCTCGCCCGCGGCGACCTGGAGCTGAAGCTTGATCAGGTCGATCCCCGTCACCAGCTCGGTGACCGGGTGTTCGACCTGGATCCGCGTGTTCATCTCCATAAAGTAAAAATTTTTATCCTTATCGACAAGGAATTCGATCGTCCCGGCGCCCTCGTAGTTGACGCCCCTCGCGCCCTTGATCGCCGCCGCGCCCATCCTCTCGCGGAGCTCGTCGTCGACGATCGGGGACGGCGACTCCTCGATCAGTTTCTGGTGCCTCCGCTGCACGGTGCAGTCGCGCTCGTTCAGGTGGATGATGTTCCCGTACCGGTCGCCGAAAACCTGGATCTCGATGTGCCGGGGCTGTTCGATGAATTTTTCGATGTAGAGATCGGGATTGCCGAACGCCGAACCCGCCTCCCCCGACGCCATCTGGAACGACTTTTCGAAATCCTCGGGTGTGAAGACCACCCGCATCCCCTTCCCGCCCCCGCCCGCGGTCGCTTTGATCATCACCGGATAACCGATCGCCTGCGCGAGCTCGAGCCCTTCCTTCACGTCCCGGAGGATCCCCTCGCTGCCGGGCACCACGGGGACTCCCGCTTTCTTCATCGTTTCTTTGGCGAGTGCCTTGTCCCCCATCGCGGCGATCGATTCGGGAGACGGCCCGATGAACTTCAGCCCGGAAGACTCGCAGATCTCGGCAAATTGCGCGCGTTCCGAGAGGAAGCCGTACCCGGGATGGATGGCGTCGGCGTTCGTGATCTCGGCGGCGGCGATGATGCGGGGAATGTGGAGGTAACTGTCACGGCTCGGGGGCGGGCCGATGCAGACGGCCTCGTCGGCGAACCGGACGTGGAGGGAATCCCGGTCGGCTTCGGAATACACCGCGACGGTTTTCACTCCGAGTTCACGGCAGACGCGGATGACGCGGAGAGCGATCTCCCCGCGGTTGGCGATCAGGACTTTATTGAACACAGTCGGTCGGAAATAACCTGTCGATGGAGTGGGTTCGTCCGTTTATGCCGGCTCGATGTGGAAAAGGACCTGGTTGTATTCCACGGGCTGCCCGTTTTCCACGAGGATTTTCACGATCCGTCCGCCGACGTCGGTCTCGATTTCGTTCATCAGCTTCATCGCCTCGATGATGCAGAGGACGGCCTTCGGCTCGACGACTTCGCCGACTTCGACGTAGGGATCGGCGTCCGGCGCGGGCGCCCGGTAGAACGTCCCGACGATGGGGGACTTGACTTCATGGACCTTCGTCGCGGGGACCGCGGCCGGCTGGGCGGGCCCGGCGGCGTGGGCCTCCGGCAGATGGACGGTGGGGTAATGCGGAACGGTCCCCTGCGCGGGGGACACCGGCGCCGCCATGCCGCGCGAATTCTTCGCGAGGCGGACGCGGAGCCCCTCCTCCTCCACCTCGATCTCGTCGACGCCGCTCTTCTCGAGGATCCGAACCAGCTTCTTCAACAGCGTGAGATTCATGGTCTCTCCGGTTTGATGGTCTTGCGGTGGTCAGCTTCCCGGCGGATGCGCCCGGCCGGCGACGGGTGAGAACATCGGGTCGGTGATCAGCCGCCCTTGACGCGCTCGATGTACGCCCCGGTCCTGGTATCGACCTTGATGCGGTCCCCCTCGTTGATAAAGAGCGGGACATTCACCGACACGCCGGTCTCCAGGACCGCGGGCTTCTGCGCACCGGTCGCGGTGTCGCCCTTGACGCCGGGAGGCGTTTCGACGACCTTCAATTCGACCGTGATCGGTATGGTCACCGAGATGATGTCGGTGCCGTTGAAGAGGATGGTGACGGTCTCCGTTTCCTTGAGGAACTTCATGCCGTCACCCACCACCTTCGCGTCGATGGTGAGCTGGTCGTACGTTTCGTTATCCATGAACACGTAGGCTGCGCCGTCCTGGTAGAGGTACTGATATTCCTTGGAGTCGATCCGGACGGTCTCCACGGCCTCGCCCGCCCTGAACCTGATCTCGACGACCTTCCCGGACCTGAGACTTTTCAGCTTCGCGCGGACGAAGGCGCGCCAGTTCCCCGGGTTGACATGTTGAAATTCAACGACTGTCCATAATTCCCCATCCATCCGGATGGTAATACCGGGGCGAAAATCGGAAGTTGATGCCATAAAATACGTGAGAGACAGAAAGAATGGAGTATGAGAATGAAAAAGCGCCCAAAAAGATACACATTGCCTCCATGAAAGTCAAGAATAGGATCTTCAGTTTTTCATCAAAAATGACATGATTTTTACCAAAATCGTATCAAAAATGATGAAAAACTATCAATAAATTGATTACCCGAGCCGCGCCTCCCCGGGCCGGACCCCACGCGGAGAAGGAGGTTCCCAATACCTCTGCATCGTTCTGATTGCCCGGGGGGAGGGTTATTAAATGCCCCGGAATCGTTGGAAACCGCCCGCCAACTTCGTATTTTGATCCCGGAAATGACTTTCAACACCCGATGAAACACCCCCCTTTTGTTATGGTTTTTGCGTTTCTCCTGACCTGCCCCGGATGCGATGGGAATCCCGCCCCACCCCCCGCCGGCGCGGAGAGGTTTACGGACTATTATGCGGAGGAGATGTTTCTCGTTGAACAGACCCGGCTCGAGGGTAGCGATAGTCTGGATGTACGCCGTCGGCTCGACAGCCTCCGGTCCCTGTACGCCATTTCAGCCGCAGGTCGGGACAGCATGGTCCGGTATTATCAGGACTCGCTTCCGCGCTGGGAATCGTTCCTCACGGAGGTCCTTCACCGGCTGGAGGAAAGGGAACGCAGGGTCGGGAAGGGAACAGCGGCCGGTTCCGGTGCGTCGGCGCGAACCGGTGGAACGACCGGACCCGGCACGGGCGCACCGCGAAATTGACATGGTGAACAGCCGATGACCATCTATCTTCTCCGTCACGCAATCGCCGTCCTGCGGGGGACGGAAGAATATCCGGGGGACGACAGGCCCCTCACTCCGGAGGGCGTGGCGAAGATGCAAAAGAACGCGGCGGGGATGCTCGGGCTGGGGCTCGAGTTCGACGCCGTCATCCACAGTCCTCTCAGCAGGGCGCGCGATACCGCGCGGATCGTCAGGAAGGCGATGAAGCCCGCTTGTCGGGTCGTATCGAGCGACGCCCTCCTGCCCGACGCCGACCCGGCCCGGATCCTCGCGGAACTGGCGGGCGGCGGAAGCCCGCGCTCCGTCCTTCTCGTGGGGCATGAACCACACCTCGGATTGCTCGGCGGCGAACTCCTCGGGTCCCCCGGGCCGTCCGTCGTCCTCAGGAAGGGCGGACTGGCCAGGATCGACGCCGACGAACCGGTTCCCGGCGCGGGGCGTCTCGTCTGGATGCTCACGCCGCGTCAGCTCCGGATGATCGGAGAGGCGCGGTGAAAACCTCACGGCCGCGCACAAACCGCACCGGCGTCGCGATACCCGACGACGTTCAACGACGGCTCGCCGCGATCGACGTCGGGACGAATTCCTTCCACATCATCGTGGCCTCTGTCGACCCGCAGACCGGCGGGTACACGATCCTCGCCAGGGAGAAGGAGCGTGTCAGGCTCGGCGAGGGCAGCGGTGACATGAAATTCCTCTCGGCGGCCGCCATGGAACGGGGCATCGCCACGCTCAGGAGGTTCCGGTCCGTCGCAGACCGCTTCGACGCCCCGGTGACCGCCGTCGCGACGAGCGCGGTGCGCGAGGCGGTGAACAAGGAAATCTTCATCCGCAGGATCCTGCACGAGACCGGCATCAGGATCGAAATCGTCTCGGGGCTCGAAGAGGCCCGGCTGGTGTACCTCGGGGTGCTCCAGGCCCTCCCGGTCCTCGACCGTGATATCCTGCTCGTGGACCTTGGCGGGGGCAGCACGGAATTCCTCGTGGGGAGAAAACGAAAGGTCCACTACGATAACAGCCTGAAGATCGGCGCGATCAGGATGACCGACCGTTTCTTCCCCGGCGGCGTGACGTCGGTGAAATCCGTCCGGGAGGCCCGACGGTTCGTCCGCGGGATCCTCGCGCCCGTCAAGCGCGACCTGCGGGGCCACTTTTTCGACCTGGTGGTGGGGACCTCCGGCACCATCGTGAACCTGGCGAACATCGTCCGTTGCCGCGGTGGCAAGCCGCCGCTCGGCTCGTACAACGCCTATTCGATGAGCGCGGACGACATCCTCGAATCGATCGAAACGATCCTGGAGGCGAAACACCCCGCCGCAAGGGGCGGGATCGAGGGGCTCGACCCCTCGCGGAGCGACATCATCACCGGGGGCGCGGTGATCGTCGAACAGGCCGTGAAGGAGCTGGGCATCCGGGCCATCACCGTGTCGGAGTACGCCCTGCGGGAGGGGATCATCCGGGATGTCGCAGAGCAGTCGGTCTTCCACAAGGGAACTCCCGGACTGCGCGACATACGGCTCTCGAGCGTCAGGCACCTCGCGAAGAAACTGCATTACGAGAAGGAACACTCGGAGCACGTGGCGTCGCCTCGCCCTGGATATTTTCGACCAGACCGCCGCGCTCCACGGCGGCGGGCCCTACGAACGTGAACTGCTCGAAGCCGCGGCCATCCTGCACGAGGTGGGCCTCTTCATTTCCCATGAGCGGCACCACCAGCATTCCTACTACCTCATCCGGAACGCCGACCTGCTCGGATTCCGGGAGGACGAAAAAGAGCTCATCGCGAACATCGCGCGGTATCACCGGAAGAGCCACCCGAAGATGAAACACGAAAACTACAGCCGGCTGCCGGAGGAATCGCGGGGCGACGTGAGGGGACTCGCGGCGATCCTCAGGATCGCCGACGGCCTTGACCGCACCCACCGGACGGTCGTCACCGGGCTAAGGGTGAGCGTCACCGGGAAGAAGGTGATAATACGGCCGGGTGTTCGAAAGGGGCTGAACGCGGAGATGGAGGTGTGGGGAGCGAACCAGAAAAAGGGATTGTTCGAGGAAGAATTCAACCGGACGGTCGAGATCCCGCTCTGAAGGGCCTTCAGGCTCCTTCCGGCGTGCGCCGGATGACGAATTTCACCGTCGAACCTTTCCCGGGTTCGCTTTCCATCCAGATTTTCCCGCCGTGGGCCGCGACCACCTCGCGGCAGATCCAGAGGCCGAGCCCCGCGCCCTTGATCTCCTTCGATTCCTTCGAATCCACGCGCGAAAACTTCTGGAAGAGCTTTCCGAGCTTTTCCCTGGGCACGCCCATCCCCTGGTCCGTCACAGAGACCAGAACCTCCTCCGTCGACAGGTTTTCCACGCGGACCGCGACCTTCCCCCCCAGCGGGGAATATTTCACCGCGTTGCTGACGAGGTTTTGGAGCACCTGCCGGAGCTTGGTCTGGTCGCCCTTCACGAACAGGGCTTCGGGGTCGACCGAGTACTCGAAATCGTGCTTCTTCGAGAACCGGACCATCGAGACGGCGTCCTGGATGAGCCGCTCGATGTTGACGATCTTGAAGTAGTAGGTGAGCTGGCCCGATTCGATCTTGGTGATGGACAGCGTGTCCTCGGCCAGCTGGTTGAGGCGCACCGCCTGGTCCACGATGAGCTGCATGTATTCCTTCGCCCGGGGGACGCTCTGGATGGCCTCGTTCTTCAGGAGCGACCGGGCCGCCAGCATGATGGACGAAAGCGGCGACCGGAAGTCGTGCGAGACGATCCCGAGGAATTCGGACTTCATGGTGTCGAGCTCGATGAGTTTCATGTTCGCCTGGCGGAGCTCCTCGTAGAGCCGGGTGTTCTTGATGGCGATGCCGAGCTGGTCCGACAGGGTCGAGAGCACCAGCGAGTCGGTCTCGTCGAAGGCGTCGACCTCGGTGTCCTCGACGTTCAGGACGCCGATGACCCCCGCGTCGATCTTGATCGGGAGCGCGATCTCCGACCGCGTGTCATGGTACTCGTACGTGAGATACCGTGAGTCGCGGCGCACGTCGTTGCTCAGGATGATCCCGCCGGTCCGGGCCACGCAGCCGACGATTCCCTTTTCAACGGGCTGCTGGTATCCGTGGGGGAGAAAATCGGTGAAGTTCCCCGCGTGCGCCGAGAGGTCGAGCATCTTCCCGCCGTCGGTCAGGAGGAAGACCGTGACGTCGAAATAGCTGAACGTTTTCTGGATGGACGAGGCGGCCGTGTTGAGGATTTCCTGGAGGTCCATGTCGGCCGTCATGCGGCTGGTGACCTCGCTGATGAGCTTGATCTGCGCGAGCCGTTTTTCGACACCCGACAGGCCGATCGTGGCGGCCGCTCCCGCGCCGTCCCGGGGCGCGGCGGGCGTGCCGTTCAGCGGTTTTCCGACGGGCGCAACGCCGGGCCGGGTCTTCGGTGCGGATTTCTTCACGGTCTGTTTTCCTGTTTTTCCCGCGGTTTTTTTTCGGGGGAAGGGCTCATGGTTTGCCGACCACCTCTCCGATCGCCACCGGGCGCTCTCCCGCGGCCTTCAGGCTCCTGATGAGCCGGTCGGCGGCGGACTTCGCCACCACGACCACGAGCCCGATCCCCAGGTTGAATGTTTTGCGCATCTCGGCGTCCGGCACCGAACCGCTCCTCCTGATCAGGCTGAAGAGGGCCGGCATCTCCCACGCATTCCAGTTCACCCGCACCGACAGCGGTGCGGGGACCACCCTTCCGGTATTCCCCGCGATGCCGCCCCCGGTGATGTGGGCGAACGCGTGGACGCCGGCGTTCTTCGAAGCCATGGCGATGACGGAGAGGTATGACCGGTGCACCGCGAGGAGCGCGTCGCCCACCCTTGCGCCCAGTTCATCGATGAAATCATCCGCCTCGAATCGATCGAACAGGACGGTGCGCGCGAGGGAATAACCGTTGGTGTGAAGGCCCGTCGAGGGAATCCCGACGAGGATGTCTCCTCCCCGAACGCGGCTCCCGTTGTATATTTTCTTCCGGTCGACGACCCCGACGATCGACCCGGCAAGGTCGTATTCGTTGTCGCGGTAGAAACCGGGCATCTCGGCGGTCTCACCCCCGATCAACGAACACCCGTTGGCCTTGCAGCCCCTGATCATGCCGTCGATGACCCGTTCGGCGACGTGGGTCTTCAGCTTGCCCGTCGCGAAATAGTCCATGAAGAAGAGCGGCCTGGCCCCGCAAACGGCGACGTCATTCACGCAATGGTTGACGAGGTCCTCGCCGACTGTATCGTGTTTGTCCATTAAAAACGCCACTTTCAGCTTCGTCCCGACCCCGTCCACGCTGGAGACGAGGACCGGGCTCGTCAGGCCTTTGAAACGCGCGTCATAAAAGCCCCCGAACGATCCGATATCCGCAAGGACTGACTTCGAAAATGTCTCGCGGACCTTGCCCTTGATCCGACGGACGAGGTCGTCTCCGCGTTCGATGCTGACGCCCGCCCGTTCGTACGTATGAATGTCCTTGGTCATCGTCGTCGATTTTCACAAAGAATCGCTTAATATAATGATACTTTTACATAAATGAAATGCCGGCGGAATACGATCTCACCCCTTGCGAATCATGTCGGCCGTGACTATATTTGAAAGCTTTACTTTAAACGACCATGGGAACCATAAATATTATCGGATCAAACCGGCCCCTGCAGGTCTCCAAACTCATCTGTGTGGGGAGGAATTATCGTGAACACGCCGCGGAGATGAAGGCGGAGATCCCGTCCGACCCCGTTTTGTTCCTGAAACCTCCGACTTCGATCGTGCATTCGGGAGAGAATATCGTCCTCCCGGTGTTCTCGAAAGAGATGCATCACGAAGTGGAGATGGTTGTCGCCATCGGGAAAGGGGCCAAACGCATCCCCGCCGCTGACGCCTGGGACATCATCGCGGGGTACGGGGTCGGGCTCGACATGACCCTGAGGGACGTCCAGAACGTCGCAAAGCAGAAGGGGCTCCCGTGGGCGGTCGCGAAGGGTTTCGACACGTCGGCGCCGGTCTCCGACTTCGTCCCGGCGGAGAAGGCCGGACACCATCCGGCCTTCGACATCGAATGCAGTGTCAACGGGAGTGTGCGGCAGCGCGCCTCGACTTCAGCCATGATCTTCGACATCGCCGCCATCATCCATTATATCTCGACGATTTTCACGCTCGAACCGGGCGATCTCATCTTCACCGGCACCCCCGAGGGAGTCGGCCCGGTCCGGCCGGGCGACACGATCGAGGCGAAACTCGGGGGATTTGCGATGACCCGCCACACCGTCGTCGCGGCCTGACCCCGCGCCATGATCCCGTTGAAAGGCATTCTCCTGACGATCGCCGGGTTCGCGGCGGTCCTCGTGATGCTCATCGCGGCTCCGGCGGATACGGCGCCGGCCGACGAGCCGCCCGCGGCCCCGCCGCCCGGAACGCGGCTCACGTATCCCGACCCCGATTCGGTCAACGTCAATTTCAGGGGGTACATCTGGCCGACCGACGCCAGCCACAAGATCACGTCGTCGTTCGCCGAGTACCGCACCGCCCACTTCCACGGCGGCATCGACATCAGCACCAACGGGACCGTCGGCCACAAGGTGTACTCGGTCCAGGACGGGTACCTCTACCGCATCAGGATCACGCCGAACGGTTACGGGAAAATGCTCTACGTCCGGCACACCGACGGGTACCTCAGCACCTACGCGCACCTGCAATCGTTCAACGGTAAGATCGCGGAGCTCGCCCGCGCCGAACAGTACAGGACCGGCAGCTACGAAATCGACCTGGTCTACGATACGCCCGTCGTGCGCCTCAAGAAGGGCGAGGTGATCGCCTACACCGGCGACACCGGGTTCGGGCCGCCGCACCTGCACTTCGAGATCAGGGACGGCAACCTCAACCCGGTGAACCCCCTGCTCGGGAAATCGTTCAGGATGGAGGACGACATCCCGCCCACGATCTACCGCTTCCTGGTCAGGCCGCTCGACGGCGGCTCCACCGTCAACGACAGGGGCGATCCGAGGATCTACTCGCGCTTCCCCCGGAAGAACGGTCAGTACCGCATCGGGGAAAAGATCCGGGTCCGGGGACAGATCGGGTTCGCCGTCGAAACGAAAGACCGCTCGAACGGTGTCGGCGGCAGGACCGGCGTGCACACGATGGAGTTGCTGGTCGACGGCAAACGGATATTCCAATCGTCGCTCAACGGCGTCCCGCTCGACAAAACCAAGCAGATCTACATTCATTACGACCTCCCGATGATCGTGGAGGGAAAGGGAAAGTTCCAGAAACTCTATATCGAGAAGGGGAACGAACTCCCGCTCTACGGCGGGACACCCGCCGACGGCGGCGTCGTCCGGACCGACGGGCTGGCCGAGGGCGACCACGAATTCACCGTCCGATGCACGGACATCTACGGGAACACCTCGACGCTCGCCGGGACGATCGTCGTCGACCACCCCCCCGTGATCGCGCTCCGGGGCGTCACGGACGGGTCGATCGCGCTGTTCATCCGCTCGCGCTCTCCCATCGCCGCCGTCTCCGTCCAGGGGAAACGCCAGTTCACCGACCGCTGGTCCGAGCACACGCTCACCGGCGCCCGTCTCGAAAGGGCCGGCGACACCGTCGTCGTCGTCCAGGTGAACACCGCCGATTACGACATCCTGAAAATATCGGCACGGACGGACGGGGGCTCGTGGTCCGAGCCGCTCTTCCACAACCGGAGGAAGGAGACCGGGCCCGCCCACCGGCTCTTCGTCGACCACGAGGTCGTCGGGGACGATCTCCGGATCACCCTCACCTCGGCCGGCGTCATCACCGACCGGCCGACGGTCATCGTCTCCGAGGGACTCCGGACCTCCGTCGTGACGATGAAGGCCGTCGACGTTTCCACTTTCATCGGGTATTATCCCCTGCCGGCGCGCAACGCAGAGCCGAGGACGATCCGCGCCGAGGCCGAAGTCAACCGGCACCCGGTGTCGGCCGAGGAACAGGTGGACGTGTATTCCATTCCCCGGGATCGGGCGGGGGAATTCACGTCGGTCCGCGACGGGTTCTCGGTGTCCTACGACTCCGGGGCGGTCTTCCGGCCCCTCCATTTCACCGTGAAGAAAGAACTGGAGTCCGGAAAAACCGTCTATCTGTTCGAACCACGGGACGTCCTCCTCAACCGGGGCATCCGCGTCTCCCTCCCCCTGGATTCCGGCGTGAAGGGCACCACCGGGATCTATTACCGGTCGAACCAGGGGTGGATCCTCCTCAACGCGAAGGAGAGTTCCCTGAAAGGCAAGATCTCCGGGGTGCTCAACACGATGCTGGGAGAGGTCGCCGTGATGACGGACGACACCCCGCCGTCGGCCGGGCTGCTGAGGGTGCGCGTCCCCGGGGGGAAACCCTCCTTCAGCTTCCGCTACCACGACAACCTGTCGGGGGTCGACCTCGAGAGATCGGTCGTCACCATCAATGACGAGGTCGTCATCCCCGAGATCGACGGCGAACACCGGCGCGTGAAATATTCCGGCACGGATCGGTTGAAGAAGGGACGATATCTCCTGAAGATCGTCCTTCGTGACCGCGTCGGGAACGAATCCGCGACGCAGCGGTGGTTCACCGTCCGATGAAATTCCATTGAATATCCGTTGAATATCGGTTGAATATCGGTTGAATATCGATTGATGTTTCGCCGGGACCCTCCCCGGCCCGGCCTTCACCCCCGATTTTGCCCGGACTGTAAAAACCCGTATCTTGCCCTTTCCGGAACCTGTGCACGCACTTTCCCCGCATAAACACCGATGAGTGAAATTCCGAAAGCCTACAACCCCGCGGAGGTCGAAGAACGCTGGTACCCGATCTGGGAGAGCCGCGGCCTGTTCCGTGCGCGGGTGAACCCGGGGAAAAAACCGTACACGATCGTCATCCCTCCGCCGAACATCACCGGCATCCTGACGATGGGACATGTCCTGAACAATACGATCCAGGACGTCTTCATCCGGTGGAGGAGGATGCAGGGCTACGAAACCCTCTGGATGCCGGGCACGGACCACGCCGGGATCGCCACGCAGAACGTCGTCGAGAAGTCGCTCGTCCGCGAGGGGACCAACCGCCACGACCTGGGGCGGGAGAAATTCGTCGCGAAGGTGTGGGACTGGAAGAAAGAGTACGGCGGCACGATCATCCGCCAGCTCCGGAAGCTCGGCACTTCGTGCGACTGGGAGCGGGAACGGTTCACGATGGACGAGGGACTCTCCGAGGGCCGTCCAGGAGATGTTCGTCCGGCTGTACGAAGAAGGGCTGATCTACCGCGGGAAATACATCGTCAACTGGTGCCCGAAGCGACCATACGGCGATCAGCGACGACGAGGTGAATCACACCGAACAGCAGTCGAGCCTCTGGTACATCCGTTACCCGGTGGCCGGTCCGGACGAATGCGTTGCGCGTCGTGGCCACCACGCGCCCCGAAACGATGCTCGGTGACACCGCGGTCGCCGTCAACCCCTCCGACGAACGGTACCGCCATCTCGTCGGCCGCACGCGTCCGCGCTCCCGCTCACCGACCGGGAGATCCCGATCATCGCCGACGAGTGCGGTGGACGCATCGTTCGGCACCGGGATGGTCAAGGTGACCCCCGCGCACGATCCGAACGACTTCCTGATCGGCCAGCGCTACAACGAGAACGCGGACGCCGGCCACAGGATGGCCCCCATCCCCATCTTCGACACCTCCGCGCGCACCAACGACGCCGTCCCGGAGAAATACCGCTCCCTCGACCGGTTCGTCGCGCGGAAGGCGGTCGTCGCGGACCTCGAAACGGGCGGGTTCCTCGTCAAGATCGAACCGTACACCCATAACGTCGGACGCTGTTACCGTTGCGACACCGTCATCGAGCCGTACCTCTCCGACCAGTGGTTCGTGAGGATGAAGCCCCTGGCCGAGAAGGCCCTCGCCGTGGTGCAGGACGGGAACATCCGTTTCTATCCCGACCGCTGGGTGAAGGTGTACGAGCACTGGATGACCAACATCCGGGACTGGTGCATCTCGCGCCAGCTCTGGTGGGGCCACCGGGTCCCGGTCTGGTACTGCGTCGGCGACGACGCGTGCACACTCGAATGCAGGGAACCGATCGTCGCGCCGCAGCGCGCCCGCGGCGTGCCCGCATTGCGGCTCGGCGAACCTCCGGCAGGACGAAGACGTGCTCGACACCTGGTTCTCGTCGTGGCTCTGGCCGTTCTCGACGCTCGGCTGGCCGCGACGATACGACGAGGACCTGCGGTACTTCTATCCCACGGACACGCTCGTCACCGGGCCGGACATCATCTTCTTCTGGGTCGCGCGCATGATCATGGCCGGACTCGAGGTGACCGGCGACGTCCCGGCCCCCGACGGATCGCGGCGGACGACGAACGACGCCCTCGTCCCCTTCCGCGATGTCTACTTCACGAGCATCATCCGCGACGCCCAGGGCAGGAAGATGAGCAAGTCGCTCGGGAACTCCCCCGACCCGCTGGAAGTGATCAGGGAGTACGGGGCGGACGCCCTCCGCTTCACGATCGTCTATCTCGCGCCGCTCGGACAGGACGTGCTGTATTCGAACGAGAAGTGCGAGATGGGCCGCAACTTCGCGAACAAGATCTGGAACGCCGGACGGTTCCTCCTGCATGAACGCCGGGGAGACGGGGGTCCCGGCCGTGACCCCGGAACTCCCCGACGCCCACGCGGATCTTGCGGACCGGTGGATCCTCTCGCGCTACCATTCGACGGCCGTGGCGCTGAACGAGGCCCTCGAAAAATTCGAAATCAACAACGCGTCGAAAATCCTCTACGACTTCGTCTGGCACGACTTCTGCGACTGGTACGTCGAGATGGTGAAGGGCCGCCTGTACGGCGAGGGACCCGAGGAGGTCCGCTCCGCGGTGCTCGGCCGGGCGATCATGATCTACGAGGAGACCATGAAACTCCTCCACCCCTTCATGCCCTTCCTTACGGAGGAACTCTGGCAGAACCTGCGGCCGCGCGGGGATGGGCAATCGATCATGGTGTCCGATTACCCCCGGGGCGACAGGTCGAGGATCGACACCGCCACCGAGGCGGAGATGTCCTTCGTCCAGGATTGCATCAACAGCATACGGAACATCCGGGGCGAGCTCTCCGTCCCCCCGTCGAAGGAGATCTCCCTTCTCGTCAGGTTCGACGATCCCCGGGCCTCCGCGGTCCTCATGAAATACGAGGGATATTTCCGGAGGCTCGCACGCGTCTCCGGGATCCGGGAGCACCGCTCACCGGGGAAGCCGCCGCAGTCCGCCGGGGCGGTGGTCCGTGGCGGCGAGATTTTCGTCCCGCTCGAGGGCCTCATCGACCTCGGCGCGGAGCGGAACCGCATCGAGAAGGAACTCAACCATGTCGCGGGAATGTTCGAGAATACGTCGAAGAAACTCCAGAACGCCAGCTTCGTGGAAAAGGCGCCCCGACAGGTCGTCGAGCAGGAGAGGGCGAAACTGGAGTCCTTCAAAACCACGATGGAGAAACTCAGATCGAGCCTTGAGAGTCTGTAATCCGCGGGCGGCCTTGCCGCTCATCATCGCCCTCCTCCTCAGCGCGACTGCCGCTTCGGCGCAGGTCGAATCGTTCACCGATTCGGTCATCCTCCAGCGGCTGCGACGCTTCGCCCCTGCCGAATTCACCGTCGACACGTCGAAGCTGGCCCCGGGCGACCGGCGCGCCCTCGGCAGCCTCATCGCGGCGGGGAAGGTGATCGAAGAAATCTACCTGCGGCAGTCGTGGGCCGGGAGCCCCGCGCTGCTCGACTCACTTTCGGCCGACACCTCGGCGGGGGGAAAATTGCGCCGACGCTACTTCATGGTCAACATGTCCCCGTGGTCCAACGCCGACAGGATGCGGGCCTTCCTTCCCGGGGCCCCGGAGAAGAAACCGCTCCGGGCGAATCTCTACCCCGACGGAATGAAGAGGGCCGATTGGGGCCCGTGGTTCATCGCCCTCGATTCCCGCCGACAGGCGGAAGCCGCGGGGCCCAGGCACGTGGTGAGGTGGGATTCCGGGGGAGCGATGAAGACCGTGCCATACTCGGAGGAGTACCGGGACCTGCTCACGGCCGCGGGCGGGCTCCTGAAGGAGGCCGCCGCGCAGGTCGCCGACCGCGGGACGAGAGAACTGTTACTGGCGCTCATCACGGCGTTCGGGAGCAACGATTACGGGGTGAGCGACCGCGCGGCGGTGGGGGCGGACGGCGCGATCAGCGTCACGATCGGCCCCACGAACCTCTCCCTCGACGAACTCTTCCGGTATAAAAAGGCCTACGAGGTCGTCATCGCCGTCAGGGACGAACACGCCACGCTCCGGATGAAACAGATGGAACGATCGCTGCCGGGGATCGAAAAGGCGCTGGGGGGGCCGGGTCCGGGCGCGCGGGCGAAGCACATATCGCTCCGGATCGACAACGCCGTTTACATCGGCGGCGGCGCGCGCGCCGGCTCACTCGCGTCGACGGTCCGGCTGCCTGCCGACAGCACGCTGCTTCCCTCCACAGGCGAAAAAACGATCCTCCTCCGGAACGTCTACGAAAGGAACTTCGCGTTGATCCAGGCGCCGATCGCCGCCGCGGTCCTCGAGGCCGGCCAGGCGGGCGATGTCACGTTCGACGCGTTCTTCCTCCACCTCGTGATGCGCGAACTCAGCCGTCGTTTTGGATGGGACGGTGCCGTCCGGAGGTCGGCGGACCCTTCCGGCGCGGTCGCCCTGGTGGACCCGGCACCCGCTCTCGCGGAGGCGAAAGCGGATCTCGCGGGCCTCGCCGGCATCGATCACCTCACGGCCGCCGGGACCCTTCCCGCGGCCCTGTCACGGTCGCTCTACCAGACCCAGGTCTCCAGCCTCCTTCGCGCACTCCGCTTCTGGAGGGACGACCCGTTCGTCGCCGGTGCTGCGATCCAGTTCAGCTATCATCGTGAGCAGGGCTCCATCGCGTACGACCCGCGCAGCGGACGCTACCGGGTCGACGTCGGAAAAATGAAAGACACGTCACGCAAACTCTTCTCGGAAATCACGTCGCTGCAATCGGAGGGAGATCCCGCCAGACTGGCCTCGTTCTATGAACGATATGCCCGGCTCTCCCCGGAGATCAGCGCCCTCCCTGAACGGCTCGCCGACATCCCCTACGACATCGAGCCGGTCTTCCCGCTCGCCGACTGATCCACCGCCGCGTTCATCTCCGGTCGCCGGCACCGCCGCGACCATTCGGGGATTTCACCCCACGTCACCCCCCTTGAAATCGACAGGCCCATGATCTATTTTCCATTCGTAAAATATTTCCCATAAAATATTTTACGCGCCTCCCGCATCACGATTCCATGCACAACACACCGGTCGACCCGCCTGGACTGACCGGTGACACTTCGGGAGGCTACCATGGTATTCTTTTCCCCGCATCCCTCGCGTTTCCTCCTCTGCGCCCTGTTGCTTCTCTCGGTCCCCCCGACCCGTCCACGCCCACAGGGAGTATGTCCATCAATACCTTGCGATCGAGGCGTACAGGCTCCTTATTCACCGGTACCCCGGCCTCGCGTCTTCCGAATTCGCGACCCACATCGGCGCCCAGAGCGGGGGCTGCGAAGGGTTCCAGTTCACCAACGGGCACGATCACGGCGGGCGCGTACCGCGAAGACTGTGAAGATCCGGTCTACCACTACGGCGACGTCGTCGGCCCGCTCGACAATGCGTATTTCAGCGCGTCACATTTCTGGGACGCCGACGCCGGAGACGGATCGACGATCGATATCTGCGACCTCACCTGCGGAAGTTACCAGAACGCGTACCGGAAATCGCTCCGGTACGTCCTGCCGGGAAGTTACGGACGGTGGACCGCGAAGCTGACGTGGCCCGCGGGGATCGCCTCCTTCTACCTGCAGGCCGGCGGCACCGGATCGATCTTCCACAACGGATTGATCGGCTTCGAGTACGACAGCCTCGCCGCGTTTTACCGGGACGGGCGCTGTTCGATCACGGGCTACATGGACATCACCGGCCGATGGCAGACGCCGTCGACCGTGCCCGACCGCCTCCCCCTGAAGATCATCGCGCCGAAAAACGTGAGGGACAGGATCGTGTGGGAGGTGATCGGGAGGATCACCCACCTGCTCGGCGACATGGGAGTCCCCGCGCACGCCCACAACGACATCCATCCGCCCTTCTGGTGGAACAACGAGCCGGCCGACACCTTCGAGGAGGAGATGGCGCGGTTGTACACCGCGTGGGACCACCTCGACGCCGTGGCGCAGGGGCACCTCCTCGACGCCGGCCAGGCGTCGCCGGGGGGCGGCGCCGAGCGCGCGATGCGCTATTTTTTCTACACGACCAACCAGGTGGCGGACCGATTCCCCTCGAACGACAATGACGGCGATTCACGGTTCGACCGGTCGTGGGAGGGCGACGATTATTCGGTCCTCGGGATCATCGACGAGGTCCGGACCGCGCCCGCCGCCGGAGATATTTTTTACCCGGAAGCCGCGGACTACGCCTTTGTCTTTTCGATCCGTGCGATCGCCGGGCTCTACCACTGGTTCGCGTCCGAAACCGGGATCCTGGCCACGGTCACCGTCGACGCCGATTTCGAAGGGGCGACCCTCATCGTTGACGGGAAGCCGCGGGCGACGCCCGTCGTGATGACGCTGCCGGCCGGCACACCCTTCACGATCGAAGCCCGCGACCAGACCGTCACCAACCCCGCGACAAACTGCCCCGTGAGCCGGAAGTTCAAGGACTGGGAACGGCACCGGCTCTCCACGGGAGTGTCGTATACGGCCGACCGGCTCCTCAGCGGATCGGCCGTCGGGGGAGACCGCTACCTGGCCCGGTTCGACCGGTCGGTCATCCTCCCCGGTCTGCCCGGCGCGCTCTCACCTTCGCCCGGGACCGCGGGAGTCGGACCGTCCGTCCAGCTGACCTGGGAGTGCGCCTCGGACGCCGAAACCTATGGAATCCAGGTCAGCCGGAGTGCGTTCTTCTCCGCCCCGCTGGTCCTGGACCGGATCGGCATCACTGGGCAGTCGTCGGTGATTTCGAATCTCGATCCCGGGACGACTTACTTCTGGCGGGTCCGCGGAGTGAATTCCCTGGGAGACGGCGGTCATTCCGCGGCGTCATCCTTCTCGACCTCGTATCCTCCGGCCGCGCCCCTCCTCGCCGGGGCCGTCGCCACGATAGGATCTTCGAGGTATCCGCGCCTCTCCTGGTCAAGCCCTGCGGGTACCACATCATTCAGGGTCTTCCGGTATCTCTGCGGGGAGGCGGACGATTGCCTTGCCGCGGCCGGCCGCCCAGCCCTGATCTACCAGGGGACATCCACCACCTTCACCGACCTGGGCACGGTTGTGACCGCCAAGTCGCTGGCGACGAGGGTGTATTACTTCGTTCGGGGTACGGCCAACGGTTTCGCTTCCGCCCCGTCAAACGCGGTATCCTACGGTACCCGGGAAAACATTGTCTGGGGGGAGTCTGTCGAAGATCACCCTCTCCCGGCAATGAGCGGTCTCGGCGAAAATTATCCCAACCCATTCAACCCCTCCACCACCATTCCCTTCGCCCTCTCGTCAGCGGGGGAGGTCACGTTGTCGGTGTACAACCTTCTCGGCCAGCGCGTGGCGCTCCTGGTCGAGGGAACCCGCGAGGCCGGTTTCCACGAGGTGTCCTGGAGCGCCGCCGATCTGCCGGCAGGGGTGTATATCCTGGTTATGGATTTTACCGGGGCGGTCTCCGGGGAACCCCTCCGCGACCGCCGTAAAATCATTCTCCTTAAATGATTCCGCGGTCGATCCGCGGGGTGCTCCGCAATATTCCGCGTCCGGGGCCGGTTGAGCGACGTTGGGTCGCCCACGGCCCTGCGGCGCCCGGGACCGCGCTTCCGCCCGCTCTCTCCCTTGCTTCGACGCGCCGGAAACAGTATATTTCCCACCGAATTCACTCACCTCCACGCACATTCGACCCGCGCCCGATATGGTGAAACGACCGCAGCTCTTTTCCTTCCTGACCCTGATCCTCTCGATCCTCATCCCGCTGATTCCGTTATCCGCGCAGAAAAAAAGTGCGACCGGGGAGCGGTCATTCGAAGAATACCATTTCCGGCCGTTCAACGCCCGGAGTATCGGTCCCGCCGTGATGGGCGGAAGGGTTTCGTCGATCGCCTTCGATCCGGCCGACCCGTTCACCTTCTACGTCGGCTTGGGCACCGGCGGCGTGATGAAAACGTCGGACAACGGCGTGACATTTTCAGGGATTTTCGAGAACGAAGCCGTCGCGGCCGTGGGGGCGGTGGCGGTGGCCCCGTCGAACGCGAAGCACGTTTGGGTGGGGACCGGTGAAGCGAACGACCGGAACAGCTCCAGCTGGGGCGATGGCGTCTATTTCTCGGACGACGGGGGCGGATCGTGGAAAAACCTCGGGTTGAAGAAGAGCAGGACGATAGCGCGGATCGTCGTCCACCCTTCCGACACCAACACAGTGTGGGTCGCGGCGATGGGTGACCTCTGGACCCGGGGCGGCGAACGCGGACTCTTCAGGACAACCGACGGGGGAAAGGGCTGGAAGGCGGTCCTCACGGCCCCCTCCCCGCACGACGACGTCACCGGCTGCGGGGATGTGGCCGTCGACCCGAAAGATCCCCGCAACGTCTACGCCGTGCTGTACTCCCGGCAGAGAACGCCGTGGTCCTTCACGTCGGGGAACACGCTCACGGACGGGAAACCGATCGGGGGCATCTACAGGAGCGCCGACGGCGGCGCCACCTGGAAAAAACTGGACGGCGGTCTTCCGACCGTCACGGGGCGGATCGGCATCGGCATCTACGACGCCAACCCGAAGATTCTCTTCGCCGTGGTCCAGAGCGACGAGGGAGGGGCCTCGGGCGACGTGACCAGCAAGACGGGCGGCATCTTCAGGTCCGCGGACGGGGGGGACACCTGGAGCAGGGTCAATCCGTTGAACCCGCGCCCTTTCTACTTCAGCCAGATCCGGGTCGACCCCGCCGACAGTTCGAAAGTGTACGTCCTCGGCTTCGGTCTGCACGTCTCCCTCGACGGCGGCAAGACCTTTCGTGAAGATTATTCCCGGAAAGTCCATCCGGACCTCCATGACCTGGCGATCGATCCGCGCAACACCAAACGCCTGCTCCTGGGCACTGACGGCGGCGCCTACCAGAGCTACACCGGAGGAAAAAACTGGGACCACCTCAACCGGATGGCCGCGGGGGAATTCTACCGGATCGCCCTCGATATGCGGACGCCCTACCTCATCGCCGGTGGCCTCCAGGACAACCTGAACTGGATCGGCCCGTCCAGGACCCGCTCCGCCGAGGGGATCATCAACGCCGACTGGTCCCATATCGGGGGCGGCGACGGATTCTATTGCATTTTCGATCCCCTTGATTCCAACGTCGTTTACGCCGAGGCGCAGCAGGGATACATCCACCGCCTGCATCTCCTCAGCGGGCAGTTCAAGGGGCTGCGTCCCGATCCGGTCGAGGGCCAGACGGCGTTCAGATTCCACTGGAACACACCCTTCATCCCGAGCGTTCACACCCCGGGCACGATGTACCTCGGCGGCAACCGTGTTTTCCGGCTCACCGGGCAGGGTGAACGGTGGGAAACGATCAGCCCCGACCTGTCGGCCGCGGATCCGCGGAAGATCATGACCGTGGGAAGCGGGGCGGAGAGCTACGGGGTGGTGTACGCCCTGTGCGAGTCCCCCGTGAAGGCCGGAATGCTCTGGGCCGGCACCGACGACGGGAAACTCTGGGTGACGCGCGACAGCGGGACGTCCTGGCAGGATCTCTCCCGCAACCTGCCCGGGGAGGCCCGGAACCAGTGGATCAGCAGGATCGAGGCGGGGCATTTTTCCGCCGAGGACGCCTACCTCGCGGTCGATGCCCACAGGAGCGGCAACTACGCGCCGCTCGTCTACCGCACGACCGACGGCGGCAAGGGCTGGACGAAGATTTCGACGGGGATTCCCCCGGACGAACCGGTGAAGGTCGTCCGCGAAGACCTGTCGAACCGCGACCTCCTCTTCCTCGGCACGGAATTCCACCTCTACATGTCGTTCGATCGGGGGAGACAGTGGAGGAAGTTCGGCGCACTTCCAACGGTGGCCGTCGACGACCTCGTCATCCACCCCCGTGAACGGGACCTGGTGATCGCGACGCACGGCAGGAGCCTCTACATCATCGACGACATCAGGCCGCTGGAGGAATTCCACGATACGGTCCGCTCGAAGGACGCCTTCTTCTTCACGCCGAGAGACGCGCAAGGGGCCGAGCTCCTCCCCGGGTTCGCCGATTGGGCCGGAGCCGGGGTGTTCCGCGGCGCGAACCCTCCATCCGGCGCGATCCTGAACTACTGGATCAGCGAATACAACGGCGACGGCGTCAGTTTCACGGTCAAGAATTCGGCGGACGAGACCGTCGCGACGCTGAGCGGCCCGGGGAATTCCGGTTTCAACCGCGTTGTCTGGGACCTGAAAATGTCGAAGGAGTTGCTGAGCGATTACGGCGGGGAGGGGCAGAAATTCGTGGCGCCCGGTGAATATACGATCACCTTCGGCTTCGGGAAGGTATCGCAAAGCCGGAAGATCGCGCTCAGCGCCCTGCCCGGACTCGAAACGCGCTGACGCCGGGTCTCCGTGGACGGCGGCATGATATCGCTCCCGCACTCGGCGCTCCTCTTCGGCGTCGGGGTCGTCTCGGGGTACCTGAACGTCCTCGCCGGCGGCGGATCGGCGCTGGTCCTTCCGGTCCTCATCTTCATGGGTCTCGACGGCGCGCTCGCGAACGGCACGAACCGGATCGCCATCCTGCTCCAGAACATCTCGTCGGCCGCCGAATTCCAGCGGTCGCGAGGGTACCCGGTCAAAAGGGTCCTCGTCTACTCCCTCTGGACCCTGCCGGGCGCGGTCGCCGGCGCGTTCTACGCGACGTCCGTCAGCGACGAACTGTTCCAGACCATCCTCGGCGCCGTCATCATCGGGGTGGTGATCACCATGGTCCTCCCCCGGGGCGTTATCCTGTCGGGAGCCGCGCGCGAGGGGCTGACCCGCTCGCCCTGGATCTATCCCGCCCTGCTCGTGATCGGGTTCTACGGGGGGTTCGTCCAGGTGGGGGTCGGATTCCTGTTCATGGCGGCGCTCTACCACCTCCTGAGGCTCGACCTCGTAAACGTCAACATGTACAAGGTCCTCATCGTCCTCGTCTACACGGTCCCCGCCCTGCTGATCTTCATGTGGAGCGGCGACGTGGACTGGATCCTGGGCACCGTCCTGGCGGCGGGGAGCGCCCTCGGCGGGTGGCTCGCCGTGAAAGCCTCGATCAGGGGGGGCGAGAAGGTCATCCGGATCGCCCTCGTCGCGGCACTGCTCATCATGGGCATCAAACTCTTGAACATCATTTAAGGAGCATACGGTATGAAGACACAGTCATTCCCGGTGATCGGCGGGCCGGTCCGCCTGCTCACACTCGCCCTGCTCGTCCTTGCCGGCCCGTTCCTCCCCACCGGGGCCCGCGCCGACGAGGGGATGTATCCGCTCAGCGAACTCTCGCGGCTCGACCTCGCCGCGGCCGGGCTGAAGCTGTCGGCCGCCGACATCTTCGACCCCGTGAACGGCGGCCTGGTCGACGCGATCGTCAAGATCGGGGGGTGCACCGGGTCGTTCATCTCCGCGGAAGGCCTCGTCATCACCAATCACCACTGCGCGTTCGGCGTGGTCCAGCTCGCGAGCACGCGCGAGAACGACTACATCACGGACGGTTTCCTCGCCGCCGGCCGTTCGACGGAGCTCCCGGCGCAGGGGCTGACCATCCGCATCACCGAGTCGTACGCGGACGTGTCGTCCGAGGTCCTGGGGGCCCTCACCGACACGATGAAATACTCGGAGCGTTCGAAGGCGGTGAGCCGGAAAATCAAGGAGATCGTGGCGAGGAGCGAAAGCGGGAACCCCGGCAAACGCGCGGAGGTCTCCGAGATGGTCCCAGGGAAATCGTACGTCCTGTTCATCTATACATTCCTTCGCGACGTCCGCGCGGTCTACGTCCCTCCCCGCTCGGTCGGCGAGTTCGGAGGTGAGTACGACAACTGGGTCTGGCCCCGGCACACCGGAGATTTCGCGTTCATGAGGGCCTACGTCGCCCCGGACGGCACGCCGGCGGACTACTCGCCCGACAACGTCCCCTACCGGCCAAGGAAATTCCTTCGCGTCAACCCGGACGGCGTGGAGGACGGCGACAAAGTTTTCATCCTCGGATATCCCGGACGGACCTTCCGCCACCGTTCATCGTCCTACCTCGCCTTCGAGGAGGACATCCGGATGCCGTATGTTGCGGACCTCTACCAGTGGGAGATCTCGGTCATGGAATCGGCGGGCGAAGAGGACCCCTCGGCGGCGATCAGGACGGCGGCGCGGATCAAGGGCCTGTCCAATACCATGAAGAATTACAGGTCGAAACTCGAGGGGATGAAGCGGATGGGACTGGTCCTGACCCGACAGGACGACGACCGCGCGCTCCAGAAGTTCATCGACGCCGATCCCGCGCTCGCCCCTGAATACGGGACCATGCTGCGCGACCTGGAGCGGACGTACAACAGCCTGAGGGAATCCGCGGAGTACGACATGGCCCTCCGGTCCATGAGGTCGTCGGTGACGATGCTCGGCACCGCGCTGACGCTCCTCGACGCGGCCGAGGAACTCCGGAAGCCCGACATCGAGCGGGAATCCGGTTACATGGAGCGGAACCTTTCCGCCACCAGGACGGGCCTCGGGCAGTCGCTGAAGAACTACGTCGAGGAGGTCGACCAGGTGTTCCTCCGGGAGTTTTTTCTCGACGCCGCCGAACTCGACCCGGACTACCGCATCGCGCCGATCGACACGCTGATCGGGACCACGAACGTCGAGCAGAAAACCGACGAATTCATCGCGGAAGCGTACGGCTCGACGCGCCTCGGCGATTCGACGTTCGTCCTGTCGGTGTTCGGCCTCCCGGCGGACTCGCTGGCATCGTTCAACGACCCCTTCCTGACGCTCGCCATGAAGCTCCGTCCCCTCTACCGGGCCCTCGCCGACGCGCAGGCGGAACGCGACGGGGAACTGACGAAACTCGACGGGGAATACGCCGATGCCCGGAGCCGGTTCCTGCGGAAGGACTTCATTCCCGACGCGAACGGGACCCTCAGGATGACCTACGGCTCGATCCGGGGATATTCCCCGGCCGACGCACTCCACGCCGGCCCGATCACCACAATCAAAGGGGTCATCGATAAAACAACGGGACGGGAACCCTTCAACACACCGGCGAGGGTCGTCGAACTCTACGGTAAACGCGATTTCGGACGGCTCGCAAGCAAGAAACTCAAGACCCTCCCCGTCTGCCTCCTCTACAACCTCGACACGACGGGCGGGAACTCCGGGAGCCCGTTGCTCAACGCGGACGGCGAGCTGGTGGGGGTCAATTTCGACCGGGCGTACGGCGCGACCATCAACGATTTCGCCTGGGACGAATCGTACAGCCGTTCGATCGCGGTCGACATCCGGTACGTGCTCTGGATGACGGGCAGGGTCGCCGGAGCGGAGTACCTCACGCGGGAGATGGGAGTGGATGCGCTCGACTGACGGCGCGAAACATTGAAAGACGCGGGCTGAATTCGTACATTAAGGGGATGAAAACCATTCTGCCTCTCGGCGCTGGCCGCGCTCATCGCCCTGTCATCCTGTAAAAACGAATCCCCCCGGGTGATGTCGGCGGCGGACAGCCTCAGGGCGGTCACCGAATCGCTCGATTACCGGCGCATGGCCGAGGAATATTTACGGAACCACCCCAATTCGCCGTTCAACACGGACCCTCCGATCCACTACGACGGGCTCCGCTGGTACCCCCCCGACGCCGGCTACTACTTCACCTCGAAACTCCACCGCTACGAGCGGCCCGAGACCGTCGTCGTGATCGGCACGAAACGCGAGCCGCGGAACCAGCTCCGGTACGGCTACTTCCTGATCTCGATCGACGGAAAAGAGCTGCGGCTGAACGTCTATACCTTCACGCAGGACGACATCCGCCGTCGTCCCGCGCTCGCCGGCACGCTTTCGGTGTGGTTCACGGACGAATCGACCGGGAAGGAGACGTACGAGGTCGGCCGCTACCTCGAGATCGAGCCCGAGGTCGATGATCCCGATCACCTGTACGTCGTGAATCTCAACAACGCCCACAATCCTTACTGCGCGTACAACCCGGCCTACTCCTGCGCCATTCCGACCGACGAAGACCGGCTCCCGGTGGCCGTACGCGCCGGTGAGATGAAGTACCACGCGGAGTGATCTATTGCATTTCAACCCGATTCACGCTACATTGAATTGCAATTGAACCATTCGACATCACCGGATGCACGTCAGAAAACTGTACCGCACGATCGAGGCCATCGGGTCGAAAAAGTTTGACCGAGAGGAGAATTTCCTCCGGGATGTCCTGTCCGAGATCGTGCAAAACGAGGAGATCATGATCAAGGGCGGGCGCGTCTGGAAGCTGAATTCCAGGGGCGCGAGTTATGATCTCCTCGCCCAGGTCGGCGAGGTCGAATTGATCAAGACCCCCTACAAGATCCACGTCGCCGATTACCCCGTCTTCCGCGAATTGCCCAAGGTCAGGACCATCGTCGGCCACGAGCACGACGTGTACCTCCGGAACCGGGGCATCCACCATTACTCCGCCACGGGCATCGGGCCCAAAGTCTCCGTCAACGGCGATACGCTGTTCCAGTACGTCATGGCCTTCAACGCCGACGAGCTGAACGACAAGTTCACGGCCACGCTCAATATCATCGGGTCGGCTGTCACTGCCGCCCTGGCCGCGCGAAAATTCGAACGCCGGACGAAGATCCTCGAGCAAGACATCGACAAGGCCCGCGAAATCCAGCGGAGCATCCTCCCGGAACACGAAAAACGCTTCCACAACTACGAACTGTACGGCGTGTCGGTGGCAGATCGCATCGTCGGGGGGGATTTCTTCGATTACCTGGAGATCGAGGGGGACAGCGAACGGCTCGGATTCGTGATCGGCGACGCGGCGAGCAAGGGACTCTCGGCCGCAGCCCAGGCACTCTATACGTCGGGGGCGATCCGGATGGGCTTCGAGTACCAGACGAAGATCAGCTCCCTCCTCTCCCGGGTGAACAAACTCCTGAACAAGACGTTTTCGGAAGAGCATTTCGTCACGCTCTTCTACGGTGAGCTCACCGACGACCGGAACGGCCTCGTCATCTTCGCCAACTGCGGCCACAACAACCCGATCCTGTACCGCGCCGCGACCGGCGCCACGGAATTCCTCGAGACGACCGGCCAGATCATGGGCCCCTTCCCGAACGAGGTCTTCAAGACCGAAAATTTCCTGATGGGCGCGGGGGACGTCCTCCTCCTCTATACCGACGGCGTCTCGGAGGCGATGGACCAGAACGGCGGCTTCTACGGGGAGGAGAGGATCCAGGAGTTGCTCCGGGAGCACCACGCTCTCAGCGCCAAGGCCATCACGCACACGATCCTGGACGACGTCCAGAAATTCAGCGTCAACGGCGCCCAGTCCGACGATAAAACCATTGTCACCATCACACGACCACACTGAATCCGACAGGGAGGAATTCCATGCCTGAAGATCCGAAGACCATCGGAACCGTCACATCGGTGAGCAGCAGCACCGTCTCGGCGATCATGAAAAGCGGCAAGAACGGGCATCTGGAAAACAGCGCGGCGGGCAGGATCGGGACATTCGTCACCATCGCCGACGGCAAGTACACGATCGTCGGCATGGTCTCGTCCGTGAGGACGGACCCGAACAGGACTGAGACCGGGGCGGACCAGCTGACCTCGGGACACCGCATCATGGACATCCAGCTCATCGGGACGGTCCATGAAAGCGCCTTCACACGCGGACTGTCGACCTATCCCACGATCGGGGCCCCGGTACTCGGGGCCGACGCGACGAGCCTCAAATCGATTTTCTCCGCCTTCCGGAGCATGGATTTTTCCTTCGGGGTCCTTCCGCAGCTCGACAAGGAGAGGCTCTATCTGGACCCGAACAAGTTTTTCTCGAAGCACATCGCCCTGTTCGGCTCCACGGGCTCCGGCAAGTCATGCACCGCCGCCTCCATCCTCCAGAAAGTCACGGGGCTCGAGAACACCCACGTGGTGTTGCTCGACCTCCACGGCGAATACGGCCCGGCCTTCGTCGAGACGGGGAACCTGATCAACATCACCGACATCGAACTACCCTACTGGCTGATGAATTTCGACGAGCTGGTGGAGACCCTCATCGACGAAACGGAACCGTCGGCGATGAACCAGATGATGGTGATGAAGGAGGCGATCCTCGATTCGAAGCGGGGGAAGAACCTCGCACTGAAGGACTACCTGACCATCGACACGCCGGTCTTCTTCGACTTCCTGGACGTCAGCGCGCGGATGCGGTCGCTCGACACCGAGCGCACGCTCAGCGGCAAGGAGGGCCCGTTCTATGGCCAGTTCACGCGCTTCCTGGTCCGGCTCGAGAGCAAACTCACGGACAAGCGGTACGAGTTCCTCTTCAGGCCGAAGAACTACCGGTCTTCGGACACGTTCCCCAGCCTGCTGACCCGGCTCTTCGCCCTCGATTCGAACAAGCGCATCACCATCATCGACCTGAGCAGGGTCCCGTTCGACGTGATCAACGTCCTGGTGTCGCTCCTGGGCAGGATCCTCTATGACTTCAACATCTGGAACGAATCTCGCCAGGACTTCCCCATCCTCATCGTCTTCGAAGAGGCGCACGCCTACCTGTCGATGAGCGGCAAGTCGCACGCGGCGAGGAAAACCGTGGAAAGGATCGCGAAGGAGGGGAGGAAATACGGCGTGAGCTGCATGATCATCAGTCAGCGGCCGGCGGAGATCTCCGAGACGATCACCGCGCAGTGCAACAATTTCATCGCCATGCGGCTGCTCAATCCCAACGACCAGGCGTACGTCCGGAAACTCCTCCCCGACGCCCTCTCGAACCTCATGGACGTCCTCCCGACGCTCCAGCAGGGCGAAGCCTACATCATCGGCGACGCAGTGCCGGTTCCGTCGAGGCTGATCATCGACATCCCATCACCGCGCCCGTCGAGCGGTGACGTGAAGTTCTACGAGCGGTGGAGGACGAAGCAGGCGGACACCAACGTCAACAACGTCGTCGAGAAATGGTGGAGGCAGGAGCGGAGCTGACACCGCCGATCGCCTGGCAGGATCCCTTCCGGCGGGGAGTCCCTTCCCCGCCGGCGTAACACCGGGCGCACCGCGCCTGCAGCAGGTCGTTCACTCCGGCAATTTCCCGACCCCTCCCGCCTTCGACCTCCGGAGAACGATCTCCCCCTATTGCCCGGATCCGGGCACCGGCGTGGGTCCCAGCACGTCGTCGATGGTCATCGTCCGCATCGTCCCGAGCCCGAGCGCCGATATGCCCTTCTCGACCTTTTCCCTGTCACCCACAACGATGATCGAGATGGTCCGGGTGTCGATGTATTTCCGGGCGACCCGCTGAACGTCTTCCTTCGTGACCGCAAGCACACGTTCCACGTACGTGTTGAACAGGTCGTCCGGCAGACCGTAGACGACGAGCTCCGCGATCTGTCCCGCGGCCGCCGAGATCGACTCGAAATTGTTCGGGTAGAGGAGCGCGAGGTAGTTCTTCGCGCGGTTGAGTTCCTCATCCGTCACCGGGTCCCTGATGGCGTCGAGCTCCTTCATGAACTCGGCAAGCGCCTTGTCGGTCACGTCGGTCTGGACCGCGGCCGCCGCGCGAAAGGGTCCCGCCGAAAGCCGGAAATCGAATCCCGAGCCGGCCCCGTAACTGTAGCCGTTCTTCTCGCGCAGGTTCTGGTTCAGGCGCGAAGTGAACGAGCCGCCGAGGATCGTGTTCATCACCAGGAGAGGATAGTAGTCGGGCGTCAGTCTGTCTGTCCCGATCCGCCCGATGCGGATCTCGGACTGCGCGGCTCCCGGTTTGTCGACAAGGATCACCTCACGGGAGGACACCTGGGGCGCCGTCGCGAGTTCCGGCATGTCGGGACGACCACCGGTCCATCCGCCGAAATACCGGTCGAGCACCATCCGCACCTGGTCGGCGCGGATGTCCCCGACGACGATCACGGCGGCGTTCTCCGGCGTATAGAGCCGAGCGTGGAACGACCGGACGTCCTCGATCCGGATCCCCCTGATGCTCGCTTCGTCGCCGATCGATGTCATGCCGTAGGGGTGTGATTTTCCGTAGAGGGTCGCGTTGAAGATGGCGGACGCGATGGCCCTCGGCTGGTCGTGCGATTGCATCAGCGACGTGAGCCGTTCGTTGCGCAACCGCTCAAGTTCCTGGTCCGGGAACACCGGCCGGAGCACCATATCGGCGAACAACGCCAGGGACGAATCGAGTTTCGAGAGCGGCGTGAACATGCTGACGCCCGAGGAATGGACGCTCGCGTAGGCCGACACCGACGAGCCGAGGAAATCCACGGCGTCGGCATACTGGAGGGAATTCAGGCTCCCGGCGCCCTCCTCCATCATCTCGGCGGTCATTGTCGCGAGGCCGGTCTTCCCGGCCGGATCGAGCGCCGATCCGCCGTGGACGATCATCTCCATCTCGACCAGCGGCACCTTGTGGTTTTCCATCAACACGACACGCAACCCGTTCCCCAGTTCAAAATGCTGCAGGGGTGGGAGGCGTAACGCCGACGGCGCCCCGAGCTTGATCGGGCTCTCCTGGGCCGGGGCCGTCGACGGGACCGCCAGGAGCAGCAGCGAAAACACAATGCATGCCGCGGTGATCAAACGCGGGGAGAACGGGTGGCGGATCATTTGACACCCCCTTTCGCGGGCGAAGCCAGTTCCGGTTTACCCTCCGGCACGACGCTCAGGATCACCCTGCCGTCGTCCCGCAGGTATTGTTGGACCGCCGCGGTGATGTCGACCGGCGAGATCGCCGTGTACCGGGAAAAATCCTCGTTCAGGTAATCGGGGTTGCCGGTGCGCGTGTAATAGTTGTTGAGGATATCGGCCTTTCCCCCGAACCCGCCCACACTCTGAAGCCTCGCGAGGAAAGAGGATTCATACCCGTTGACCGACCGGGCCAGTTCACGGGCGTCGGGCGGAGTCGTCTTCAGCCTGTCGATCTCCTCCTGGATCACCTTTTCGATTTCGGCGAGCGTATGCCCGGCCTTCGCGGTGGCCTGGATCTCGAAATACGATGCGAGGGCCTGCGACCCCTGCCCGGCCGAAACATCCTGGGCGATCTGCATCTCGTAGACGAGTCTCTTATAGAGGCGTGAATTTTTCCCTCCGGTCAGGACCCCCGCCACAAGGTCCATCTCGGCGTCACCCGGGCTGAACCCGGCGGGAGTCAGCCAGCACATGTAAAGCCGCGGGAGCTGGACCTTGTCTTCCATGACCGACCGTTTTTCAGCGGTGAGCACCGCGACGGGTGGATCGATGGGAGGCACCGGTTTGCCCTCCGGGATCGGGCCGAACCACTTCGTCACCAGCTCGCGGGTCTTCGCGGGATCGATGTCCCCCGCGATCACGACGCTGGCGTTGTTGGGGGCGTAATACGTCCGGAAGAACTCCACCACATCCTCGTAACTCGCCGCCGAAAGGTCGGCCATCGAACCGATGGTCGGCCAGTGGTAGGGATGTTCGGGCGGGAAGAGTTTCTCCGAAATGGTGATGTCCGCCATCCCGTACGGCCTGTTCTCGTATGACTGGCGCCGCTCATTTTTGACGACGTCCCGCTGTCCGTCGACCGTCGCCGGCGACATCGTGGCCAGGAGCCCGCCCATCCTGTCCGCCTCGAGGAAGATAGCGAGTTCGAGGGCGTTGGAGGGGGCGTCCTGGTAGTAATTGGTCCTGTCGGAATTCGTGGAGCCGTTGTTGTTGCCGCCGGCCGCCTCGAGCCACTCGTCGAATTTTCCCTCGGGAACGTTCGCGGACCCTTCGAACATCAGGTGTTCGAAGAGATGGGCGAATCCCGTCCGTCCCGGTTTCTCATGGCCCGATCCCACGTGGTAGTAGGTGTTCACCGACACGAGCGGGAGCGTGTGGTCCTCGTGAAGGATGACCTGAAGCCCGTTCGGCAGCGTATATTTTTCGTAGGTGAGGGACAATTGCGATGTCCCCGGCGCGGGGATCAGGACGAGGGCCGAGAGCAGGCTGAGCAGGCTCAACGGACTCAGGTTCAGGTTACGCATCTGCATTCTCCTTGTATGGACACATGGATGTAGTGTACGAATGGAATCCCCGACGGTTGCGGGGGTGCGGGGGCAGCCGCCGGGATCGTCCGCCGCCCCGCTTACCGCTGGCTCCGAAGGTACTCGAGCCGGTCCTTCATCTCCGCGGCGGGCTTGAGGAGTTTATCCTTCCCGAAAATGGCCGCATCCTGGCTGAGGAAAGTCAGTTCAAACTCCTTGCTCATGATGATGGCCTCCTCGGGACAGACCTCCTCGCAAAAGCCGCAAAAAATGCACCGGAGCATGTTGATCTCGAACTTCACGGGATATCGTTCCTTCCAGTAGGGCGATTCCGACGCCTGGACCTCGATCGCGAGGGCCGGACAGACGCGCGAGCAGAGGCCGCAGGCGACGCACCGCTCGACGCCCTTCTCTTCGACGAGGACGGGCCGGCCCCTGAAGGCGGCCGAGGGATTCCACCGCTCCTCCGGGTACTGGCGGGTGAATTTCGGCCGGAACATCTGGGAGATCGTGATCTTCAGGCCCTTCACGATCTCGGGAATGTAGAGCTTCTGCCAGAAGGAGAGGTCGCTCCGGTGGATGATCGGAGGCTGCTGCTTTTTCACTGACGTTTCGCCCGATGATGGATGGACACGATTAACCCTCGAGGAAGAGGATGACCAGCCCCGTGATGATGACGTTCGCCACCGCCATCGGGAGCATGAATTTCCAGCCGAGGTTCATCAGCTGGTCGTAACGGAAGCGCGGGATCGTCCACCGCACGATGATGAAGAAGAGGACCAGGAGCGCGACCTTGGCGCAGAACGCCCCCACCTGCAGGATGCTGAGCAGGTTGCCCGACAGGCCCATGTCGGCGGCGTACGGTATCTGCCAGCCGCCGAGGAACAGCGTCGTGATGAGCGCGCTCGCCACGACCATGTTGGCATATTCCGCGAGGAAAAAGAGGCCGAACTTCAGGCCGCTGTACTCCGTGTGGTACCCCCCCACCAGCTCGGGTTCGGCTTCCGGCAGGTCGAACGGGTGCCTGTTCGTTTCGGCGAACGCCGCCACGGTGAACGTGATGAATCCGATCGGCTGGAGGATGATGTTCCATTTCCAGCCACTCTGCAGCGCGACGATCTGGTCGAGTCGCAGGGTGCCGGCGATCATAATCACGCCGATGACGGCGAGGCCCATCGAGATCTCGTAACTGAGCATCTGGGCGGACGACCGCAGGCCGCCCAGGAGGGAATACTTGCTGTTCGACGACCAGCCGCTCAGGGTCACTCCGTAGACCCCGAGGGAGGTCATCGCGAGGATGTAGAGGATCCCGATGTTGACGTCGGCGATCTGGAGCCTGATGGTGTGTCCGAAGAGGTCGATCGTATCGCCGAAGGGGATCACCGAGAACGTGGTCATCGCGATGCTGATCGAAATGACCGGGGCGAGGTCGTGGATGAACCTGTTCGCGTTCGTCGGGACGATGTCCTCCTTCATGACCAGCTTCAGGACGTCGGCCAGCGGCTGCAGGAGCCCCTGCCACCCGACGCGGTTGGGCCCGATCCTGTTCTGGATCGCCGCGGCGACGCGCCGCTCGAGGAGCACCGTGTAGGCGACCACCCCGACGAGCAGACCCATGACGGTCACGATTTTGACGATATCGATCAACAGTTCCATGTCAGGCTCCGGCGGCCATGATGGTTTTTTTCGATTCCTGGAGCTGCGCGCCCATGCGATCGACGGCCTGGTAGGTGAGCCCCTTTAGTTCGGGGATCTTCGCGGCCATTTCCGCGAAAACGTCCTGTCCACCGGCATACTTCCACTTGAGGCCGAGGGCGTTCGCGAGGCCCGCCAGGATCCTCCAGCTGTCGCGGACGTCGTACTTCGTTCCGCGCATCCACCGGTCGTTCGGCGCGCCGAACTTGTCCCAACGGCTCATCGAGAACCCGTCGAGCGACCGCTCCTGGTACGCGGTCACGACGGCGGGCCGGATCCTCTGCACCCTCCCGTTCACGTTGATCATCGTGCCGTTCTTCTCCGCGTACGTGGAGGACGCGAGGACGATGTCGGCGTGTTTCGTCGTCAGGTTGTGGTTCGACGCATGGACGACGAGGATTTCGAGTTTCGGGAGGACGTCTTCGAATTCTTTCATCGCGCCGATATCGTCTTCCATGACGTAGAGGAGCTTCACCTCGCCCTCCCTGATCTTTTCGACCAGCGCCGGATACCCGACGGTGCGTCGTCCCTCGCTCGCGGCCGCGAGCGCGGCCCCAAGGCTGTTCGGCGTCTTGTCGGGCGTGATCAGGAAGTCGTCGCGATCGTCCGGACTGATGTGCGGGAGGATGGAATACGACTCCGCCTCCAGGTGGTTCATCAGTTTGCGGAAGATGTAGTTATCCTCGTTGGTCGCGAAGGCGGATCCGATCGCCGCAATCTCATTTCCCTTGAACGTCTTCAACTCGGACCCGAGGAGCGCGACGGCCTCATCCCAACCGACTTCGACGAGCTCCCCGTCCTTCCTGACCATCGGGCCGCGGATCCTGTCCTGGGCATTCACATATTTGAATGTGTCGAGGCGGCCATGATCGCACATCCAGTAATCGTTCACTTCCGGGTTCAGCCTCGGCGTGAGCCGGAGGATCTCGTTGTTGCGCACCCACATCTTGGCGTTGCATCCCCGCGAACATCCCTGGCAGATCGTGTCCGTGGAGGACATCTCCCACACCCTCGACTTGAACCTGAAGTCCGAACTGGTCAGCGCCCCGACGGGGCAGAGGTCGATGGTGTTCATCGAATAGGCGTTGTCGAGCTTCTCACCGGGGAAGGTCGTCAATTCCACGTGGTCGCCCCGCTTGGTGAACACCAACTGGGGCTTCCTGGCGACTTCGTCGCAGAAACGGATGCATCGCGAGCACATGATGCACCGTTCGGTATCGAGCGTGACGCGCGGGCCGAGTTCCACACGCTTCGGTTTGCGGACCTTGTCGAAATCGAACCGGCTCTGTCCGACGCTGTGCTGGTAGGCGTAATCCTGGAGCTTGCACTCCCCCGCCTCGTCGCAAATGGGACAATCGAGGGGGTGGTTGATGAGGAGGAATTCCATCACCGCTTCGCGGGCATCGATCACCTTCGGGGACGCGGTCCTGACGATCATCCCGTCGGTGGCCGTCGTCTGGCATGAGATCGCGAGCTTCGGCATCTTCTCCACCTCCACAAGACAGATCCGGCAATTCCCGGCAATGCTCAGCCGGGGATGCCAGCAAAAATGGGGGATGGAGATGCCGTTCGCGAGGGCCACCTGCATGATGGTGGGTTTGCCTTCGACCGGGAACTGCTTCTCATCTATCGTGATCGTCGCCATGAGGTTCGTTCGTGAGTGAAATTCGCGTGGAGGGCGGGCAGCGTCCGGATCAGGCGACGTTCCGCACGTTCTCAGTCTTCGGGGCCGAGGGAGAGATCACGACCGTCGAAAAGTTTTCATGGTTCATCAGTTTTTTTGCGACGACCCCGATGTCCCCGGGGGTCACGGCGTCAATCCTCCTCAGGACCTGGTCCAGGGACACGAACTCATGGAAATAGAGCTCCCCGCTCCCGAGCCGCATCATGCGGTTCGACATGCTCTCCATCCCGAGCATCGTCGTCCCCTTGAGCTGGGCCTTCGCCCGGCGGATTTCCTCGGCCCCGATTTTCCCCGACCGAAGCTTGTCGATCTCCCTGCGGATCAGGTCGACCGATTTGTCGACTTTCGATGGATCTGTTCCGATGTACACTCCGAAATTCCCGGTGTCGCTCATGAGGCTGAGAAACGAATAGACCGAATAGGCGAAGCCGTATTTTTCCCGGATGTTCTGGAACAGCCTCGAGCTCATACCTTCGCCGAGGACCGTGTTCAGGACCAGGAGGGGATACCGGTAGGAGCTCTTCACGCTGTACCCGAGCGTCCCGTAACAGACATGGGCCTGGTTGATCGGCTTGTGGAATAACTCCGTCTTCGGTTTCATGTTGCGCGGGGAGGCGACGCGTCCGGTCGACACGGGTTTCCCGTACTGCATTCTGAAATGTTTCTGAACGAGCGCGACGAGGTCGTCGTGCCGGAAGTTCCCCACGGCGGAGACGACCAGGCGATCAGGAGTGTAGAACCTGCTGATGTACCTGCGGAGGGCCGATTTATTGAAGCCCCGGATGTTCTCCGCGCGCCCGATGATCGGAAAGCCCAGGGGATGCTTGTGATAGAGATTCCGGTCGAAATATTCATGGATGAGGTCGTCCGGATCGTCCTCGATGTTTTTCAGTTCTTCGAGGATGACCGTCTTCTCTTTCTCCATCTCTTTCTGATCGAGCGTGGGATGCTGGATGAGGTCGGAGAGGATGTCCATCGCCCGGGGGAGCTGGTCATCCAGGATCCGGGCATAAAAACAGGTGTGTTCCTTCGTCGTAAACGCGTTCAGATACCCGCCGAAGGCTTCCAGGCTTCTCGCGATCTGGTTTGCCGAATACCGCCGGGTCCCCTTGAACACCATATGCTCCAGGAAATGCGAAATGCCGTTATTGGAAATGTCCTCGTCACGGGATCCCACGTCGACCCAGACGCCGACGGCGATCGAGCGAACGTGACCCACCTGCTCGGTCACCACCCTGATACCGTTCGGGAGCACGGATTTCCGGTACACAGGCACCGACGGAACCGACGAAACGGGTTGGATATTCCTGAGAAGCACCGGGGTTAGCATGAAAACGTTAAGGAATTTGTGAAAATATAGCACATTTAGGTTGGAATATCAACTGCGGCCCTACCATCCCCCATTCGCGCCACAGGCCGTCAGGTCGTTGTCTTTGCCATTGTATCCGATAGGGGGATTTTTTACATTTCGAGGCCTTGAGCTCAACAAACCTACGACATGGTCACGATCTTTCTCATTTCAGTCGCCGCCCTGTATTGTCTCGAACTGGTGTTGTTTCGCCGGGGGCTCACTGTATCTTCGAAAAATCCTGTCGATCCCCGCTCTGAGCCTACGGTCTCAGTCATCATAGCGGCACGGAACGAAGAGGACCGGATTCTCCCCTGTCTTCAATCCTTGCGGAAGGTCGAATATCCCCCCGAAAAACTGGAAATTCTCATCATCGACGATTTTTCGACCGACCGGACTTCTGAAATTGTCAGTGAATTCATCGGAGGTCGCGACGATATTACCCTGCTCAAATCTCCACCGGAGACGGGCAACCTGAGGGGAAAAACGAATGCCATCGCGCAGGGGATCCGCCATTCCCGCGGGGAAATCATCATGTTCACCGACGCTGATTGCTCGGTGAGCCCGGGTTGGGTGAAGGGCACGGTCAAATATTTTTCCGAAAATACGGGGATCGTGGGCGGATTCACGATCCTCGACACCACGACGACGTTTCATGGCGTTCAGGCCCTGGACTGGCTGTACCTCTTCGGCATCGCTTCCGCTCTCTCCGGTTTGAACGTCCCGCTCACGGCCATCGGGAACAACCTTTCCATCCGCCGAAGCGCGTACCTCGATACGGGAGGGTACGAAGTGATCCCGTTCAGCGTCACGGAGGATTACTCGCTGGTGCAGACGATCATCCAGAAGACGCGATATACAATGAAGTTCCCGCTCGAGAGGGACGCCATCGTTACCAGTCGTGCCTGCGATACTTTTTCTCAATTGATCCGGCAGAAACAGCGCTGGGGGGTGGGGGGGCTCGACATGATCCCGTCGGGTATGGTCGTTGTCGCTCTCGGGTGGCTGGTTCGTGCGGTAGTCATCCTCGGCCTGATCATATTGCCGCCGATTGTCTCCCTCCCGGTACTGGGCGCCGTCCTTATCGCCGACTATCTCTTCCTCTCCAAGGTATTCGGCATCCTCCCCTTCAAGCACGTCAGGAAGTATTTCCCCGCCTTCGAGTGCTACGTGACCTGTTACGGGCTGATCATCCCCTTCCTGGCGTTCGGGAGCCGGAACGTGATCTGGAAGGAGCGTACTCTGCAGAGGGAGAAAAAAAATGCCTCTCAGAGTGAGAGGCATTCTTGATACTTCAACTGAAAAAACGCCCGGGCTGAGCCCGGATCAGACCCTCGTGCGCGAACTCGCGATGTTCAACCGTTTCAGTTTATACCGGAGGGTTTGCTCCGTCATTCCAAGGAAACTCGCCGCCTTCGATTGATTGAAACCGAATTTCGACAGTGACCTCTCGATGATTCCCTTCTCAATCGCGTCCAGAGATTTGTCGAGGATGAAGTCCTGACCCGTCACGATGTTATTGATCATCTTGACGACTTCCGTCTTCTCGTCGACCAGTTCCGGCGGCAGCATGAACCGCCCGCCGCTCGAAAAGAGGACCGATTTGTCCACGACCGCCTTCAACTCACGAATGTTTTCACGCCACACCTGACGGACCAGAACGTCGATGGCGTTGATGTCGATCGCCAGGGGGGCGATACCGATCTGTTCACAGATCTCGCCAGCGAAATGCTTGACGAGGTACGGGATGTCTTCGGGTCTGTCGCGCAGAGGTGGGATTTCGATTTTTTCGAAATCGTTGATTTTAGTATAGAGGTCGGGGAGTATCTTGCGCTTGTCCAACAGCACCCGGAGGTCCTCTTTGACCGTGACGATGAGCCGGATGTCGATCGGCTCGTTTTTCGTGCCGCCGATCCTCCTGGCCGTCCGTTCGTTCATGAACTCGAGGATCTTCATTTGATTACGGAAGCTTGCTTCCTCGATCTCCTCGATCAGGACGGTCCCCCCGTTCGCGATCTCAAACAGACCACGCTTCGTCGTGTATGGTAACCCTTCCGCTCCCCTGTCGAATCCGAAGAGGACGGACTGCAATTCCTTGTCGTCGAGGACCGAGAGATTGATCGACATGAACGGGGTGCTACTCTCAGGGTCTTTCTCGGCCGCATAAATATTTTTCGCGACGGCCCCCTTCCCCACCCCTGCTTCACCGATGATCACGACGTCGCGACGCGTTTTAGCCAGGCGTTGGATATGCTTGAGTAGATTATCTACCGCCCGACTTTTCCCGACGATCGCGTACTCCATCGATCCGGTTTTTCTCTCCTCCGAGAGCTTACTTTTAGTGTCTTTTTCCATAGGAGCCTCTGTGTGAGGGGTTGGCCGTTAGGTTCGGCTGAAGCTGATTCGATCCCGGCCTGCTCTGAAAAAATCTTCCAAGAAACGGATTCGAGTTGAAGAAATGGGAAAGCACGAGGTTGTCCACCCAGTCTCTCCAACGACTGATCTGATCAGGATTCCTGGCAAGTTCTGTCTCATAAAATTCACCCTGGACTGAGGTGATGAATTTCAACCTGAGTGCGAAGAATAGAGCCAATAGCAATTCGACGAATACCGTAATATACTGCCCAATATTTGAAACTTCAATATAAGATTTCCATTCTACACTCTTTAGTGATCCCCAAACATGGAGTACTTCCATCGAGCAATAAATTAAGAAACAAAAACATCATTTTATCGATATATGCACCCTGAGGGGGGTCCTTCTTGTACTGATACCCAAAAAAGAGCAGGATAAATCCTATTAAGAGGACATTCATGGAAATGTGTCCCAAATACAAGGGTTTGGCAAGGAGTACCATCCAGTTATCCCCCTCTAAATATGGAGCGAGGTATTCCATCTGTCGCAGGTTGACCTCGGGAAATAAATCACCGATTGGTTTTCCATCTTGCCAAGCCTGAAGCGTGACTTTGCTTGCAAGTTCGGCTGGTGTTGGTATTTGTTCCTGATCTTCAACGACATTGCGAGAGTGTCTTCCATTGTTTTATCTCCTCAACATTATAGAGATAAAAAGGATCTTGGAAAAATGGATAGTAATAGAAGGAAAAAAAAGACAGGACGATAAATAGAGTAACCAGGTATTTCTGATAGATCTTGAACTCCCGAAAGAGAAGGTCGATGACTAAGTAGATGATAGCCATCGATAAAAAAAAGATGTATGCAATGAGGAAATACTGCCAGAAGAGGACGTATGCATAAGGTTCGTCCGGAAAAAGCATATACCCCATAAAAATTTGGAGCATTTGAACCACCCCACAAATCAAGAAGAAGATCGAAAAATTAACAAATATAGCCCGATTTCGAAGATTTAGCTCTTTAAATACAATAAATATTGAGAGGAAGAACAATAAAGTCTGAATCATCCTATTGATGATATCGGCGGCAAAGATGGGACTATGGTCGAAAACGACCAAGGAAGTTAAAAAGAGGAGTGTAATGAGCTCCCCAGGAGAGGGATATTTTCTTGAAAAGGGGCACTAAATAGAGACCTATTTATCCTGCTATTGGCGAATATATGCAATATCTAGTGGCTTGTCAAGAGAAATCGCAAATATTTTTATATATGTATAAAAAAGTGATCGAAGACACGCCATTTTTGGCGTGATAATTTTTCACGTTTTTAACCCGATTTTCTTGAATCCCTGACCCCCTCGTTAGTAATTTACTACCACGTTCTACCCATTTCTCCCTGCCTGTCAGGGCTTGACCTCGAAAAAGATTTTAAAAATACATCATTTAAGGAGATAGTTATGTATGTTCAAAACACCCGATATCATGGAAAAAGGTGAGGTCTATTCTTGTTGTGCATAGGCCTCGTTGGACTCGTTAATTTCGGTATTTCGTATGCCGAAAATGGCACGCACCAACCGAGCTGGTGTTGGTGTACTTTCGGGTAATGCACCTCGTCCGAAAGCGGGCGTTGGAGTGCTCTCTGGAAATGCTCCTCGTCCAAAGGCGGGTGTTGGCGTCCTCTCTGGAAATGCCCCACGACCCAAGGCAGGTGTTGGTGTGCTTTCTGGAAATGCACCACGCCCGTAAGTAGTAACCTCTCTGTTATTAAGCTCCGGCCCCCCAGGGTCGGAGCTTTTTTTTGCTCTGGAATATGGTGGACGTTTTCTGTATTTTATCTACAGAAATCAGTTCGCTCCCCACAGAATAAATTCCAGTTGTGATTCCGGCTTTGACGCGCCCGACCAGAGGGATCCTATCTGCGTCCCTCCACCTGACTCTCTTCTTACTGACATTTTTCACAACGACGCTGGCCGGCGTATCCTGGGTCAATCGTGATTTTCAAGAGCTCTCCAACTTCGCGTATGGGCTCCCGTATTCACTGAGTATTCTCGCGATTCTGTCCGCCCATGAATTCGGCCACTATTTCGCCGCGAAATATCATCGGGTGGATGCCACGCTGCCCTTCTTCATCCCGATCCCCCACTTCCTGGTGAATCCCTTCGGAACGATGGGTGCGGTCATCAGAATTCGCTCCCCGCTGACCCGGAACAAGGTGTTGTTCGACGTCGGTATAGCCGGCCCCCTCGCCGGGCTCGTGGTGACCGCAGGTGTCCTGCTGTACGGTGTCGCGACACTCCCTCCGAAAGAATTCCTCTATTCCATTCATCCGGAGTATCAAGGGCTGCCAACCTTCCCGACCGAGGGTTTCGCGTTCGGAAATTCCCTCCTGTTCTGGGCTCTCGGGGAGCATCTCCGGACCGGGGGCGTTTTTCCCCCCCATGAACGAGGTCTACCACTACCCCTACCTCTGTGCGGGCTGGTTCGGTTTGTTCGTCACAGCAATCAATCTGATGCCGGTCGGCCAGCTGGACGGCGGCCACATTCTTTACGCACTCGTAGGCTCGAAATGGCAGACAGTCGTGGCGAAGGTCTTCTTTGGCGCCCTCGTCCTCATCGGCCTGATCGGCCTGCTTCCGTTCATCGACCCGGGGTTCCGCTTCGGAACCGCGGGCTGGCTCGTCTGGGCGCTGATGATGTTCTTCCTGATTAAATTGAAACATCCGGAGATACCGGACCCTGAACCGATCGATGAAACGAGGAGGATGCTGGGTTGGGCGACACTGATTCTCCTGATCGCGATTTTCCCTCCTGTCCCCTTCATGGAATGATCCGTCAGATGGTCTGGGTTCTTGACTTTTGGATGAATTTTTGATAGTTTCATATACCCTCAAACCACAAAACTCAGAATCCGCGAGACTTGATACTTCGTTAGGCAGCTGCTCCGGGTACCGATCGGACACGGAGACGGATACAACCCGGACACAGAACACATTTTACCCGGCCAGTTAACGTATCAACGAATGAGACGCGGATTCCCCATCATTATCCTTCTTGCAGGGCTGTTCTCCTCCTGCGAACGTACGGTCGATTCCCCCCAGGATGTCGATTACAGCAGGCCATACCTGCACGATCTCCAGATATTCCCGGAAACGTTCAATACGGACACCATCCTCGTGAACGGGCAGGTGAATCCCCAGGACATCATCCCCCTCTCCCTCAATTGTATCGTGGTTGTTGATGAACCGGCGGGGTCCGGGCCATCGAATGTCCGGTATGCGGTGACCCTCCCCTCGGAGGATCGGTTATATGCACAGGGAATCCTGAAAGATGATGGGGTGAGTCCCGACCTCGGCCGGGGAGACGGCATCTACGCCGGGACTGTCACGTTCGAGATCCAGCGCGTTGCCATCGGTAATTTTCAACTTTCCGTAGATGGGTACCATGAATCCGGATCCCCGTCGAACATGGTCGGCCGCCAGGTCGGTGTCTTCCGCTCCAGCCGCGCTCCGATCATCTCGAATCTGTCTGCACCCGACACCATCCACCTCCCTCCGCCCGGCGAAGTGTCCCTGATCATGATGTCGATCGCTGCCGCGGATTCCGACGGCCTTGGTGACGTCAGGGAGGTGTATTTCCGGAACCTCGATTCACCCTCCGACACGACCCGGAAATTCATCCTCCTCGACGACGGCCACCCCACGGGAGCCAGCGGTGATTCCGTCGCGAACGACGGGACGTTTTCGATCATCGTCCAGCTGCCCTCAGCGACCCCGGCGGCAACCTACAGGTTCAGTTTCGAGGCCGTCGACCGCTCCGGCCTCGTCTCAAACACCATTCTCCATCCACTCACAATCCTGGGGCCTGAATGACGGGCCTACGCAGCCAGGCGGCGCTGGCGCTCGCCGCACTGCTGCTCTGGCCGGCGGCATCCCCCGCGCAGGATGTGCTCCCCGGATTTTTTTCGATCGGGAGCGTTTCCGGCGCGACGGGCCCGCGGATACCGAGCAACAGCATTTCACACATCACGATTGGAGCCGACCGGATGCTCTGGATAGGGACCGGGAAGGGACTCGCGCGCACCGGTTCGGCCGGGACTGACTGGGAGAGCTTTCGGGCCGATCCGGCATTCGCCAGCAGTGGAATTTTCGCCGTCGCCCTCGAGGGGGATACGATCTGGTGCTCGACGGGATTCGAAAAAGACGTCGACGGCGGGAGCGTCCAGACGGGATCGGGGTACGCCATCTCGACCGACAACGGCGCTACGTGGAACCACCGCGACCAGGCTCTCGACGACCGGGGGGACAGTATCATCAGTTACGGCATCAACGATTCCATCTGGATGCTGCCGATCGTCGTTCCCGAGCAGAATGTCACCTTCGACGTGTCCGTCCGCAATTCGCACGGCGTGGATCGCGAGCTGGTCGAGCGGCCTGACGGCGGTCCACCGACCTCGGGCGCGACGTGGGAACGGATCCTCCTGCCGCCCGACAACCGGAATACGATTTCACCGAGCGACACCCTCTGGACCTACGCGCCGGGGGATACCCTCCAACTCCGCCGCATCTATTCCCGTTTCGACCCGAGGAGGAACAACAACTTCCTCGCCTTTTCGGTGATGGCGGTTGACGACACGACAATCTGGTGCGGGACCGCCGGGGGCGTCAATAAGTCCACCGACGGCGGGGTATCGTGGTCGAAGTTCACCCACACGAACCAGGCGTTGCCGATCCTCGGGAACTGGGTCATCGCCGTCAGGAGCCAGGTCTTCCAGAGGGACGGCGGGCCCATCAGGCGGATCTGGACGACCAACTGGCAGGCCGATGGCCGGGATGAACAGTTCGGGGTGAGTTACACCGAGGACGAGGGCTCGAGCTGGACGAACCTGCTCCACGGCGTGAGGGCGTACGATTTCGCCTTCCGGGACTCCGTCGCGTACATCGCGACGAGCGAAGGCATTTTCCGGACCCCGGACGGGGGTGTCTCGATCAACCAGGTCTCGGACATCGCGGACTCTGGCGGCTACGTCACGATCACGTCGAGCAGTTACTTCTCGACGGGGCTGCTGGATGACACTGTTTTCGTAGGGACGGCCGACGGCCTCGCCCGGACGACCGATAACGACGCGCAACCGTTCGGATCGACGTGGCACGTCTACAGGGCCTACCAGGCGGTGGGAACATCGGGGAACAGCTACGCGTACCCGAATCCCTTCTCCCCGGTCAACGAGCCCGTCCGCATCCATTACGCCGTCACGTCCGGCACGGCCGGCGGGGCGCAGGATGTCAGGATCGAGATCTTCGACTTCGGGATGAACCGCGTAAGGACGCTCCTCAACATGGCGCCGAGGCCGGTGAATATCGAGCACGACGAAATCTGGGACGGGAAAAACGACGCCGGCGGGACGGTGGCGAACGGCGTATATTTTTACCGCATCGACATCGGCGGCGATGATCCCCTGTTCGGCAAGATCATCGTGATGCAGTGAGATGAAACGACTCCTCGCCATGATCGTGGCCTGCTGGCTGGCGTCCATCCCCGCCGGCGCGCAAACCGCGGGCCGCGCGGGCGCATTCGCCCGCATGGGGTTCGGCGCGCGGGGTCTCGGGATGGGCAACGCCATGACCGCCGTGACCACCGGCGAAGTGAGCAGTTATTACAACCCGGCCCTCCCGGCTTTCGCCACCGTGCGCCACGCCGGGGCATCCTTCGGGATCCTCTCCCTCGGCAGATCGCTCAATTTTCTTTCGTATACCCAGGCGATCCAGCCCACCGGAGGGATCTCCGCAGGCCTCATCAACGCCGGCGTCGGGGACATCGACGGCCGGGACACCGACGGCGAACATACCGAAACGTACTCGACATACGAGAACCAGGTCTACCTGTCGTTCTCGAACCGGATCGAGGAGAATTTCTCGATCGGGGTGACGATGAAACTGTACCACAGCAAGCTCTTCGAGGGCGTCACCACCACGACGGTCGGTTTCGACGCTGGCGTCCTGTTCAAACCGGTCGACAACATCGCCGTGGGGATCGCCCTCCAGGACATCGGGTCGAAATACAAGTGGAACACCAAGGACGTGAACGCCGACGGCAGGGAGACGGAGGACGAATTCCCGATGCTGAAGCGGCTGGGCGTCTCGTATGCGTTCCCGGAGGACCGGGCCGTGGCGGCCGTCGACCTCGAACACACCTCCGGTGGATCGGTGACGATCCGGACCGGGGTCGAGTTCAGGATTGTCGAACAGTTTACCGTACGGGGCGGCGCCGACCGGATCGAGACGGGCGACGACGCGACCGGCGTGAAGCCGACGCTCGGATTCACGGTCGGCAAAGCATTGGACGGATGGCTACCCTCGGTCTCCTACGCGTACACGCACGAATCGTTCGCGCCGAACGGCTACCATATTATTACACTTTCTGCTATATTCTAGATCATGAAACCGAACCGTCTGGGCGTCATCGCCATCGTACTCATCGCAACGGCCTCCACGGGCCTCGCGCAGGGCGGGACGACAGGGATGACATTCCTGACCCTCGGTGTGGGCAGCCGCAGCCTCGGGATGGCGGAGGCCTACGCGACCGCCTCGGGGGATCCCGCGGCGATCCAGTACAACCCGGCGACGCTCACGTCGATCGACGTGGCCACCATTTCGTTTATGCACCGCGCGTGGATCCAGGGGACGAACGCGGAATTCCTCGCCGGCGCCTTCAACTTCGGGTCGATATCCCTCGGGCTCTCCGTGTATTCGGTCAGCACCGACGACATCGAGGTCCGCGAGACACCCGGCCCGGCGATCTCCACGTTCGCGGCCCGGTACGCGGCCCTCGGCGTCACCCTCGGCTACGCCGTCGCATCTGATCTCTCGCTCGGCGTGACGGTGAAGTATCTGTACGAAAAGATCCTCATCGACGACGCCCGGGGCACGGGCTTCGACATCGGCGGCGTGTACGACTCACCCTTCGGCGTGAAGGTCGGCGCCTCCGTCCTGAACCTGGGATCGATGAGCGAGCTCGGAGACCATGCGACGAAACTCCCGGGGCTCTTCCGCGGGGGAGTATCGTATACTGCGGACCTCTCGAAACCCTCGATGACGCTGACCGGAGCGGTGGACCTCCTGGCTCCGCTCGGGGACGGGACCTCGCACGTCCATTTCGGCGGGGAGGCCGTCGTCTACCAATCGATTTCCGTCCGCGCGGGGTACCAGACGGGGTACGAGGCCAGGGGCTTCACGGCGGGAACCGGCATCAGGGAGGGGATTGTTGCAGTAGATTATGCTTTCATGCCCACGCAATACGACCTCGGATCGACACACTCGATCACGCTCTCATTACAGCTTCCGTGACGGAACCACGATCATGACACCCAGCCGCGCCCTTGCCCTCCTCGTTCTTTCGGCCGTCCTCGCGGTCACGAGTCTGCCTCCCGCCCGCGGCCGTCGCGCAGAAGGCGGCCACGCCGAAGAAGACCGACCTCACGTGGACGAACCTCGAATCCGCCGTCTCGAAGGCCGCCGACCAGGAGAAGGCCATCCTGCTGGATGTTTACACCGATTGGTGCGGGTGGTGCAAGAAGATGGACAAGGAGGTGTTCGCCGACCCGGCCGTCGCGGAGATTCTCGCGAGCCGCTTCGCGCTGGCGAAAGTCAACGGGGAATCGAAGGAGAGCATTACGTACAAGGGGAAGAAAACCGACGGAGTGGGGATCGCGCAGGGGTTCGGCGTCAGGGGTTATCCCTCGATCATCTTCCTCGATTCGAAGGGCGACATGCTCACCCTGATCCCGGGCTTCGTGGACGCCGAAAAATTCCTCCCCATCGTGTTGTTCATCGGCAACAAGGAGTACGAGAAGATGGAGTGGGACGCGTTCCTCGCGAGCTATACCGCGTCGAAAAAAACGCCGCCTGACCCGAAATAACCCGTCCTCCCGCCCGGACCGGCTTACTTCGCGTAATGCCGGTCAGCGAAATCCTTCACCCCGGCGACCACCGCATCGAGATCGACCATCTGTATGCACTCCAGGTTGTAGGGGCATTCCCGCTTCCAGCAGGGCGCGCACGCGAGCCCTTCCGGGATCAACTTGATCCCGCGGTCGAACAGGTCGATCTCCTGGGGACACGTCAGTCCGAACCAGACGATCATGTGTTTCTTCAATCCGATCGACGCGTGCATCCCGAACGAATCCCCTGAAATCACGACGTCGCAGAGGTTGATGTAGCAGAGCCCCCTGCGGACTCCCTCGGTCGTCGGCGTGTTCACCACCATGTCCCCCACCCGCCGGACGAGCTCCTCGTTTCGCTCGGTGTCCTCCGGGCCCCCGAGGAGCAGGATCCGGAGCCGCGCGATCGGCGGCCAGCTCGTTGATCAGGACCACGTGCTGGTCGAGGGTCAGCTTCTTGTTCGGATAGAGGTTCGAACATCCCGTGTTGAAGCCGACCACGATCCGGCCGGCGAACTTCCGATTCCCTGTCCACGACCTCCCGGCGGTATGTCCGGCAGAAGGCCTGCTCCGCGTCGGAGAGGTTCAGGATGTAGTCGTCGCGCCTGTATGCCAGGCCCATCGCCTCGGTCAGCAATTGCGTGTTCGGTTTCTGGTTGACCCTGAATTTGAGGTGGTCGTTCAGTCCGAGGCGGTAGTTATATTCCGCTTCGCGGTTGAGCGGAACGATCACGCCGTCGTCGTTCAGACCGTAACCGGCCTTCTTCGCGGCGTTGACGGACATGATGAACGCGCAGGAGTTCGCGGCCTTGTCGATGTTCAGCGCGACATCGAATTTTCTCGCGCCCAGCTTCAACCAGGATTCCGGCTCCCACAGGACGACTTCATCGACGAGACGGATTGTTGTCGAGGAGGCGGTAGGCATTCCTCAGGGTGATCCAGGTAATCGTGCTCACCGGGTACTTGCGCTTGAGCGCCGGGAGAAGGGTGGTCGTCACGAGGACGTTTCCCATCGCCTCGAGGTTGATGATGAGGATCCTCGTGCCGTGAGGCGCGGGATCGACGCACCGGTCGAGACAATCGGTGCCGGGAAAACAGGGTTTGTAGCCGTGGAAATGTCTGCAATCGGGGACCTTCAGGGCCTTCGATTTCTTCGGCTTCGCGGTCTTTGTCTGTTTTGCCTTCGTTGACTTCTTTTTCATGGGTTACCGGGCGAGTGAATCATTGATGGATTTTTGGTGGACGCGCCTGTACGCCGCATAGACGTCGTCCACCGACAGGTCGAGCATGCAGGGATTTCCGATCGGGCAGAGCGTGTAACCGCAACCGAGGCAGTCGAGTCCCGTCCTGACGACGGTGGACGATTCCGTGTACACGGGTCCCTGCAACCGGGGTACCGTCGGGCCGAAGATCGCGACGACGGGGACGCCGAGGGATGCGGCGATGTGCATCGGGCCTGAATCGTTCGTGACGAGCGCGGACGACCGTTTCAGCAGGGACGCCATCTGCTTGAGCGTCGTCGCCGGCGGCAGGAGCGCCGCAGGACCGATCGCTTCGCAAACGGCCGCCGCCTCCGCCTGTTCGCCCGGTCCCCAGAGCACCAGGATCCTGACGCCATCCGCCTCGCTGATCTTCCGGCCGAGGGCCGCGAACTGGCCGGGCCTCCACCGCTTCGAGATCCATCCTCCGCCGGGATTCAGCGCGACGACGCGTTCGCCCCCGGGGACGCGCGCCCGGAGAATATCCTCCGCGAAGAGTTCGGCGCCGGGATCGAGCGGAAAAAACGGCCTCCCCGATCCGGTCGGGACGTCGAGCCTCCGCAGCGCATCCCGGTTGAACTCCACGTTGTGGACGGTGCCCCCGCGCGGCTCGACGATCCGGTTGTAACAGAGCGCCCGCCAGTTGAATCGGTAACCGACGCGCACTCCCGCCCCGCTCAGCAGCGCGAGGAGCGCGCTGCGCGGGTTCCCGAAGAGATCGATCACCAGGTCGTAGCGGTTCCGTGCGGACCCGGCTGATCAGGCCAAGGCTCCCTTCGGTTTTCGGATCGAAGACCACGAGCGTGAAACGCCGGGGTTGCCCTCGAGCACGCCGGCGCAGAATTTTTCGGTGAGAAAATCGACCGTGGCATCCGGGAACGCCGCTTTCACATCCGGGATGACCGCGGTGGAGAGAAGGACGTCGCCGATGGCCCTGAGTTTGATCAGCAGGATGCGTTTAACGGGGGGTTTCATTGCCGAAAAATTCCGCGTGGGCCCTCCGGACGGTGGCTTCGATCCCCTCTGAGTCGACGACGGCGGCAAGTGAATTCGGGGATGCGCCGACCGAAAGAAAATAGACCGGTCGCTCGCCGATCGCCCGGAGGAACCTTTCCGGGACCCCGGGGATTGTATCCGATCTTGTCTCCGACCGCGCACAGGAGGGCCTTGCCCGTCCTGATCTCCGCATGGCAGACATCCTGCAGCGCTTCACGAAGATCCTCGGAGGCGTCGGCGGTCCGCAGGACGAGAGCCATCCGGTATTCGGCCGTGTTGACGAGCAGGGCCTCCGTCCTCCGTTCGGTGAGCACGCCGTAGATGTGCTCCCAGAAGATGTACTGGCCGTGCCGGTTGATCGGCGACAGGGTGAGGACTGAAACGTCCTTCCGGTAGGTGACGGACTTCACGGCGGGGACGCCCGACGGGGTCGCCGTCGAGACGCGGGTCCCTTCGAGCGACGGCTCGCGGGAATTCATGATGTCGATCGGGATTTGCTTCGCCTCGGCCGGATGCATCGTCGCCGGGTGGAGGACCTTGGCGCCGAAATAGGTCAGTTCGTACGCTTCGGCGAACGTCAGGTGTTTGACCTGGGTCGCGTTCTCCACGACCCGCGGATCGGCCGTGAGCACACCGGTGACGTCGGTCCAGATTTCGATCGCGTCCGCGCCGAGGGCGCTCCCGATCAGGGCCCCCGTGTAATCGGAACTCTCCCGTCCCATCGTCGTCCTGTGGCCTGAGGCCGTCGCCCCGATGAAACCCTGGGTGACCGGGACCTTCCCCGCCTCGAGGAGGGGCGGAACGATCTTCGCCAGCCGTTCCCCTACGAGATGCATGATCGGCCTGGCCCGGTTGAAATTGTCGTCGGTGACCAGGAACTCCTTCGTATCGAGCCAGTGTGACGGGATGCCCGCATCGACAAGGGCGGCGGCGACGATTTTCGACGAAAGGAGTTCGCCGAAGGAATAAAAGGCGTCCATCGTGCGCGGGGTTAGTTCGCGGAGCTTTTCCACGCCGGACGCCAGGTTGTGGAGCGATACGCCGACCTGGGCGATGTACTCCGCGAGGTCCTTCTTCAGGATTTCCTTCCGGATGAGGCGGTTTACGATCGTGATATGGCGCCGGAGGAGGGTATCGATCTCCTCCCTCGCGGCGGCGCCGTTCCCCTCACCCGCCGACCTCCCGATCTTCTCAAGCGTGTTCGTCGCCTGGGCGATCGCGGAAATGACGACGACCGGCTTCTTCGGGAGAGATGTGCGGATGACGGCGATGACACCGGCCATCGCCTCGGCGTCCTGGACGGACGTCCCGCCGAATTTCATCGTTATCATGGTGAGAGCGTAAAAAAGATGTAATATAGACACCACCCGAAACAGGCGCAAATCGATGAGGCGGACGAACGTCGGGGATGACGCGGTTCGCGCCAGGGCGGGTCAGGGGTCCTTGTGGAGAAACTTCTGGTTGCGTCGTTTCCTGATCAGGACGATGAGGTAGACGATCACCACGAGGATCAACGCCCCTACCAGGACGACATTCAACCCGAGAAATTCCGAGATGTCCATTTGCCCGCCTCTCAGCCGGAGTGGTCCCCGTCGGTTCCGGCGTCCGTTTTCCCCGGGTCCGCGTCCACGACCGTCCCTGGCTCCGCCGGCGAACCGCCGGGCGGAATCGCCGCCGCGTGTTTGGCCTTTCGCTCGTCGACGCGCGGACGGGACAGATCGACGGGGGAGCGAAAACCCTTTCCACCCCGGCGGGATTTTCCCGCCGCGATGCCGAGGTCGGCGTAAAGCCTCAGGTTCTCGATGGCGATGCTTGCGGCGTCGGCGAACGATTGGATGATCTGGGCGTCTTCCTCGTGGAAACCGGGATGACGGTTCCGGGCGACCGTGAGGATGCCGTACGTCGATTGACGCCCCTTGAGCGGGGCCGCGATGATGTGTTCGATCTCGGGTTTCATCCCGGGCGGATACACCGAGCGCGGGTCCTGTTGCGCGTCATTGACCAGGGCGGTTTCCCCGGAAATCGCCGCGGAGCCGACGATCCCTTCGCCAAGCGTGAGCGGAAGTTTTCCCAGTCGGCGTGAAAACGGCGTGAGTTTCGACACCGCCTCGGGACGCAGCATCTTTTCGTCGCCCTGGAAGATGTAGATACCCGCGAGATCATGATCGACGAGTTTTCCCACGCCCTCGGTGATCCGCCGGAAAATGGTCCGCACCGAACCGCACCGGAGCACCGAGCTGTTGATTTCCTGGAGGGTTTTCAACCGCACGGCGTTCCGCTGGACCTGTTCCTTGAGCCGTTCGATCCGTCTTCCCGCCATCTGGTTCTCCTGCACCGGGTGGACGTCGCTGATGTCGCGGACCGAGGCGAGGAACAGACCCTCCATTTCCTCGAGGCGCGAGATCGCGAAGCTGAGCGCGATCGGACGGTCCTCCTCCCTCTCCAGGACGACGAGGAGATGCGCGGGGTCGCCCGACCGGACGACCCCGGCGAGGGCCTCGGCGAGACGGAGGTTTTCATCCTTGCCGAGCCAGGAATACGGCGGCGCGATTCCGATCATATCGTCCACGTCGAGACGCGCCATGGCCGCTATCGACCCGTTGGCCGAGACGATCATCCCCCTCGCATCGACGACGCAGAGGCCGTCCCGCACCGACGCGAGGAGGGCATTGGCGTGCGCGCGCTCCTCGAGAAGGTTTCCCGCCGGTGCCGATTTCGCCCTCACCCTGTTTCCCATCACAAGGACGCCTGCGGGTTCCGTCCCCTGGCCGGCGAAATAGTAGACCCTCCCGTGACACGGGATGACCCGTCCGTTCCGCGTGACGATGGAGAAGTTCTTTCGCTGGGGATTCGATTGCGATCGCGGCCGGAGGAGCGAGGGGGAGAATGGCTTTCCGTCAGGCTTCCGGACCAATGCGGTGAACGGTTTCCCGCGCAATCCTTCCGCCCGGTGGTGAGTGGAGCTCAGGAGGCGCTTGCTCACGAACGATATCGTGCCGCGGCCCGAGATGATGAACGAAAATTCGAACATGCTGTCCGCCGCAAGGCGATGGAGGGCCGAGTTCGCGATGGTGGAACTCCGCGCGTGTTGTGGGACGGACATGGTACGGTCCCTCAGGCCCCCTGCCGCGGAGCCTCTTCCAGCAGGTCGAGATAATCGACGGCCCGCCGCAGGTGCGGGATGACGATCGATCCGCCGACGGTCAGCGCGACGCTGAAAATGTCGAAAAACTGTTCGTGGGTGATCCCTTCCTTCTTACACTGTTCGATGTGGTAGGCGACGCAGTCGTCGCACCGGAGGACCATCGAGGCGACAAGCCCGAGCATTTCCTTCTCCCGCGACGAGAGGGCTCCGGCTTCGTAGGTGAGTGTGTCGACGCCGAAAAACCGTTTCACGGCACGGTTGTCGACGGAGAGGATGCGCTTGTTCATCCTCTCGCGGAATGAACGGAAATCCTGAACGCGGTCGCTCATGATCTGATCCGACATTGGTGGTGTGAGGAGATGACGACCGGCCCGGACAGGTTCGTCGCCCCGGGGGGCGAAACATGGCCCCCGTTCCGCCGTATCGTAGTATTGTGGAGTGGAGCTGAGGGGGATCGAACCCCTGGCCTCGTGAATGCCATTCACGCGCTCTCCCAGCTGAGCTACAGCCCCTTGACCTGTGAATTCCCCCGTGGGAAGGCGGATTAATATACGAAGATGGGCTGAATGAATCAAACCTCCCGGCTGCCGCCCCAGGCCCGGACGACGTGCATTGCATTTCAGGGACCCCTTTAGTATGTTTTCGTAACGCTTCATGAGATATTTCTCCTCACTCAAACCGAGGTCCCTCCGGATCCTGTTCACCCTCGCGACCGCGGTGGTGCTCTGCGTCTCCCTCCTGAATTTCGTCGACGTGATGGTGGACCGCGTCACCAGCAACGACCAGTGCCGGTGGGTGGCGGTCCCGGAGCAGCCGTCGATGCTCACCATCCACGACATCGTTCCGGACGGCGTCACCGACCGCGCGGGAATCGTCGAGGGCGACACGCTCATCCGGATCAACGGCAAGGAGTTCAAAGGCGTCGGCCAGGCCCAGCAGACCATCGACGCCTTCGGCGTCGGGGAATACGTCACCTACACGATCAAGCGGGGCGCCGGCACGTTCGACACCCGCATCGAAATCATCAAGGTCTTCAACCTTCCCTTCCTGACGGTCTTCACGCTCGGGTTCGGGTTCCTGCTGGTCGGGTACGTCGTGTACATGACGAGGCCCGAGGGCGTCATCCAGAGAAAATTCGGCCGGTACGGACTGGCCGCAATGCTCCTCTTCGGTTTTTACGGTTTGCGGCAGGCGATCCCGGACAGTCCGTGGCTCACCAGCGTGCTCACCGCCGGCCTCGTCGCGGGTTACCTGTTTTCAATCCCGCAATTCATCTGCTTCTTCCTCCATTTTCCGGTGAGGAAGAAATTCGCCGGCCGCAAATGGCTCGCCCCGGCCCTGTACGTGCTCTCCGTCGTCAACGTCGGCCTCGTTCCCCTCGGGCAGTACCTCGGCTGGCCGCAGTTTTTCATCTTCGGAGTGATCGCCGTACCCTACGCGGCGTTCATGGGCGGTATCGTCATTTTCTGCCACTCATATTTCACGGCTGTGCCTCCGGAACGGAAGGACGCGCTGCGGCCGATTCTCGTCGGGATGATCGTGGGAGGGGCCGGCATCATCTACACCCTGACCCTCACCCTGCTCAATCCGTTCGCACTCTTCTTCACGCCCTGGCTCTCGATCCCCGGTGTGCTGGTCCTGGTGATCCCCGCGACGTTCGGCTACAGCATTTTCCGCTACCGGCTGATGGACATCGACCTCATCGTCAAGAAGAGCCTGATCTACGGCTCCGTCACGGCGACCATCGCGGCGATCTACCTCCTCATCGTCTACGGCATCGGCACTCTGCTGGCGTACTTCCTCGGGACGGAGGAGAACCGGCTGATGAACATCGTCGCCTTCATCCTGATCGCGCTCGCCTTCGACCCGATCAAGAGACGATTGCAGGGTTGGATCGACCGCAATTTCTACCGGGAGCGGCTGAACTACCAGCGGGCGCTCCTGGAATTCAGCCAGGAACTGCCGACGAAAATGAACCTGGACCAGATCATGGATTCCATCGTGCAGCGGATCTCTGGAACGATGCACGTCGAGAGGGTCGCGGTGATTGTGCGCGACGAATCGGGCGGGCTGCAGGCCTCGGTGAAGAATATCACCCCGGCCGACGCGACTTCCCCCGAGATCGACACCGGGCTCCTCCGGCTGATGGCCTCTCACCACAAACCCCTGGCCCTGACGTTCCTCGGCGACGACCGGGAGACCGCGACGCTGACGGCCCGGGAACGGGAGGTCATCCAGCGGTCGGGCATCGTCCTCTCGGTGCCGATGTTCCTCCAGGACCGGCTCGTCGGCTGCATCCTGGCGGGCGAGAAGCTTTCCGGGAAGATCTATTCGCAGGACGATACCGACCTCCTCTCCACCGTCGCCGGACAGGCCGCGATCGCGATCGAGAACGCCAGGCTCCACGCCTCGGAGGTGGAACGGCAGCGGATGGAAGAGGAACTGTCGATGGCGCGCAGGATCCAGACGGGACTCTTCCCGAAATGCCGTCCCACGGTCGAGGGCCTCGGGGTCTGCGGCGCCTCGATCCCGGCCACGTCGGTCGGTGGCGATTATTTTGATTATATTGAGCTTGGAAAGGACAAACTCCTGGTGGTCGTGGCCGATGTCTCCGGGAAGGGGATGTCTGCAGCGCTCTACATGTCGAAGATCCAGGGGATGATCCAGCTCGCGGCGCACATGTACGCGTCTCCGCGGGAACTGCTGGTCCACGTCAACCGCAGGCTGTACGACGGGATCGAACGCAATTCCTTCATCACGATGGTCCTCGGGATGTTCGACCTCGCCAGGAAGGAAGTGGTGTTCTGCAGGGCCGGCCATAACCGTCCGCTGGTCAGCGTCGACGGCGAATGCCGGTACCTCGAGCCGGAAGGGATCGGCCTGGGACTGGAACGCGGGCCCGTGTTCGAAGACCATCTCGAGGAACTGCGGCTCCCCCTGGTGCCCGGATCGGCGTTCCTGCTCTACTCCGACGGCCTGACCGAAGCCCGCGACCCCGGCGCCCGCGAGTTCGGCGAGGAGGCCCTCAGGGACGTGTTCGAGAGCAACCGGCACCTGCCGGTCGAAACGATGCATCAGAACATCCTTGGAGCCGTCGATGCGTTCCGCGGGAGCGCCGACCAACACGACGACATAACCCTGGTGACAATAACATACCGATGATGAGCCGACTGAAGAATCGATCCCAGCCGGAAACGGGGCACCGGCCCGTTTCAGCCATCGTCCCGTGCCTGGTGATCGTCATGTTCGTCGCGGCCTGGTCGTGCAAGGACTCCGTGACCGGAGAGGGCCCCTTCACCGACATCGTCTTCCCCGACTCCAACATCAGCTACAACGGTTTGATCCAACCGCTCTTCAACCGGGCGTGCACGTTCGCCGGCGGATGCCACGCCGGGGACGAGCCGGCCGCGAGTCTGAGCCTCGAGAGTTACCAGCGTGTGACGGAGAGGGTGGGAATCGTCGTGCCGGGATCGCCCGATGAGAGCATCCTTCAGCTGCGGATCGACGGGCGGCTCCTGCCGCGCATGCCGCTGAACCGGCCCCCGCTGACGACGAATCAGATCACGGGGATCGCGCAGTGGATCCGCGAGGGGGGCATCAACAACTAGGGCCTGGATGTCACCAGGTGCGGCGGCGGGACCCAGGCCGCGGCGGGTTCCGAGTGGCGCACCCTCTTCTCGAGTTCGTCCCTGAACAGCTTGATGAAGCTCTGCACCGGCCAGGCCGCGGCGTCGCCCAGCGCGCAGATCGTGTTGCCCTCGATGTTGTTCGCGACGTCGAGCAGGAGATCGAGGTCCGACGGCGTCGGCTTCCCCCGCCTCGAATCGTCTCAGGATTTTTTCCATCCATCCGCACCCTTCCCGGCACGGCGTGCACTGACCGCACGATTCGTGGTGGTAGAAGTGGGTGATCCTCATGATGACCGACACCAGGTCGGTATCCTCGTCCATCACGATGACCCCGGCCGTGCCGATCGACGTCCCGACCGTCTTCAGCGATTCCGCGTCCATCTTCACCCCCTCGATCTGCTCGCCCCTGATCCATTTCGTCGACGACCCGCCGGGGATGACCGCCTTGATCTTCCTGCCGCCGGGGACTCCCCCGGCGTGCTTGTAGATCAGGTCGGTGAGGAGCGTTCCGGTGGGAAGCTCATAGACGCCCGGCTTGTTGACGTGGCCGCTGATCCCGAAGAGGATCGTCCCCGGCTGTTTCGGCTCCCCGATCTTCGAGAACCATTCCCATCCCCGCGAGATGATCACGGGGATGTTCGCGATCGTCTCGATGTTGTTGATGGTGGTCGGGCATCCCCACAGGCCGTTCTGCGCCGGGAACGGCGGTTTGACCCTGGGATAGCCCCGGTCCCCTTCGAGCGAATTCATCAGCGCCGATTCCTCGCCGCAGATGTACGCCCCGGCGCCCCGGTGCAGGTAGATCTGCGTGGTGAACCCCGAGCCGAGGATGTTCTCGCCGATGTACCCCTTCGCGTACGCGTCGTCCACGGCCTTCTGCAACAGGTCGATCCAGCGGGCATACTCCCCCCGGATGTACGTGTACACGACGTTGATCCCCATCGCATAGGCGGTGATCACCGCGCCCTCGATGAAGAGGTGCGGGTTGAACTCGAAGATCTGCCTGTCCTTGAAGGTGCCCGGCTCGCTCTCGTCGCCGTTGGCGCAGAGGTACTTCGGCTTGTCCGTCTGCTTCGGCATGAACGTCCACTTCAGGCCCGTCGGGAAGCACGCCCCTCCCCTGCCGCGCAGGTTGGACTTTTTGACCTCCTCGGTGACATCTTCGGGCTTCATCGCCAGCGCCTTGCGGAGCGCGGCGTAGCCGCCGTGCTTCTCGTAGACGTCGAGCCGGTGGAGGTCCGGGATGTCCGGCAGGATCAGTTTTTCCGTGAAGGCTTCCATCGGTCAGCGCATGTCGTTCAACAGGGTGTCGAGCCTCTCGACCGAGAGGTTTTCGTGGTAGTCGTCATTGATCTGGACGGCGGGGGCGGTACCGCATGACCCGAGGCATTCGACCTCGGTGAGGGTGAACCTGTTGTCCGGGGTCGTTTCACCCCTGCCGATGTTCAACCGGCGGCAGGCGTGTTCGAGGAGACGCTCGCCCCCGCGCAGCTGGCAGGAGACGTTCGTGCAGACCTGCAGGTGGTATTTCCCCACCGGCTTCGTGTTGAACATCGTGTAGAAGGTGACGACGCCATAGACGTGGCTCACCGGGAGGTCGAGCAGGCCGGCGACGTATTTCATGACGTCCGGCGAGATCCACCCGAACTGACGCTGGGCCATCCAGAGCGCCGGGAGGACGAGCGGTTTGCTCTTCGGATACCTGGCCCTCAGCGCGTCGAGCTTCCTGAGATTTTCTTCGGAAAACATTGTCGGTTGATGGTTATTTGTCCGCCTCGCCCATGACCGGGTCGACGCTCCCGATGACCGCGACGACGTCCGAGATCATGCCGCCGATGAGCATCGGGGGCATGGCCTGCAGGTTGCAGAATGACGGCGAGCGGATCTTCAGGCGCCAGGGATACCCCTCACCGTGGCTGACGAGGTAGAAACCCAGCTCCCCCTTCGACGATTCGATGGCGTGGTAGGCCTCGCCGACCGGCGGGTTGATGCCGAAATTCACCAGCATGAAATCGTGGATGAGCTCCTCCATCCTGCCGTAGGTTTTTTCCTTGCGGGGCGGGACCTTTTTCGGGTCGGAGGCGTTGACCGGCCCGGCCGGCATCTTCCCGAGCACCTGGCGCAGGATCTTCACGCTCTCCCTCATCTCTTCGATCCGGATGTAGAACCGCGAGAGCACGTCGCAATCGTCGTACACCGGGACTTCGAAATCGAGCTTGTCGTAGACCAGGTAGGGCTGGTCCCTGCGCAGGTCGTGGTCGACGCCGCACGCCCGCAGGAGGGGTCCCGTCAACCCGAGCGCGATCGCGTCGTTCTTCGAGATGACACCCACTCCCTCGCAACGGTCGAGGAAGATGGCGTTCCGCTTCAGGAGTTTCTCGGCCTCGACGATGCTCACCTCGAGATTGTCGATGAAGGTCCGGGTCATCGCGGCGACTTCCGGGGACATGTCCTGCGCGAGGCCGCCGATGCGAGTGAAGCTCGTCGTGAAACGGACCCCCGTGAGGAGGTCCCAGATGTCCTGGATTTTTTCCCGCTCCCTGAATCCCCAGAGGAGGACTGTCACCGCGCCGACGTCCATCGCCATCGTCCCCAGCCAGACGAGGTGCGAGGCGAGCCGGGCCAGCTCCGCGCAGAGAACGCGGATGTACTGGGCGCGAACGGGGACTTCGATCCCGGCGAGTTTTTCGACGGCGAGGGCGTAGGCGACGTTGTTCGCCAGCGGGGAAAGGTAGTCGAGGCGGTCGGTGTGCGGGATGAATTCATGGTACGTCGAACTTTCAGCGATCTTCTCGTAGCCGCGGTGGAGGTACCCGAGGTCCGGGACCGCCGCAACGATGGTCTCGCCGTCGAGGCGGATCAGCAACCTGAGCACGCCGTGGGTGGCAGGGTGCTGGGGCCCCATGTTGAGCACCATGTCATGCTCGAGGGGGTCGTCGAAGGTGACGGTGGTATCCTGGTCTTCGAGCGCCTGCAGAATGCTTCTCGGGATCTCAGCCGGCATGGTCGGTCGTCAGTCGGATTATTTTCTGGGCAGGGGAAGCGAACCCGGGACTCCCATGAGCGGGAAATCCTTCCGGAGGGGATGGTGTTCGAACTCCGGGGGCATGTAAATCCGCCGGAGGTCGGGATGGTTGTCGAAGGTGATCCCGTACATGTCGAAGGTTTCGCGTTCGTGCCAGTCGGCGGCCGGCCAGACGGAAGTCACCGTCGGAACGCGGCAATCGGCCTCGTCGACCCGAACCTTGACGCGGAGCCTCCGGTTGTGTTTCAGGGAGTAGAGGTTATAGACGACCTCGAACCGCTCCTCCGGCCTCGCGTAATCCGCGCCGCAGATGTCGCGGAGCGAGTCGAACGCGAACCGTTCGTCGTCGCGCAGGAGCGTCGAGCAGGCGACGATCGCCTCCTTCCGGACCACGACGGTGAATTCCCCCCGGAACTCGCCGTGCGAAACCACCGGGTCGGGGGAGATCCCCCGGAGCGCCTCAAGGATGAGCTCGTTCAGACGGGACCCTTTCGTGCTCGATATAGACTTTTTCCGCCTGGCCCGGTTTCTCGCCGCGCGCGATCTTTTTCTGGATCTCCATCAAGCCCTGGAGCAGGTTGTCGGGCCTCGGGGGACAGCCCGCCACGTAGACGTCCACAGGGATGAACTGGTCGATCCCCTGGACGACCGAGTAGGAGCGGTACATCCCCCCGGTCGATGTACACGCGCCCATGGCGATGACCCACTTCGGGTCGGGCATCTGGTCGTAGATCTTCCGGACCACGTGCGACATCTTGTAGGTGACCGTGCCGGCGACGATCATCAGGTCGCTCTGGCGGGGGGAAAAGCGGAAGGCCTCCGAGCCGAACCGGGCGACGTCGTAGCGCGGACCCGCGAACGCCATCATCTCGATGGCGCAGCAGGAAATCCCCATCGGCATCGGCCAGAGCGAGTTTTTCCTGGCCCAGCCGACGATATCGTCGATTTTCGTCGTGAGGAACCCTTCAGTCGCGGAGTTCAATCCCATTTGAGGGCTCCTATTCTCCAGACGTAGACGAAGCCGACCATCAGGAGGCTGATGAAGATGAACATTTCGACCAGGCCGAACATCCCCAGTTCCCGGAAGTTCACGGCCCACGGATAGAGGAACACCACCTCGATGTCGAAAATGATGAAGAGCATCGCCACCATGTAATATTTCACCGAAACGCGTTCCTGGGCGGAGCGGATCGGTTCCATGCCGCTCTCGTAGGTCGATTGCTTGATGCTGTTGGGGTTCTTCGGGGCGAACCACTCGCTGGCCTTCGACATGACGACGCCGAACGCGATTCCGAAGAGAATCATGATGCCGAGCGGGATGTAATTTTCGAGCATGTCGAACCGGCGAGAGTTAAGAGATCAACCAAAATTATGAAAAAAGGGGTTGAAATGCAAGCAAACCGCCGGTGACGACGCCCGGGGAGGGCGGGTCAGGCTGCGGGTTCGGGGACCCGTCACCGCCCCGACACGGCGATATCGAGCGCGATCCCGACGGCGACGGCGACGTTCAACGATTCGATGCGACCGGACCCGGCGATCCCGAATTTCGTGTCGGCGAGGTCCCTGACCTCGGGCGAGAGGCCGTGCGCTTCGCTCCCGAACACGAGCATCCTGTTTCCCCCGGCGCGGAGGACCGATCCCACGGGTTCCCCTCCCGCCTCCGCGGCGAGGATCCTGAACCCCCGCTGCCTGAGGGCGGGAATCATTACGGGGAGGTTGATCCCGGCCGCGACGGGGAGATGGAACACCGCGCCCATCGTCGAGCGGAGCAATTTCGGATTGGAAAGCTCGACGGACCGTTCCGAGAGCAGCACACCGTCGGCGCCGAACCAGGCGCACGTCCTGATGATCGTGCCGAGATTGCCCGGATCGGCCACGCCGTCGAGCGCCACGAGCAGGAGCCGTTCGCCCCGCAGGCGAAGAATGTCCGCGGGGCCGGCGGCGGGCAGTCGTATCGCCGCGAGCAACCCCTGCGACGTCACGGTGTCGGCGAGCTGACCGAGCTGTTGCTCGGTGATGAACCAGGTGGCGACCTTCCGCCGACCCGCCTCGGCGAGCAATCCGACACCTTCGGGCGTGTCCGCGAACCGGCGCGTCACCATGATGTATTCGATCACATCCGGGCGGCCGAGGGCCTCCGCGACGAACCTCCTCCCCTCGATCAGGCAGAGACCGCTTTCCAGCCGATGTTTTTTGTTGAGGAGGAGTCGGGATTTCCTGAGTGTGCCTGCCGGGATGGGGTTCGTCTGGGTCATGGTTGTCAAATATAGGCAACACCTCAGGAATCTCCAAAGTGGACCGCCCTAAGTATTTGATTCTCTATGCGGTTCTGCATATATTGATCGATAAGAGACATCCCTTTTGAGAACCGTCCGACCCTGATAACGATCAACGAAAATAGGCTCCTCGCCGTCTGTAATACGATGACCGGCCGCCGGATCGCGGTAATCGGCGACGTGATGCTTGACAGGTATCTCTGGGGACGGGTGAACCGCCTCTCCCCCGAGGCGCCGGTTCCGGTCATCGACCTCGATGACGATCAGGCCAGGCTGGGCGGGGCGAGCAACGTCGCCCGAAACGTCCGCTCGCTCGGCGGCGACCCCCTCCTGGTGGGAGTCGTCGGCGATGACGGGAGCGGCCGGACGGTGACCGCCCTCCTGAAAGAAGGCGGCATGACGCCGGACGGCCTGTTCGTCGATCCCTCGCGCCCGACCACCGTTAAAACCCGCATTATCGCCCACTCCCAGCACGTCGCCCGCATGGACCGGGAGTCGCGCGCGCCGCTCGGCGCCGGTCTCGTCCGGAAGATCGTCGGATTCGTCGCGGAGCGGCTCGACGGGATCGACGGCGTGATCTTCGAGGACTACAACAAGGGCGTGATCGGGAAGGAGCTCATCGGCGAAATCACCGCGCTCGCCTCCCGCCGCGGGATCCCGGTGACCGTGGACCCGAAGTTCGAGAATTTCTTCGACTTCACCGGCGTGACGGTGTTCAAGCCGAACAAAAAGGAAGTCGAGGAGGCGCTCGGCCGGAAACTGTCGACCACCGCGGAGATCGAGGAGGCGGGACGCGCCCTCCTCCGCCAGCTGCGTGTCGGCAACATCCTGTTGACGCTCGGCGAACACGGCATGATGCTCTTCGAGGGCGACGGTTCCGTCTCCCACGTCCCCACGAAGGCGCGCACCGTGGCCGACGTCTCCGGCGCCGGCGACACGGTCATCGCCACGCTGACGATGGCGCTCCTCGGCGGGGCCACGATCAGGGAAGCGTCGAGCCTCGCGAACTTCAGCGGCGGAGTCGTGTGCGGGTACGTCGGCATCGTCCCGATCGACCGGGACGAACTGATCCGGACGGTACTCGCCGAGATCAACCACAAACCGCCGGGCGGGAGCCGATCCTGATGGGCCGCGTGGTCCTCCTCGGGGAGCTCTCCGGCATCCGATCGACCCTGCGGTCGGGCGGGAAGCGGGTGGTGTTCACCAACGGGGTCTTCGACATCCTCCACCGCGGCCACGTGGAGTACCTGGCGAAGGCGAAACAGCTCGGCGACGTCCTCATCGTGGGGATGAACTCCGACGACTCCGTAAGGCGCATCAAGGGCGACCGGAGGCCGATCGTCGGCGGCGACGACCGCGCGTTCGTGCTCTCCCACCTGGAGTGCGTCGACTTCGTCTGTCTGTTCACCGAGGATACGCCCCAACGGATCATCGAAGCCCTGGTGCCCGACGTGCTGGTCAAGGGGTCGGACTGGAACATCCGGGACATCGTCGGCCGGGAGATCGTCGAGAAGGCCGGGGGACGGGTGGCGACCATCGATTACGTACCCGACCGCTCAACCACGGGGATCATTGAGCGGATACTGGAACGATGCGCCTGAGCGTTTCCGATCGCCTCCTCCACGCGCTGCTGCGCGTCTTCAAGATCCTCGCCTACCTCGTCTCCACGGTCCTGATCTTCCTCGTCATCGCGGGCATCCTTTCGCAGACCCCGTACGTCCGGGACATGCTCCGCACGTACCTGGTCTCCACGCTCTCGAAGAATCTCAACGGGACGCTCCATATCGGGCGGATCGAGGGGAACATGATCGGCGGCTTCACGATGGATTCCGTGACGATCGACCAGGGGGAACGCGAGGTGGTCTCGATCGGACGGATCGTCTGCCTGTACGAGCCGATCGGGTTCCTCCGGAACGTGATCGACATCAGCAGCCTCGTCATCGAATCGCCGCGGCTCGCCCTCGTGAAGTCCGTCGACGGCGTCTGGAACAACACGACCCTGATCCACCCGTCCGCCGATACGACGGCCGGGTCGTTCGACTGGGAGGTGCGGCTCGCTGACATCCAGATCCGCGGGGGGTCGGTCAGCGTCGAGGATTCCCAGCTCGTCGGGGGGGGCTCGCGGGGGCGCCGGTTCCGCTCTCCTACCCCGCGTCGCAGCGATTCACGGTCGACGGCATTTCGTTCGAGGGCGCGTTCGGCCTGAAGGGCCCGAACGCCGCGCTGGACATCCGTTCGCTGCGATGGTCGTCCCGCGAACCCGATTTCGAACTCCGGCAGCTGGCCGGGACGATCACCGTCCGCCCCCTGCTCACCACCGTCGCCGGCCTGGTCATCGAGACCAGGAACAGTTATCTCGAGATCGACGCCTCGATCAGCCGGTCCCTCCTCGGGGGATTGCCCCCGCTCGAAGGGCTCCGCGATGATTCCGTCTCCGTGCGGCTCGACGCGCGGAGAATCGACTATGCGGAACTGAGCAGATTCCTGACCTGGATCCCACGGGGTGCCGGGGCGGCGGCCGTACGCTGCGAGGCCGACGGCCCCTTCGGGAACCTGAGGGTCTCCGGCCTGAAGGTCGTCACGGAACGAAGCAGCGTGGAAGTCCGCGGGACGGTCAGCCGGTTGCACACCCCCTGGGACCTCCACCTCGACGTCTGGATCGAGCCGAGCCGCGTGATTCTGGGCGACGTGGACCTGTTCATCCGGGAAATCCCGGAGGAGATTCTCGCCCCTGACCTGCCGATCGGGGTGAAGGGACATTTCGTCGGCCTCCCCCTGGACTTCACGACGGACCTCGACCTTCAGGGCGATTTCGGGCGCCTGTCGGGACGCAACACGTTCCATCTCAATACGAGTCCCCCCGCCTACAGCGCCTCATACGATATGGAGGGGTTCAACCCCGCGCTCATCTTCGGCGGGGATTTCCCCGGGACGCTGCTCAACGGCAGGATGGAACTGCAGGGCGAGGATTTCCGGCCCGAGCTGATGAAGACGAATTTTTTCATGGTCCTGGACACCTCGAGGTTCCGCGGGTTTGGTTTCGACGCTCTCCAGGCGAACGGCACGATGAGCCTGGGGATGATCGACGCGGAAGCCCACGGTTCCGCCGGAGGGACGAAGGCGGACGCCTCATTCTCCGCGCGCCTGACCGGCGATACGATCTCCGTGCACGATGCCGATTTTTCGGTCACGTCCCTCGACCTGTCGAAGCTCCTCGACGATTCGCTCTACCGCAGCGACATCACCGCAAGGGGCAGGGTGTCGTTCAGGGGATCCTCCGTCGACGACCTCGACGCGACCGCGGCGCTCATCTTCCTCCCCTCCAGCTTCCGGGACCACGCCATGGCGGCCGATTCCGTTTCCTTCGTCCTCGACCAGGTCGACCCCCGCCACAAGCTCCTCCGGCTGAGATCCTCGCTGGCGGACGTCGAACTGGCCGGCGCCTTCGACCTCGACATGCTGGCGGAGGTGACCCGGGACCGCTTCGCCGCGCTCATCGACGCGGTGGTGAACCACGTCAGGGGGGACGAACCGACGGGTTCCGCCCGGTCCGCGCCCCGCACCGCGCACGCCGCGTCCGCCCCGCGGCACGCCGCCGCCGGCCACGACATGAAATTCAACTACCGCGTGGACATCAACAACATCCTCCCCGTGGGTGAATTCCTCAGCACGACGCCCTTCAACTTCCACGGCAGCGTCTCGGGGAGTTTCTCGAGCGATGAACACCACCTCTCGGTCGACATGAAGGGGATACTGGAGGAATTTTACACCGGGACGATCGACCACGGCTGGTTGATGAAGAACGCGACGGTCGATATCAGGGTCGGGAACCTCGGGCAGACGGCGGTGCTGGAGAACGTCACCGTCGACGTCGACCTCGGCGTGAGCACGGGCATCCTGGAGGGCCGGTCGATTGACGGCGCCGGACTGCGGCTCCACTACTCGCAGACCAGGGGGAGCATCGCCGCTTCCGGAATGATCGACTCCGTCATCACGATCTCGCTCAGCGGACAGGGTTCGATACAGCCCCGGATGTTTGTCTTCGACCTCGACACGCTCCGGGCTCGGGCCGGCAATTACGGCTGGGCGAACGACCAGGACGTCCAGTTCAGGCTGAGCGCCGAGGGCCTGCGGATCATGAGGGCGGTCTTCCGGCGCGGCGACGAGGAGCTCTCCGCGCGGGGCCTGCTCGGGATGCACGGCAGCCTCGACGCGTCGTTCGGGATACGGCGATTCGACCTCTCCGTGCTGAACACGCTCCTTCCCTACCCCGAACTCCGGAGGCCGGAAAACGGGTTCAGCGGCACGGCCCAGGCGGACGTCAGGCTCGGCGGTACCCCGGAGAATCCGACATTTTCCGTCGATGCTTCGAGTGAAAATTTCGTCCTGAGGAAGACCCGTCTCGGCTATGTCGAGACGAACATCTCGTACGCCGACCGCCTCCTGACGATCCTCATCCAGAACCGGCTGACCAGGGCGTCGACGGACACCGTCCTGACGGTGGTCGGAAGGATGCCCGCCGATTTTGCCTTCGCGGGCGCCGCCGAACGGTTCCCAGACCTGGAACAGGACATCAGGATCCACGCGGAGAATTTCGACATCAGCATCTTCGACCCGCTCATCGCCGAACTGCAGAACCTGACCGGCCGGCTCAACAGCAACCTCGTGATCGGGGGGACCCCCCGCAACCCGGCGTATTCCGGGAGCATGGTCCTCACCGGCATCAACTTCCTCTTCGTGCCGAACAACCTCCCGTACATCATGAACGGCACGATCGAGGCGAAGGGGTCCCGGCTCGTGTTGAACGGATTCACGCTCGAGAACGTGCCGACGGCGCGGCCCGCCGGGAAGATGCAGCTCAGCGGCACCATCACGACCGACCGGTTCAGGCTGGACAGCTTCGACATCACGGGGCGCGGCGGACTGCTGGTGCTGGGGGAGGAATCCCGGCGCGTCCTGCCCGAGATGTACGGACCGCTCTTCATCCGGTCCGATAATGCGGGGTTGAACCTCAGCGGAAATCTCTCCAGGCCGTACCTTTCCGGCACCGTCCTCGTCACCGAGGCCTTCATCACCTTCCCCCCGATGTCCCGGCAGCAATCGACGCTCGGATTGCGCAGGCTGAACTACGTGGTCGTCAACGACACGTCGGCCGGGTACGTCCCGGAAAAGAAATTCCTCACCCCGTTTTTCGGGGAGGCGGATAGCGGGGCCGGCGACGCCGTGAAGCCGGGCAGGACCGAACGCCTCACGTTCATCGACCAGCTCCGCTACAACCTGATCGTCGAGACCCGGGGCGCCCCGGCCGTGAAGTTCATCTTCACGCAGCAGTCCGACGAAATCCTCTACGCCGAGCTCGACGGCCGCGTCACCGCCGTCAACGAAACCGGGGAGCCGCGCATCTACGGCACGGTTTCGATCGGGGCGCCGTCCTACTACAAGTTTTTCCAGCGGTTCGACGCGACCGGCAGGCTGAAGTTCGTCGGCCCGTGGGACAACCCGGAACTCGACATCCGCGCGATTTACGAAGCCTCACACGTCCGCTACGACCCCCAGAACCCCGAAGCGGAGCCGACCTCGCGCCGGGTCCAGGTCCTGCTCGAGATCACCGGGAGCCGCCTCGAACCGGTCCTGAAGATGACCCTGCGCGAAGAATCGTCCGGCGGGGGAACGTTCGTGGACATTACGACCAATTCCACTCCCGCGGAGACCCAGTCGGACGCCATCTCCTTCATCCTGACCGGCAAGTTCTCCGACGAACTCAAATCCAGCGACCGTTCGTCGATCGCCAGCGACGTCTCACCCGGCACCGGCGCCATGGTCGGCTCGATCCTCACGTCCAGCCTCCTGACGAGCGTCCTCGACGACTACATCCGGAGGGAGCTCCCCTTCATCCGGAGCGTCGAGGTCACGTACGAGGGCGGCGCCTCTCCCGGCACCAACGTGCAGGTCTCGGCGAGCGCGCTCGAGGGCTACCTCCGGATCGGCGGCAAGATCCTGAGCGACGCGAGCCGCACCAGCGTGAGCTACAAGGCGAGCCTCGGCGACCTCTTCGATGCCACATCAATCCGAAACCTCTTCTTCGAGATCGAACAACGCATGGAAACCGAATCGGAGAAGAATAAAAACACCGTCGAAGGACGGATTTACTATCGTTTCTCATTCTAAACCCAATGACACCCCAGACACCAGATTCCATCCGTGAGCGGCTTCTCACTTTTTTCGCGAAACACCCGAGCGAGACCTTCAAGCCGATGGTCATCGCGCGCCGGCTCTCCCTCACGACCGAGGAGGAGATCCGCGAATTGCGCACCCTGCTCAACGACCTCCACGATTCCGGCGAGGTGCACCGCGACAGCGGCAGGCTCTACGGCCGCGCCACGGCGCCGCTCTCGAACCGGGTGACCGGCCTGTTCAAGGCCATCAAACAGGGCCAGGGGATCGTGGAAACGACCGGGCCGGGCCCCACCGAGAAGATCCTGATCACCCAGAAATTCAGGGGGACCGCGATCGACGGCGACACGGTCTCGGTGGGAGTGTTCGCCCGGCCCGCCGACACCGACCCGGACGGCGATGCCCTGCCCGAGGGCGAGGTCGTCGGGGTCATCTCCCGCAGGAAACGCAGCATCATCGGCACCTTCGAGAAGGGAAAGAATTTCTTCTTCGTGATCCCGGACTCGTCGCGGATCGGGAGGGACATCTACATCCCGTCGGGCAAGACCGCCGGCGCGCAGCCGGGGGAAAAGGTCGCGGCGAAAATCCTTTCGTGGGAATCGGAACACCTGAATCCCGAGGGGGAAGTCGTCACCGTCCTTGGCAAGGCGGGCGAGGTCCACGTCGAGATGAAGGGCATCAGGGAGGAATTTCAACTGCCCGAGGCGTTCCCGGCCGCCGTCCTGCAGGAAGTCTCGCGGATTCGCGAGGACATACCCCCCGAAGAGATCGCCTCGCGGCTGGACCTGAGGGACGCGGTCGCCTTCACCATCGATCCGGCGGACGCCAAGGACCACGACGACGCGCTTTCCATCCGTGAGCTGAAGGGCGGACGGATCGAGATCGGCGTGCACATCGCCGACGTGTCGCACTACGTGCGGGAAGGATCGGCGCTCGACGCCGAGGCGATGGAACGGGGCACCAGCGTGTACCTCCCCGGGACCGTCATCCCGATGCTCCCGGAGAAACTGTCGGCCGACCTCTGCAGCCTGATGCCGGACGTCGACCGCCTTGCCTACAGCGTGCTGCTCAATTTTTCCCGCGACGGCGAGCTCGAGGATTACACGATCCGCAAGAGCGTCATCCACTGCCGGGAGGGGTTCAGCTATGAGGACGCCCAGAAGGTCATCGACGAACGCACGGGCCCCTGCGCGAAGGAACTGCTCGAGCTCCACCGGATCAGCCTCATCCTGCTCGAGGCCCGGAGCCGGAACGGCAGCATCGACTTCGACGTCCCGGAGGTCGCGTTCCGGTTCGACGACGCAGGCCTTCCGTCCGAAATCGTCAAGAAGGAACGGCTCGCGTCCCACCGGCTGATCGAGGAATTCATGCTCCAGGCGAACCAGGTCGTGGCGGCCCACATCGGCCGGGTCAGGAAGGGCACCCAGGCCCGCCCGTTCGTCTACCGCATCCACGACTACCCCGATCCGGGAAAGTTGAGGGATTTCTCGTCCTTCGTCCAGCACCTCGGGTACTCATTCCACGTCAAGAGCGGGGTGACGTCCGCGGCGTTCCAGAAACTCCTCGAGTCGGCGCACGGGAAAGAGGAGGAGAACGTCATCAACCAGCTCGCGATCAGGTCGATGGCGAAAGCGGTCTACTCGGACGAGAACATCGGGCATTTCGGCCTGGGGTTCAAGTACTACACCCATTTCACGTCGCCGATCCGCCGGTTTCCCGACCTGATCGTCCACCGCCTCCTCCACGAGTACGAAACGCACGGCGCCAGGGCCCGCGTCGCGCACTGGGCGTCGGCGCTCGCCGACATCTGCCGGCACTCGTCCGGCCGTGAAAAAATCGCGACGGACGCCGAACGGGCGTCGGTCAAGGTGATGCAGGTCGAGTACATGAAACGGCATGTCGGGGACGTCTTCCACGCCCTGATCTCGGGCGTGACGAACTTCGGCCTCTTCGTCGAGATCAACGACCTCCTCGTGGAGGGGCTGATCCGCCTGCGCGACCTGAAGGACGATTACTACGTGTTCGACGAAAAGCATTACCAGCTGGTCGGCAAGCGGACCAGGCAGGTCTACCGCCTCGGTGACAAGGTGACGGTGAGGGTCGTGAGGGTCGATCCGGAAGAGCGCGAGATGGACTTCATGATCGTGGACGTCGAGGGGAACGACAAGCAGGGTCAGGGCGCCGGACAGGGGCGGGGCGAGGGGGGCGGGACGAGAGGGCGCCGCGATTCGAAGGGCCGCGGACGCGGGGGCGATCGCCGCGGAAAACCGGACGACCGCGGGAAGGCAGGCCAGGGCGGCGAGAAGCGGAAGGACGACGGGCATCCCGCGCAGGGTGCGGAACGGCAGAAGGATCACGGGCAGGGCGGGCAGCCGAGGGAGCGGCAGAAAGACCGCACCCGGGGCGGGCACGGCAGCGCCGACCGGAAACCCGGGGAGCAGGGTTCCGGGTCACCTCCCGGGCGGCGTCGCAGGCGAAGGGGCCGTTAAAGGATCTTCCCGGCCTCCCAGGCAAGGAGCGCCCAGCCCGCGAGGAGCAGCACTCCCCCGACGGGCGTGACTGCGCCGAACATCCTGATGCCGGTCAGGTCGATGAGATAGAGGGTCCCGGAAAAAATGATCACGCCCGAAAGGAACGCCCAGCCCGCGGGAGCGAAATTGAGTTCCGGCCACGCCCTGGCGAGGAGCGACACCCCGAGGAGCGCGAACACGTGATAGAACTGGTACCGGACCGCGGTCTCGAACCTCGCGAGCTGCTCCGGAGCGAACCTGTCCTTCAGGGCGTGGGCGCCGAAGGCCCCCAGCGCGACGCTGACGAACCCCAGGATCGCCGCCGTGACAAGGAAGAATTTGGCGTCTTTCATCGGCCCGTCCTCCGCTCCCCCGGCTTCTTCCCCCGCTCGCCTGAGACCGTCGTGTGCACCCCGCCCCTGATGTTATAATCCACCTCGACGCGCATCCACACCGGCGCGCAACACCGCGCGAGGTCGCGCAGGATCCGGTTGACGACATGCTCCTGGTAGATCCCGATATTCCTGTACGAAAACAGGTAGTACTTCAGCGACCGGAGTTCGATGATGCTCCTGGCGGGGACATATTCGATCCTGATCGTCCCGAAATCGGGGAGCCCTGAATAAGGGCAGACCGCGGTAAATTCGTTCGTGTCGATCCTGATCACCTCCCGCTCGCCGGGGTATTCGTACGGAAAGGTTTCGAGCACCGCGGCGTCGACGGACGAAACGGGCTCGGTGTCGTATCTCCGGTCGAGCCCCGAGAGCGCGGTGGAGGTCTTCTTTTTCGAGGTTGTCATGTCGGATCCTGGGGTCGGGTGGGACGGGTTGACGTCGTAATATACAGAATTCGCGGCGACGGATCGCTCACCCGGCCGGGCCCCGCCGGATCAGCGGTCCGCCCCCGCCGGATCAGCGGTCCGCCCCCGCCGGATCAGCGGTCCGCCCCCGCCGGATCGGGGGCATACGCCATCGCCTTGAGGATCGTGATCCTTTTTTCGAGCGGCGGATGCGTGCCGAACAGTTCCGCGACGGCCCCCTCCCGGACGTTCATCTTCTTCCCCAGGGGGTCGACGATACAGAGGTGCGCGGAGCCCTTCCTGATCGACATGGTGGGCGCGGCCGCGTTCTGGAGCTTCGTCAGCGCCGAGGCGAGGCCGAGAGGGTTCCGCGTGAGTTCGGCGCCCGAGGCGTCGGCGAGGTATTCCCGCTGCCTGGAGACCGACATCGCCAGGAGCTGGCTGAGAATGGGCGCGAGGACCAGGGTCGCCAGCCAGAATATCATGATCGCGAGCCCGATGGCACCCCCCGGGGCGTTGCTCTTCGACCCCGACTTGCTCCGCGCTTTGCCGATCAGTCCGAACCTCATCCCCGTCCTCCCCCAATCGGAGAGCAGGAACGCCGCGCCGACGAGCGCGGCGACCACCGTGGTGAGCCTGATGTCGTAATTCTTGATGTGGCCGAGTTCGTGGGCCACCACCCCCTGGAGTTCGTCCCGGCTGAGGGTCTCGAGAAGCCCCTCCGTCACGGCGATGGCGCTGTGCGCGGGATCGCTCCCGGTGGCGAACGCGTTGGGGTCGGAGTCCGGAATGATGTAGACCGCCGGCCGGGGTATCCCCGCCGCGATCGTCATCTCGTCCACCACGTTGTTCAGGACCTGGTAGCGCGCGTCATTCGAGGGGACCGGGTATGCGTGCGCGGAGGCGAGCACGGCCTTCGCGCCGCCGCTCAACCCCCAGGCGGCAGAGACCCCTCCCACCCCCAACGCGGCGATCGAGGCGATCGGGTAACCGTAGGGCGCCCCGAGGAAACCGAGGGGATCGTTCCCGAAAAAATAGAGGTCGAACCCGAACCCGAGGAAGCCGAGGAAGAGGATGAACAGGGCGATGACCCAGGCGGTCCTGCGCTTGTTCCGCTTCTGCTGCTCGTAGAGGTTCGGAAACGCCGCGAATTGCGTCGGAGTCACGTCACCTTCTCAGCGACAGGTCGACCCCGGGGACGGCACGCTCGGCTTCGTTCGTCACTGCGAAGAGTTCAGCGCGCCTGAAACTGAACATGGAGGCGATGAGATTGCCGGGAAAGACCTCCTGCGCGATGTTGAACTTCATGGAAATATCGTTGTAGAATTGCCGGGCGAACCCCACCTTGTTCTCGGTACCCGTGAGTTCCTCCTGGAGCTGCTTCACGTTTTCGTTCGCCTTGAGGTTGGGGTAATTCTCCATCAGGGCGAACAATTTCGTCAGCGCGCCCGTCAGCTCCCCTTCCTTCGCGGCGGCCGCCGCCACGCCCTGGGCGTTGACCGCGGCGTTCCTCGCCTCGATCACCTGTCGAAGGGTGTCCTGTTCGAACTCCATGTAGCCTTTCACCGTATTGACGAGGTTCGGAATCAGGTCGTGCCGGCGCTTCAGCTGGACGTCGATCTGCTTCCACCCGTTCTCGACCTGGTTTCTCAGTGTCACGAGCGAATTGTACTTGGTCGCGACCCAGATCGCGACGACTGCGAGCAGACCCAGAACCAGTACCGTGCCCATTGTCTCTCCTGGATTGGTTGTGATTGAAAGTGCGGAAAATCTACAAATAATCAGCGATGAAATCAATTTGACGGTGGGCATCCGCATATTGACATTCCCTGCGTATTTCTCTATATTTTTCCGAACTTTATGCCGATTTTCGAACGAAAACGGATGACGGACCAGGGATCAAACCTTCCGGCTGACATACTCGACCGGGTCGCGCTGCGGAAGCGGGAGGCCCTGGAGGCCGAAATACAGGGCCTCGAGGAGATGATCTCGGCCGGGATGGATCGCCATCTCGCGGAACGCCGCGTATACCTCGACGGGCTCACCGAGACGGGGAAAAAGGCATCGGAAGAGGCCGCCTTGAAGGAACTCGAAGGTCTCCAGACGTTCGGGGAGGCTACGCTCCGCCGACTCGACGCCGAACTGCTCCGCCGGCGGACGGACCGGATCAGGGACGAGAACCGTCGTCGCGAAGAGCGGATCGTCAGGGAGAAGAAGGAGGAGGAGGCGAAAAAACGGCAGGCGGAGGAGGAAGCCAGGAAGAAGAAGGCGGCCGCCGACGATCCCTCCGCGAAGGTCAGGACGATCCTGAAGCACGTCCAGCGCCACATGGAGCAGGGCGACCTGGAGCTTGCCGCAAAATCGATCGCCGAAGGGCTCGAGATCGACGGCTTCAACGCCGAACTGCTCGACCTCGACGCGAAGGTGCGGGAAGAGATGGCTTCGGACACCTTCTCCGGCCCGGCGCCCCCCGGCGGCCGACGCGAAAAAAGACAAGGGGAAGGAGAAGCAGGCGAAGGCCAAACCGGCGAAGACCAAACCGCCGAAACGATCCTCCCTCATCCCCGCCCCGCGCGCGCAACGCAAATTTCCCGCCTGGGCCTTCACCGTGATCGCCGCAGCCCTGATCCTGGTCGCGGCCGTGATCGCCTATGTGGAGTACATGCCCAAGCCGGTGGAGAAAAACATGACCCTCGCGGTGCTCCCCTGGACGACGACGTCCGACGCGCAGGATTTGAGGGTCTTCACGGACGCCCTTCCCGAGGTCGTCGTCAGGGTCCTTTCGACGACGTCGTCGACGGTGAGCATACTCGGCTACACGACGAGCGCAAACCTCTCGTCGATCGGACCGGACCCCGTCGGTTCCCTCGTACGCCTGGGGTACTCCCATTTCCTGCGCGGGAGCGCTGAGCCACAGGGACTCGCTCTTCGACGTCCACGTCGAACTCTCGGATTCCACCGGCGCGACGCTGTGGTCCCAGGACTTTCAGCGTGACACGGCCGGGCTCGTGCTGATCCCTCACGAGATCGCCTACGGCCTTCGGCACTTTTTTCATATCGAAACGCCCCCCGGCACCGGCACCGCGGTGCAGATCAAGAACCCAGGCGCTTACCTCCTCTACCTCAGGGGCCTCAACGCGCTGCGCCAGCCCGACCGGCTCGGTCTCGACGATGCGATCAATTCGTTCGACCGCTCCCTCGCCCTCGACTCGACGCGGGCGGAGACCTATACCGGACTCGCCGCGGCGCTCGTATCGAGGAATACCTCAAGCCAGCCCGGCGCGGGCGACCTCCTGGAGGAGGCCGGGGAGGCCGCGCTCGACGGCGATCAGGCTGGACCCACGTTCGAGCGAGGGTTACATCGCCCTGAGCCGCGTCCTGATCGAACGGCACCAGCACCGAGGCCGCACTCGGAGATGCTCGATTCCGCGGCGCTGCGATCACCCGGCGAGAGCCTCATCCCCTTCCTGCGCGGCACGGCCCTCTTCCGCTCGGGCCGCCCCGAGCAGGCGCTCGAGATCCTGCAGAAGGCCTTCAGGCTGGATCCGCGAAACGTCGAGGTCCTCGGCCTGATGGCCACCATCCACCACCTGAACAAGTCGTTCGACAGGGCGCTCTGGTTCCGCGAAACCGCCATGCACTTCACCGGCGACACGCTCCGGTACATCGCCGGGCCCACTCTCCGACGTGATCATGTCCGATCCCGCGCTGCGACTGAGCCAGGGCCAGCGGGTGACGACGGCCTGCATGAACCTCCTCGGAAAAGATCCCTACGAGGTCACCGACGCTCTACAGCCTCGCGAGGCTCCTCCAGGTGACCGGCGCGATGGAGGAATCGAACACGTACTTCAACGCCCTCGACTCGACGCTGCGGGCGAAGATCCGGTCGAACCCCTCACGACGCGCGCGCCAGGATGTACCTGGGTCTCACGCTCACCCGCCTCGGCCGTTACGCGGACGGCATCGCGCTCGGCGAAGCCGTGGTCGAGGCCGACACGAACAACGTCGAGGCGAAATATTTCCTCGCCAGGGTCTACGCGCTCCAGATGTATTCACCGCAGACCAAGACGGTCGACTCGACGAAGCTGGCCAGGACGATGGAGCTGCTCACCGACGCGCTCGACCGCCGGTTCATCGAAGACACAACTCTGCAGCGCGGACCTCTACAACGTCTATTCCCTGGCCGACATCCGGAGCGTGTTCACCGGGGGGCCGGCGGAGAAACCATGAAAAAAGGACCAGAACATCCGGACGCCGCGAGGAAAAAGCTCGTCGGGGAGTATCTCAGGAACGCCGACCGGCTCCTGAAGAGCGGTGAATACGACACGGCGCTGGCGGAGGTTGAGAAGAGCCTCGAGCTCGAGCCCGGCAATTTTTATGCCCAGGCGTACAAGGACCGGATCACCGCCCTGCGCGAGAAGCACGGCCGCGCCGGCGACCTGCTGGGCACCCCGGCGCTTCGCCGGCCGGCAGCCGGCGCGGACCGGCCTCGCGGCGACTCCCCCACCGGCGAACGACGACGCCGCCGCTACCGGGACGGAGCTGACCGAAATCACCGGCGCCCGCATCGAGGAGGTCCCCTCCGGGGAGCCGCCGTCCGACGACCACCGGGACCTGACGGAACTGAAGGACCAGATCGCCCGCGAGCCGGGCGACGCACGAAACCGAGACCAACCGTCAGACGGAGGAATTCGCGAGGAAGGCGTCTCGAAGCGGAATTGCGCCGGGGGGAGGAATCGGAACGCCTGAAGGCCGCGGAACAGCAGGCCATCGCCGGGGCGCTCGCCGGGGCGAAGACTGAAGCGGTCTCCGAGGTCGTCACGGGCTCGAAGGAGGCCTTCTCGAAACTCCTGTCGGCAGGGGACACGGAAGGCGCTTTCCGCGAACTACGCCAGGATCGTGCATCGTCGACCCCGCCTGCGCGGACCTGGACGACGATGCGCGAGCGGCTCGAGTCGGCGACGCTCGCCGGAGCCGGCGCGCCGCCGGCGAACTGAGACCGATGCCGAGGGAGATCGCCCTCCAGTGGTTCGGAAAACTGCTCCGTTCGGCATGGGGCGAAGGGACGCCGAACCGCACCCAGAACGAGGCGATCGCGGCCGCACGGACCAGATTCGCGGTCACCGCGGAAGAGGAAAAATCGCTTCTTTCGGGGATCCAGCAGGGAGATCATGACTGAGGCGATGCGGGAAGGGTACAAGGCGGGCGATCCGGACCCCGAGACGAAATCGTTCCTGGAAACAGCTCGCCCGCGAACTCTCCGTGGGCGACCTCGACGCGATGAACGCGCCGGCTACGAAGTAGGTCCGCCCTCCCCGTTTCGGTGCAGCGGTGATTTTCGGCGGTGGGACGACCCCGATGCCGGGGATCCCGATCCGTTCGGGTGCAGCGCCGCTTCCATCCAATCGACCAGCGGCTGAAATTCCAGGCCGCAGTCCAGGTCCCCGAACCGTCGCAGGGTCTCCACCGATTTCACGAAGAGGTACGCCGCCTTGTCGCCCTTCCCCGCGACGAAAAAGCTGAGCCCGCCCGCCGCCTGGACCAGGCCCTGGAGAAACACCTTCGCATCGCCCTCGGCGTTCCGCATCGCCTCCTCCCACCGTTCATGCGCCTCCCAGTGGTACCCCTGGTTGAACAGGCCGACACCCTCCCCGAACTCGCCGCTCGCGATGGCCGTCCGGACCGCCGCGATGAGATCGGGATCGTACGGGAGGCGAAACCGGATCTTCGGAATGAGCCGGAACTCGTCCTCCGTGGGCGGCTCGCCCTGCCGGCCGGCTGAGGCGTCCAGGCCGGCCTCGATCGCCCCGAGCAGCGGCGAAACCGAAATCCCGAGATACTCCGGCGCGAAGACCCGAAGTATCGCGTCCGCCTTCTTCAGGTTATTGGCATATCCCGTCCGGTGGCCTTTGCGTGACGAGGTGGTGATACGCCGCGGCGAGCTGGATGAGGCCCTGAAAAAACAGCCTCTCGTCCTCCGCCTGTCGTTGCCAGACCAGCTCCCACGCCTCGTGGGCGTGCCAGAATTTCCCCGCGTTGAAGAGCTTGATGCCGTGCTCGACTTCGTGCCAGTCTTCGGTCGAGAGCGACAGCGGCTTCACGGGATCGACGCGGATGTCTCCGGGTTTTTTCTTGGCGGGACGGTTGTTCATCGCGGCATCTAGCAGGGAGCTTTCGGGGCGCGGTGCGGCGGCGGCGGCGGGTCCGTTTCCAGATGCCGGGCATCATCGTCCGCAGGAGCTGCAGCAGCCCTCCCGCAGCCGGTTCGCGTGAACGGTGTATCCCGACCGCTCGATCAGTGACAGCCGAACAGGACGGGCAGCAGGTGTTCTCGAAACCGGCCGACGAGGCCGGGCAGGTTGCCGGCGTAGACGAAGTGCAGCCCGGCTTCCCGCCCGATCTCCGCACGCCCGCACGAGGGCGTCGGACGGACGTGGTGCCGGGCGTCGGTCATCTTGTAGTCGGGATGGAAGGCGGTCACGTGCCAGGGGATGTCGGGCGAGACCGACGCGATGAAACGCGGCGATCTCCCGGAGCTCGGCGTCCGGAGTCGTTGAACCCGGGCACGACGAGCGTGACGATCTCGACCCAGAAGCCTCGTTCGTGGAGGGCGCGGATCGTCTCGAGCACCGGTCGAGCACGCCGCCGAGCTTCCGGTACTGCCGGTCGTCGAAGCCCTTGAGGTCGACCTTGTAGACGTCGACCCAGGGCCTGAGGTACGTCGAGCACCTCGGGCGTGCCGTTGCCGTTGGAGACGTACGAGGTCACCAGGCCGTACCGCCTCGCGACCCTGAAGACCTCGACCGCCCATTCGCTGGTGATCAGCGGCTCGTTGTAGGTGCTGGTGACGACCGCGGCGCCGTAATCGAGGGCGATCTGCACGAGGTCCTCCGGCGAGCGTCGGGATCGGGCGCCGGCCGGCCTCGGGGTCGCGGAGCGCCTGCGAGGTGAGCCAGTTCTGGCAGTAGCCGCAGTGGTAGTCGCAGCCGAGCATGCCGAAGCTGAGCGCGCGGCTGCCGGGCAGGAGGTGGAAGAAGGGCTTCTTCTCGACCGGGTCGACCTGCAGCGCTCCCGACGTAGCCCCACGGCACGAGCAGCGTCCCGCCCTCGTTGTACCGCACCTTGCAGATGCCTTCGCGCCCCGGCCCGATCGCGCAGCGATGCCCGCAGGCGTAACATTCGACCCTGCCGTCCCCCAGGTCCCGGCAGAGCACGCCGGCGCGCGAGAAGGTTTTCAGCGTTTCACGCAGCGTCAGTGTTTCGGGCCGCGCCATATCATCCGCCGATGGTTCCGTTCATATCGAATATTGAAAATAATTTTCCCGGAAGTCAAGCCCTTCTTCACCCGTTTCGCTTCCGGACAAGTTTTTTCAGCGACGCGCATGTTCGCCCGGTCTTCGGCGAGGTCATCCCCCTTCGGGGTTTCGAGGATTTTGGGGACGTCCCTCAGCCTCGGGTCGTTCATGATGCCGGCGAACCCGGCCTTCCCGATGTGCCCCTCCCCGATGTGCGCGTGGCGGTCGACCCGGGACCCGAGGTCCGCCTTCGAATCGTTGACGTGGATCGCGCGGAGCCGGTCGAAACCGACGAGTTCGCCGAATTCCGACATCACCCGGGAGTAGGAGTCCGCGTCCCGGATGTCGTACCCGGCGGCGAAGATATGGCAGGTGTCGATGCACACCCCCATCCTGTCCCGGTCCCGGACCCCACCGACGATCGCGGCGATCTCCCCGAACCGGCGGCCGAGCGCCGACCCCTGGCCCGCCGTCGTCTCGACCACCGAGAACACCCGCGCCCCGGGGGTCGCCGCGTGGACGAAATCGAGGGATTCCACGATCAGGGCGATGCCGGCCTCTTCCCCGGCGCCCATATGGGCCCCGGGATGGAAATTCAGCATGCCGATCCCGAGCGCGTCGCACCGGCGGATCTCGTCGATCAGGGCCTTCCTCGATTTTTCCAGGATGGCGGGATCGGTCGCGCAGAGGTTGATCAGGTAGGAATCGTGCGCGATCACCGACCTGATGTTTGATTTCGAAAGGGCGGTTTTGTAGTTTGCGGCGTCTTCGGCGGTGAGCGGCGGCGCCTCCCACCGGTTCGAGTTTTTGGTGAACACCTGGAGTGCGGTGGCGCCGATCGACTCCGCTCGTTCGACCGCGCGGTGGATCCCGCCCGCGATCGATTCGTGCGCGCCGAGGAGGATGTCGTCGGGTTCGGAACGCCTTGCCGGCATATCAGGCATACCCGGGATGTGAGGAGTGCGCCATGGGGAAATATAAAGGAAAGAGAGCTCAGAGTCCACGGAGGCGCGCGGCCGTGCCGCCACCGGGACGGGGGTCGATCACCGGCGCGGGCCTGATGTCGGGGACCTCCGCCGACGGCGTCGATGTCGCGATCGTCCGGCTCACCCCGACGGTCAGCGGGCATCGCCTCACCCTCCTCGGATTCCGCACCTACCCCTACCCGGCCGGTTTCCGCCGGCTGCTCCTGCGCAATTCCGACCCTGAGACCGCCCGGCTCGATCAGATCTCCACATTGAACATCCTCACGGCCGAGCTGTTCGCCGACGCCCTCCTGGAGCTCGCGGCGTCGCTCGGCATACCGCCCGGCGAGCTCGGGTTCATCGGGAGCCACGGGCAGACCGTCTGCCACCTTCCGGGGACGATGAAACTCTTCGGCCACGACATCCGGTCGACGATGCAGATCGGCCACCCGTCGGTGATCGCGAAGAGGACCGGCGTGACCACCGTCGGCGATTTTCGCATCGGCGACGTCGCGCTCGGCGGGACCGGCGCACCGCTCGTCCCGCTCTGCGATTATCTCCTGTACGCGTCCTCCCGGATGAACAGGGCCGCGCTGAACATCGGCGGCATCTCGAACGTGACCGTCCTCCCGCGCGGATGCGGGCCCGACGGCGTCCGGGCGTTCGACACGGGGCCGGGGAACATGATCATCGACCGGTTGGCCGAACGGTTCTACGGCGCTCCGCTCGACCGCGGGGGCGCCGCAGCGCTCCGGGGCAGGATCCTCCCCCGGATGCTGAAACATCTCTCCGCCCATCCGTTCATCCGTCTCAAACCGCCGAAATCGACGGGGCGCGAAATGTTCGGGGAGACGTTCGTCGCGCAGTTGCTGCGGAAGTTCCGGGGTGAGCCGGAGGACGACGTCGTCGCGACGGCGACCGAATTCACCGCCCTGAGCATCTACATGAATTTCCTCCTGCACGTCCGGAAGAGGGATTTTCCACAGGAGCTGATCGTCAGCGGCGGCGGGGTCCACAACGCATACCTTCTCGACGCGCTCCGCCGGTACTTCCACCCGGCCGGCGTCATCGTCGCCGACGAGACCGGCATCCCCACCGACGCGAAGGAGGCGATCTGTTTCGCGCTCCTCGCCTGGCGGACGCTGCGCGGAAAAACGGGGAACCTGCCTGCCGTCACGGGCGCCACCCGGTCATCCGTCCTCGGCGTCATCTGCCCCCCCTGATCAGTAATCCCTGATGAAGAAGAGGAACAGCACCGCCACTCCCACGGCGGCCTGGACGTACCGGTACGCCGCGGGATGGTTCTTCTTGAGCGCCTGCCACAGCGTGGCCGCCGCGTACATCAGCACCGCCAGCCCGACGAAGAGCCCGATTGATTCGGCCAGGCCCAGCCGGCCGGGAAGCAGGACGGCCATGTTCAGCTTCGGGTTGATCACCGACCCGTAGAGGACCAGGAGGTGCAGGACGTACACGAACAGCGATTCCTTCCCGAGGATGAGGAGGGGTTGGATCCGGGACCCCACCCGCTCCCCGGCGAGCCACACCGCGGGCGCGAGCACGAAGAGGAGCCCGAGCCGGATCAGGAAATACGAAGGGCTCGTGTACCAGAAATTGTAGGTCTGGTAGATGGAGAATGGAATCGCCGTCGAGAGGAGGCCGGCGGCGACGCACAGGGCGCCGCCCAGCGCAAGCTTCTTCATGAACCGCGGCACGGCCCCCGCCTCGACGGCGACGATGAATTTCCGCGAGACCGCGACTCCGGCGAAAAGGTACCCAAGGAACGGGAAGAGGGGAAACGGCGAACCGTGGAGGCTGTTCGAGAGCTGGGCGAACAGGATCGGCGTGAAGTGCAGGAAATTGACGTCCCAGACGATCGGCGTCAGCAGTACGATGAGGATCAGCAGCGTCACCACCGCGCCGTGGAAACGGTCCTCACTCCTGAAGAAGAAAAGGATCAGGTGGAGGACCAGCAGGCCGGCGGAGATGCAGGTGAGGACGTCGGACTGGAAGAGGACCAGGAAATCCGCCGGGGTGGCCTCGAGGAGCGTTTTCCTGAAGGAAAAAAACGGGAGATGGAGAAAGATGCCGATCAGGAAGATCATCAAGATCCGCCGCACCCGGCGTTCGAGCTCGTCGCTCCAATGGTGGAATTCCGTCCAGCGCCTGTGGGAGGAGATGACGAAGGTCAGCCCCGCGCCGAAGAGGAACGCCGGGGCCGTGATCCCGTGGAAAATTTCGTGCAGGAAGAATGCGAAGGTCGACTGCGACTCCGGCGGGAGGAATTGCCGCAGGACGTGCCCCTCGAGCATCAGGACGATGATGATGGTGCGGAAGAGGTCGATGAAGAGGTAACGGCCCGCGCCCGGCGGTGTGGATGCGGCCATCGCTCGGGGCCTCACACGGAGGTGAGCGCGTTGATCGTCGCGACACGGACGATGTCGTCCACGCTGCAGCCCCGTGAGAGGTCGAACGACCGGCTTCGAGAGCCCCTGCAGGACCGGCCCGAGCGCGACGGCCCCGCCGAGGCGTTGGGCGATTTTGTAGCCGATGTTGCCGGAGTTCGAGGTCGGGGAAGACCAGGACGTTCGCACTTCCCCGCGGCCGGGCTTCCCGGCGCCTTCAGCCGGGCCACGCCCGGGTCGACGGCGGCGTCGAGCTGGAGCTCGCCGTCGCTCGGTACGTCGGGGCGCGACGCGCGGAACGCGATCGCCGCGTTTCGCACCTTCTCGGTCAGCGGATGCTCCGCGCTCCCCTTCGTGGAAAATGAGAGGAACGCGACGACCGGCGGCAGGCCGGTGATGTGGCGAAAGTTGTCCGCGGCGAGCCCGGCGATCTCGCCGAGCTCCGTTTCGGTCGGGTCGGGCAGGACGGCGCAGTCCGCGAACGACATGCACCGCTGCCGGGAAAGACCATCAGGAAATAACTGGACACCTTGTTCACCCCGGGCCGCATCCCGACCGTCCGGAGCGCCGCGCGGATCACATCGGCGGTCGTCGAGAGGGAGCCGGCGACGCTGCCGTGGACCAATCCCAGGCGGACGAGCATCCCGGCGAAGATGAGCGGGTTCCCCGCGTCCGGGCGGGCGCCATCCCCGCGGCCCGGTTTCGCCCGTTCGATCGACGCGTATTCACTCTCGACGACCGCGCGGTGAGAGGACCGTCCGGGGTCCTCGATCGCGACGCCGTCCAATGCGACATTTCCGGACGAGGCGAGGGACCGGATCCCCTCCAACGGACCGACGAGCACCGGACGAACGACGCCTTCCGATGCCAGGACCGCCGCCGCGCGCAGGGTGCGGAGGTCGAGAGCGTCGGGAAAGGCCACCGAACGGGAGAGGAGACGCGCTCTCGCGGTGAGGCCGGTCAGTATCTCGTCGCTCATTCGATTCTCTCGCTGTCGTTGGCAGTCTTTGGGTGAAGTTCGCGTAAATTCGGACAAAAATCAAGAATTCCGGCGGGCGCGGGCCGTGCGCCAGCCCCGTGGCGCGGTTGCAAGTTTGACCGCTAAATACTATACTGTACCTCACGATCCGCCGGACAAAGAAGGTGCCGAACTCAGTGATCAACGTACTCCTGATCGACGACAACGCCGAATACGCGGCGGTTGCCAAGAGTTATCTCCAGTCCTTTAACGGGAAGTCGTTCAAACTCACCTGGATGGACGACGGTGAAAAGGTCGTGGAGTACCTGAAATCCCCGAACGACATCCACCTCATCCTGATGGATTATTACCTCAGGACACGGAACGGACTCGAGATCCTCAGGGAGCTTCGCGAGGCCGGCGTCGATCTGCCCGTCATCATGCTCACGGGCGGGAAGGACTTCCGCATCGCCGTCGAAGCGATGAAGTACGGCGTGGCCGATTACCTCGTCAAGGAAGAAGCGGTCGACTCCCTCTTTCCCCGCTCCATCGTCAACGCGCTCGAGCAGCACGTCCTCAAGACCCAGGTCTTCACGGCCGAAAAGAACAAGGTCATCTCCCAGAAAAAAACCGAGGCCGTCCAGGAGCTCATCGTGACGATGTGCCATGAGTTCAACAATCCCCTCGCGGCCATCAAGATCAGCACCGACATTCTGACCCGGCAATGCAAATCGCCGGAGGTCAAGACCCTCCTGACCGAACTCAACCGTAACATTTCGAGCCTCGAAAAACAGATCGTCAAACTGCGGGACATGAACGTTCCGCCCCCCACCCGATCCTGAAGGCGCGGCTGCGCTCCCGAGCCGGCGACGAGGCCGAAACGGGAAAAAACGCGGTAAAAACGCCCAACCACGACGGCCGAACGGCCGTTCGAACGACAGCGGTGCAACAGAAATTCGATTCCATCCGGCCGGCAGGAAATCCTTGATTATCTCAATAAAAAGCCCTATATTATCGATTGAATGATCAATTTCCACTCTTTCACGCTTGATAACCGGCTCATCGCGGAGACCCGCCGGAAAACCACCCCGGTGATCAAAAGGTTAATCAAGCAGATATTTTAAGACAAAGTTCATGTCCCGGACCTCCGGGACATTTTTTTTTAACAGCCTGCCCGAATGCAGATACGGGACATCGGTGGTATGATCGAGTCGTGGGCCCCCCCGGGGATCGCCTGGGAGAAGGACAACGTGGGCCTCCTCGTGGGATCCCCGGGTACGAAAGTCAGGAAGGTCCTCGTCTCCCTCGACACCACCCCCGCGGTCGTCAACGAGGCGATCGCGCTGGGAGCCGGACTCATCGTGAGCCATCATCCGCTCATCTTCAGGCCGCTCCTCAGGATCGACCCGGAATCCCGTACCGGGGGCATGCTCGGTTTGCTCCTGCGGCACCGGATCGGACTGTATGCCGCGCACACGAACTTCGACTTCACCAACGGCGGAGTCAGCCACGCGCTCGCGGAACGGCTCGGGTTGCGCGAGGTGACGCCCCTCTCGCCGCTGGCCGGACGCCGGAAAAAAATCGTGGTGTTCGTCCCCCCGTCGCACGCCGGTGGGGTCATGCAGGCGATGGCCGCGGCCGGCGCCGGCGTGATCGGCAACTATGAATCGTGCTCGTTTACGACCGAGGGGACGGGGTCGTTCCTTCCGGGCCCGGGTTCGAAACCGCGCATCGGCACCGTCGGCAGGTTCGAACGGGTGAACGAGATCCGCCTGGAGATGGAATGTCCCGGCTGGAAGGCGCCGGCGGTCGTGCGCGCGATGAAGTCCGCGCACCCGTACGACGAGGTGGCGTTCGACCTCTACGCGCTGGAGAACGAGGACAGGGATTTCGGGATGGGCTCGATCGGCACGCTCCACCGCCCCGTCCCGCTCAGGACGTTCCTCCGTACCGTCACGGCCCGGCTGGGTGCGAAGGGCGTGCGCTATTCGGGACCTCCGGCACGGGCGATCAAACGAGTGGCGGTGTGCGGCGGAAGCGGCGTCGACCTCCTTCCCGGAGCCCTGACAGCCGGGGCTGACGCGTTCGTCACCGCCGACGTCCGGTACCACGCATTCCAGGAGTTCGAGCGCGAGATCGTCCTGGTGGACGCGGGCCACTACGAAACCGAGCACCCCGCCGTCGGCGTCCTGGCGCGATTCCTCAGGAGCCGCCCGCGGATCATGAAGGAAGGCGTGGCGGTCATTGAATCGAAAAAAAGCATTAACCCGGTCAATTATTTCCGATGACAAAGGAGACAACGGTGGAAAACAGGCTCAAACTTTTATATTCACTGCAACTCGTCGACATCGACCTCCAGGAGATCCAGGACCTGAAGGGCGACCTGCCCCACATCGTCCACGACCTGCAGGCGCGGTACGACGAGATGAAGGCAAAACTCGACGCCCTGAACGCCGCCGTCAAGGAATCCAAGATCTCCCGGGAACGCGCCGACAACGAGATCATCGAGATCGCGGCCAAGGTGGAGAAGTACAAGGGCCAGCAGATGAACGTCAAGTCGAACCGCCAGTACGACGCCCTGACCCGGGAGATCGAGATCGCACAGCAGAAATCGATCCAGCTCCAGAAAGGAATGGAGGGCGCCGAGAACCGCCTGCAGACCTCCCGGACCGACGCGGACGCGCTGAAGGAACAGCTGGAAGTCCTCGGCGAGGAACTGAAGGAACGGCAGAAGGAACTGAAGGAAGTCAACAAGGAGCACGAAAAAGCCGAACTCGCGCTCAACCACCAGCGGCAGAAGATTTCCGTGCGCCTCGAGAAGGAAGACCTCGATCGCTACGAGAGGATCGCCAGGGCGAAGGGCGGAACGGCCATCGTTCCCGTGAAACGGAACGCGTGCGGCGGTTGTTTCAGCCGCGTCCCTCCCCAGAAGATCCTCGAGCTGAGAAAGAACGCCCAGATTTACCTCTGTGAACATTGCGGCAGGATCCTGGTTTCGGATTCCCTCTCCGCGGCGCGTACTCCCGTGGAATGACCGTCCTGGCGTACACCGACGGCGCCGCGCGGGGGAACCCGGGGGAAGGCGGCATCGGCGTGATCATCCGCGGCGACAAGGGGGAAGTGCTCTATTCCTTCGGCGGGTACCTGGGGAAGACCACGAACAACGTGGCCGAGTATCGCGCATTGCTGCATTGCCTGAAACAGGCGTCCGGGATATCCTGCACGAAGATGATCGTTCACTCCGACAGCCAGCTGATGGTCCGTCAGCTTCTCGGTGAGTACCGGGTGAAAGACAAGAAACTCGCGCCTCTGTATCTCGAGGCCGTACGGTTGTTGAAGGCGGCGCCCTTCAACGTTCAGATAGTCCACATCGACCGGGAATCGAATCACGAAGCGGACATGCTCGCGAACGCCGGCATCGACGGCAGGATCCCCTGTCCGGCCTGATCCTGCGATCGCGTCATCCGATCATCCGGTCGCGCACCGCGCAATCGCTCCGCCGGGGCCGCTTCCGCGGCACCGACGGGGAGGAAAGTCCGAACTCCACAGGACAGGGCACCTCCTAACGGGAGGGTACCGGCGGCGCAAGCCGGCGGTAACGGAAAGTGTCACAGAAAACATACCGCCGGGACGCGTTTCCCGCAAGGGGGGCGGGCCCGGTAAGGGTGAAAAGGCGAGGTAAGAGCTCACCCTCCCGTCAGCGATGCCGGGAGTGACAAACCCTGCCCGGAGCAAGACTAAATATATCCCGTGAACGGACCACCGCCCGCAAGGGCGGCCTATCCGTTCGAGAGTCGTCCGCTCCAGTCCCGAAAAGACTGCGGGATGGGTAGGTCGCTTGAATCCCTCCGTGAGGGGGGATCCAGATAAATGATTGCGCTTCCCTCGCGGGAAGACAGAATTCGGCTTACAGGTGCGCGACCGTTGTTTTTTTCTCAATGTACTGATTAATGAAAAAATCTTACCGCTGGACGATCACTTCACCGAGCGACCCGTCACTCGTCTCGCGGCTCACCGCGGAGTTGAACGTCCCGGAGACCATCACCAGGATCCTCGTCAACCGCGGGATCGATTCCTATGACCGGGCGCGGGAGTTCTTCAAACCCGGCATCGCCGACCTTCACGACCCGTTCCTCATGGACGGGATGGAGAAGGCGGTCACGAGGATCCTCGCGGGCCTGGCCTCGCATGAAAAAATCCTGGTCTTCGGTGACTACGACGTCGACGGGACGAACAGCGCCGCGATGATGGTCCTGTTCCTGCGCGAGGTGGGGGCGGACGCGATCTTCCACATTCCCGACCGCGTGAAGGAAGGATACGGCCTTTCACAGTTCGGGATCGACCGGGGGGCGGATTACGGCGCCACGCTCCTGATTTCGATCGACTGCGGCATCACCGCTGTGGACCAGGTCGAGTACGCGCGCTCACGGGGACTGGAAGTCATCATCTGCGATCACCACGAGCCGGCGGAAATCCTGCCGAACGCCCTCGCCGTGCTCGACCCGCTGAAGCGGGATTGCCGGTACCCCTTCAAGAGCCTCTGCGGTTGCGGCGTCGGGTTCAAACTGGTCCAGGGAATCGCGGATCGGCTTGGGAAGGCCGACATGGCGTTCCGGTACCTGGATTTCGCGACGCTGGCGACCACCGCGGACATCGTCCCCCTGGTCGGGGAGAACCGCGTGATCACGAAGATCGGCCTCGAGCAGGTCAACAGCGCCCCGCGGCCGGGGATGAAGGCCCTCCTCCGGAGCTCCGGCGTCGAACCCGGAAAGATCACCACCGGGCAGATCGTCTTCGTCCTCGCCCCCCGCATCAACGCCGTCGGGAGGATGGGCGACGCCACCAGGGCGGTCGAGCTCCTGATCTGCACCGACGACACCCTGGCCGACGGTCTTTCCCAGGTCCTCGAGGAGGAGAACCGCAACCGCCGCAAGGTCGACGAGACGACGTTTCAGGAGGCGCAGGACCGGGTCGACGTCGCCCCCGGCGGCGGCGAACGCGCCGGCCGCGATCGTCCTGTACGACGAGGGGTGGCACCCGGGGGTCATCGGGATCGTCGCGTCGAGGCTCACCGAAAAATATTACCGCCCGACGGTCATGCTCACGTCCGTCGACGGCGTTGCGAAGGGCTCGGCCCGGAGCATCATGGGCTTCGACATCCACAGCGCGCTGAAAAAGGTGGAGCACACGCTGATCCAGTTCGGCGGACACAAGTACGCGGCGGGATTGTCGGTCCGGCTCGACAGGGTCGACGAGTTCCGCGACGCGTTCAACGCCGCGGTCCGGGACCTGATGACCGACGAGATCCGGACGCCGGAACTGAAGATCGACGCCGAAATCGGCTTCGCCGAGCTCACGCCGCGGTTTTTCAGGATCCTGAAGGAATTCGCCCCGTACGGCCCGGGGAACATGCGCCCCGTCTTCCTCACCCGCAACGTGGAGGTCGCCGGCCCCGCGCGCATCGTGGGGAAGGACCACCTCCGGTTCAGGGTGCGACAGGACGGGACGACGATCGACGCGATCGGCTTCAACCTGGGGAGCCTCATCAGGGAGATCCCCGGCGCGGGCGGAGCCATCGACATCGTCTATTCGGTCGACGAACATGAATGGCCGACCCGCGCCGATGCCAACGCGCCCGGGACGGCGACCCCACAGTTGAAAATCAAGGACCTACGGAAACATTCAAAGGAAGCGTAACCATGTCCGGACATTCCAAATGGGCAACGATCAAGCGCAAGAAGGCCGTCACCGACGGGAAACGGGGCAGGCTGTTCACGCAGATCGCCAAGGAAATCACGATCGCGGCGCGCATGAGCGGCGGCGACACCAAATCGAACCCCAGGCTCAGGCTTGCCGTCGACAAGGCGAAGGCATCCAACATGCCCTCCGACAACATCAGGAGGGCGATCCAGAAGGGCACCGGCGAGCTTCCCGGAGTGGCCTACGAGGACGTGACGTATGAGGGTTACGGGCCCGGCGGCGTCGCCCTGATCATCGAATCGGTCACCGACAACCGAAACCGGACCGTCTCGGAGATCCGCCACTTCCTGGAACGGCACAACGGCAAACTCGGGGCCTCCAACAGCGTGGCGTGGATGTTCCACCGCAAGGGGACGATCAGTCTCGCCCGATCGAAGCACGACGAGGACGCGCTGCTGGAGATCGTCATCGAGGCGGGCGCGGACGACATGACGGACCGAGGACGAGGCGTACGTGATCACCACGTCGCCCGAGTCCTTCATCGCCGTGAAGGAGGCCATGGAGGCGAAGGGCATCGCTCCCGATTCCGCGGAGATCGAACTCATCCCGGAAAACACCGTGAAGGTCGAGAACAAGGACGCCGAGCAGGTCCTGAAGCTGATGGAAGCCCTCGAGGAACACGACGACGTCCAGCACGTTTATGCGAACTTCGACATCGACGACAAGGTCCTTGCCTCCTTCAACGCGTAGGCGCCACGCCGGCCCCGCCGGCCCCGCCGCGGACATCGCCGGCCGGAAGGTGATCCTCGGGATCGACCCGGGAACGCTCGTCACGGGGTACGGCGTCATCGAGGTCAACCGGGGCCGGCTCGGGCTCGTCGCCTCGGGCATGGTGAAGAACGGCTCCGACAAACCGATGCCCGCCCGCCTGAAACTGATCCACGAATCGCTCCTCGACGTCATCAGAAAATTCCGTCCCGACGAAGTCGCCGTCGAGACCGCCTTCTACGGCAAGAACGCCCAATCCGCCCTCAAACTCGGACAGGCGCGCGGGGTCGCGATCCTCGCCGCCGTCGCCTGCGACCTGCCGGTGGCCGAATATTCGCCCCGGGAAGTCAAGAAGGCGGTGGTCGGAAACGGCACGGCGTCGAAGCAGCAGGTGCAGTACATGGTCCATTCGTTCCTCGGCATGAAGGAAACCGGGACGCCGTACGACGTGACCGACGCCCTCGCGGTCGCCATCTGCCACGGCCATCGCGCCGCCGGGACGAAGAAACGCTATTCGGACTGGAAATCGTTCGTGAGGGACCACCCGGACAAGGTCGGGCGGACCGGGAGCTCCCGATGATCGCGCGCCTCAGAGGGACGATCATCTCGAGGACCCCGTCCGAAATCACCCTCGACGTCAACGGGGTCGGCTACCAGCTGAGCGTGCCCCTCTCGACGTCGGACGCCCTCACCGCCGCGCGGGGCGAGACGGTCCTGCTGACCTACCTGCACGTGCGCGAAGACACCCTTCAGCTCTTCGGATTCGCCACCGAGACCGGAACGGGAGGCCTTCCGGCTGCTCCTGTCGGTCAACGGGGTCGGCCCGAAACTTGCCCTGGGGGTCCTCTCCGGCATCAGGGTCCCCGAGCTGGGGTCGGCGATCGCCCAGGGCAACGCCGGCCTGCTGAGCTCCATCCCCGGCGTCGGGAAGAAAACGGCGGAGAGGCTGATCATGGAACTCCGCGGGAAGATCGGGGACGCCGGATCCACCCGGCAGGCCGCCCCGTCCTCGAGCGCCCAGCTCAAAATCCGGTCTGAGGCGATCGTGGCGCTGATGTCACTCGGACACCACCGCGCCAGCGCCGAGAAGGCCGTCCGCTCGGCCGCGATGGAGTCTCCCGGGACGGAATTCTCCCTCGAGGACCTCGTCAGGAAGGCGCTCGCGCACACCTCGAAGTAAGGCCGAAGCCGCTCCTCCCGCGGCGCCACGCGCTCCCCGTCCGGGGCTGTTGATATTTCGGACGATTGTGTCTACATTGATCCCGTCATGCAAAAACGCACAGACCCCACCTCGCCGGTCCAGCTCGAGAGCGAAAAGGATTTCGACCAGACCCTGCGCCCGCTCTTCTTCAGGGATTTCGTGGGACAGAAGAGAATCGTCGAGAACCTCACCGTTTTCATCAACGCCGCCCGGAAACGGGGCGAGACGCTCGACCACGTCCTCCTGACCGGCCCCCCGGGACTGGGCAAGACGACGCTGGCCTTCGTGATCGCCAACGAAATGGGGGTCCAGCTGAAGCTCACGTCCGGGCCCCGCCCTCGACAAACCGTACAACCTGGCGGGGATCCTGACGAACCTGAACGAGGGCGACGTGCTGTTCATCGACGAAATTCACCGGATGAACGCCGTCGTGGAGGAATACCTCTACTCGGCGATGGAGGATTTCAGGATCGACATCGTGATCGACAGCGGCCCGAACGCCCGGAGCGTCCAGCTCACCGTCCCCCGGTTCACCCTCGTGGGGGCCACCACCCGGGCCGGCCTCCTCTCGGCGCCGCTCCGGTCCAGGTTCGGCGTGACCAACAGGCTCGACTATTATCCCTCCGACGACCTCGAACGGATCCTCGCGCGATCGGCGAGGATCCTGAACGAGGAGGCCGATCCCGAGGGCTGCGCGGTGATCGCGAAACGGTCACGGGGGACACCGCGCATCGCCAACCGGCTCCTCCGGCGGTGCCGCGACTTCGCGCAGGCCGACGAAACGCTCCGCAATTCCCGCGGGCGGATCACGACGGAAGTCGCCCTCCACGCGCTGAAAAAACTCGAGGTGGACGACCACGGCCTCGACGAGATGGACAAGCGGATCCTGCTCACGATCACCGAGAAATACCGCGGCGGACCGGTCGGCCTCGGCACGATCGCGGTCGCCGTGGGCGAGGAGCCGGGCACGCTCGAGGAGGTCTACGAACCGTATCTCATCCAGGAAGGGTTCCTGAAGCGGACCCCGAGGGGACGGGAGGCCACCGACCTCGTCTACCGGCATTTCGGCATCGAACGCCCGAAGGCCCACCGGGCCCAGGAACAACTCGACCTCCTTCCGTGAGCGAGTACAGGGTCACCCGGACGATCCTCGGCCAGCTCCCCTACGGGTCCGACCTCCACGATGAACTCACCGCGATCGTCCGCCGGGAAAACATCCGGCTGGGCCGCATCCAGGCGCTCGGCGCCACCACGCACGCGCGCGTCGCGTATTACGACCAGGCCACGAAGACCTACAACCCGATCGAGTTTCCCGGCGGGATGGAAATCCTTAACGTTCACGGGAACGTCAGCATGCGCGACGGCCAGCCGTTCGTCCACGTCCACATCCTCCTCGGCGATCCGCAGGGGAAGGTTTTCGGGGGGCACCTCCTCCCCGGGACGAAGCTCTTCGCCTGCGAACTCTTCATCGACGAGCTCGAAGGCCCCCCCCTCGATCGCCATCCCGACGCGCGGACCGGACTCCACCTCTGGGACACCGGTCACCTGGGCTGATGGCGGGTTCCGACCTGGGCGGGACGACGCGGCACGACGTCCCGCGGCGGCTCCTCCGGCCACCGGCCACCCTCCCGGCCCGTCTGCAAGTCCCCGGCCTGCCCGCCGGCGGCGTCATCCTTCCGCCATCGTTCTACCGACGCCCCGTGCTCCGCGTCGCAAAGGACCTCCTCGGCAAGTATTTCGTCCGGGTGGACGGCCGGGCCGTCCTCGCGGGCCGCATCGTCGAGGTCGAGGCCTATCGCGGCGGCGACGATCCGGCCAGCCACGCCTACCGTGGACGCTCGAAGCGCAACGACGTGATGTTCCGTGAAGGCGGCCATCTCTACGTCTATTTCACCTACGGCATGCATTACTGTGCGAATGTTGTGACCGGCCGGGAGGGCACGGGCTCGGCCGTTCTTATCAGGGCCCTGGAGCCGGTCGCAGGGATCGCGAGGATGACGGGGAACCGGGAGCGCGCCGCCCGGTCGCGGTCGTCGCGCCGGAAGCCTCCCCGGATCGTCACGCAGCGGCCCCGCCCGCCTTTGCCAGGCGATGCGGATCGGCAGGGAACAAAACGGGATGGGACTGACCGGGCCGGAATTCTACATCGTCGCCGGCCAGGAGTCAGGACGGCCGGGGATCTGCGTTTCCCCGCGCATCGGCATCAGCGCCGGGACGGATAAACCGTGGAGGTTTTTCATCGCCGGGAACCCCTTCCTGACCCGGGGGTGAATTCCTCGCTTGCTTTTTTCATGGCGTTTTTCCCTATATTTAGACGTCAACCTGACTTCACATCAATAGAGACCTTGAAAAAAATCATCTTCCTCGTTCTGGTCTCCGTGCTGAGCTCGGCGGCGCAACAGCGGATCCTCGTCTCCCCGGACGGCGACGCCCGCGCCATCACCGGACGTGAAAGCGTCGCCGACATCGTCCGCGCCGACGCGGCGAAGAGGCTCTCAGCCGTCTGCAGCGACAAGGGGACGTTCGGTTATTCGAGGGAACTCTATCCGGGCGCCAACGTCCAGTTCGAGGCGTTCCACAAGGACATCATGGCGATGTGGTATACCGCCCCGGCGAGCGGGACGATCGACACCGTTTTCGTCTATAACCTCGACGTCGGCACCGAGGATTCGACCGTCACGGTCCGGTTGTTCAATTCGAACATCTACCCGGGGAGCGGACCCGGTTACAACGGCTACCCCAAACCTGGCAAGCTCTGCTGGGGGTATTACGAGAGCACGAACGACGACGACAACGGGCTCGCGGCGTTTCCCGAGGACGCGACGGATACGACCTGGTTTTCAACCGTTCCCGGCGCGCTCCCCTCCTTCTCGCCGATGGGGACGGAGATCTGGGGATTCGGAGGGTTCCCGAAGGTGATGAGCGCTTTCACCACGAACACCATCGCGATGGCCCAGCTCGCCCTCGCGCCCGTCGCGGCCGGCCAGCCGTTCTTCATCACCATCAGGATGTACGGGCCCCACGTCGAGCAGTCCCAGGACCATCGCACCGGGTACCTGGCCGCATCGGAAGCCGATTCGCTCCAGACGCACAACTGGAAATTTTACGAGCACATTTACCTGGGGCCCGGATTCACCTGCCCGGGATGGGTGTCCAGGGGCGATTTCAACTTCCTCATCTGGTATTCGATGACCGTCACGACGAACCTCCCGCCGGCCTTCAGCGACGTGACCAGGATCAGCAACACGTTCTCGACGGGCGAACAGGTGGTCCAGGCGACCATCGTCGATTGCGACGCGGCGGTCCCCCTGCGCGCGGGCGTGGAGGAGGCGTTCATCCGGTACACCGTGAACGACGAACCCCGCGCCGACATTTCCCTGACCTACCTCGGCGGCGATATCTTCGAGGGCGTGATCCCGGGTGCGTCTGTGGGCGACAGGGTGAACTACCGGGTCGTCTCATCGGACTCCACGGGGTTCGCCGACTCGACGGGCGCCACGCAGTACCGGGTTGTCAGCCTCGCCAACTCCTGGTATTCGGCCGACACGGGCGCCTCGTGTGCGGACCTCGACATCCGCCTGACGGGGACGACGATCCCTCCCGCGGCATGGTTCGTCCCGCCCTTCCCCGGCGCGGGGACCCTTCCCGGTGACGACGGCACCGCCGGGCCCTTCGACATGGGGAGCAATTTCACGGTGTTCGGTGACACCTTCCGATACGCCTGGGTCGGCGTCAACGGGGGCCTCGCGCTGGGCAAATCGGCGGACGACACCCTCGACGTCAACTCCAACGGTTTCGCCACCAGGCTGTGGGATTTCCCGAACGCGCAGAAGTCCGGCAGGGACGATGTCGACGGCGCCTTCGACATGCCGGGGATGTTCATCGCGCCTTTCTGGGCCGACATGATCGTCAGGGACGGCGCGACGGACTACGGCCGCGTCGTTTACGGGAACAACGGCGACACCTGCCTGTTCATCGTGGAATGGGACTCGCTCGGTTCGTTCGCCGCGGGCGAGCCCGCGGCTGACGCCACCACGTTCAGGGCGGCGATCGACCGGTGCACCGGGACGGTGGAGTACCAGTACGTGAACGTGGGGACGAACGGCCTGGAATCCGTCGCGCTGGTGGGGATGCAGGCGGATTCGGGCGGGGCCTCGGGCCCCGAACCCGGATGGGTCTACATCAACCACGACGCGGCGCCCGCGTCCACGGAGCCCAGGAACGACTGGTGCGTCAGGCTCCATCCGACCGTCGGCACCCTCGCGCTCGACGGATGGAACATGGTCGCGGTGTCCCTCGACCCCGTCGACGGGGACTTCAGTAAAAACGCTCTCTTCCCCTCCGGCGCGTCGCCGGGCGCGCTCTCCGCGGCGTACCGTTACTCGGCGGGGTATCTCCCCTCCGACACTCTGGCCCACGGCCTTGGATACTGGATCAAGTTCGACGCCCCCGGGAGGGTGGGGACCGCCGCCGGAACGTTCGTGCAGAACGTCTCCGCCGGCGTCCAGGACAAATGGAACATGATCGGCGGCCCCTCCGGCGCCGTCCCGACGTCGTCGATCGTCCAGACGGGCGTCACGGTCGTTTCGTCCTATTTCGGCTACGGGCCGGCGGGCTATTTCCCGGCCTCCTCGCTCGCCGGGGGGAAGGGGTACTGGGTGAAGGTCTCCGGGACCGGGTCCCTCGGGATGTCGTCTGACGCCGCTGTTCCGAAGGCGGAGGCCGCCGCCGTGCCGCGCACCGATCCCGCCCGCCTGAACGCGATCACCTTCAGGGACGCGACCGGCCGGAGCGCGACGATCTACTTCGGCGACCGCGACGCGACGGGTACCGACCTGGAATTTTTCGAAATGCCTCCCCCGCCGCCGGACGGCGCCTTCGACGTCCGGTTCAGTTCACAGCGGTACGTGGAGGGCTATGACGGTTCGCCCGATGGTTTCCGCGATCTCCGGCTGCCCATATCGATCCGGGGCGCGGCCCGGCCGGTCACGGTCGACTGGGACATCCGCAACGGTCCGGCGGGCGGCGCCTCGTTCGTTCTTACGGGGGCGGGAGGCCCTGACGCGGCGCTCGCGCGCCTGGAGGGTTCGGGGAGCGCGCTCCTGCGCGGGGAAGCGGCGGGGGAATTCTCAGTGCGGGTGAGCGGTGGGACGGGAAAACCGGCGGAGTATGCCCTCGGCTCGAATTATCCCAATCCCTTCAACCCCGCGACGCGGTTCGAGATACGGCTCCCCGCGGACGGGGACGTGATGATTGCGGTCTACGACCTGCTCGGGAGGGAACTGCGCGTCCTCTCCGACGGCCTGAAGGGCGCGGGCGTGTACACGGTGGAGTGGGACGGCCGGGACCTGAACGGGCTCGCCGCGCCGAGCGGGGTCTACATCGTGAAGATGACGGCGGGAGATTTCACGGCCGCCCGGAAGATCGTCCTGATGAAATAACCGGCCCGTCAGGGGAGGACCGGGCCCCCCGGGTACCGGGAGTTCCCTGACGGCTCGTTGACGAAAGCCGAACCGTTCCAGTACCGGACCCGGGCGCGAAGCCCCTCGAGGTATTCCCCGCCGAAGCGGTTCTCCAGAACGCCCCTCCGCTCCATCTCCCTGTGGACCCCGGCGAAATCATCGTTCGAGCTCACCGCGACGCACGCCATCCGTTTGTCGAAATGATAGGTGAGCGGCAGGTATTGCCTGTCGCTCATTTTCGTGAGGATGCTGATGCGGAGCGAATCCGTCCCCGCGAACTCGAACATTCCGGTCACCGTCGAGAATCCGGCGGCCAGGCGTTCGATGTCCGGGTGGGGGAACAGGACGTAGGACATTTCCGCCCCGGGGGACGCCGCCCGGGATTCCCGATTCCATTCCCGGCGCGTGGCCGGTGACGAACCGGCTGTCGATCACGCCGAGGAACGCCGATGCGAAATCCCTGTTGATGCCGGCATAGTAGAACTCCTTCCGCCCGTCCCCGTCCAGGTCCCGGCTCGCGAACTGGAGGATGTCTCCGTGGTGCCAGTACCGGCCGAGCTCCGCCCCGGTCGCCGCGTCCACGCGCACGACGGCACGGACGGCGGCCGACTGATGCTCCGCCACGAGGAGGATCTCATGACCCCCGGCGGGGTCGAACTGGTCGAGGACCATCCCGAGAAAGCGGTATTCGTCGGGGATGGCCACACCGGCCAGGCTCATCCGGGCGTGGAATTCATACGACCAGCGCGGCACGCCGTCGAACGTCCACGATCCGAGATAATTGGCCCGCGAGGAATCGGCCCGCAGCGGCAGGCATGAAAACAGCTCGTTCCTGCCGTCCCGGTCGACATCCCTCGCCACGTTCCAGTTGTCGAGCCGGAACCAGTCGGGGATGAAGCTCAGGTCATGCCGATAACCGATCCATGCCGACCAGAGCTCCTGGTTGTCCTTGTTGAAGACCACCAGGGAATCGTTCCGCCCCCTGCCGATGACCGGGTTCGTGTCCTTCCAGATCGCGGTCCTGAAATTGACCGTGAGCACCACCAGGAGCGCCGCGGCCAGACCCATCGAGACGGCGACGGGGTGTTCTGCGAGGAACGATGCCGTCCTGACGAAGAGCGCCTGCGGCCGGCCGGGCGGGCCCGGCACGTCGCTCCGTCCCCGGTTCGGCACGATCCGGTCCCTGACCTGGAGCAGGTCATGCCCCGTCTCCTCCCTCCCGGCATCAAGCTTCCCCACCTCATCGTAGTATTCGCGCATCTCGCCGACCAGCGTCCGGCACCCCTGGCAGACGGCAAGGTGGTCGCGTATATCGCGGGCGCGCCCGATGGCATCCTCCGGTTCGAGGACGTATAATTCGAGCGCCGATTCGTCGGGATGCTTCATTGTTTCGTCAGCCTTCTGTCTCTCTCTATGTACTCGCAGTCGTCCCCCCCGCGGTCAGTCCGTGGCCAGCTCCTTCTTCAACCGTTTCTTTCCCAGTTTCACGATGTATTCGAGGGTTGCCTTGTGCTCCGCCCGGTATGATTCCGGCGTCAGCCGCGGGACCTCCTCCTGCAGGTATTCGAAGAAGGATGCGCCGTCGAGGTGCGGATCGGTGAAGGAACTCCGGAGGATTTTTATCAGCGTCCGGCAATACGATTCCATGACGTCCTCGTGGACCTTGCCCGTCGCGACGTACGAGCGCCGCAGGTGCGACGAGAGCTCGCGGCAGACCTTCTCCACCAGCTGGTTCAACCGCGACGTTTCGACGGCGGAATCGGGATCCCCCGCCTCCGCGTCGGGCTCCCATCCGATCGTATAGACCTCACGGAAGACGAGCCCGGCCGACACCAGCGGGACGATCCGCTGCCAGATCTCCTGCTCCGCCAGGATGGAGCGGAGTTTCCGCAGCATCCCCGGGATATTGTCGTGGATGAGGATCACCCCCGACGCCGCGCTGCGGAGCTCCTCGAACGGGTACGGGGGGAGATGAAGGCACGGTTCGACGCCTTCCGGCCGGAGGTAATTTTCGTTGAACCGGGTCATCAGCCCGAGGCCGACATCGCCGTCCAGCGCGAGCTTGATGTTCCTGAGGATCTTCCCGAGGGAGGGGTCGGCCTCGGCGTAGAGCCGCAGGAGGTTGTTGTTCACCTTCCCGATCACGAGGCGGCGGAGCTGGACCAGGAGGTGACCTGTGTCGGCTCTCCGGGCGTCCCCCACCTCGCGCTCGAAAAATAATTCGATCTCGACGAACCTCCCGGCGGCGTCGCGGCGGAAGATGTCCGCGAGGCAGTCGTACACCGCGTCATCCTGGGAGATGCCGAGCAGGGAGAGGTCGAGTCTCCGGAGGCCGGCCTTCTTCGCGATGTGCGGACGGGCGAGGAGATAGCAGAGCCGGACGAACACCTTCAGGTCGTACGGCGTGTACGAGCCGGAGAGAATCGCCAGCAGGGCGGATTTTTGTACGCTGGTCAGGAGCATGGAATGGTGGATTGCCGTCCCGGGAGAATTCCATCAGGATACGCAATTGCCCTCCGAGAGTCAACCGGTCCCCTTTCGGCTTCGCACCGGGCGGCCGATGGAGGGTCCGGGTCCCGACGAAAGGAGCTCCCTGAGGTAGGCGCCCGTGTACGACCCCGCAGTCGCGGCGACCTTTTCCGGGGTCCCCTCCGCCACGATCATTCCCCCGCCGTCTCCGCCCTCCGGCCCCATGTCCACGATCCAGTCGACCGCCTTGATCACGTCGAGGTTGTGCTCGATGACGATCACGGTGTTCCCCTTGTCCACGAGCTTGTTCAGCACCGCCAGCAGCAGCCGGATGTCCTCGAAGTGCAGGCCGGTCGTCGGCTCGTCGAGGATGTAGAGCGTCTTCCCGGTCCCCGGTTTCGAGAGCTCCGCCGAGAGCTTCACCCGCTGCGCCTCGCCGCCCGAGAGGGTCGTCGCCTGCTGCCCGAGCCGGATGTAGCCGAGGCCGACGTCGTGGAGCGTCTCCAGCTTGCGGAACAGGCGGGGGACGTCCCTGAAGAACTGCACCCCTTCCTCGACCGTCATCTCGAGCACGTCGGAGATCGATTTTCCCTTGTAGAGCACGTCGAGCGTTTCCCGGTTGTATCGTTTCCCCTTGCAGACCTCGCAGAGCACGTAGACGTCGGGCAGGAAGTTCATCTCGATCTTCTTCACGCCGTCCCCCTCGCATTCCTCGCACCGCCCGCCCTTCACGTTGAAGCTGAACCGCCCCGGCTTGTACCCGCGGATCTTCGATTCGGGGAGCTGGACGAACAGGTCGCGGATGAGCGTGAAGAGGCCGGTGTAGGTGGCGGGGTTCGACCTCGGGGTCCGGCCGATCGGCGACTGGTCGATGTCGATCACCTTGTCGAGGTGTTCGAGCCCCTTCACCGACTCGTACGGCAGCGGCACGTCCTTGGCCCGGAAGAATTTCCTCGCGAGGATCCTGTAGAGCGTTTCGGTGATCAGCGACGATTTCCCCGAACCGCTCACGCCGGTGACGCAGACGAACGCCCCGAGCGGGATGGCGAGGTCCGGGGCCCTGAGGTTGTGCCCGGTCGCTCCCTTCAGCGCGATCGATTTCCCGTTCCCCTTCCGCCTCGCGGCCGGGACGGCGATGTCGCGGTCACCCTTGAGGTACTGGACGGTCAGCGACGCCTCCCCCGTCGATCGCTTCAGTTCCGCGGGCGTCCCGGCGGCGACGAGCCGGCCGCCGTGCTCACCGGCCCCCGGCCCCAGGTCGATGACGTAATCGGCGCTCTCGATCATCTCGCGGTCGTGTTCCACCACGACCACGGTGTTGCCCAGGTCCCGCAGGCCCTTGAGGGAGTCGATCAGTTTGATGTTGTCGCGCTGGTGCAGGCCGATGCTCGGTTCGTCGAGGATGTAGAGCACCCCCACCAGCTGCGAGCCGATCTGGGTCGCCAGACGGATCCTCTGCGTTTCGCCCCCGGAGAGCGTCCTGGCGGACCGGTCGAGCGTGAGGTACTCCAGCCCTACGTTCACCAGGAAACCCAGCCGCTGCCGGATTTCCTTCAGGACCTGCTCGGCGATCACCTGCTGTCGTTCGGTGAGGGCGATCGCGTCGAAGAACTCCACCGCCTGCCGGATCGAGAGGTTGACCACATCGCGGATCGTGGCGGGTTTAGCGCTCTTCGCGTCCACGAGCATCACCGCGAGGCTTTCCTTCCTCAGGCGGCCTCCGCCGCACGCGGCGCAGGGGATCGTGTTCATGAACGACTCGACCCAGCGGCGCACGCCTTCCGAGGAGGTCTCGTCGAAGAACCGCTTCAGCGTTTTCATCACCCCGCCGTACTTCTGCCGGTATTTGACGACGCGGCCCGAGGCGTACGTGTAGGGAATCTCGTATTTTTCGTCGCCCCCTCCGTAGAGCAGGAGGTCGATCGCCCCTTTCGACAGCTCTCCGACGGGAGCGTCGAGGGGGATGGCGTGTTTCGCGGCGACCGCCCTCACCTGGTGCCAGAACCAGGTGTCGCGCGGCTTGCCGAGCGGCGCGAGCCCCTCTTTGTTCAGCGAGAGCGATTTGTCGGGGACGATCAGGCGGATGTCGAACTCCTTCGTCTCCCCCAGGCCCGCGCACGAGGGGCACGACCCGTAGGGGGAATTGAACGAGAAGGAATTCGGCGCGGGATCGTCGTAGCTGATCCCGCATTCGAGGCACGCGAAATGACGGCTGAAGAGCTGGTCGACGGTTTTTGCACCCGCTCCGGAGGCGATGATGACCGCCCCGGACCCGAGCCCGAGGGCGGATTCGATCGAATCGGTGATCCGGCTGCGCGCCGCCTTTTTCACGGCCACGCGGTCCACCACGATCTCGATGTCGTGCACCTTGTACCGGTCGGCCTTGAGGCCCTTTTTGATTTCGGTGACCTCGCCGTCGATCCTCACCCGGAGGAAGCCGTCCTTCTGTATCTTCTCGAACAGTTCCCTGTAGTGTCCTTTCCTCCCCTTGACGACCGGAGCCATGATCTGGATGTTCGTCCCGTCCGGGAGCCCCATCACCGAGTCGAGGATCTGGTCCACCGACTGCTTCCTGACCGGCCTGCCGCAGTTGTAACAGTGCTGGACGCCGACGCGGGCGAAGAGGAGGCGGAGATAGTCGTAAATTTCGGTGACCGTCCCGACGGTGGAACGGGGGTTATGGGAGACGGACTTCTGCTCGATGGAGATGGAAGGGCTGAGGCCGTCGATGTAGTCGACGTCGGGGCGCTCCATGAGCCCGAGGAACTGCCTGGCGTAGGCCGAAAGGCTCTCCACGTACCGCCGCTGCCCTTCCGCGTAGATGGTGTCGAAGGCGAGGCTGGACTTCCCCGAACCGGAGAGGCCGGTCACGACGATCAATTTGTCGCGCGGCATTTCCACGTCGATGTTTTTCAGGTTGTGGACGCGGGCGCCCCGGACGACGAGCCTGTCGTCGGAGGGGATCGAGACGGCGGATGATGACGATGCGCGCAATGGAGGCCGACCGGGACAATGGGATGATGAAAAAACGATCCAGATAGAAATAATAACGATAGGCGGGTGAAAATGCAAGGGTCGGGGCGGGAAAACTTCCCGGCGGGAGGAGGGGTTTGGCCACCGTCTCCCGCCGGTTTGGCGTCCAGGGGTGACTCAATCGGGACCGGTCGTAAAGGAGAAGCTGTACGGTGCCGGAAGCGATTCACCGCGCCTGGTTTTTAACGACGTTCCGACCGTGACCGTGTACTCGGTCAGGGCAGAGAGGCCGCCGGGGGGATAAAACTGGAAATCGGAGCACCCGTCGCAGTAGCTGAACGATAGTGTCGCCGGCGGGGAGATCAGGATGCTCCCCGAAACCGTCGCCGCGTCGAGCGGGGCGTTGGTGCGTATGTAGATGTAACTCTCCCGGGACCACCCCACCTGGTCGTTGACGGGGGATGTTGAGACGACACCGAAGGGGGCCGTGGTAAAGGAATACTCCGCCTGTGCTGCCAGCCGGTCGCCCGCAAGTGAACGCAGCGTGGTGTCGATCCGGACGGTGTACATCGTGGATGACAGGAGACCGTCGGTCGGGACGACATTATAGCCGGTCGTGCCGTAGTAGATGTTGGAGAAAACCAGGGGTGTCGCCGGCGTGAGATGGAACGCGCTCCTCATCGTCGCCGTATCGAGCGGCAGGGTGAACCATGAGTAGACGCCGGAACTCAGGCCGATGTTTCCGGCACCGGGCGAGGGCGATGAGGACGAGAGACGGAAATCAACGGTCCTGAACCCGGCGGCGAACGGCCCGACGATCCTGTTCCCGTCGGCGTCCTCCGCCGATCCGTCCACCATCACGGTATAGGCGGTCGACGGCGTGAGGGGTGCCACGGGATTGAGGACCACGGTGGCCGAATCGTAACCAATCCACCAGTTTCCGACCACGGCCGGCGAAATGGTGATGTGCGAGAGCATCGACGTGTCGATCTTGCTGTTGAAAATGAGCTGGATACCCGAACCCACGCTGACATCGATCGAACCGTTGCCGGGATTGCTTTCCCTTACACGGAAATACGGTTCGGGCACGAACGTCGCGGTGAACGACGGGACGAGGGCGTTCCCGTTGACGTCCCTGGCGGTGGAGTCGACGACGATCGAGTACGAGGCCCCGACCTTGAACCGAAAATTGCCCCGGTAACCGTTCGAGTCCACCGGGTTCAGGATGAAGACGTCCCCGCCCACAGATATGATGAAGTTCGTGTCGGCGAGGATGTTCCCGTCGGGGGAACCGAGACGTACAGCGCGGCGCACCGATGTCAGGTCCATGAACTTGTTGAACCGGACCTGGAACTGGGAATAATAATAGCACCATTCAAAGCCGCAGTCATACCTGTAGAGCTCAGGGTATGGCCCCGTCGTGTTCGCGCCGGGGTATGAGTAGATCACCTTCGGCAAGATTGAGGGGTCGCTGAGCGATCCCCATCGGGTCGCCGGGGGGGCCGGCCGGGCCGGTTGGGCCTTCACAGGAGAGCGAGCCAAGGACGAGCGCGAGGAGCGAGATGAACACCATTGCGTTTCTCATGGATCATCCTTTCATTGTCAGATTGTCCGGGGCGCGGTATTTTCAGGGCGCTGTCCGGAAAGAAATACTGAGTGGTGACGCGATCGGGTATCCGTGGACCGAACGAAATCCCGTCGTGATCGTCACCGCATAGAACGCCCCGTGCGGGAGGTTCTCGTACGGGAGGAATCCGAACTGCTCGGGATATGAATCCGAGAACAGAAGCCGTCCCGCCACCGCGCCCCCCGCGGAATCCGTCATGCTGAACGACGTCCGGACCGATCCGGTGTCGATGCCGTCGTTACAGTACACCCAGACCGGGAAATTGACCGGGTGGTTGACGATTCCGTTCGGGGGTGAATATTGGAGGATTTTGAACGGCGCCGTCCGGAACGTCGACACGAACACTTCCGGCAACCGGCCGCCACCCGCCGCTGTGAGCGTCGTGTCGATCCTCACGGTGTACGTCGTCTCCGGTATCCAAACGTTCGCCGGGTCAAACCTGAAGGAATAAGGATCGCTCACCAGACGACCGGGCGTGGGCGGATCGATCGTCAGCGCTGCCGCCAGGGAACCCGAATCAACCGGACCGTTGAACCTGAGTCTCAGCGGGTCGGCGGGGGCGACGTCATCGCGTCCGTCCTGGGGAAACACCCAGTCCACGGCCAGGGGTCGCACCCGGAAAGAAAACGCGTATGACGCCGTCGACCTCTGACCGGACGCCGACGTGAGCGACGTGTCGATCGTAACGGATATGAGCCCACCGGTAGGGTACCCGGGCGCCGGGTCGAAGTAAAAATAATATACCCCTGCCTGAAATGTGAAACGCCCTGCCACAGGCGGGTCGATGTGGAACGCGCCGGCTACGGTCGCCGTGTCGATGGCCTGGTTTGTGGAGATCCGTATGGATTGTGCGGAATACACTCCGGTCTCCCCATCGGCCGGACTGGTATAATTCACCTGGAATTGCGGCGGGGGCGCGGTCGTAAACGTGCTCCGGAACGGGCGCGGCAACGGAACGCCGGTGGCGGACCTGAGTGTGGTGTCGATCTGGATCGTGTACGTGGTCGAGGGCTCCAACGGCACGCGGGGATGGAACGAGAGATATTGCCGGTAGTTGAGATACATGTACCCGTCCACGGGGGGCGAGATGTGGAACGAGCCTTCGATCGTCGCGGAATCGATCTGTTCAGAAAAGGTCGCCTCGATGATTTCCTCCGGGGAAACGTTCCGCTGCCCGTCAGCCGGATAGACGTACTGAACGCTGAACGGCCTCGAGGCGAATGAAAAGCTGTACGGCAGGGGCAGGGGGTGTCCCGCGGCGTCCGCGGCCGGCGTATCGATGACCACGGTGTACGTCGTCGAGCCCGCCAATCGAACATTGGAAATGAGGCTCGTCCCTTCCCAGCCGAGCCGCCAATCGATCTCCACCGGTGGAATCGCGCGGACCGACTTCATGATCGAAGTATCGATCCGCGAGTTGAAATAGAGGATAAGAATTTCCTGGAGGTCGGGGCTGTATGAACCATTTTCGGGATGCGTCCGTACGACGCGGAACGCGGGTTCGGGAACGAACGACATCGTGAACGGCGACCGGAGCGCGTTGCCGTTGATGTCTTTGACCGTGGTATCCACGGACAACCGGTACTCCGCCCCGATCGGCAGATATCCCCGATACGGCTGCCCGTAACCGTCGACCGGGTTGATCAGGAAGATGTCACCCCCCACCGGAAACACTTCCGCCGGGCCGACGACCAGGTTCCCGTCCGGGCCCGCGACCCCGATCGCGTTCCTGGCGCTCGATCCGTTCATGATCTTGTTGAATCGGACCTGAAATCTGGGGACCGCAATGCAGGAGGTGCCTCCGCAGTTGACGACGTACAGCTCCGCGTACGGTCCTCCGACTCCGGCCGGAGGATACGTGTAGATCACCCTGGGAAGAACCGACGGATCGCTGAGCGATTCCGGCCCCTCGCCCGGAGGCCCGGGAGGTCCCTCACATCCGGCCACGATGGCCGCCAGGCCGGCCAGGAGGAGTGCCGCGAAGATCCCCGGGTTGTATCCCAACGCGGACTTCATCAGTTTGCCGCCGTGCTGAAGTGCAGGATATAGGGAGCCGGCAGGAGGTCGCCCGCCATCGTGCGCAGTGTCGTTCCAATCGTGAGTGTGTACCCGGTCAGGGGCGGGAGCGGCTGCGACGGTCTGATCGTAAATTGAGAAGTGTATTGCAGGGTCACGCTGAACGCTACCGGAGGTTCGATCCGAACTGCCCCTTCGATTGCGGTGATATCGAGAACTCCGTTCGTCGAGACTGAGATGACCCCCGATCGCGGGAAACCGGTCGATCCTTCGTAGGGATATGTGGAGGTCACACGGAATTGTTCGGTCTCGAAGACGGAAACGGCCGTTTCCGGCAACCGCTCGCCTCGCATCGAGCGCAACGACGTATCGACCCGAACGGTATACCGGGTCAGCGAGCGGAGCCCGCGTTCGGGTACAAATTGCGCCTGGTCATCACGGGAATTAATATAGATCGTTCCCTCCGTCGCCGGCTCGATCGAAAATGCGCCCCGGAACGTCGATGTATCCATGGCGCCCGTGCAAGTGACGTACACCGGTTGGTATAACGGGACAGCGGGGGAACCGTTCTGCGGGTAGAGATACGACACCCCGAATCCGGTCGTGGTGAACCGGCTCCTGAACTCCGACTGGAGCCGGTTTCCCACCACATCAGCGGCCGATTCATCGACGATGATCGTATACGTCGTCGAATTCAGCAGCGTCGTCACCGGATAGAGAGTCACGGTACGCCCATCATAGCCGACATGGCTGTAAAACTGCCCGGGAGGGTCGAGCCGGACGTGCCCGAATATCGACGTGTCGACAAGGCTGTTGAACTCGATCCCCATGGATCCCGTCGCACTGAAATCCACCGTGCTATCCGCCGGCCACGAACTGATGACCCGGAACGACGGCTCGGGGACGAACCAGGTTGAGAATCCGCCGGCCAGGGCGTTGCCGTTCATGTCCCTCGCCGCGGAATCTATGCTCAGCGTGTACCGTTCCCCCACCCGGTAGCGCACCCCTGTCGCGGATCCGTCATCGGTGACAGGCGTCACCATGATCATATCCCCTCCCACCGAGATCACGTTGTTCGTGTCCGTCCTGACACCTCCCGAACTGGATGTCAAACGGACCGCGCGGCGCACCGACGTGACATCCATGAATTTATTGAACCTGATCTGGATCAGGGAATAATAGTTGCAGGGAGTGCTCCAGCAGTCGTTGACGTAAAAATCGGGATAGGGGCCCTCGGAGTTCATCGGCGGATAGGTGTACACCACCGCGGGCATCACCGAAGGGTCGTCGAGCCCGCCGAAACCGGTGCCGGGCGGGCCTGCGGGACCCTCACAACTCAGTGAGAGGACGGACAGTACGACGGCGACGGCCGTCGCGAGGGGAAGAAAAGACGATCTCGACATACAACAATCTCCGGGACGTTGTTTGTCCGGTTCTGGAGCGGGTGCGGGCCCGCGGTGAGCGAGCGGAGCAGGATCAGGAACGCGATGCCGGGATGATGATGACGAGGGACGGGGGGATGCGAGGCGGCCCGGCGCCGCCCATCCGGCGGGCTTCAGTCCGGGAGCGGGACCCCTACCCCATCTTCTGTCGCTTGTGAAGGAACTCGAACAGGGCCACGTCGAAGGGCGTGGCGGTATCGAGCAGAATATAATCAATATTATTCTGCCTGCACTCCCGCTTGTAGAAATCGAGGAATTTCCGCATTTCCTCGCGGTACGACTGCTGGATGTGCCAGGGCTGGGTGGTGATCCTGTCGCCGGTTTCCATGTCACGGAAGACCGCGTCGCGGTCGAAGGCGAAGCTCCGCTCCAGGGGGTCGAGCACCTGCATCACGATCACCTCGTTCTTCCGGTGGCGGAAATGCTTCAGGGCCGTCATCACCTGCTTCGGATCGTCGAAGAGGTCGCTCAGGAGGATCACCAGGCCGCGGCGCTTGATCCGCTCCGCCACCTCGTGGAGCGTGTCGGATGTCGACGTTTTGTTGGCCGGCCTGACGGCGTGGAGGGCCCGCAGGATTTCCCGCAGGTACGATTTCGTGGCGTGCGGCGGCATGTACGTCCTGAGCGCCTCGTCGTACTGGACGAAACCGACGGCGTCGCGCTGCTGGATCAGGAGGTGGGCGAGGGCGGCCGCCACGTACGAGGCGTATTCGAGTTTCGTGAGCCGCCCCTCCGAGGCGAAGGCCATCGAGGCGCTCCCGTCGAGGACGATGTACGCCTTGAGGTTGGTCTCCTCCTCGAACTGCTTGATGTAATAGCGGTCGGTGCGGCCGTAGATCTTCCAGTCGATGTGCCTGATCTCGTCGCCCGCCATGTACTGGCGGTGCTCGGCGAATTCCACGCTGAAACCGTGGTAGGGGCTCTTGTGGAGCCCCGTGATGAACCCCTCGACCACCAGGCGCGCGATAAGCTCCATGTTCGAGAGCTTCGCGACGACTTCCGGCTGCAGGAACCGGAGGTGGTCCGGGACGGTGCGTGTCACTACTGCCGTCCCCCGCTCCCCGGTTTCTTCCCCTCCGCGACGGTGCCCGCGTCGTCCCCGAGGATGTGTTCGGGCGACCTGCCCAGGGTCTCCAGCTCGAATTTCGCCGAGGGGGCGAGCTCGTGGGCCGGGTACGTGGCGAGGAAGAGTTCGTAATATTTTTTTGCGCTGTCGGTCTGGCCCAGCTCGTTGTTGTAGAGGAACGCGAGCATGAACATCACCTTCGGCGCCTCCTGGCTCTTCGGGAAGAGTTCCAGGAACCGCATCTGGGACGCGATCGCCGCGCCCTTGTCGCCGGGCACGTTCGAACGGATCAGGACGACCTTGTACGCCGCGGTTTCAGCGACGGCCTCCGCAGGGTAGTCCCGCACGACCTCTTCGTATTTTTCGACGGCGAGGACGAACTTTCCCGAATCCTCCGCGGCCCTGCCATCGGCATACAGATCGCGGGCGTTCCTCCCGGAACAGGAGGCGAGCAGGGCAAGGGCGGGGAGCGTGAACAGGATGATCAGAATTTTCTTCATTGGAGTAATGGTGGTGTGTGGATGAAATCTACGAAGCCGCGCGACATTTTGCAACCGGGCCCGTCAGGGCCGTTCCATGACCGCGATGAAGAAGCCGTCCGTCGGATGGCGGTGGGGCAGGAGCGTCAGCGTGTCGTGGGCCCCCTTTTCGACGGCCCACGGGATCGTCCCGGTCGCATCCAGGGACCGGAAGCCGGCATGACAGCTCAGGAACCGCCCGACCACCGCCTCGTTTTCGGAATGGAAAAGGCTGCAGGTCGAGTAGACGAGCCGGCCGCCGCGCTTCACCAGCGGCGCGTAGATGTTCAGGAGGTCGAGCTGGCGCCCGGCGAACCGCGCGACCTCCTCCTCCCCGATGCTCCATTTGAGCGCGGGATTTCTCCTGATCGTCCCTGACCCCGAGCAGGGTGCGTCCACCAGCACGACGTCGGCGCGCCCATCGTACCGCTTCGGATCGAAGTCCGTCTTCGCGAGGGCCGTCACGATTCCGGTCCCGCCCCTTTTCGCCCGGAGCGTGAGCTCCTTCAGCCGCGCGGGGTCGGTATCGACGGCGATGATCTTCCCGCGGTTCTTCATCAGGTCGGCCAGGTGCAAGGACTTTCCCCCGGCGCCCGCGCACCCGTCGACCACCAGGTGGCCTGGTTGGGGGGCGCAGGCGAGCGAGATCACCTGGCTTCCGATGTCCTGGATTTCGAACCACCCCTCCTTGAACGCGGCCGATGCGTTCTGGTTGAACCGCTTCGCGACGGTCAGCGCGGAATCGGGGAACGGGACCTCCGTCGCGGCGATCCCTTCGGCGACGAGCCTGTCCCGGCACGCGTCGCGCTCCGTTTTCAACCGGTTCACCCTGAGCGAGACCGGGCCCGGCCGGTTCAGGGCCGCCAGGAGGTCCTCCGTTTCGGAGGGCCACCGGGTGAGCCACTCCGCCACCATCCAGTCCTGGAACGAGTGCTTCACCCCGAGCATCACCGGCGGAGCTTCGTGCAGGAAGCCGAGGGCTTTCGCGCCCACAACCCACGATACGAACGGAACAGGATCGAGCCCGGGAAAATATGGGGTCCAGAGGGGACGAAACTGCTCCGCCGCGGGGGGGATTTCGCTGAAGAGGCCCGGGTGGATGGACGCATAGATCACGAGCAGCGGGACGTAGCGTCGGGCGGGGGCGTCGATCGCCGAATACGCAGGATTGAGACGGAGGAATTCCTCGAGGAGGGCCTCGAGGCAACGGCGGTGCCGGATGACCCCGAACACGACGTCCGAGATGGCCCGCCGGTCGCGGGAGCCGAGGTATTGCCGCTCCCGGAGGAAACCCGAGACCAGCCGGTCGACCGGGCCGGTGCCGCGGTCCGCGAGCACGAGGAGTTCGAGGACGTGTCCGGCGATCGATGCCGGGTTCATACCTCCACGCGGGGTTCGTTCATTTCCTGCGTCATGTAGGCGAACGCCATCCTCGGCGTGCTGAACGCGAAGCCGACCCGGCCCTCGTGGTTCAGGACGATCACCCCGCCCTTGCCGTCGACTTTTTTATGGAGGACGTCGATGCCGTAATCGGCGGCCTTCTGGGGGTCCTTTCCGTTCTCCTCCATATGGTCGATGATGGTTTTGGCGAGCACGACCTTGATCATCCCCTCCCCCCAACCGGTCGTCGAGACGCCGCCGATCCCGTTCTCCGCGTAGGAGCCGCAGCCGATCAGCGGAGAATCCCCGACGCGCCCCGGATACTTGTTGAGCGTGCCGCCGGTCGATGTGCCCACGCAGATGTTGCCGGAACGGTCGATGGCCACCGCGCCGACGGTGTCGCCCGGGTGTTTCGAAAACGCGTGCTTCGCCTTGAACCCGGATTTCGTGTTGACGCTCTTCCAGAGGTCGCGTTCGCGCTGCGCGACGAGTTCGGATTCCTTGCAGAGGGTCATGCCCGCGCTCACGGCGAACCGTTCCGCCCCCGGCCCGACGAGGAGGATGTGCTCGCTCTCTTCCATGATCTTCCGGGCGAGCGTGATGGGGTGCATCACCCGCCGGACCGCCGCCACTGCGCCGCACCGGTAGGAACGCCCTTCCATGATGCTGGCGTCGAGCTCGACGTGGCCGTCCGCGTTCAGGTGGGACCCGCGCCCTGCGTCGAAGGTGCCCTCGGCCTCCATCACCCGGATGGCCTGCTCGACCGCGTCGACGGCCGTGCCTCCCGAGGAGAGGATTCCCCACCCCTTTCCGACCGCGGAGGCGCACCCGTCACGGTGGGCCCCGAGGAGCGCGTCGGGGATGTTCCACGCGCCGCCGTGAACGATCAGTGAAACCATGAAGAGCCGGGCACTCGATGTGAAAATTTGTTTGTAAAAGGTAAGGAAAAAGGGGGGATTAATCAACGGCGGCGGCGTCCCGACCCGGGCCGTCAGGGCGCCGCCTTCGGCGCCCGGGAAATCGTGATCGAGCCCTCCATCCCCACGCCGACGACCACATCGTCCTTCTCGGCGATTTCACCCGCGAGGATTTTCTCCGACAGCACGTTCACGAGGTGCTTCTGGATGATCCGTTTCAGCGGCCTCGCGCCGTGCGCGGGATCGTACCCCAGTTTCGCGATCCAGTCCTTCGCCTCGTCGGTCAGACGGATGGTGATCCCCTTCCGCGCGAGGAGCGCCCGCACCCTTCCGAGCTGAATGTCCACGATCCTGCGAAGGTCGTCCGGGCCCAGGAGTTTGAAGAGAATCACCTCGTCGATCCGGTTCAGGAATTCCGGCCTGAGGGATTCCGTCGAGCAGCTGCGACAGCTCGACGCGCAGTTCGTCGTAGACCGCGTCGAGGCTCCCGTCTTCCGGGCCGGCCGACGAGAGCTTCTGCTGGATGAGGTGCGAGCCGAGGTTCGACGTCATGATGATGATCGTGTTCTTGAAGTTCACCGTCCGCCCCTTGCTGTCGGTCAGGCGGCCGTCGTCGAGCAGCTGGAGGAGGAGGTTGAAGACGTCCGGGTGCGCCTTCTCGATCTCGTCGAGGAGGACGACGGAATAGGGCTTCCGGCGGACGGCCTCGGTCAGCTGCCCGCCCTCCTCGTAGCCGACGTAGCCCGGGGGCGCGCCGATCAGCCGGGAGACGGAGAACTTCTCCATGTACTCGCTCATGTCGATGCGGACGAGCGCGTTCTCGTCGTTGAACAGGAACTCGGCCAGGGCCCGCGCCAGCTCGGTCTTTCCGACGCCGGTGCTCCCCAGGAAGATGAACGAGCCGATCGGCCGCTTCTCGTCCTGCAGCCCCGCCCGCGAGCGCCGGATCGGCATCGCTCACCGCGCGGACGGCCTCCTCCTGGTCGACGACGCCGTTCGTGCAGACGGTCCTCGAGGTGCAGCAGCTTCGGTCCGCTCGCTTTCCAGCATCCGGGTGACGGGGATGCCGGTCCACCGCGACACGATCTCCGCGATGTCCTCGGCGTCGACCTCCTCCTTCAGCATCTTCTTGTCCTTCTGCGACCTCGGCGAGCCGCTCACCGCGCGTCCTTCGATCTTCTTTTCCAGCATCGGCGATCGATGCCGTACCGGAGTTCCGCCACCTTCGCGAGGTCGCCCTCGCGTTCCTTCTGTTCCGGCTCGTCCTGCGCCTGCTCCATCTCCCCCTTCATCGAGCGGATGGACTGGATCAGCTCCTTCTCGACCTGCCAGTGCGCCCTGAGGGCTCGGCACGCTCCTGGTTCAGCTCCGCGAGCTCCTGCTCGATCGCGACGAGCCGCTCCTGCGATCGCCTCGTCCTTCTCGCGGCGGACCGCCTCGCGCTCGATTTCGAGCTGCTTGATGCGGCGCTCCACCGTCGTCGAGCTCCTCCGGCATCGAGTCGATCTCGATCCTGAGCTTCGAGGCCGCCTCGTCCACGAGGTCGATCGCCTTGTCGGGAAGGAACCGGTCGCCGATGTAGCGGTGGCTCAGCTGCGCGGCCGCGACGATGGCCGCCGTCGGTGATCCGGACGCCGTGGTGGACCTCGTAGCGCTCCTTGAGTCCCCGGAGGATCGAGATCGTGTCCTCCACGCTCGGCTCGTCGACCAGGACCGGCTGGAACCGCCGTTCCAGCGCCGGGTCCTTCTCGATGTGCTTCCGGTATTCGTCGATGGTCGTCGCGCCGATCGCCCGGAGCTCCCCCTTGGCGAGCGCGGGCTTCAGCATGTTCGCCGCGTCGACGGCTCCCTGCGCGGCACCCGCGCCGACGAGCGTGTGCAGCTCGTCGATGAAGAGAATGATCTCGCCCTCCGAGTCGGCCACTTCCTTCAGGACGGCCTTGAGCCGCTCCTCGAACTGTCCCCGGAAGCTCGTCCCGGCGACCAGCGAGCCCATGTCGAGCGCCACGATCCGCTTGGTCTTGAGCGTTCTCCGGGACGTCGCCCTGCACGATGCGCTGGGCGATCCCCTCGGCGATCGCGGTCTTTCCGACGCCCGGGCTCGCCGATCAGGACGGGATTGTTCTTTGTGCGCCGGGAGAGCACCTGCAGGACGCGCCGGATCTCCTCGTCCCGGCCGATGACCGGGTCCAGTCTTCCCCTTGCGGGCGAGGTCGTTCAGGTCCCGGCCGTACCTGGCCAGCGCCTGGTATTTCTCCTCCGGCGTCTGGTCTGTGACGCGCTGGTTTCCCCGGATGTCCTTCAGGGCCCGGTAGACCTGGTCCTTCGTCACCCCCTGCGTCGGCGAGGAGCTGCGCCGCGCGCCGTCCGCGCCTGCGTCAAGGGCGAGCAGCAGGTGCTCGGTGCTCACGAACTCGTCCTTCAGCGCCTGCGCCTCCTTCACGGCGCCGCTCGAAGACCTTCTGGAGCGTCCTGGCCGGCGTAGACGCCGGCTGTCGTGCGCCCCGGAGATCTTCGGCAGCTTCTCGAGGAGCGCCGTGATCTTGATCTTGAGGTAGTCGAGGTTCGCGCCGATCTTCCTCAGCACCGGCACCACCACCCCCTCGGGTCCTGGACGAGCGCGGCGAGCAGGTGCTCCGGCTCGATCGACCTGGTTGCCGTAGCTGGCGGCGATTTCCTGCGCGTTCTGCACCGCTTCCTGCGATTTGATTGTAAATTTCTGTAAGATTCATCGTCATCGTCCTCATATATCAAAAAGGCCGCCCGTGATTGTCATCGCGGGCGGCCCGTCACTCTGTTACCCGCCCTCTGCACGGGAGGCGGATCCGCAGCAGGCGTTACTTGTCCTTGTCCTTGTCGTCCACCACCTCGTACTGATGCGTCCTCGACGACTTCTTCTCGTCCTTCTTGCCGGCCGCTTCGTCTGCGGTCCGGGCCGGGACCGGGTTGCTGCGCCGGCCCTCGGGTCCGCCCGGCGCGCCGGCGGTCGCGCTCCTGGTACATCTGCGGAGGAGGCCTCGTTCCAGACCGCGTTGAGCGCTTCCATCCCGCTCTTGATGTCGGCCGTGACGCTCGCTCTTGACCGCCGCGTCGAGGCTCGTCCGCGGCCGTTTCCACCTTCTTCTTCAGCGTCCGCGCGGACCTTGTCGCCGAATTCCTTGAGCTGCTTCTCGCGTCTGGAACACGAGGTTGTCGGCCTGGTTCTTGAGGTCGACCTCCTCCTTCTTCTTCTTGTCCTCGGCGGCGTGGGCCTGCGCGTCCTGCTTCATCTTCTCCACTTCTTCCTTGCTCAGGCCGCTGGAGGAGGTGATCCGGATGATCTGCTCCTTGTTCGTCGCCTTGTCCTTCGCCGAGACGTGCAGCATGCCGTTGGCGTCGATGTCGAACGTCACCTCGATCTGCGGCACGCCCCGCGGTGCCGGCGGAATGCCGTCGAGGTGGAACCGTCCGAGCGTCCGGTTGTCGACCGCCATCGGGCGCTCGCCCTGGAGGACGTGGATCTCCACGGAGGGCTGGCTGTCGGACGCCGTCGAGAATATTTCGCTCTTCTTCGTCGGGATGGTCGTGTTCGCCTCGATCAGTCGGCGTCATCACGCCGCCGAGCGTCTCGATGCCGAGCGAGAGCGGCGTGACGTCGAGCAGCAGCACGTCGGTCACGTCGCCCGAGAGCACGCCGCCCTGGATGGCGGCGCCGACCGCGACGACCTCGTCGGGGTTCACCCCCTTGTGCGCCTTCCCTGCCGAAGATATCCTTGACGAGCTGCTGGACCCGCGGCATGCGGGTCATGCCGCCCACGAGGATCACTTCGTCGATCTGGTTCGGGTTGAGCCCGGCATCCTTCAGCGCCTTCTCGACCGGGCGGCATGCAGCGCTTGACCAGGTCGTCCACGAGCTGTTCGAACTTCGCCCGCGTGATGGTCATGTTCAGGTGCTTCGGGCCGTCGGCCGTCGCCGTGATGAACGGGAGGTTGATCTCGGTCTGCATCAGCTGGGAGAGCTCCATCTTGGCCTTCTCGGCCGCCTCGCGCAGCCGCTGGAGGGCCATCGGGTCCTTCCGCAGGTCGATCCCTTCCTGTTTCTTGAATTCGTCGGCGATGTAGTCGAGCAGCCGCTGGTCGAAATTGTCGCCGCCCAGGTGCGTGTCGCCGTTCGTGGATTTCACTTCGAAGACGCCTTCGCCGAGCTCGAGGATCGAGATGTCGAAGGTGCCGCCGCCGAGGTCGAACACGGCGACCTTCAGGTCCTTGTTCTTCTTGTCCAGACCGTAGGCGAGCGCCGCGGCCGTCGGCTCGTTGATGATGCGGCGGACGTTGCAGGCCCGCGATCTCGCCCGCTTCCTTGGTCGCCTGCCGCTGCGCGTCGTTGAAGTACGCCGGGACGGTGATGACGGCCTCGGTGATCTTCTGACCCGAGGTAGTCCTCGGCGGTCTGCTTCATCTTCTGGAGGATCATCGCGCTGATCTCCGGGGGCGAATAGACCCGTCCGCCGATCTTCGACGCGCGCGGTGTTGTTGTCCCCCTGGACGACCTTGTAGGGAACGAGCTTCATCTCCTCGTTCACCTCGTCGTAGAACCGGCCCATGAACCGCTTGATCGAGAAGACCGTGTTCTGCGGAGTTCGTGACCGCCTGGCGTTTCGCCGCCTGGCCGACCAGCCGTTCGCCCGCTCTTGGCAAATCCGACCACCGACGGGGTGGTCCGCGCCCCTTCCGAGTTGGCGATCACGACGGGGTCGTTCCCTTCCATGACGGCGACGACGGAGTTCGTCGTACCGAGATCGATTCCGATAATTTTGCTGGACATACTCAGTGTACCTTCTTTAATAAATCCTGTATTTCGTGCTGAATTTCAAGAGTAAGACTTACAACAGACGTGCCAACTTCAAATCGCTGATTATTGCAAAAAAATACATATATTCCCCGTTCGAATGACGAACCGCCAGGAAGGTATTTCGGCCACTGTGTCAGAAAAATCTCAAATGTCTGCCAAAGCGTCGTCCGCCGGTGACAGGGCCGGATCTCCCATCGACGGGGCCGGCCGGATCGGATCGACCCCGATGACCGCGGATGATATCAGGCGGAATCTGACGACGGGGACGATGGGCGCGTCCATCCATCTGTTCGATTCCCTCGATTCGACGAACGATACCGCCAAACGCCTCGCGCTGGACGGGGCCCCGGAAGGGAGCGTGGTGGTGGCGCTCGAGCAGAAATCCGGCCGCGGCCGGCAGAACCGGTCGTGGATTTCCGAACCGGGCAAGAACCTCACGTTCAGCGTCGATCCTGAGGCCGCCGATCAAACCCGGATTCCTCGGCGCCGTTTCGCTGTTCGCCTCCGTCGGCGTCGCGGCGTCCGTCTCGGCGATGGCGGGGAAGGAGGCCGGGTGCAAATGGCCGAACGACGTCCTCGTCTCGGGGAAAAAAATCTCCGGCATCCTGTGCGAGTCCTCGATCGCGGGAGACTCGGTGCAGTCGGTGATCGTGGGCATCGGCCTGAACGTCAACCAGCGGGTGTTCCCCGGCGACCTCGCGGACCGCGCGACGTCGATACTCATCGAGACCGGCCGGACGACCGACCTCGCCGCGGCGCTCGCCCGCGTGCTCGGAAACCTGGAGGAATTCTACCGCCCGTCCGACGCCGGATGGCCGGCGGCCGTCGCCTCGGAATGGACGAAACGCAGCGTCATCCTCGGAACCCGGGTCGAGGTCTCCGGGCCGATGCCCCGGAGCAATCGGATCACGGGGATCGCGCGGTCGGTGACCCCATCGGGCGCGCTCCGGATCGAGACGGACGACCGGACGGTCGAGGTCACGGCGGGAGACGTGCACCTCGTATGATACTGGCCTTCGACATCGGGAATACGAACGTCGCCGCGGGGGTGCATCCGGGAAAATCCGGACGGACCTCCGGCGGAGCGCGGGGAGGGTTCGTGTCGCACTGGACGCTGCGGCGACCGCCGCGGGCCGGCAGGACGTGGTGGAAGGAGCTCACCGTCCTGGTCTGCGCCGAGGCGGGCATCGCCCCGGCGGACGTCGACGGCTGCGTCGTCAGTTCGGTGGTCCCGGCCGTCTCCGCCCTCCTTCCCGGCGTCCTCAGGAAACTCACCGGCAGGACCGCCCTCGTCGTCAGCGGCGCGCTCCCGCTCGGCATCACGTTCGCCTATGACGATCCGGGACGCCTCGGGCCGGACAGGGTCTGCGCGATGCTCGCGGCCGTGAAGAAGTTCGGCGCGCCGGTGATCGTGGTGGACTGCGGAACGGCGATCACCTTCGACGCCGTCTCCGGCCGGCGGAAACACGTCGGCGGAATGATCGCGCCCGGCATGGCGATGTCCGCGTCCGCGCTCGGGCGTTCCACCGCCGCGCTCCCCTCCATCGCATCCGAATGGTCGATCCCCCTGCGTCCCGCCGGGAGAAACACCGTCGAGGCCATCCGTTCGGGCGTATGGTTCGGGGCCGTGGGCTGCGTCAGGGAGAATGTGGACCGGCTGAAGGCGATCGTGGGGCGGTCGGCGACCGTCGTCGGGACCGGGGGGGACGCTCCCGCCCTGATGAAGGGGGCCGCGCTCTTCGACGTCCTCGATCCGACGCTCGTCCTGGAGGGGGCGGTGGCCGCGTGGCGGGAGGCCGGCCGGAGGAAGACGGCGGCTACTTCACGGCGACGGGAAGCGTCACGGTAAACTCGCTCCCCTTGTCGACCCCGCTCTTTACGGCGATCGTCCCGCCGTGGGCGTCCACGATCCACTTCACGATCGCCAGCCCGAGGCCCGATCCCCCGAGCGTCCTCGACCGGGCGCGGTCCACGCGGTAGAACCGGTCGAAGATCCTCGCGATCTCGGATTTCGGGATTCCGATCCCCTGGTCGCGCACCACCATCGCCGCCCCCCCGTCGTTCTTCGCCAGCGACAGCGTGATGGTCGATTTCTCTCCGCTGTACTTGATGGCGTTGTCCACCAGGTTCAGGATCATCTGCCTCAGCCTCTCCCTGTCCCCCCAGATCAGGACGTTGTCGGTGTTTTCGATCTTCACCTCGATCGACTTCTGCGACGCGAGGATCACGGTCTCGTCATAGGTGTCCCGCATCAGCTCGTCGAGCCTCACCCTCTCATGCTTGATCGCGGGCTGGCCGGAATCGCCCCTGCCGAGGAGCAGGAGGTTTTCGAGGATGGAACCCATCCGGAGCGCCTCGTCGAGGCACTGCGCCACGATCTTCTTCAGTTCGGAGGGGGACGTCCTGCTGGCGAGGGCGGTTTCGAGCTGCGTCCGCAGCACCGTCAGCGGGGTCCGGAGCTCGTGCGAGGCGTCGGCCGAAAACTGCTTCATCAGCTCGAACGACGAATCGAGACGGGCGATCATCCCGTTGAAGGTCTCGATCAGCCGGCCGATCTCGTCGTCGACGTCGTGCGACGGGATCCGGGCCGAGAGCCGGTCGGCGGAAATCCTGCGGGCGATGTCCGTCACCTGGTTCACCTTCGCGAGCGATTGCTTCGAGAGGAAGACCCCGCCCACGAACGCGAGGAGGACCACCAGCGGGCCCATCCAGGAGAGCACGCTCATCAGGGAGGCGAGCGTCTGTTCGACCGACTCCACCGGAACGGCGACGAGGATCTTGCCCTGCGGCGTTTCCTGGGTGACGATCCTGAGCGGCTGGATGCGGAACGTGGCGACGGTCCGCAGCATGTAGTGCGCGTCGAGGGGGAACCGGGCGTGCTTCACCAGCGAATCGCCGAGGAGGTTCAGGCTCTGGCAGAAGAGCGTCTCGTCGGGCGCCCAGACCTCGACGAATTCCTTCACCGGGTAGTAGGCGCTGTGCTCGCGGATCGCGGCGATCACCCCGGCGTCCGATTCGGGGGTGTGCTCCCGTTTCTCGAGCTGCCCGGCGATCCACTTCACCTCGTTGACGAGCGAGTGGTCGAGCTGGTCGTACAGGGAGGCGCCGACGATCTGGTAGGTGACCGTCGCGATGATGACGAAGGTGACGGCCACGATGAGGGTGTACCAGAGGGTGAGGCGCGAGCGGATGGAACGGAACATCTACTCCTCTTTGAAGATGAACCCCACTCCCCGGACGGTGTGGATGAGCCGCCGGGGGAAACCCTCGTCGAGGGCCTTGCGGAGGTAGTTGACGTAGACGTCGACCACGTTGGTCCCCGTGTCGAACGTGTACCCCCACACCTGCTCGGCGATTTCGCGGCGGGTGAGGATCCGGTTCTTGTTCCGCATCAGGAATTCCAATAAAAGGTATTCCTTGGCGGTGAGCTGGATGTTCTTCATCGCCCGCCGGACCGCGCGGGTCTCGACGTCGAGCTCGACGTCCGCGACGCGCAGCACCGGGCCGTGCCCCACCCCCTGCCTCCGCAGGAGCGACCCGACCCTGGCGAGCAGTTCGGCGAACGCGAACGGCTTCGTCAGGTAGTCGTCGGCGCCGAGGCGCAGGCCGTCCACCCTCTCCTCCACCGTGCTCCTTGCCGTCAGGATCAGCACCATGCTCTGCACCTTGTTCCTGCGGATTTCGCGCAGGACCTGGAGCCCGTCTTTTTTCGGAAGGAGGAGGTCGAGGATGATCAGGTGGTATTTCTTCGTGGAGGCGAGGCGGTAGCCTTCGTCCCCGTCGTTGGCGACGTCGACCGAGTAGCCCTCCTCCTCCATGCGCCGGGCGACGGATTCGGCGAGGTGGTGTTCGTCCTCGACGATCAGGAGGTTGATCTCCCGGTTCGCGGGGTTCTTGAGCGTTTCCAGTACCGTTTTCTGAGTCTTCGCCATGGCGGGTAGAAAAAACTACGCTTTTTTCAGCTCAACAGCAACGGCGGGAATGCGCGCGATCCCCCCGCGCGCGAACGGAGACGGAAAACCGGGAAACGGGCCTGTTAGGGGAGCCCGAACATCGAGACGGAGGCCTGGGCGTACTCCACGAGCGGCCCGAAGTAGAGGCCGAGGAGGAGCGTCGGGATGAGCAGGAGGAGCGTGAGCGCCAGCTCGGCCGGCGAAAACGTCAGCGGCGCCGACCCGGCCGCCGGTTCCTTCAGGAACATGGCCCGGAGGACGCGTACATAATAATAGAGCGAGACGACGCTGTTCAGCGCCCCGATGACGACCAGCCAGATGAGTTTCGCCCCGATGAGCGCGGAAAAGATGTACAGTTTCCCGACGAAGCCGGCGGTCGGCGGCAGCCCGGTGAGCGAGAGCAGGAACACCGTCATCGCGACCCCGATGAACGGCGACTTCGCCCCGAGTCCGCTGTACGCGTCGATGCTCTCCGACCCGGTCTTGTTCGCCACCAGCATCACGATGTAAAAGGCCCCCAGGTTCATGAAGAGGTAGACCGCGAAATAGATCATCACGGCCGAGATTCCCTCGCTGCTCAGCGCGGCGACGCCGAGGAGCATGTACCCGGCGTGCGCGATGCTCGAGTAGGCGAGGAGGCGTTTGAGGTTGTCCTGCCAGAGCGCGACCAGGTTGCCGACCGTCATCGTCAGGACCGCCATCACCGCGAGGAGGTGGTTCCACTCGAACCCGTTCAGGATCGCCCACCCCGAGGGGTACGCCGCCCCCATCACGACGTCGACGAACGTGACCTTGAAGAAGCGGATCATCATCGCGAAGCCGGCCGCCTTCGAGGCCACGGAGAGGAGCGCGGTGATGGTCACCGGCGCGCCTTCGTAGACGTCTGGCGTCCAGAAATGGAACGGCACCGCCGAGATCTTGTACCCGAACCCGACGGTGATCAGGACCCCGGCGATCACGAGGGCGGGCAGGTTCACGTCGCCCGAGGCGAGGACGCCGTTGATCCCGTAGAGGTCGAGCGACCCGGTGAGCCCGTAGACGATCGAGATGCCGTAGAGCATCATCCCCGACGCCACGGCGCCGTAAATCACGTACTTGAGCGAGGCCTCGGCCGAATCGTCCGCGTCGCGGGTGAAACCCGTGAGCAGGTACGACGAGAGGCTCGTCAGCTCGAGCGAGAGGTACATCATCAGCAGGTGGCTGGCCCCCGCCATCAGCGTCATCCCGAGGGTCATCGCGCTCAGGAGCGCGAAATACTCCCCGGCGCCCATCGCGCGGGTCCTGAGTTCGGAGCTCTGGAGCGAGAAGAGCTGGACCACGAACGCCGCCAGGAGGATCACCAGTTTGAAGAACCGCGCGAAGCCGTCCACCGCCACCATCCTGGAAAAGATGGAGTCGGCCCCCGGCCCCTGCGAGAGGACGAAGTACGCGGCCACCAGGGTCCCCGCCATCGCGGTGAGGGCGGCCGCCGTCCGGTTGCGCCCGGTGAGCAGGTCGACCAGGAGAACAGCGCAGAACGCCGCGCTGAGCGTCAGCTCGGGGTAAAACTGCCTGGTACTCGCGAGGATGTGCTCGAGCATGGGTTCCTACCGGCCCGTCAGGGCCATGGCTGAATTGACGTTCACGACCTCCACCAGTTTGTTGACCGCGGAGCTCATCAGGTCGATGGCGGGCGCCGGGTAGATGCCGAGGAAGATCACGATCACCGCCAGCGGGACGAGCGTGAAGAGTTCCCTGGCCGTTGATGTCGGGGAGCGTCTTCCATTTCTCGGGGAGCGTCCCGAGGAAGACCCTCTGCAGGGTCCAGAGCATGTAGGCGGCCGTCAGGACGATGCCGATCGTCGACGCGATGGTGATCTGCGCGGAACGCCTGGAAGGCGCCGATGAAGGAGAACGCCTCGCTGATGAAACCGCTCAGGCCCGGCAGGCCGAGCGCGGCGAAGAAGGCGACGACCATGATGCCGGAGTATTTCGGCATCTGGTTCATCAGCCCGCCGAAGTCGTTGAGGTCGCGGGTGTGCGCCCGATCGTAGATGACGCCGACGATCAGGAAGAGCATCGCGGTGATCGTCCCGTGGTTGAACATCTGGATGACCGCGCCGGTCATGCCCTGCGTGTTCAGGGCCGCCATCCCGAGGATCACGATCCCCATGTGGCTGATGCTCGAGTAGGCGATCAGCTTCTTGAAGTCGGTCTGTGCCATCGCCACGAGGGCCCCGTAGACGATGTTGATGAACCCGAGGATCGCCAGCGGTACCTGGCAAGTGACCGTCGCGTCCGGGAACATCGGGAAGCTGATCCGCAGGAGGCCGTACGTCCCCATCTTCAGCAGGACGCCCGCCAGGATGACGCTGATGGCCGTCGGCGCTTCGACGTGCGCATCGGGGAGCCACGTGTGGAACGGGAAGATCGGCACCTTGATGGCGAAACCGATGAAGAGCGCGATGAAGGCCGACGTACGCCACGTGGTGTTCACCCCGGCGAGGAGCGAACCGGGCTCGAAGTTCGCCGGGTTCATCATCGCGAGCATGTTGAAGGTGTGGACTTCTCCCCTCGTTCGGCGGGCGTCGAGGGATCGCTGACGCTGAAGTAGAGCGCGATCATCGCCAGGAGCATCAGGACGCTCCCGAGGAGCGTATAGAGGAAGAACTTGATGGCGGCGTATTCCCGCCGCGGGCCGCCCCAGACGCCGATCAGGAAGTACATCGGGAGCAGCATCACTTCCCAGAAGACGTAGAAGAGGAAGAAATCGAGCGAGACGAAGACCCCCATCATCCCGGTGTCGAGCAGTAGCAGCATCGCGAAATACCCCTTCAGCGACTTCTCGATGTTCCACGAGGCGAAGACCGCGATGAAGGAGATGATGGCCGTGAGGATGACCATCAGGACGCTGATGCCGTCGATCCCGAGGAAGTACTCGATCTGGACGCTGCCGAACCAGGAGACGCCCGGATGTCGATCCAGGACGCCTTCTCGACGAACTGGAACCCCTCGAGCGTGTTGACGCCCGCCATCCCCCGGTCGAACCCGAGATAGATCAGCGCGGCGAGGACGACCTGGGCGCCGGTGAACAGCACCGCCGTCCACCTGATCGCCTGCTTGTTCTCCTTGCCGAGCAGGAGGATCGGCCACCATCCCGACCACCGGGAGGAAGGTGATCCAGCTGAGTATTCCCAATCCGAGGAATTGCATAATCGTTGACCCTGAGTTATCTGAGCATATAGAACAAGATCATCGCCCCGAGGAGGACGAAGACGATGTAGGTCTGCACCCGCCCCGACTGGAACTTCCTGAGGAGCAGGCCGAAAAATCCGGAAACGTACGCCGTGCCGTTCACCATCCCGTCCACGACGTACTTGTCGAAGCCGCCGGCGCCGGACCAGAAGAAGAAGAGCGTCAGGAGGCCGACGAACAGGGTGAAGATGCCGCCTCCGACCACTCCTCCCGGGATGCTCGCCAGCGAGAACACCCAGTCACCGGCCCACCACGCGGTGAGCGCGGAGACGATGATCCCGGCGACGATGAAGAAATTCGCCGAGATGGTCGTTTCCTTCCGGTGTTCGGTGTACCCGAACACCACGGCCCGCGTCCAGCCCGCCGTCCCGTTGACCAGGCCGTCGACGATCGTATTGTCGAACCAGCGGAGGGCCTTCGTCAGCCCGAGCGTGCCGTTCACCACGACGGCGTCGTAGAGCTCGTCGAAATACCACTTGTTGACCAGGAACCGGTGCAGGCCGGGGAACTTCGCCGCGACGGCGTCGGCGCTGATCGCCTTCTTCCGGTAGGTCAGGAACGCCAGGAGGATGCCGAGGCCGGCGACGGTGAGCGACAGGACGATCGTGGGAACGTGGGCGTGGTGCATCGCCTCGGCGAACTCTTCGGCGCCCATCGCCCGGACGCCCGCCGGGACGACCGATTCGGGCCTCGGCACCGCGTCGGCGAACCAACCGCCGGCGGCGCCGAAGGGGTTGAACGAATAGAACGCGAAGAACGACAGCACGGCGAAGACGATCAGCGGGATCGTCATCGTCGGCGGGCGATTCGCGCAGGTGCCGCTCGCGGCCCGTTTCGACGTGGGCCCCGTGGAACGTCAGGAAGACCAGGCGGAACATGTAGAACGCCGTCATCCCGGCCACCAGGAAGCCCACGACGGGGATCAGGTAATGGCCCGTGTGCGAACCGAACGCCATCGTCCCGGCGAGCAGTTCGTCCTTGCTGAGGAACCCGGAGGTGAACGGGACGCCGCTGATGGCGAGCGTGAACATCAGGAACGTCAGGTAGGTCACCGGCATGTATTTCCTCAGGCCGCCCATGTTGCGGATGTCCTGGGGGTCGGCGTGGTCGTGGGTCTCGTGCATCGCGTGGTGCATCGCGTGGATGACCGAACCGGAACCGAGGAACAGCCCCGCCTTGAACATCGCGTGGGTGGACAGGTGGAAGAAGCCGGCCGTGTAGGCCCCCACCCCGAGGCCCATCACCATGTAGCCGAGCTGGGACACCGTGGAGTAGGCCAGCACCTTTTTGATGTCGTTCTGGGCGATGGCGATCGTGGCGGAGATGAAGGCCGTGATGGCGCCGACGTAGGCGATCACCGTGAGCGCGTCCGCGGTCATCATCGGGAAGGTCCGCGCCACCAGGTAGACGCCGGCGGCGACCATCGTCGCGGCGTGGATCAGGGCGCTGACCGGCGTCGGGCCCTCCATCGCGTCGGGGAGCCAGACGTGCAGGGGGAACTGCGCCGACTTGCCCACCGCGCCGCAGAAGACGAGCACGCCGGCCGCCGTCAGCCACGTTTCGCTCCCCATCGGGACCGTCCCGGCGGCCATCATCGAGAAAATCTGGTCGAAGGTGAAGGTCCGGAAGGTGAAGTAGAGGATCAGGATGCCGATGAACATCCCGATGTCTCCGATCCTGTTCACGATGAAGGCCTTCTTCGCCGCGTCGGAGGCGGACTTCTTCTCGTACCAGTGGCCGATCAGGAGGTAGCTCGAGAGGCCGACCAGCTCCCACCCGACGTACATGAGGAAGAAGTTGTTCGTGAGGACGATCATGAGCATCGAGAAGGTGAAGATCCCGAGATACGCGAAGTAGCGGCTGTAGCGCACGTCGCCGTGCATGTACCCGATGGAGAAGAGGTGGACGAGCGAGCTCACGAGGCAGACCACCGTCATCATGATCGCCGCGAGGTTGTCGACCGCGAAGCCCAGGTCGACTTTCAGGGGCCCGATCCCGGGGACATTGCCGAAATCCACCCAGGAAAAGCGGAGGACGTCGGCGGCGGCAGGGCCCGCCACCCGCTGGAAGAGGACGCCGACCGACAGGCCCAGGCAGAGGAACAGCAGGCCCGTGCCGAGCCAGTCTCCGCCGCGGGGAAGCTTCTTCCCGAAGAAGATCAGGACGACGAAGCTCGCCAGGGGCAGCAGCAGGATCGCCAGTGAGAGGTCTATGACGTTGCCGGACATCGTCTGCCTATTCCTTCAGTTTGTTGATGTCGTCCACGTTCACGGTGCGGAACCGCTGGTAGATGTTCAGCACGATCGCCAGCGCGACGGCCGCTTCGGCCGCGGCGAGGATGATCACGAAGATCGCGACGGCCTGGCCGTCCAGGTTCATCCCGCCGAAGCGGGAGAAGGCGATGAAGTTGATGTTGGCGGCGTTCAGGATCAGTTCGATCCCCATCAGGACGAGGATGGCGTTCCGCCGCGTGAGCACGGCGAGGAGACCGAGCGAGAAGAGGGCCGCGCTCAGGATGACTAATGCGTCAGCGTGATCTGGGAGGTCATGCCTGTTTCCTCTCCTTCCGGGCGATCATCGCGGCGCCGATGAGGGCCACCAGGAGGACGACCGAGGCGACCTCGAACGGGAGCAGGTAGGACGTCATCATCATCTCGCCGAGCGCCCCGGCCGTCGTGGGGAGCGCGTTCTCCGACGGAATGACGCGCCAGTCGGTGACGTAGAAGATCCCGCAGAGCGTGCCGGCGGAGAACGCAACGACCACCGACGCGGGCAGGACCTGCAGCGTCCCCGTCTTCATCTCGACGTCGACGACCTTGTTGGTGAGCATGACGCCGAACACGAGCAGGACGAGGATGCCGCCCACGTAGACCAGGATCTGCGTGACCGCGATGAAATCGGCGCCGAGCAGGACGTAGATGCCGGCGACGCCGAAGAAGGTGAAGAGGAGCGAGAAGGCGGAATAGATGATGTTCCGCGAGAAGACGACCACGACGGCGGACCCGAGGGTGATCGCCGCGAAGAGCCAGAAGACGATGTCGAAGAGTTCCATGGCGTCGTTATGGTTTTGGGGCCTCGTCCGCCGCGGGGGCCGGGGGTTTCACGGGCGGTACGGGAGCGCCCGGCGCCGGGGCTGTTGCGCCGCGGAGGCCGGGGCCGTCGGGGGCTGCGCGGGGCCGTGCCGGGGGCCGGCGGGTCGCCGCCGCCTTCGCGGCCGCCGCGGCTTTCGCCGCCGCAGCGGCGGCCGCCTTCTTCTCCGCCGCTTCCTTTTCCGCCACCGCCGCCTTCGCCTTCACGTCCGCGATGTTGTCCGGCGAGAGCGTGACGTAGTTATAGATCAGGTCGTGCCTGTTGTATTCCGAGAATTCGTACACGTCCGTCATCTTGATGCATTCGGTCGGACAGGGATACACGCACAGCGCGCAGTAACAGCACTTCCCGATGTCGATGTCGAACGTCGTGACCCAGAGGCGCTTCTTCTGCCCGGTGGACGTGGTCCCGAGGTCGTCGCCGGCGACCGATTTGACGGTCTCGATCGTGATGCAGCTGACCGGGCAGGCCGCCGAACACTGGTCGCACCCGATGCAGTCGTCCATGTTGACGTAGAGCCGGTTGCGGGCCCTCTCGGGGAGCTTCATCCTGAAGTCGGGGTACTGCCTGGTCACGGCCGGCGTGAACATGTGCATGAAGGTGATCTTCATGCCCACGAGCACCGTCCACACCCCCTTGAAGATGTCTCCGAAGTATTCTTTCATAGCATCGTCAGCAGGCCGACCCCGAGAATGCAGACGAACGCCCAGGGTGTCAGGACCTTCCAGGAAATGTGCATGAGCTGGTCGACGCGCAGGCGGGGCAGCGTCCAGCGCAGCCACATCTGCACGAACACGAAGAACATCCCCTTCGAAAGGAACCAGAACGCGCCCCAGACCGGCCCGTTCATGAAATCGCCGAAGGGGCTGTTCCAGCCCCCGAGGAAGACGCTCGCGGCGATGGCCGAGACGGCGAACATGTTGCCGTATTCGGCGAGGAAGAAGATGGCGAACTTCATCCCGCTGTACTCGGTGTGGTACCCGCGACCAGCTCCGATTCCGCCTCCGGGATGTCGAACGGGGTGCGGTTGGTCTCGGCGAGCGAGGCCACGAAGTAGATGAGGAAGGCCGCGAAGATGAAGGGGAATTTCGCGAAGACGAACCAGTTCCAGAACGGGCCGGCCTGCTGGCGGTTGATCTCCTGGAGGTCGAGCGTCCCGGTGAGCATCACCACGGTGAGGAGCGCGAGGGCGGTCGGGATCTCGTAGCTGACGATCTGGGCGGCCGAGCGCATGGCGCCGAAGAGCGACCACTTGTTGTTGGACGCCCACCCCGCCATCAGGATGCCGACCACGACCAGCGCCGACACCGCGATGACGTAGAAGAGCCCGATGTTGATGTCGCTGCCCACGTAAGCGCGCTCGAAAACGGGATGGCCGCGAACGCGGCGTACGATCCGACGAAGACCACGAACGGGGCGAGGAAGTGGAGCTTCTTGTCGGCGGCGGCGGGGACGATGTCCTCCTTCTGGATCAATTTTAAGATGTCGGCGATGGTCTGGGCCCAGCCGTGCCAGCCGCCGGTGCGCATCGGGCCGAGCCGGTCCTGCATGTGCGCGGACATCTTCCTCTCGAGCCAGACGGCGAAGAGCGCGTACGGGACGATCCAGAGGAGCGGCACGAAGGCCATGACCGTGTACACGAGGATGTCGTTGCCGATGAGGTCGGTGAGAATTTCCTGCATAGTCTACCTGTCGATCTCCCCCGAGCACGATGTCGACGCTCCCGACGATCGCGACGACGTCGGCGATCATCGATCCCCGGCAGATCTCCGGGACGACGCTCAGGTTCACGAACGCAGGGCGACCTGACCTTCACCCGGTAGGGGCTCGCCGTGCCGTCGCTGACGATGTAGAAGCCGAGCTCCCCGCGGGGCGTCTCGGACCGCGACATAGACCTCGCCCGCTGCCGGGCGGATCCGCTTCGGGATCGCCGACCTGCACGTCGCCCTCGGGGATGCTGGTCGAGGGCCTGCTCGATGATCTTGAGGCTCTGCTCCATCTCGCGCATCCGGACCATGTAGCGGTCCCAGCAGTCGCCGACCGTCCCATTCTCGCCCGTCCCGACCGGGATGTCGAATTCGAACCTGTCGTAGATCGAGTAGGGGTCGTTCCTGCGCAGGTCCCACTTCACGCCGGAGCCGCGGAGCATCGGCCCGCTGAGCAGGCGTAGTTGATCGCCACGTCCGCCGGGAGCACGCCGACGTTCGCCGTCCGCTTGATGAAGATCTCGTTGAAGGTGAGCAGGTCGTTGAACTCCTTGATGTTCGGGCCGGAAGTACTTGCAGAACTCCTTCGCCTTCGGCGACGAACTCCGGCGGGCAGGTCGTGCGAGAGCGCCGCCGATCCAGATGTAGTTGTAGAGCAGGCGCGCGCCGCAGGTCATCTCGAAGAGGTCGAGGATCTTCTCGCGGTCGCGGAACATGTAGAGGAACGGGGTGAACGCGCCGATGTCGAGGCCGTACGTCCCGAGGGCGATCAGGTGGCGACGCGATCCGCTGGAACTCCGCCATGATGACGCGGATGTATTCGACCCGCTCGGGGACCTTGATGCTCGAGCAGTCTTCTCGACCGCGAGGCGATAGCCGCAGTCGCTTGTTCATCGCGGCGACGTAGTCCAGCCGGTCGCAGTACGGGATCACCTGCTGGTAGTTCGTCATCGCCTCGCAGTGCTTCTCGAAGCAGCGGTGGAGGTAGCCGATGTGCGGAATGACGTCCACGACGATCTCGCCGTCCACGACGAGCTCGAGCCGGAGCACGCCGTGCGTCGACGGGTGCTGCGGCCCCATGTTGAGGATCATCTCCTCGGTTCGGATGCGACCGGCCGGTGGAGGTCGTGAGCGGGCGCGTGATCGGTTCGGTCGTGTCGCATCCTGCGTCATGGCTGGTGCCGGATCAGTACGGGACTTTCATGCCGTTGTAGAACTCGGGGACCTTGAAGTCCTTCCGCAGCGGGTGGCCTTCCCAGTCCTCCGGCAGGAGGATCCGGCGCAGGTCGGGATGGCCGTCGAAGACGATCCCGAACATGTCGAACGCCTCGCGCTCGTGCCAGTTGGCCGTCGGCCAGACGTCGCAGACGGACGGCACCTGCGGGTCGGCGGCCGGGACGTCGGTCTTGAGCGTCGATCTTGTGGCCGTGCGTCATGGAGCTGAGGTGGTACACGACGCCGAGGGCGTCCTTGCCGTTGTCCACGCCGCTCAGGCACATCAGGTAATCGAGACGGAAGTCGGGGTCGTCGCGCAGGACGATCGCGATGTCGTGGACCTTCGCCGGCGCGACCTTCACGAAGCGGGTCGACGACGCCCTCGGACCTGGCCTCGAGGACGGCCTCGGCGAAGCTCCCCTGCAATCGCGCGGCGATCTCCTGGAAGGTCATGGTCAGGCCGACTTCTTTGACGAGGGTGTCGCGGCGGATCTTTTCCTGCAGCTTGATGAGGCCCTCCATCAGGGCCTCGGGCCGCGGAGGACAACCCGGGACGTACACGTCGACGGGGATGACCCGGTCGACGCCCTTCAGCACGTGGTAGCCGTGCTCCCAGTAGGGGCCGCCGCAGTTGGAGCAGCTTCCCATCGAGATGACGTACCGCGGTTCCGCCATCTGGTCGTAGAGGCGCTTGATCCTGCTCGCCATCTTGAGCGTCACGGTGCCCGCGACGATCATCACGTCGGACTGCCGGGGGGTGGCGCGCGGGATCACGCCGAACCGGTCGAAATCGTAATGCGACGCGCCGGTGGCCATCATCTCGATCGCGCAGCAGGCCAGGCCGAACTGCATCTGCCAGAGCGACGAGAGCCTCGCCCAGTTGAGCAGGTTGTCGAGTCGACGTGATGATGACGTTGCTGTTGTTGAACTGGCGGTCGAGGAGTCCCATGGGATCCGATCGGTCAGAGTTTGGGGCTGGTGGCCGGGGCGTGCTTTTTCAGGACGGGCACGACCGGTGCGGGCCTGTCCCAGTCGAGGTCCCCCCGCGCCCACACGTGCGCGTACCCGACGAACAGGATGAACAGGAAGACGAGCATTTCGACGAAGGCGAACAGGCCGAGGTCCTTGTAGACGAGGGCCCAGGGAAACAGGAAGACGGTTTCGACTTCGAAGATGAGGAAGATGAGGGCGATGACGTAGAACCGGATGTTGAACTGCATCCAGGGGGAGCCGACCGGTTCCTCGCCGCATTCGTAGGTGGAAAGCTTGTCGGCGTACCATCGTTTCGGCCTGATCACCCATGCAGCAAACAGTCCGCCGACGACAAACACGACGCCGATCAGGAAGAAGATGAAAACGCGGCCGAAGTCTGTTAGCATGGAAACGCCGTACAGGTAAAAAAATGCGAGGGAATATAAATATTAAATGAGTGAAAGTCAAAGAACGATGGGAGTGTTACGGGCGGCCGTGATGCGTTCCGCGGGACGGAAAAAAAATCCTCAAAAAAATATGTTGCTTTTTTTTATTCCTTTATTTATCTTGGGGTCGAGCACCTGAAGGAACCACGGTTTCTGACTTCGCCTCCCAAGTTGGAACGCCAATCCTGACGGTGCTCTTTTTATTTTATGGCTTCCAGGTCCGTTCCGGAGCGCCTGCCGCGGCGTTGATGGCGCGCGCGGCGACGAAGAGCGCGTCCGAGAGGCGGTTCAGATAGACCACAATATCCCCCCTCACCGTTTCCTTCTCCGAGAGATCCACCACGGTCCGTTCGGCCCTGCGGCAGACGCTCCGGGCCACGTGCGCCGCCGAGGCGGCCTGCGTTCCGCCGGGCAGGATGAAATTCTTCAGGGGCGCGAGGCCCGCTTCCATCCGGTCGATTTCCGCTTCGATCAGCCGCACGTCCGGATCACCGACACGGACGAGGTTCCCGGCCGGGGCCCCGTCGGCCGACGCGAGTTCCGCGCCGATCCTGAAGAGGTCCGACTGCACCCGCTCGAGGAAGGCGTCCAGAGGCGCCCCGGGCCCGTGCGAACGCAGCGCGCCGAGCGCGCTGTTGAGTTCGTCGACCGTGCCGTACGCCGCGATCCGGAGGGCGCTCTTGGAGACCTTTTTCCCGCCGAGGAGCGACGTCTGACCGCCGTCGCCGGCCTTCGTGTAAATCTTCACCGCTTGTGCGCGCGCGCCAGTTCGTTGTAGAAGTGCGCCACGGTCCTGATCCCGCCGAAGAAATTGTTCAGGTTCAGGAATTCGTTCGGGGCGTGGGCGTTTTCGTCGGGCAGGCCGAATCCGAGCAGCACCGTTTCGAGGCCGAGGATCTGCTTGAACTGGACCACGATCGGTATCGATCCCCCCTCGCGCTGGTACAGCGGTTTCTTCCCGAAGCCCTTCTCCAGCGCGCGGATCGCGGCGCGGACGCCGGGACTTTCGAGCGGGGTGATCGCCGCTTCCCCGCCGTGGAGGTAGCGGACGTCGACCTTCACCGTCTTCGGCGCGATCTTCGCGATGTGACGCTGGAAGAGCTTCGCGATGTCGGCGGCCTTCTGGTCCGGCACCAGGCGCATCGAGATCTTCGCGGAGGCCTTCGCGGGGAGGACGGTCTTCGCGCCCTCGCCGGTGAATCCGCCCCAGATGCCGTTGCACTCGAGCGTCGGCCTGGCCCAGAGGCGCTCCAGCGTGGTGAAGCCCTGTCTCGCCGTAGAGCGCGTCGACGCCGAGCTCCTTCGCGTACTTCCTGTCGTTCCACGGGAGCTTCTTGAACGACGAGCGCTCCTTCGGCGGTGAGCTTCCGCACCCTGTCGTAGAACCCGGGGATGGTCACCCTCCCCTTCCCGTCGTGGAGCTGCGCGATGATCTCGGAGAGCGCCTGGATCGGGTTGTGCACCGATCCCCCGAACGACCCCGAGTGGAGGTCGCCCTTCGGGCCGGTGAGGTCGATCTGCATGTACGGAGAGGCCCCTGAGGCCGTAGCAGAGCGACGGCACCCCCCGGGCGAACATCGACGTGTCGGAGATGACGACGAGGTCGGCCTTGAGGAGCTTCTTGTTCGCCTTCACGAAGGGCCCGAGGTGCTCGCTCCCGATCTCCTCCTCTCCCTCGATGATCATTTTCAGGTTGATCGGCAGGCGGCCTTCCTTCTTCATGAAGGCCTCGATGCTCTTGAAATGGATGAGGACCTGGCCCTTGTCGTCGGCGGTCCCGCGGGCGTAGATGTTCTCGCCCCGGATGGTCGCCTCGAACGGCGGGCGACGTCCAGAGGTTCACCGGGTCGACCGGCTGAACGTCGTAGTGGCCGTAGAGCAGGACCGTCGGAGCGCCGGGGGCCCCCAGCCATTCCGCGTACACGATCGGATGCCCCTTCGTCGGGAAAATGCGGATGCCCTTCATGCCGATGTTCTTCAGGTGGCCGGCGATCCACTCCGCGCAGCGCTTGATGTCCTTCACGTGGTCGGCGCTGGTGCTGACGCTGGGGATCGCGATGAATTCCTTGAGCTCGGCGAGATACCTGCTCCTGTTTTCTTCGAAATATTTGAGAATCGCTTCCATGGGGTTCCTGGGATAGTGTGGTGTGCGCTCAATATACCAAAGCAGTGCAGGAGTTGCAAGACGACGCCGGACGTCCGTCGACGGCCGGGAAGCGCGGGCGCCGGACGATCGTCCGTCGTCCCGGCCGGGGCCGGCCGGCGTCCGGCGAAGGCGTCCGGCGGGTTGTGAATCGTACCGATTTTCAGTATCTTTCGAAAGAATTTCTCCACCGCAGATGCGATTCTTCATCACCACGCTCGAAATCGTCCTCCCCGCACTCTACTTCGCGACCGTATGGGTGTACGGGAAGGCGTTCTTCGCCGGCAACCTGCGGGCAGCGGGGCTGCGGCGCATCCTCCTCTCATCGACCGTCGCGGCGCACCTGGTCTACGTGATCCTCAGGACGATCCTGCTCGAACATTTCCCGATCACCTCGTTCTTCGAAATCCTGTCGCTCATCTCCCTGACCGTCTCGCTGGTCTACTACTACATCGAACTCCGGACCGACAACCGGGAGACGGGATATTTCATCCTGATGCTCCCCCTCTTCTTCCAGATCATCTCGTCGGTGTTCGTCAAGGACTACATCCAGGTCCCGCCCCAGCTCCGCGGCAACCTCCTCGGATTCCACGTCACGAGCGCGCTCCTGGGGTACGCGGCCATCACGATCTCCGCGGCCTACGGGCTCCTCTACCTCATGCTCTACCACGACATCAAGTCGAACCAGTTCGGGGTGGTCTACAAGCGGCTGCCCGACCTGGAGACGCTCGAACGGATGAGCGTCACGGCGACGTTCATCGGCACGGGGCTCCTGACGGTCGCCATCACCCTCGGGGTGATCTGGCTCCCGCTCGTGATCGAATCGTTCTCCTACGCAGACCCGAAGCTCTTCAGCACCATCGCCGTCTGGGTCGTCTACGTGTTCGGCCTCGTCGCCAAGCAGGCGGCCGGGTGGAAGGGCCGGCGGATGATGGTCGTGACCGTGACGGGGTTCGTCCTCGCCGTCGTCTCCATCGTCGTCACCACCATCCTGCCGTACGGATTCCATAAATTCGGACGCTGAGCGACGTGAAAGAGAAGGAACCGGGCCTCAACCTCGCCTGCGTCGGCATCAACCACAGGACGGCGCCCCTGCCGGTCCGCGAATCGATGTGGTTTTCCGGCGACGAACTGCCCGCGGCCCTCAAAAGCCTGAGGCAAACGAGGGCGCGCGAGTGCATCCTCATCTCCACCTGCAACAGGACCGAGCTCTACTACGTCCCGGTCCCCGGCGGGGACGACGCGACCCCGATGTGGGAGTTCCTCGCGTCGCTCAAGCGGCACGACTCCGTCCCCGGCCCCGACAACTTCTACCGGCTGACCGGCCTCCAGAGCGCCAAACACCTCTTCAAGGTCGTCTCCGGAATCGACTCGATGGTCCTGGGCGACGTGCAGATCACCGCGCAGGTGAAGGACGCCTATACCGCCGCGGTCGATCACGGCACCACCGGGACGATCACGAACCGCCTCTTCACCGCCGCGCTCCACGTGGGGAAGCGGGTCAGGACCGAGACCCAGATCGGCGAGGGCGCGATCTCGGTCAGCTACCTCGCGGCCGAGCTCGCGACGAAGATCTTCGCCGACCTCTCGAAGCGCACGGCCCTGCTGGTCGGGATCGGCGAGACCGGCAAGCTGACGGCCAGGCACCTCGCGTCGCGGAACCTCGGCCACATGGTGATCGCCAACCGGACGTTTTCGGCGGCGGAGAAAATCGCCCCCCTCTTCGGGGGAAGGGCCGTGCCGTTCGACTCGATGGCGGCGGAGCTTCCGGGCGTGGACATCGTCATCACGGCGGTGCAGACCAGCCAGCCGATCCTGACGAAGGCCGACATCGCCGCGGCGATGAAACTGCGCTCGAACCGCCCGCTGATCATCATCGACCTCGGCGTGCCCAGGAACGTCGACCCGCAGATCAACAGCATCGACAACGTTTTCCTCCACGACATCGACGCGCTGAACCGCATCATCGACCACAACATCTCCCGCCGCAGGACCGAGGTGCCGAAGGCGCAGAAAATCGTGTTCGAGGAGCTCAACGAGTTCCACCGCTGGACCCGGACGATCCAGCTCGGGCCCACGTTCCAGGACCTGCACGACCGCTTCGAGGCGATCCGCGAACAGGAGGTGGGGCGGATACGGCACCGGTTCGCGGAGGCGGAGCGCGAGGAGATCGACATCCTCACCAAGCGGATCGTGAACAAGCTCCTCCACACGCCGATGGCGAACATGCGCAACGGCCACGGATCATCGGACCACGAGGAGACGCACCGGAAGATCTCGCTCATCCGCCACCTGTTCGGACTCGACAAACACCACTGACATGGCCACGGCACACAGGACGTTCGTCATCGGATCGCGGGGGAGCCAGCTGGCCCTCTTCCAGGCGGAATGGGTCAGGGAGCGCCTCGCCGGGGCGCACCCGGACGCGGAATTCACCGTCAAGGTCATCGCGACGACCGGCGACGTGGTCCTCGACAGGCCGCTCCCGGAGGTCGGGGGCAAGGGGGTCTTCACGAAAGAGATCGAGGACGCCCTCGTCGCCCGGGAGATCGACCTCGCCGTGCACAGTTTGAAGGACGTGCCGACCGGGCTGCCGCCCGGGCTCGAGATCGCGGCGGTCACCCGGCGCGAGGACGTCCGCGACGTTTTCATCCCCCACCCGAAATCCGCGCTCAGGACCATCGACGAACTTCCCGCCGGGTCGGTGATCGCCACCGGGAGCCTGCGGCGGCGCTCGCAGATCATGAGCTGGAACCGGGGCTTCAAGGTCGTCGACCTGCGCGGCAACCTGGCGACGCGTTTTTCGAAACTCGGGAAGTCGCACTGGGCCGGGATGGTCCTCGCGAAGGCGGGCGTGGTCCGGCTCGGCCTCGAAGACACGATCGGCGAGACGATCGATATCGCGAACATGATGCCCGCGGTCGGCCAGGGCGCGCTCGGCCATCGAAATCAGGTCGGGCGAACCGGAACTCGCCGAGCTGCTCTCGGTGATCGTGAGCGAGGCGACGACCTTCGCCACGGCGGCCGAACGCGCGTTCCTCGGGAAGCTCGAGGGCGGATGCAAGGTGCCGATCGGCGCCTACGGCAGGATCGAGTCGGGCGTGCTGCGCCTGGAGGGCCTGGTCGCGTCGCTCGACGGAAAACAGGTGTACCGCGGCAGCGTCACCGGCGAGCCCGGAGCGTGCGGCGGCGCTCGGCGTGGAGCTCGGCCGCGACGCTCCTGCGACAGCGGCGCCGGGAAGGCGCTCGAAGGCATACGGCGTTGATCGACGCGGACGCATACCGGCGGCGGACATGAGCGCGCGGTTGAGCGGCGTCTCCGTCGCGATCACCCGCCCGCCCCACCAGGCCGGCGAACTGCGTCAACTCGTTGAGGCCGAAGGCGGCACGGGCGGTGCTCTTCCCGACGATCGAGATCCGTCCCGCCGGAAGACTGGGCCGCGTGCGACCGCGCGATCGAGGGCCTGCACATGGTCGACGGCCTCCTCTTCACGAGCCCGAACGGCGTCACGGGGTTCCTCGACCGGGCCGCTTCCCGGGGGACGGGGCCGTCGGCGCTCCGCGGGAAACGGATCTACGCCGTCGGAGAAGCCACCGCGAAGGCGGTCGGCGGGTACGGGCTCACGGTCACGGCGATGCCCGAACGATTCACCGCGGCCGAACTGGCGAAGGCCGTCAGCGCCGACGACCTGAAGGGCCTGGCGTTCCTCTTCCCGACGGGAAGCCTGACGTCCGTCGGCCCTCGCCGACAGCGTCCGGCTCCTCGGGGCCACGGTCGACACGCTGGTCGTCTACAGGACGGTCGCCCCCGAACCGGGCAACGTTGACGAATTTTTCCGCCTGGTCCGCGACGGCAAGGTCGGGTGGATCACCTTCACGAGCCCGTCGACGGTGAACAATTTCGCGCAGCTCTTCAAGGGGGCAAGGGCCGGGACGATCAGGACGATGACCCGGATCGCCGTCATCGGCCCGACGACGGCGCGCGCGGCCGAGGAGGCCGGCTATCCGCCCGAGGCGGTGGCCGCCAGGTCGAGCGCCGAAGGACCTCGTCGAGGCGATCTGCGCGATCGTCGCCGCCGCGCGCGCGGGTCGCGCGGGTACGATAACGCACGAATTTTTCCCACACCCATGAACGACTATCTCATCAGCGCCTGCTACCGCCGGCCGACGCCCCGCACGCCCGTCTGGATCATGCGGCAGGCGGGCCGTTACCTCCCGGAGTACCGCGCTGTGCGCTCGAAGGTGGACTTCCTCACGCTCTGCAAGACCCCCGAGCTCGCCGCGGAGGTCACCATCCAGCCGGTCGACATCGTCGGCGTTGACGCCGCGATTATTTTTTCCGATATTCTCGTCGTCCCCGAGGCGATGGGGATGCACCTGACGGTGGAGGAAGGAAAGGGCGGCCCGCGGTTCTCGACGAGGATCGGCGGCCGCGCCGACATCGACCGCCTGGCCGAACCGGACCCGAACCGGGAATTGCGATACGTCATGGACGCGCTCAGCCTCACCAGGAAGCACCTCGGCGGACGCGTCCCGCTCATCGGGTTCGCCGGCTCCCCCTGGACGCTCGCCTGCTACATGGTCGAGGGCTCCGGGTCGAGGATTTCGCCCGCGCCCTCGGGATGCTGAAGGAAGCGCCCGCGGAGATGCACCGGCTCCTCGAAAAACTCACGAGGTCCGTGTCGTCGTACCTCGCCGCGCAGATCGAGGCCGGGGCCCAGGTCCTGCAGATCTTCGACACCTGGGGCGGCATCCTCCCGGCGGCTGAATTCGGGGAATTCTCGCTGCGGTACATCGAAGCGATCGTCCGCTCCCTTCCCACCGAGCCGCGTGCCGGTCATCGTGTTCTGCAAGGACTGCGGCCGCGACGTCGGCGCGGATCGCCGGCGACCGGCTGCCAGGCGGTGGGCCTCGACGCCGCGACGGACATCGGGTCCGCCCGCGGGGCGGTCGGCTCGGCGGTCGCGCTCCAGGGCAACCTCGAGCCGGCACTCCTCCGGTCGGAGCCCGGCGTGTTCCTGGCGAAGGCGGCGGAGATCCTGTCGGGATACGGCGCCGGCGACGGACACATTTTCAACCTGGGTCACGGGATCCTCCCCGACATCCCGGTCGAACACGTGCAGGAGTTGGTGCGTTTCGTGCAGACGTGAAAGCGTACAGTATCACTCACAACCTCAATAGAAAGGAACTCCCATGACGGCAAAAAACAGCAAGAAAGCGCTCATCGACGGACTCAACGAGGACCTGGCGAACGAGCTGGGCGCCTCGATCCTCTATCTCTACCAGACCTCCGTGGCCACGGGGTGGGACGGCGAGGAGCTTCGCGAGTTTCTCGCCCCGGAGATCACCGGCGAGATGACCCACGCCATCTTCCTCGCGCAGAAGATCGCGTCGCTCGGCGGAACGCCGACGACGATGCCCAAGCAGCACAAGTGCCCGAAGTCGGTGAAGGACATGCTCAAGTACGACCTCAAGCTCGAGCTCGAGGCGATCGAGGGCTACCGGGTCCGGGCGATCCAGGCCGAGGAAGCGGGCGAGATCGGGCTGAAGATCAAGCTCGAAGAGCTCCTCCTCGACGAGACCGGCCACGCCGAACAGATCCAGAGAATCCTGAAGGGGATGTGACGGCGGAACGCGTCGCGGTCGTCCTCTTCCAGCTCGGGCGGGCCGGACTCCATCGAAACGGTGGAACCGTTCCTCTACAACCTGTTCTGCGACCCGGACATCATCGACTTTCCCGGCGCCTTCCTGGCGAGAAAACCGCTCGCGCGGTTCATCGCCTCGCGAAGGTCCGGGAAGGTCGCCGGCCACTACCGTGAGATCGGCGGGAAGTCCCCCATCCTGGAGCTGACCAACGCCCAGGCGGCGGCGCTGAAGACCGCGCTCGCGCCGGAGGTCGACGCCGGCGTGTTCGTGGCGATGCGGTACTGGAAACCCTTCACCGCGGACGCCGTCCGGGGCGTCCGCGAGGGAGGGTACGACCGGGCCGTCCTCCTCCCCCTCTACCCCCAGTACTCGAAGGCGACGACGCTCTCGAGCATGAAGGAGTGGCGCCGCGAGGCCGCCAGGGGCGGGCTGACCGGCCTCCGCGAGGAGGTCGTCTGCTGTTTCCACAACCACCCGCTCTACGTCCGCGCCATCGTGGAGAGGATCAACGACACGCTCCGCGGGTTCGACGGCGTCCCTCCCGGCGAGATCGACATCGTCTTCAGCGCTCACGGGGTGCCGGTGTCGCTCGTCGACGCGGGCGACCCGTACAAAATGCAGATCGAGGAAACGGTGCGGCTCGTCCTCGAATCGGGCGGCTGGAGCTCGCCCGCCACGCTCTGTTACCAGAGCAAGGTCGGCCCGGCGCAGTGGCTCAGGCCCGGCCTGGACGAAACGGTCCGGCGCCTGGCGGCGGCGGGCCGGAAGAACCTCCTGATTGTTCCGGTGGCGTTCGTCAGCGACCACATCGAGACCCTCCACGAAATCAACATCGAGACGCGCGAAGAGGCGCACGGGCTCGGGGTGACGCGCTTCGAAATGGCCCCCGGCCTGAACTCCAGCCCGACGTTCATCGCCTGCCTGGCGGACCTGGCCCTCGCGGCGCTCCGGGGCGTTCCCGCCGGCACCGAAACCTGCAGGGGCCTCTGCGCCAGGACCCGCCCGGACGTTGCGCCGGGGCTCTGTCCCCGATGGGACCGGGAGGACGTCCTCCGCCACTGACCGGGTAGCGGCACCGAGCCCGCGCTGGACCGGCCCGACCCCGCGCCGCGCCGGCACGGACCCCGCCCCGGGGGGACCGCGGACCCCCCAAACCTGTTTTTTACAGGAAATCTTCGTACATTTCCGAAAGTCCAATTCAGTCCACCCCCCCACAACGAAACGAGCGTTACGAAGGAACCTCCCATGGCGAATGCGAAACCCCGGATCGCCGCGAACGGCGACACACCGGCGATGCCGGCCAATGGCACGAACTCGCTCACGATCACCGACAACAGGACGGGCAAAAAGTACGAAGTCCCCATCGAAAACGACACCATACGGGCCACGGACCTCCGGCAGATCAGGCTCAAGGACGACGACTTCGGGATGATGACCTACGATCCCGCGTTCCTGAACACCGCGGCGTGCAAGAGCACGATCACCTACATCGACGGGGACAAGGGCATCCTCCGCTACAGGGGGTACCCGATCGAACAGCTCGCCGAGAAGAGCAATTACCTCGAGACCGCCTACCTGATCATCTTCGGCGAACTCCCGCACGAAGGAGCAGAACGACCAGTGGGTGAACGACGTCATGCACCACACCCTGGTGCACGAGAACATCAAGAAGTTCGTGGACGGGTTCCACTACGACGCGCACCCGATGGGAATGCTCATCAGCTCCATCGGCGCCCTCTCGACGTTCTACACCGACGCCAAGAACATCCACGACGGCGCGTCGCGGCGCCGGCAGATCCTCAGGGTCCTCGGGAAGATGCCGACCCTGGCCGCGTTCGCGTACCGCCACAGCATCGGGAGGCCGTACGTCTACCCGGACAACGACCTCAGCTACGCGGGCAATTTCCTGAGCATGCTGTTCAAGATGACGGAGCAGTCGTACAGGGTCGACCCCGTGCTCGAGCGGGCGCTCGACGTCCTGTTCATCCTCCACGCCGACCACGAGCAGAACTGCAGCACCGCCACCATGCGGAACATCGGGAGCTCGCACGTCGATCCCTACTCCGCCCTCGCGGGCGCCTGTTCGGCCCTCTACGGTCCGCTCCACGGCGGGGCCAACGAGGCCGTCCTGCTGATGCTCGACGAGATCGGCTCGAAGCCGAACGTCCCCGCGTTCATCAAGGACGTCAAGGACGGCAAGCGGAAATTGATGGGCTTCGGCCACCGCGTCTACAAGAACTACGACCCCCGCGCCAAGGTGATCAAGAAGCTCGCCGACGAGGTGTTCGAGGCGACCGGGCGCAACCCCAAGATCGACATCGCCCTCGAACTCGAGCGGATCGCGCTCGAGGACGAGTACTTCGTGAAACGGAAGCTCTACCCCAACGTCGACTTCTACTCGGGCCTGATCTACCAGGCGATGAAGTTCCCCGTCGAGATGTTCCCCGTGCTCTTCGCCATCGGCAGGACCTCCGGCTGGGTCGCGCAGTGGGAGGAGATGCTGACCGACCCGGAGCAGAAAATCGCGCGTCCCCGACAGGTCTACCTCGGGTCCGGCATCCGCGACTACGTCATGATGGGAAAACGGGGCGGGAACGGCGGCCGGAAAAGCGGCTCCTGACGCCCGCCGCGCGCCGGATGGGACTGTCATCGTCACCGGAGAGGAGTAGCCCCCGGTCTTGAGCGAAAACCTCGCCCTGGTGTTCTTCAACCTCTTCATCGTGGGGATGCTGTACCTCGACCTGGGTATCGTCCAGCGCCGGGCGCACTTCCCGTCGATGAGGGAGGCGATCCTCTGGACCGTGACCTGGTGCCTCATCGCGCTGGCCTTCTCGGCGTTCATCGCGCAGCAGTACGGCGGGGAGAAGGCCCTGCAGTTCCTGACCGGGTTCGTGGTCGAGGAGGCCCTCTCCGTCGACAACGTCTTCGTCTTCATCGTCATCTTCACGTATTTCGCCGTCCCGAAGGCCGTCCAGCACCGCGTGCTCTTCTGGGGCGTCCTCAGCGCCATCGTCTTCAGGGCGGTCTTCATCGTGATCGGCTCGGCGCTGGTCGCGCAGTTCCACTGGATCCTCTACCTGCTCGGGGCGTTCCTGGTGTTCACCGCCGTGAAGCTCGCGTTCCACGACGACCTCGAGGTCCACCCGGAGAAGAACCCGGCGATCCGCTTGGCGCGGAGGTATTTTCCGGTCACGAGGGACTACGAGGGCGGGAAGTTTTTTTCGAGGCTCAACGGGAAGTTCGCCGTCACCCCGCTGTTCCTCGTCCTGGTCATGATCGAGACGACCGACATCGCGTTCGCGACCGATTCGATCCCCGCGATTTTCGCGATTTCGCGCGACCCGTTCATCATCTACACGTCCAACATCCTCGCGGTGATGGGCCTGAGGTCGCTGTACTTCGTGGTCGCGGGGTTCCTCCGGCAGTTCCGCTTCCTGAAGTACGGCCTCTCGGTGGTGCTCGGGTTCATCGGGTTCAAGATGCTCGCCGAACCGTGGGTGCACATCCAGATCATCACGTCGCTGACGGTCATCTTCACGGTCCTCACGATTTCCATCGGACTGTCGGCGCTGATCAGACCGCCCCGGGCCGGACACGGGACGGACGGCGGCCCGCGACACGGGGACTGACCGGGCGCGCCGGCCGCACGTCACGGAGGGACCAACCAATGAAACTGCAGGTCAACGGCAGCACCATCGAATACGAGACGGCCGGTCCCAGGAACGGCATTCCCCTCGTCCTCGTCCACGGGTTTCCCTTCTCCCGCGCGATGTGGGCCTACCAGGTCGACGCGCTGAAGAAGGACCACTACGTCGTCACCTACGACGTCAGGGGACACGGGGGGAGCGACCCGGGAGACGGCCAGTACACGCTGGAGCTCTTCGTGGACGACCTGGTCGCCCTCCTGGACCACCTCCGCCTCCGGACCGTGGTCGGCGTGGGGCTCTCGATGGGCGGGTACATCCTGCTGCGGGCGATCGAGCGCCACCCCGAACGGTTCCGGGGTCTCGTGCTGTGCGACACCCGCGCCGAAGCGGACGGCAACGAGGGGAAAGTGAAGCGGGCCCGGCAGGCCGCCGACATCAGGAAGGACGGGCTCGCGGGGTTTTCCGAAAGTTTCCTCAAGGCCGTCTTCCACGAAAAAACGTTCGCGGAGAAACCCGCCGCCGTCGAAGCGATCCGCTCGGTCATCGAACGGACGTCGCCGGTCGCCATCGCCGGCACGCTGATCGCCCTGGCGGGACGAACCGATTCGACGCCGTCGCTCTTCAGGATCGCCGTGCCGGCGCTGGTGATGGTGGGCAGGCACGACGCCGTGACGCCCCCGTCTGCCGCCCAGGCGATGAAGGAGAAGATCCCCGGCGCGGAGCTGCACCTGATCCCGGACGCCGGCCACATGAGCAACCTCGAAAACCCGGAAGAGTTCACCACGCACCTTTTCAATTTTCTGCACAAACTCAAACGCACTTCATCCTGAAGCAGGAGCACGCCATGCCACGCAAAACCGTCCGCGCCGCGGACACCGTCATGCCCTTCCAGAGGTTCCGCAGGACCCGGATGACCGCGCCGCTGCGCTCGATGGTGAGGGAAACCGCCCTCGCGAAGGACGACCTCATCTACCCGCTGTTCGTCTGCCACGGGAAGAAAGTCAAAAACCCGATCTCCTCGATGCCCGGGGTCCACCAGATGTCGGTGGACGTCCTGGTGAAGGAGTGCGCCGAGGTTCAAAAACTCGGCATCCCGGCCGTCATCCTCTTCGGCATCCCCCGCGAAAAGGACGAGGTGGGCTCCGAGGCCTACGACGACAGGGGGATCGTCCAGCAGGCGGTCCGGGCGATCAAAAAAGAAGTCCCCGGCCTGGTCGTCATCACCGACGTCTGCATGTGCGAGTACACATCCCACGGGCACTGCGGGATCGTCCGCGGCGGCCAGATCGTGAACGACCCCTCGATCGCCCTGCTGGCGAAGGAGGCCCTCTCGCACGCCCGGGCGGGGGCCGACATGGTCGCCCCGTCCGACATGTTCGACGGCCGCGTGGCGGCGATCCGCGACGCGCTCGACACCGGCGGCTTCCTCTCGCTCCCGATCATGTCATACGCCGCCAAGTACGCCTCGGGATTCTACGGGCCGTTCCGCGAGGCGGCCGAGAGCACCCCGAAGTTCGGCGACCGCCGCTCGCACCAGATGGACCCCGGCAACTCCGACGAGGCGCTCCGGGAGGTCGCCGCCGACATCGACGAGGGCGCGGACATCGTGATGGTCAAGCCGGCGATGCCCTACCTCGACGTCATCCGGCGGGTCAAGGACACGTTCGGCATGCCGACCGCCGCCTACAACGTCTCCGGCGAATATTCGATGGTGAAGGCCGGCAGGAAAAATGGGCTGGATCGACGAGGAGCGCGTCATGATGGAAATGCTGACGTCGATCCGGCGCGCGGGCGCGGACATGATCCTGACCTACTTCGCCAAGGACGCCGCAAAACTCCTGTAGCCGCCATGCCGACCGCCCTGGTGACCGGCCCGACCGGGTTCCTCGGCTCGGGCCTGGTCCGGGAACTCCGTTCACGGGGGATCCGGGTCCGGGCGTTCGCGCGGCCGTCCTGGAGGGAACGCGGCATCGATTTCAAGGGACAGGCCGGACAACCAGGCATGGCAGGGCCGGTGGAACTCTTCTACGGTGACATCCGCGACACCGGCGCGGTCGGGGTGGCCGCGTCGGGCTGCGACCTGGTCTTCCACACCGCGGCGATGGTCAGCTTCAAACGGAAGGACCGCGACGAGCAGCTCGACGTCAACGCCGGAGGCGCGCGGGCCGTCGCCGAGGCGTGCCTGAGGGCCGGCGTCCGGCGGCTCGTCCACACCAGCTCGATCGCCGCGCTCGGGTACCGCACGGACGGCGGCCTGGTCGACGAGACGACCGCCTTCAACTGGCCGGCCGCGCTCACCTACCGGTATTCCAAACACCTCGGCGAACGGGAAGTCCTGTCGGCCGCCGGCCGCGGCCTCGACGCCGTCATCGTCAACCCGTCGGTGATCGTCGGCCCGGGCGACCGGTACGTGCACGGGGGCCAGCTGGTGAGGGACGCGGTCCGTGGGAGGCTCTTCGCCTACCCCGCCGGCGGGATGAACCTTGTCGGCGTTTCGGACGTGATCGCGGGACAGCTCTCGGCGGCCGAGAAGGGCAGGCCGGGCGAGCGCTACATCCTCGCGGGAACGAACCTCACGCACCGTGAGGCGTTTTCGTACGCGGCGCACCTCTTCGGCGTCCCGGGGCCCAGGTTCAAAATCCCCCGGGCGGCCGTGCGGGGCCTCGCCGCCGCCGCGGAACTCTTCGCCGGCCTGACCCGGACCGAGCCGCTCATCACGCGCGACCTCGTCGCGGGGGCGGGACTCCACCAGTGGTATTCCACGGCGAAGGCGGCGCGGGAACTCGCGTACAATCCCGTCAATTTGGAAAAATCCCTGCGCGATACGTACATCTGGTATCGCGAGAACAACATGCTCTGACGACAAGGACCGATTCCGATGAAAACCAGGAAATCAGCATCGCTCTTCAACCGCGCGGCGCGCGTCATCCCCGGGGGCGTGAACTCGCCGGTCCGGGCCTTCCGCTCCGTCGGGGGCAAGCCGGTGTTCATCGCGAGCGCGAAGGGCCCGGTCCTCCGGGACGTCGACGGCAACCGGTACATCGACTACATCGGATCGTGGGGGCCGATGCTCTTCGGCCACGGCCATCCCCGCATCGTGAAGGCGATCCGCGCGGCCGCGGCGTCGGGCACCAGTTTCGGCGCCCCCACCGAGGCCGAAGTCCTGATGGCGGAGGCCATCGTCGCGATGGTTCCCGCCGTCGAAAAGGTCCGGATGGTGAACTCGGGGACGGAGGCCACGATGAGCGCCGTGCGGCTGGCGCGGGCCTTCACCGGCCGGGAAGGGATCGTCAAGTTCGAAGGGTGCTACCACGGCCACGCCGACTCGTTCCTCATCAAAGCCGGTTCGGGGGCGCTGACGCTCGGCATCCCCGACAGCCCGGGAGTCCCCCGCGACCTCGCGAAACAGACATTCACCTGCCCGTACAACGATATCGGGTCGGTCCGGAGGTTGGTCGGGCGCCACCGCGGTTCGATCGCGGCCGTGATCGTCGAACCGGTGGTCGGGAACATGGGCTGCGTCCCGCCGGGAAAGAATTTCCTCCGCGACCTGCGCGCGCTCTGTTCGCGCCACGGCATCGTGCTGATCTTCGACGAAGTGATGACCGGGTTCAGGCTCGCCGCGCGGCGGCGCCCAGGAGCGGTACGGCATCACCCCGGACCTCACCACGCTCGGGAAGATCATCGGCGGCGGGCTGCCCGGTCGGGGCGTACGGCGGACGGACGGAGATCATGAAGCTGGTCGCACCGGAAGGGCCGGTCTACCAGGCGGGGACGCTCTCCGGCAACCCGCTGGCGATGGCCGCGGGCCTGGAGATGCTCGCGATGATCTCGGAGAACCGCGGCCTCTATGAGAAGCTCGAGGCGTCCGGCCGCGCGCTGGAGGAGGGGCTCGCCGACGGCCTCGTCCGGAGCGGCGTCCCGCATACGGTCAACCGCGTCGGATCCATGTTCACCGTCTTCTTCACGGAGGGGCCGGTCACCGACTTCGACTCGGCCAAACGCTGCGACACGGCGCTCTTCGGACGCTGGTTCCGGCTGATGCTCGCCGCGGGCGTCTACCTCCCCCCTTCCCAGTTCGAGGCGGCCTTCATCTCCGCGGCGCACACCGAACGCGACATCGAACGCACGCTCCGCGCCCACCGTTCCGCCCTGGCGAAACTTTGACACCGGGCGCCGCCCTGGCAAAACATTGACACCGGGCGCCCCCCACCGGGCCCCCCGAGAGTTACAGTCCCTTTAGCGCCGTATATAAAAGACGAGAGCCATCCCGGCCGCATTCACCGGGATGGCTCTCTGGTACAGGGACCGCCTTCTCTTTACGGCCCCACGTCTCCGCTCACGGTCGCGAACGTATTGCCGTTCGGACCGGTCACCGATATCTTCACGTTGAACGGCATCCTCGAGGGCGTCCCGCCCGGTGTGCCGTCGCAGATGTGCAGCGTGAAATCGGTGCTGCCGTTGCCGCGCGTCAGGTAGTCCGCCAGCGGGTCTTCCGGCAGGCCCGAGGCCAGCACGCTCCAGTTGGTGTTCTCCGGCGGCGTGAACTCCACCTCCGTCTTGATGACGGTGCCGGGCGCCAGCGGGTTGCCCCACTGGTCCGCGATGGTCACCGAGACGTCCACGCACCCCATCGGCGTGATGTGCACCGACGAGGTCGAGAGCGTGATGTTCGAGACCCCCGAGAAGAGGATCATGACCGAATCGATCACGTCCACGCTGTTCTCGCCGAGCGAGTGCGCCCGGACCCAGGCGTAGCCCGTGCCGTCGCCGAAGAGCGAGGGCGGCGTGAGGGTCGCGTCCCGCGGAAGCGGGTTGCCGCTGTAGAGCAGGACCGTCGCGTGGCTGGTCGGGGCGGTGAAGCCGCTCGCCGCGACGACGCCGCCGGTCGTGTTGAAGTACACGGCCGTGCCGGTCTTCACGGGGTTGCTGTACTTGTCGCCCACCTGCACGGTGATGTCGTTCGTCCGTCCGAGCCAGTTGTACGCGGCGAAGTTGAACTGCCGCGGCCCGATCGTGAAGTGCGCCTGGTCGGGCAGGCCCGCGTTCACGGTGATCACCGCCGGCATCGACGTGATGAGCGCCCCGTCGCTCTCCCTGCGGAGGGTGGCGATGAACTGCAGGGCTCCCGAGACGGTGCCGCTGTTGATCGTGGTCGCGACGCGGCCGGCGACGTTCGTGAGCGCGTAGGCCGGCGAGACGTACGCGCCGCCCAGCATCGGCGCGCCCACGAGCTGGAAGAAGACCGTGTCGCTGTGGTCGATGTCGATGGGGAAGCCGAGCGAGTCCCTCACCTCCCACGTGATGATCGCGGATTCGGTCCCGCCGACGCCCGCGACCGAGATCTCGTTCGTCGACAGGCTGACGAAGGCGATCGACCTCGCGTCACCCGTTCCGTTCGGATCGGGCGGCACGCCGGTCGTGGTGTCGCGCTCGAGCTGGACGTCCTGCGTGACGATCTGTCCCGCCGAAACCGAGAAATTGAACGTGCTGGTGCTGTAGCCGTTTTTCGACACCCTCACCGTGCCGGACACCCCGGCGAGGCCCTGGAGGTTGACCGAGAACGAGTACAACCCGTCGCCCCCCGTCGCGATGCTGTCGACGAAAATCGGCGAGCTCAGGACGACGGTGGCGTTGTTCACCGGGAGGTTGGTGAGGAAGTCCACGATGTGGCCGGTCACCTGCCCGACGGTCGAACCCGCGTCGACCTGCAGGAGGACGTTCCCCAGGTCCTTCGTCTCACCCTTGTAACAGACGACGGTCACGGTCTTCGTCTTGTAGCCGTCCTTGACGGTGGTCAGGTTGACCGGCATGGAATCCCGGTCCACCAGGTTGGCGTACATCCGGAACGCGCCGTCGATGTCGGTCTCGAAGACGTCGACCACGCCCGGGAGCGTGAGGAGCACGACCGCCTCCCGGATCGGATAGAGCGTGACGCTGTCGCGCAGGACCCCGGTGAGCAGGGCCGACGTGGAGAGGTCGACGCTCATCAGCACCGTCATGGTCGTGTCCGACACGACGTCGAAACTCACCACCTTCGGGATGTACCCGGTCTTCGTCACGGTGATGTCGACGGTGGGGTCGGTGGACGCGTTCAGGTTCACCTCGAACCGGAAAATACCGTCCGCGGCGGTGGTCACCGAGTCGGTGCTGCCGGCGAAGTTGAGGTAGACGATGGCGCTCTGGAGGATCTCGCCCGTCGCCAGATCCCGGACATCGCCCTGGATCACCCGGTTCGCCCCGGTGTCGGTGCTCTCGTCGACCGGCGGGAGGTCTTCGCAGCCCGACAATCCGAGCACGCCGAGCAACCCGAGCACGACAAGCATGCCGATCGTGCCGAGCACGCCGGCGGCCCGAGACCTGAGATAAGTCAGTTTAGCAGTCATAGAGAATTCCTTGGTCATTGATGACGTTTTCGTTCATCGTTACTTGTTGAATTCCTTCCGGTAATCCATCCGCTTGTCGTTGATCAGCTCCTGGACCGTCCGCGGGTGCGGTATGCGATCGCGGATCTCGGCCGTCAGTTCGGCCTTGAGGAGGATGATCAACTCGTTCTTGGTCTTCACGAGGCTCTCGGAGCCGAACACGTACCGCAGGCCGAAGAACCACCAGGGGAGGTCCTTCAGGAAGGGCACGCCTTCGCGCACTTCCGTCTCGAGCGTGGTGAAGAGCCCGCCGATGACCCGTCTCCTCGCCGTTGAAGAGGGGGCGTGCGTCTTGACCTGCGACCGGTTGATGGTCGGGCCGGGGGACGCGTCGCTCTGCTCGATCGTCATGTCGAGGTAGATGAAATCGGTGTCGGACTGGGTGTAGATGGTCGGGGTCACCTCGATGATCGTACCGGTGGAGACCTGCTCGTTGACCGTGTTTCCGGCGATGTCCCGCACGCTGATGTAGATGTCCTTACCGACCTGGATCCTGCCCTTCCGGCCGTCGCGGACAATGACCTCGGGGCTGGTGATCACCTCGCCCAGGCCGTTCGATCCGAAGAACTTCACCAGGAGGTCGATGTTCGCGAACGTGAACGACGGGGGACTCGAAATCACCCCGATCGCCTTGTCGAGGGCCGGGACCACCTGCGAGCCCCTTCCGCCCCGAGGCGTCGCCGCCCTGCTGCGTCGGCGGCACGGGGGACGCGGTATCGCCGAGCCCGATGCCGG